>CANENE010000008.1 GCA_947428835.1 uncultured bacterium | reverse complement strand
CTTACAAACTTTTTTGTAAAAAACGAAGAAACTATGGTACAATATGGCAATTTTTTTCTTTGGATTACAAGAGGCAATAAATTGCCTCTTGTAATGACGGTTCTGCGCAACAATGCAAACAACCGTCACCCTGAACTCGTTTCAGGGTCTGACCAAGTTTGTGACAATACAAAAAAGTTTATTCATAAATTTAATACACATTTCCAGAATAATATGTTGTATTTTTTGAGATTGAGATGGCTGAATGTTTCCGGTTACTTGTACTCAAATTCGCTTTGAGGCTTTATTTTTACTGTCTTTTAGGTAATTAATATTGTGGCTCAAAACTTTGAGGTGCAAATGAACATCGTTGAACCTATAAAAAGCATAGAAGACATCCAAAATATAAAACGAATTCTTTCCAAGAAACCACGAAATGCTTTGCTTTTCAGCTTCGGAATAAATAGCGGACTAAGAATAGCCGATATCCTCTCCCTCGACGTTAAAGACGTAAAAGGCAAAGACTATATAGAACTTAGGGAAAAGAAAACCAATAAATACAAAAAATTCCCGATTAACGAAAACCTAAAGGTGGAGATTGAGGAATTTGTAAAAGACAAACCCGACGAAAGACCTTTATTTTATACACAAAAAGGATATAGACTCGACAGAGCCCAAGCCTACCGAATAATAAACAAAGCCGCCCGAATGGTAGGGATTAAGGGGCGAATCGGAACACATACATTACGAAAAACCTTCGGCTACCATTTTTACCAACAATACGACGATATCGTAATGTTGCAGAAAATCTTCAACCACTCCACCCCTTCCATCATCCTCCACTATATCGGAATCGAACAAGAAGACATTGACGAGGTTTATAGGAATTTTTATTTGTAAGGCAGTTAGAATACTACATGTTAAGACATGTTAACTTTGCTATCATTCCTTCTAATTCAATCACAGAGACGAAGACACAAGTTTACAACTATAATTTTGGTATTGCAATACCAAAATTATAGTTGTAAATATTTTTCTTTTGTAGTATTATATAATGGTAAAATTAAATCATGGAGAAATCTGATGAAAAATACAAATTCGAATATATCCAAAAAAGCAAGTTATCTAAAAGGAATACTTCCCATGGGAGAGCTTGCAACTGCACTTTTTGTTACACTTAAAGTTAAAAAAGAAGCAAATAATCCCGATGATATAAATGAATCTTTGTACGACTGTTCACGATACATTAGCAATAAATATGGATACGTTAATGTGTTCGAAAACGCAAATGTATTTTTAAATTTTTATCAAACTGTTAAATCGATGGAATTAGATTGGACGGATGTGCTTACTATAGATACCGATAAGAATGGTCATATACAAGCACCTGATTCAATATGCAACTTATTGCTTGATAAAATTAGCAAAAATCTCTCAAATGTTTTAATTAAGGATGGTGAAAAGTTTTCACTTGCATTAAAAGGAATTATCGATAAAAACAAAAACTGTTCATATTTAATAACAACGGTTCAATCCTTGCATTGCGAGCTATTAAAAGAAATATTTGCAGAATACAATAATGTAGAAATAATACAAGTTGGAATGAATGATTTTGAATTTACATCTCAAAAATTTGATTTAATACTTTCTCTGCCTCCTTTTGGGGTAAGAATGATGGTTGAACAGCAAAGAGATTTTATATGCAGAGAGTATGAATTGGCATCAACCGAGAGTTTGCTATACCACTTATCATTTACAGGAAAACTCGTTACTATTCTTCCTGCACGTATAACCTTTGCAACCGACCGAGTTGAAGAATTGCGTAATTTTATTCAAAAAATGTATAAAATTGAAGAAATATCCGAATTACCTACCGGAGTATTCAGTTCAACTGCAATAAAAACTTATTTATTCACCATAGCTTCAGGTATGACTGATGATGTAACCATTAGACGATACAAGAAGGTTATTGATAAAAAATCAAAGGAAGTTTCAATTAAATTGGAAGATGAAACCTTTGTGATGAACACTGAGCTTGAAGAATTTGGAGATTGGAATATAGATAAAATATTCGCAAGACAAGATGACGACTGGCAAAATTTCCAAAATTCAAACACTAAAAGAATAACTTTGGGAGATGTCGCTCATTCTTTTAGGGGCAAAGTTGTTAACTCAAAAGACGAAACTGGCACTGTGGGTGTTGTAAATATTGCAAACATCAAAGAGTTTGATATAGATTATAATTCTTTAGATCACTTAGATACTGACGAACGTAAAATTTTAAATTATATATTGGAAGATGGTGATATTTTAATTCCAGCGAGAGGTACAGCCATCAAGACAGCCGTGTTTAAATTGCAGCAATATCCTTGCATTGCATCTTCTAACCTTATTGTAATAAGAGTTAACCAAACCCAGCTCTTGCCTGTATATCTTAAAATATTTTTAGATAGTCCTATTGGTATAAAACAAATCAAGGCTCTACAACAAGGTACAACGTTAATGAATATTAGCTACAAAGACATAATGTCAGTAGAAATTCCAGTGTTACCATTAGAGGAACAAAGAGTAATCTCGGAAGAGTATGAAAAAGAATTATCTTTGTATCAGAATACTATTAATGCTGCTAACGATAGATGGCAAAACGTAGTCAAGGAATTACAGAATAAATTTTAGGAGTGAATAATGGCAACTAAAGTAGCGGAAGAAATGACAAGTCAAGAAGAATTATTTAATCATTTATATGAGGCATGTAATATATTAAGAGGGCCGATAAACCAAGATGAGTTTAAAAGCTATGTAACTCCGATTTTATTCTTTAAGAGAATTTCTGATGTCTATGACGAAGAAACACAAAAAGCACTTGAAGAATCCGGTGGAGATGAAGAATATGCAACATTTGCAGAAAATCATCGTTTTGCAATTCCAGAAGGTTGTCATTGGATGGATGTTAGAGAAAAAAGTAAAGATATAGGAAAAGCCATTGTAAAGGCTATGACTGGAATTGAAAGAGTAAATCCAGACACCTTAAGTGGAGTTTTTACAAGTTTTGATGATGCTGATTGGACAGATAAAAGTAAATTGTCTGATGAAAGATTGAAAGATCTTGTTGAACATATGTCTCAGAAAAAAGTTGGAAATAATAATTATTCTGACGATATTATGGGTGATAGTTACGAATATCTTATTAAAAAATTTGCAGATTTATCTAAAAAAAATGCAGCAGAATTTTACACACCACGTTCAATCGTAAAACTTTTAACAAGGATATTGGACCCAAAACCTGGCGAAACAGTTTATGATCCTGCTTGTGGCACGGGTGGTATGCTTATAGAAGCAATTCATAGAATGAATAATGATAAGCAATCCTATGGTAAAATTTATGGCCAAGAGAAGAACCTTGCTACTTCTGCTATTGCAAGGATGAACCTATTTTTGCACGGGGCAAAGGATTTTAACATCTTACAAGGTGATACGTTGCGCAATCCTTTGCATATATTTAGAGGTCAACTTAAAACATTTGATTGTGTAATTGCAAACCCTCCTTTTTCTTTAAAAAACTGGGGCGCAGATGCTTTCGCATCAGATGTTTATGGCCGTAATATTTGGGGATGTCCAACAGATTCATGTGCTGACTTTGCATGGCTACAACATATGGTTAAATCTATGGATAAAGATAACGGTAGGTGTGCAGTCATTTTACCCCAAAGTATTTTAACTAAAGAAAACAAAGATGGCGATATGCGAAAGAAATTAATTGGTAGTGATAAACTTGAAGCAGTTATTACTTTTGTTAGCGGTATATTTTATAGTACCGGGGTTTCAGCATGTGCGTTGATATTGAATAATAACAAACCACAAGGGCATAAAGGGAAGGTTTGTTTGATTGATGCATCCAAAATTTATACACCTAAACGTGCGCAAAATATTATGACCGATGAAAATATTGATGATGTTTATAAACTGTATGAAAATTATGCAGACGAAAAAGAAAAGTGTAAAATAGTTACAACACAGGATTTAAAAGATTATGATTATACTCTTTCTGTTAATACATATATAGAAAGAGAAGAAAAAGAATCAGTCGATCCTGAAGTTGCAAAACAAGAATTTTTAGAAGCATTATCTGATATTATAAAAGCAGAGGACAAATTCAAAGCCTTGTTAATCAAAGGAGGTTATCTCGATGAGCAATAGAATAACAATTGATGAATTAGAATCATATTTATGGGGTTCTGCTGTCCTTTTGAGAACTAATATCGATGCAGGTGCTTATAAACAATATATTTTTCCATTGCTTTTCTTTAAAAGAATTTGTGATGTTTACGATGAAGAATGTCAAAACGCAGTTAAACAATACGGTGAAGAAGCTCTTGAATGGGATGAAATACATAAATTTGATGTACCAGAAGGTCATCACTGGAAAAATGTTCGTTCAGTTTCTGAAAATGTTGGTACCGCAATCATTAAAGCCTTCAAGACAATTGAAAAAGCAAATGTTGAAAAATTACAAGGTGTTTTTGGCAATGCTCCTTGGACAAATAAAAAGCGCTTACCAGATAAATTATTGAAAGATTTAATAGAACATTTTAGCAGCAAAACTTTATCTATTGAAAATTGTCCAGAAGATGAACTTGGACAAGGTTATGAATACTTGATTAAAAAGTTTGCTGATGACAGTGGCCATACAGCACAAGAATTTTATACAAATAGAACAGTTGTTCATCTTATGACAGAAATGTTAAAGCCACAATCAAATGAATCTGTTTATGATCCTACTTGTGGCAGTGCTGGCATGTTAATATCTTGTATTGCATATTTAAAAAATAAAAATCAAGAGTGGCGCAACGTTAAACTTTATGGTCAGGAAATAAATCAGCTTTCGTCTGCAATTGCAAGAATGAATTTATTTTTGCATGATATAAAGGATTTTGAAATATGTAATGATGATACATTAAAAAATCCGGGATTTATTGAAAAAGGTAAGTTGAAACAATTTAATTTAGTTTTAGCAAATCCTCCATATTCAATTAAACAATGGGATAGAGCAGCATTCGAATCAGATAAATATGGCAGAAATACGCTTGGAACTCCACCTCAAGGTAGAGCCGATTATGCGTTTTTGCAGCACATACTAACAAGTTTAGATACAGAAAATGGTCGTTGTGCAATATTATTCCCTCACGGTGTATTGTTTAGAGATGAAGAAAAAGATTTGCGAACAAAACTTGTCAAATCGGATTTATTAGAAGCTGTAATAGGATTAGGTCCAAACCTTTTCTATAATTCACCAATGGAAGCTTGTATTATGGTCTGTCGCACTAATAAAAATTCTGAAAACAGAGGAAAAGTATTATTTATAAATGCAGTCAAAGAAGTTACAAGAAAAAATGCGGAAAGTTTCTTGGAAGATGAACATATAACTAGGATAGCAAATGCTTATGATGATTATAAAATTATTCCAAATTTCGCAAAAGTTGCAGCAATAAAAGATATTGAAAACAATGGATATTCATTGAGCATTCCTTTATATGTCAATGAGCAAACAGAAGTGAAAAAAGAAGAGGTTTATGATGCACATAAGTGTTGTCAAGATTGGCTTAAAAGTTCCAATGAAATGAGGAAAAACTATAAAGAATTAGCAGCAATGATTGGAAAGGAGGGGGTAAGATGACTAAATATAGGTTTAAAGATATTGCATATAACAGTACTGAAAAAAAGAAACCCACCAAAGAAGACAAATATACCTATATTGGCTTGGAACATTTAGACCCTCAATGCCTTGAAGTGACTAGATTTGGTTCTGAAGTTGCTCCCATTGGAGAGAAATTAATAATGAGAAAAGGTGATGTACTTTTTGGAAAACGTAGGGCATATCAAAAAAAAGTAGCTATTGCACCTTTTAATGGGATTTTTTCTGCGCATGGGCTGGTTTTAAGGCCAAAAGAAAATGTGGTTGATCCGAAATTTTTCCCTATGTTTATTGCTTCGGATTATTTTTTAGACGCAGCTATAAAAATTTCTGTCGGCTCCCTCTCTCCAACAATTAACTGGAGTGCATTAAAAGAACTTGAATTTGAGCTGCCAGATTTAGAGAAACAACGAGAGTTAGCTGAACTTCTTTGGGCTGCAGAAGAAACAAAACAGTCATATAAAAGTTTTATTTGTATTGCTAATAAAATTATAAATTCTTATTTTGTAAAAATACAAAAACGTAATACAACTCTATCTTTTAATGACATATTTAATGATGACACAAAAAATGCCACAAAAATCGATAAAAATAATTATTTAGAAAATGGTAAATTTAAAATCATCGACCAAAGCCAATACGAAATTGCTGGATATTCAAATAATGAAGAAGGTTTATATAAAGATACTCCGGCAATAATATTTGGCGACCATACAAGAGTTTTCAAATTTATTAATGAACCTTTTTTTCTGGGAGCAGATGGGACAAAATTATTAAAATTAAAAAATAAAGATATTGATTATACATATATTTATTACTACTTAAAAAATTTAAAATTAACAAATTTAGGATATAATAGACATTTTAAACTATTAAAAGAGATAAAATTTTTTATCCCAGATATAAAAATTCAAAAACAATATGCTAGTTTTATTAAAAAAATTAATATAATGATAAATTCATTGAATGTGCAAATAGAAAATCTTAGTTATATTCAGAAAATTATACTGGAAAAAGCACTCAGAGAGGAGGTCTCAGATGTTTAATGAAGATACTTTAGAACAAATGCTTATAACAATATTAAATAATAATGGTTGGAAGTATATTAAATCAGATGAGCTTCCTCGTGAATATAGTGATGTGCTCGTAGAACCTATGGTTAAAGATGCTTTAATTCGTTTAAATCCTGAAATTGCAGAAGAACCTTCAAGAGCAGATGAAGTAATATATAAATTACGCTCACTCATTCTTTCAACACAAGCGCATGACCTAGTAACAAGAAACGAACAATTTAAAAAGCTCATATTTGAAGAAAATTCTTTCCCATTCGGTAAAGATGGAAGAATGGTTCCGATTAAGTTCTTTGGTACAATGACTAAAGAAGAGCTTAATAAGAACGAATATGTTGTTACAAACCAATGGGTATTTCCAAAAGAAGAAGGTGGAAAACGTCTTGATTTAGTTTTACTTATTAATGGTTTTCCTGTTACAATTGGGGAGCTTAAAACCCCTGTTCGCGATGCAATAACTTGGCTAGATGGTGCTGGTGATATTTCAGCTTATGAAAAAAGTATTTCGCAAATGTTTGTACCTAATGTATTTAACTTTGCATCTGAAGGAAAATGTTTTAGATATGGTTCTGTATGTATGCCTATAGGTTTATGGGGACCTTGGCATACTCCAAGTTGTAAAACAGAAGGAACACTATCAGATGTTAAAATAAGCGTAGCTGATATGATTACACCTGAAAGAGTTATGGATATATTCCAATTCTTTACGATATTTGCTACTGATAAAAAATACAGAAAATATAAAATAATTTGCCGATATCAACAATATGAAGGGGCAAATTTAATAATAAATAGGGTCCTTGCCGGATACCCTAAAAAAGGATTAATATGGCATTTTCAGGGTTCCGGGAAATCATTACTTATGGTATTTGCTGCACAAAAATTACGAATGATGCCTGAGCTAAAAAATCCAACAGTCGTTATTGTTGACGATCGTATTGATTTAGAAACACAAATAACCGCAACATTTAATGCTTCTGATATTCCAAATCTGGAAAGCGCTTCTACAAAAGAAGAGTTGATGACATTCTTTAAAAATGATACTCGTAAAATATTAATAACTACTATATTTAGATTTGGCGATGTTGAAACAGTTTTAAATGAACGAGATAATATTATAGTTATGGTTGATGAAGCCCATAGAACTCAGGAAGGCAATCTTGGCGAAAAAATGAGATTAGCTCTTCCAAATGCATTCTTCTTTGGCTTAACCGGCACACCTATAAATAGAATTGATAAAAATACATTCCATACATTTGGCGCAACAGAAGACAAAAGTGGTTATATGAGCAAGTATTCATTCTCTGATTCAATAAGAGATAAAGCAACCTTGCCATTAAATTTTGAGCCTGTACCTGTAGATCTTCATGTTAATAAAGAAAATCTCGATAGGGAATTTGATTGTCTTACAAAAGATCTATCGGAAGAAGATAAGTGTGAACTTTCTCGTCGAGTGAATATGAAAGCAATTATGTATGACAGAAAACGAATTAAAAAAGTCTGTGAACACATTGTGAACCACTTTAAAACAAAGATTGAACCAAATGGCTATAAAGCTCAAGTTGTATGCTATGACCGCGAGTGCTGTTTGATGTACAAAGAAGAACTTGATAAGTTAATATCATCGGAAGCATCTACTATTGTTATGGATACAAACAATGACAAAGAGGATCGATACAAAGCTTATCGCAGAGACAGAGATACAGAAGGTAAGATTTTGGATAGATTTAGAGAACCGAATGATCCTTTAAAATTTGTCATTGTAACTTCCAAACTTCTAACAGGATTTGATGCACCAATCTTGCAGGTTATGTATCTTGATAAGCCGATGAAAGACCATACATTACTTCAAGCAATATGTCGTACCAACCGTGTCTATGATGAAGGTAAAACATCTGGCTTAATTGTGGATTATATTGGCATTTTCGATAATGTAGCTCGCGCATTAGACTTTGATGAAGCAGGAATGAAAAAAGTTATTACAAACATTGAAGATGTCAAAACCCAATTCCCAGCTTTAATGAAAAAATGCTTAAGTTACTTTATGGGGGTTGATAGAACTAGCGATGGCTGGGAAGGTTTAATGGCAGCTCAAGAATGTATTCCGACAAACAAAGAAAAAGATAAATTTGCTTCTGACTACAGAGTTCTTAATAGGGCTTGTAATGCACTCTCGCCTGATACATTCCTGCAACCATATAAATACGATTATAAGTGGTTAAGTAAAGTATATGAGTCTGTAAAACCAACAGACGGCCGTGGTGGTCTAATTTGGGCAACGCTTGGTGCAAAAACAATTGAGCTTATTCACGAAAATCTTGAAGTTGGGGATTTGCATGATGATATGGATATTTTAACTATGGATGCAGAATTGATTGATGAATTCATAGAAAAACAGAAAAATCTTAAAAAAGCTACAATGAAAGTTGAAATAAATCTTGTTGCTAAAATAAGAGCTCATAGTAATGATCCTAAATTTATAAAATTAGGAGAAAAACTTGAAAATTTAAGAGAGAAACACGAACAAGGTTTAATAACTAGCATAGAATTCTTAAAACTCCTACTTGAACTAGCTCGTGAAGCAGCACAAGCAGAAAAAGAAGTTGTGCCGGAAGAAGAAATTGATAAAGGTAAAGCCGCATTAACAGAACTGTTTAATGGTGTAAAAAATGCACAAACCCCGATCATAGTTGAGAGAATAGTTAACGATATTGATGAGATTGTAAAAGTTGTACGTTTCCCTGAATGGCAAACAACTACAGCTGGAAAACAAGAAGTTAAAAAAGCCTTAAGAAGTATAATTTGGATTAAATATAAGCTCAAAGATAAAGAGGTCTTTGATAAAGCTTATAATTATATAGAACAATATTATTAGGTAGAAAGGAGTAAATAATATGAAGATGTAAATAGGGGTATGGTGGTAGGGGCAAAAAAAGTGATTTTATGATGGACATAAAATCACCCAAAAATAAAATTTCTTGTAACAGTATAAACGCAAAAAACCATAAAAGCAACTGTATTGCTTTGTCCATTATGGTTATTTTGTGGTACAAAAGTTTAATAGGAGACATTTTAAATGTTTTATAATGAAAATTGGTCGGAGGACACAAAACTCAAAGTATGGGCAAAAGCTCAAAAAGATTCAGCTAATGATGCGTCTATTTGGAGAAAAGATATTGCCGGCGCTTGGATGAATTATGGTAGTTATGGTAATCGTTCCAATGATACTAATTATGGATGGGAAATTGATCATATTATACCAAAATCAAAAGGTGGTTCGGATAATATTGATAATCTTCAAGCTATGCAATGGCATAATAACTGTACAAAGGGTGATAATTATCCAAGATTTGAAACATCTATATCCTCTGAAGGTACAAAAAATATTTATAAGCAGAAGTCTTGGTAAATTAAATGTAGACAGTGGTATTAATACCACTGTCTACTTATCGTATAATTAATATAACAAGGATAACGTATGAATTATATTGAATTTCTAAATATATTTAAAGAAAAGAACAAATATTTTATGTGGTTTCTTGGCGCCGGTGCTTCAGTTTCGGCCGGAGTTCCCACTGCAGCCAATCTTATTACTCAATTTAAAATTAATATATTTTGTAAAAATACTGGTGCACCTCAGAAATTATTTAATGATTTATCAAATGCTACAACTAGACAAAATTTAGAGTATTATTTTATTGAAAATAATATGCTTCCCACAAAAGGAGAAAATGATTATTCTTATTATTTTAAGCTAGCATATCCAAATCGTGATATTAGAAGAGAAAAGATAGAAGAGGCCGTAAGAGGCAGGAAACCATCCTACGGACAAGAGATATTGGCTTCAATGATGAGAATGGGATTGTGTCGTTATGTTTGGACAACAAATTTTGATAAATTGATTGAAGATGCTGTATCGAATTTATATAGCTCAACAGGAGAATTAATAGTTTCGACATTAGAAAGCCAGAATCTTGCAAGAGATGCAATTAACAATGAAAGATGGCCTTTATTGGTTAAATTACATGGTGATTTCCAATCAGACAATATAAAAAATATCGAAGATGAATTATCTCAAGATAAGGAATATCGAGCTCTTCTTATAGAACAATGCAGAAGATACGGCCTTATAGTAATGGGGTATAGCGGAAGAGATAGCTCTATTATGGATGTTTTTGAAGAAGCTATTGATTCTGGAAATGGATTTCCGCAAGGATTATATTGGCTATTAAGAATCGGTGATAAACCGTGCGATAGGTTGCAATCATTAATAGAAAAAGCGCATAAGTTAAAAATCAATGCCAATATAATTGAAATTCAAAATTTTGATGAAACAATGTCTGATTTATTAAAGCAGTTTGATAACATACCAGACGATATAAAAAAATACCTAAATAATAAAATGCCCAAAGCAACATTTTCTCCGTTACTACCAAAGGGCAAAGGATTTCCTGTTATAAGACTGAATGCCTTACCTATTGAAATTCCATTAAATGCAAATTTAATAGATTGTGAAATAGGTGGTAACAAGGATGTTCGTGAAATAATTAAACAAAAACATGCTAATATAGCAGCAATACGCCGCAAAGAAGGAGTAATTGCCTTTGGAAGCGCAGAAGAACTAGAAAAAACTTTTAAAGATTATAAAATAAAAAATATAAAAGAATATATTTTGAAAAAAGAAAAAATAACCGAAGGGCAACAAGAGTTAAATCTTATATATCAACTTTTAATAAAATGTTTTGAAAATAATTTACCAATAGTTGGTAAATATAAAAATCACAGCTATTTTCTAGTTATAGATCAAAATAAATTTAAGCCTCAAGTATTTGCCGAATGGAGTATGTTTGGTAAAATATTTAAAGATTATTTTTATGGAACTATTGCAGGTTCAAATTTAAAGTGGAGTCAAGCAGTTAAAATTAAAATAGAATATAGATTTAGTCAATATTGGTTACTGTTGGAACCTAAAATTTGGGTAAAAGCCCCAGTGGATATTGATGAAGAGCAAGTTAATATAATTAAAAATTTTCTAAATAATAAATATACATACCGATATAATGTTCCAAGTAATGTAATTCTTGATAATTGGATTGAATTTTTGGTGGGCAAGAACAAGAATTTTATTATATCTTTGGATAAAAATATAAAAGATTCTCCTAGATTTAAAATAATTGGTATAACTGCATTTACAAGGAGGTTATCAAATGACTAATTCTCATATCATAGCATATCAAAATATTCCAGAACCATTCTTGACTTTTAGTCCCGAAGACGATGATCATATTAATATCCACCCACTAAAAGGACTGATTGAATATGGGCCATATAATCAGAAATTAATAGAAAATGTATTTAATACAATAAGAGTTGCCACTATTGGGCCAGAAGGGACAAAAAATATTATAACTGATTTAATAGGCAGATTAAATACAAAACATGCTCCTCAAGAACGTAAAACCTATTTGATCGATTTTCCAGGATTCTCAAATGTTTTTCGAAAAAATATTGCTATCAGCGATAATATTCATATAGAAATCAGTCGAGAACAAGAAAAAGAAATTTTAAATTCCGAAAAGCCTCATAAAAAATTATCTGATATATTTTCTAATCTTATTCCTAAAATATATTCAAATATTTATGATTTTGATATTTTGTTTATTTATTTGCCAGAGCACTGGCAAAGCACATTTGAATGTAAAATAGATAATGAATTTGATTTACATGACTTTCTAAAAGCATTATGTGTGGGGTATAACATTCCTACGCAAATAATCAGAGAGGAAAAATCTCTAAAATATAAATGCCAATGTAGTGTAATGTGGCATTTAGGAATTGCTGCATATAGTAAAATAACTGGCGTACCTTGGAAGCTAGCCAAAATGCCAAGTGATACTGCATATATTGGAATGAGTTATGCTTTAAGAAACCAAGAAGAAAAGTCCAAATTTGTAACTTGTTGTAGTCAAGTTTTTGATGCTGAAGGTTCGGGGTTAGAATTTGTTGCATATGAAACAAATAATTTTCATCTTGGAGACAATGATAATCCTTATCTAACCAAAGAAGAAATTAGAAAAGTTATGGGAAGATGCCTTTCCATTTATCAAGAAAGAAATTCTGGGAAACCTCCTAAAAATATAGTTATACATAAATCTACAGATTTTAAAGAGGAAGAAATCGATGGATGTTACGATGCATTAAAAGCGTGCGAAAGAATCGAGTTAGTCCAGCTTCAACAAAATGTTCCTTGGAAAGGAATTAAGATTGACGCCAAGCAGCAAGTTGCAAATTATCCTTGTCAGAGGGGCACGATTCTTCAATTAGACGATAGTTTGTTATTATGGACGCAAGGAGATATAGTACTCTCAAAAGATGGTGGGCATTTTTATAAGGAAGGTAGAGGTATTCCTGGGCCGATAATATTAAATAGGTATGCAGGACACGGGTCTTGGTATGAAAGTGCATATAGCATATTAGGTTTAACCAAAATGAATTGGAATAGTGACAGCTTGTATGACCGGCTTCCAGTGACTCTAGAATTCGCACAAAAACTTGCCAGAACAATAAAACGTATACCAGAATTGGAAGCAAGGCCATATCAATACAGATTCTTTATGTAAATTAACTTGATTATATTCTAATTTTAAGCAATGAATGCAGCGCCTTAAGAGAAGGTCGTATGGATTCAGTTGGTATATTGAAAAAATTAAAACCTTTCAATAATCTCAAGCAAATTTGAGTTTTTTTCTGCACTGAAAACATTTATTGGAATAATGAAAATTTCCGTACCATCAAAATAAGTCCATTCTTTAATAACCTGATCAAATTTTGATGTCTGTGGATATAATAGTGCAATAGAAACATTTTTTGATTCTTTAGAACGGATGATTGATGCGTAATTGTGCAATTGATATAAATCTGCTTGGCTTATTCCCAATTTTTCGTCATTTATATTTAATTCTTTCCACTTAGCATCTAAAATAAGTTTTCGGCTTTTATTTTTTGACGTAATTATAAAATCCATCTGCGTATTAAATAATTCATTTTTGCCTGTATAAATAAGGTTATGCTTGCTGTATTGCACTCGATAATCAACATTACTTTGTTTGAACAAATTTTCAATATAATCTTCAAACATTTTATTTAACGGAAATAATAGTGCAGGAAGAGCTACTCTGCCTTTGCGTGGCATAAAATTATCATGTCTTAAAAAGAATTCCGCATATTGCAGTGGTCGAGAATAATATTCGTGGAGCCTATTTATTTGTTTTTCTTGTAAATCCTTATCAAGATTTGTGCATAGAGAAATATCATTAAGTTCAATTAATAATCGCCTTAATGCTTTTTTATTTTCTTCTTGCGTTGTTTTCTTTATTAAATACAAAGCAGCCGATTTTAAAATTCTATTTTCGGGAATATCTAAACTAAACTCACTATATTCAACAAAAAACTTATTTTTAGAAGTAGTGTTGTGCTTGATATGTTGCGAAAATTTTAATTTGCCTTTGTAATTATTTAAGTTTTCAGATTTTCTAACATAGGATTTTTTGTTCCCTCTTTTTAATAATTCCAAAATGTCTTTACAAAAAACAGATATAAAAATTTCGATTACATAATCATTTTTTCTTGTATCACTATCGCCGATTTTGTTGTGTTTATATTCTTTCGTTAAATTGTGTGATGCAAATACAAGATTTTCAAATATCTTTCGGCTATTTTCTAAATTTGTATTTTTATCTACTTTTGGTAATATTTCAAGATATGTACCATCTTTTAGTTGAATTATTCCTGTATATTTTTCAAATTTTATACATTTTTCTTTTGCAATGTAATCAAAGCCACAGTCAATATTTTCATTAACGCAATAGTTATAAAGCTCTTCAAAATGTGCGGGTTTGCAACAACTTACACAACAAAAATCCTCCGTGCATTCTGTCGTGCAATTGCTACAGACTTTCTCGCATTTTAAAAGCTTATCGTGTTCATAAGCAACTATTGAATTCCTAGTTGCTGTCATAATTACTCACCTTGAGCTTTTTTTAATATAGAAACAAAATCAGACGTTTTGAGCTCATCTTCACTGCAGTTTAATATTTCTGCAACAGTTTTTGAATCATTGTAAAAATATTCATTAAGTAGAGGTAATATTCTATTTTTGTAGGCTCTTTCAAGTTGTTCTTTTGTTTCAACTCCCATTAAATAAGAATGACCGATTTGATGATCATTATCATATTTGTCTGTAATGCGTTCATTTATTTTTGTTAATAAAGTTTGCAAATCAATGCCTTCAACGACTTTGCTGCTAAGTAGTTTTGGTCTTGGCATAATTTCTTCAAAATCAAAACGACGTCTTAATGCCGTGTCAAGAAGCGCGATTGACCTATCAGCAGTATTCATTGTTCCAATAATATATAAATTATTCGGTACGCCGAAAGATTCTTTTGAATAAGGTAATGTAACCTTCATTTGATATTTATTTCCAATGCGCTTATCTTTCTCAATTAAGGTTATTAATTCACCAAAGATTTTTGAAACATCACCACGGTTGATTTCATCTATAATAAGAATCCGAGGCTTATTTAACTCTTGTAAAATAGAAAAACAATATGATGAATAACGATTATCGCTTATAAAATCGCGAATTTCATGTTGAATTTTAAAGTTCTGTTTTAAATTAAGTTCATATATTTTTTCAAGCTCACTAACAGGTATTAAATTACCGATATTATCAACTTTAAAACTATCTTTCCTATATTCTATGATATTAAATGGAGAACCGTCACTTACTGTTTTCATTTCAAAAGGTGTCGAGTGATTTTTTTTGAAATTTTCCCATAAATATTTAAAAGAGCACATTCTTTTAAATATTCCATCTTCGCCTACATATTTAATCTCTGCGTTTTCAGTAGAACCCCATTGTAATATATATGGTTTTATTCCTTCAACAAATTCTTCGTATGAATATGATTGATGAAATGTTACAAATTCAATTTGTCCTGCTTGTTTTAACTCGTCAAATCTTATTTTTAAAGCAGAGTACTGTATTTCTGAAACATCTTTATATTCTATGTTATCAATAATGCTCATTGCCTTTAAAATTGTGTTATACGTTTTGCCTGTTCCTTGTGGCCCGTATAAAATTTGATTTAAAGGAATATTTTCTTTAAGATCATCCACTTGATCTCCTGATTGTTTATTCATGAATACATCCTCAATTTTTAAGCAAAAATCTTTATATTTTGATTGACTAATTTCTGTTAAAGTTTTTTGATTCCATTGTTTAATATCTAATACATTGAAATCAACATTAAAAGTTCCATTATGTGTCCATTCTACTTCTCTAATACTTTTGAACTCGTTTCTATTTGCATCGTAAATATAACCCGATTTAACTATTCCTCTTCCTATTAAAGCATCTAACCCTTTTTTAACATAAACAATATCGCCAATTTGCAAGTCATTTGCAAATTCCCAATTTGCCTTACTATCATTCATAGGTTCATTGTTGCGATTTTCTTCTTGCTTGATTCGGTTTGAAATTTCATCTTGTGTAGAATATTGAGCCAAATCCCCAAGATAATCCCAGCCAATTGCCATTATGCCATCTTCATAAAATTCATTCCATTTGCTAGATTTTTCACCAGCAAAATATGTCCAGTACTTTGGCTGCATTGAAATATTGTCTTCAAATGTGTTTAAAATAAAACCACTAATAAAATTTCTATAATGGGTATTTAGTATAGCATTGGGAATCCCATTGCCATTTGCTTTATCATATTTAATCCATTCAATGCTATCTTTTAATTTCTTTAGTAAAATATCTAGTTCATTGTTATTTCTTATTTCATAGAGCTTTATATTTGAAAACTGAAAAATTTTTCGTTCAAATTCACCAGATGCAATATGTTGAATTATAAAATTAATATATGAATTTCTGTCTATTTTTTTGATGTATTCAAAAAAATTCTTTTTTTGGCAAGAATATTCCCAAGCATTAAAAGATAAATCATATGGGGATATTTTTAGAGTTTTACAAAAATTCTGAATTTGCAAAAACGATTCATAGCTATTTTCAATATTTTTGTTTAAGTATAATAACATTGTAGAATCACAGGAAAAAAATATATTGGGTTTACAAATATACATTATTTGAGATAGCTTACCAACTTTCACTGCTTTAAATTTTATTATTTTGTTAAAAGTTTCTGCATTAATTTCATTTTCATTAATTTGTCTTGCAAAATCCCATAATGTTTTCATTATGTCATTTATGTCTGCCTCTCTGTATATTTCATGAAAGTATTTATATGTAGCATGTACAAAATTGGGAATTCCATTTATATCAGAAATTTGATTTGATTGCATATTGAATCGTTCTTTTACTAATAAAGCTCTTTCAATTGCAATTTTATTGCCAGCGCAAATACAACCAATAAAAGTTAAAGGATCCATTTGATCTATATCATTATATTGTTCCTCAGGTACAAGTTTTTTAAATTCTTGATAAAGAGTAAAAGAATTATATTTCTTACAAATAATATTCAATAACTCTTCAAAAAAGGTAACCAACTAAAAACTTTATCAACCATACTCCATTCCTTTTTTCTTTAGAATATCACAAAAACATAGTATGTAATACTCAATCAAAAAAGAAGTAAGATTAATCCATCCCCAAAATTTCTCGTTCAATTTCACTAACTTGCTCTGGAGTAAGGAAGTTTTGCTGTTTTGGTTTGGATGAGGAAATGGATACTTCGTATTCTTTGAGTAGCGGGATATTTTTTAGGATGTTCATGAAAGAATAAATCTCAGATTGGTTTGTGTGAGAATTTTTATCCAAATCGTTATTCAGTTTTCGCATCATTTTTCTTGCAAGTTCAAGCAATTCTTGGCTGAACGCATCCTTTTCATGCTCGTATTCAAACTTGCGTTTGTCCCAGTCGTATCGCTTTTTCCAATAGAACAAAGTCCTGCAGGACAAATCGAGTTCCATTCCAATTTCGCCAAGTGTCTTATTTTCTTGTACATAAAGCTTTTGAGCCTGTTTTAATTTATTTAATTTAGTCATAGTTCTCCTCAAAGATTATTCTGTTAATACTAAATTTGTTTTTGTCCGTAAGCCGCCGCACTTAAAACTCACAGTCAGTTTTTGCGAGTTTTTCGCGTTTACAGTATTTTAAAATCTGGTTCAAAAGAGCAAGTGAATTTTTCAGTCGTCTTTCACCCATTTCGCGCCGTTTGCAGATCGTGTAAAACCGTTTAATATCCTCTGCACTAATCTCTCGGACTTTTTTGTCCCCTAAAATCGGTATTACATTTGTTCTCAAAATCGCGGTGTAAGTTTTTATTGTATTTGGTTTACAGAAATTTGCCGCATAATCTTTCATAAAAATTTCTGAAACGGTTTTCAAAGTTATATTTTTGTTTTCGGCTCCGGAGTTTATAAATACAACAAACTCGACTTTGTTTTCAAAATCTTGGTATTTGTAAATTCCTTTTTCCAGCGATAATTTACCATCTGTAATAAGCTGTTTAAGTGCCGTCAAAACATCGCATTCAGCTATCATTTCAATTTCATCAAGGGTAAATTCTTTTAAATATTTCGCTAATTTTTCAATGTTCATAGTATTTGCCTCACAATTTCCAAAGTGATTTCAGTCAGGTTGTTTTCTTTTGCAAGGGTTTCGAGCTTGTTTATCAGTTGAACAATTTGCCTGAATCGGTTGTGTTTTTGGTGGATATATTCAATCGCATCAGCGGAAATCGGCACTTGCAAAAGTTCATTTACAATCTGAGCAATGTCGCTCACTCCAAAGGTTTCAAATTCCAAAATCTCTGAAAACCTATCATAAAGGTGTTTGTATCGTTCGAGCTTTCTGTGCGCCAAACCCATTCCAATCATAATAATCGGGCAGTCGGTCTCGTCGTGCAAATCCCTGAGAATTTCGACAGTCTTAAAATTATTCATCAGGTAGTCAATTTCATCAATAAAAATCACTTTCGGATTGGATTTGAGCTTTTTCACCACAAGGTTGAAGTTGTCTGAAGTCAAGTATCTCGGCAGTTCGTCCATTTCTTTAATTAAGCCATCAAGAAGCCATCTTCCTGTCATCAGGTTCGAGGCTCGAAGATAAATCCCGTCGTATTTGCACGCAAGCCACAGGGCAGTTTGCGTTTTGCCAAGCCCCGGTTCGCCATACACAAGTCCCATTTTAGGAATGTTTTTTGGTTTGTTGACCAGATTTTCAACAAGTCCGATAAAGTTTTTGACATTATTTGTCCTTACAAAAGTCTTATTCATACAGCAATTTGTACTCCTTTGTTTGTTTAAATTCTGCAATCCAAGGGTTATTTGGATCGTGTTTGATTAAGTATTCATATTTTTGTGAATTGTTTCTAAAAACAGTTTGAACAGCATTTGAACACTCTTTGAACACAGTTTGAACGGATAGTGAAATAACTTCGTCCATTTTAGTTTCAAGATATTTTATTTCTTCGGTCGAAAAGTAGTTTTTAACTGCATTTACAGTTTTCTTTTTGAGTTGTTTTTGCCGAACAATTTTTTGTTTGTAGTCCTCGTAGTCTTTGACATCGCCCAATAATTTTGCCATCGGGTGGGTTTCGGTTACACGCTCAGCGGTGCATAAAAATTCGCCTTTCGGGGTGAAAACTTTGATTTTTGTAAGGTCAAAGAGGTTGTATTTGATTAGCACTTTGCTTTTGAAACCGTAAAGCCGTTCGTCAAAATAATCACAACCCAAGAACCTGACTCCGTTTCGCTGAATTGTTTTAACTTCAGTCGCAAGCATTAAATCGTCAAGAGTGTCAGGGTTTATGTTTTGGCGTTTTCTATCTTCTAAAACCTCGGCGATTATTTTGTTTGGTGCATTTGGGCAGGTTTGGGAGTTTTTGAAATTCAGCCACATATCAATCATTTTTATTGTTTCTTCAATAGTCGGGATGTAGTCATTGTGCCAAGCAGAGTGCAGTTTTTCGTTTCGCATCAGGTAAGCCGGTTTGTTTGCGATATTGCTTCCGACATAGCTTGGCATAAGTTTTTCGAAGCCTTCTTGAAACTCTTTGAAAAACCGCTCAATGACTTTCGCTCTGGCGTTATAAGGTCGGGCGAAAACCGTTTCAATTCCGAGTTTTGAATAAAGGCCTTGAAACCCGAGTTCGTTAAACCCCTTGTCGTTAGTGAAATATTTTGCCCTAAAGGCTCTGCCGTTATCCTGATAAATGATTTTCGGCAGCATATCAAGGTTTATTATTGCGTTTCGAAGTGCGGATGTGATGCATTGGGTATTTTCTTCAAGCATAATCTCGTAACCCACAAGAGCAGTCGATTTCCAATCCAAAAAGCCAACTAAAGTCGCACGACTTGGTTTGCCTGTGAATGGGTTTATCACCTGAAACGCTAATTTATGCCCATCAGCAACAAGAATATCTCCAACATCCAATAGCGATGCGTCACGTTTGATATAAGGTTCTACCTTATCTGACAAGGCTTTTTCGCCGTCTCGGGCAAGCACCCATTTGTCGTAATTGTTCGCCTTAAACCATTTTGCGTAGCGGCGGAAAGTTGCATCAGCAGGGATAAAATTCTGTCCTTGCTCTTTTAATTTGTATTTAGTGAGGGCTGTGGCTTTACCGATAGAAAATCGATTCGGGTGCAAAAGCAAGCCCATAAAGATTTTAATTTCTTCGTCGGTCAAAGTGGTTCTGAACTCACCGATTTTGGAATATCTGTATTGCGGAAGAAGTTTTTCGTAGTCTTCCGAACCATCAAGCATTGCATTCCAGCGATGGAGCGAGCCGCGGGAGACTTTACCCAAAACTTGACGCAAATGTGAATCTGTAGTGTTGTGCAATTTGACAAAATCATAATCTGCTTGGATTTTGATATTCGATTTTCGACGAAACTCAAGCCATTTGTGGACTAAATCAAGTCTTGCAAGTGCGATTTGCTTTGCTTTTCCAGGGATAAATTTACTTGTCTCAATTTGCTTTTCCATTGTCTCAAATTCCTTGCAATGTATGCGTACACACATTCATCACTCGTTTTGAGACAGAAGTCAAGTCCTGAATCCTAATTTCGGAGATGCTTTGACACAACAAACAACTTAGCTTATTAAATTATTTAAGATTAGAACATATCAAATCAATAAATAGCATTAGCATTGTCTTTGTATTTTGTTACAAATATAAATTTAAAACATTTTAAGGTATAATAATTCTAATAGGGAGTCACATGTTAGATATTATTGATATTGATAAAAATATAGAAATTAATTCTACGCTTGACATAGATGGTTTAGTTCGGCAACTAAAATTATCCAATTATCTAATGCCAATGTTCGAGGCGATTGTAAATTCAATCCAATCTATTTTATTATCTAACAACAAAAATGGTTATATTGAAGTGTACATTAATAGGTCCTCTGACCAACAAGATTTAGATCTTAATGAGAACATAAATTTCCCATATAAAATTCAAGCAATAGACAGTATTGTAATATCCGATAATGGTACTGGTTTTAATAATGAAAATACAATTTCCTTTAGCAAAGCATATTATACAAATAAAGTAGCTTTGGGTTGCAAGGGAATTGGGCGTTTTTCATGGCTAAAAATGTTTGAATCGGTTGATATAGAAAGCGTTTTTCAAGAACGAAATGAAAAATACAAACGCAAATTCACATATAAATTACCCAACGGGATCGATAAAGAATCTTATACTACAACGCTTGCGAAAGATGAACAAATTCAAACAATAATTAAATTAAAAGGATTAAAAAAAAGATATATAAATGATAGCAGACAAAAGATTGAAACTATAGCAAAGAAAATTTTAGAACATTGTTTTTATTATGTCAGTGCAGAAAATGCCCCTAAAATTATTGTAAAGGGTTATGATAATGAAAACAAAGACAAAGAACCAAAGTCAATTTCGTAAATGACCTATTCGATAAATTATATTCTAAAAATGTTATTGATGAACAAGTAAAAATTAAAAACGAAACTTTTAACATTAAGCATATTAAATTATTTGATACTGCAGAAGAGGATAAACACAGGGTTTATTTTTGTGGCAATAATAGAATGGTTATATCAGATACTGTTAAAAATATTACTAAATTAAATAATCTTGAAGAAAAAATACAAGATATTAATTCGACTGATAAATTCTTTTATTTAGCCTATGTATCTGGAAATTATTTAGATAAAAATACAGATTCAGACAGAGAAGGATTCACCTTTTCACACAAAGAAGTGCTTATAGATATGCCAGAATATATTTCATTGGCTGATATAAAAAATGGCATTTCGGATAATTTAATAACGTACATAGCTCCTTATTTAGATATTGTGCAAAAAAATAAAATGGAAAGAATAGCAAAAGTCATCAATGAAGAGTTATCACAGTACAATTATCTTTTGAATGAAAACGAAGCCTTTTTTGATGATATATCCTTATATGCTGACACAGAAGATATTAAGAAAAAAATTAAAATAAAACATATTGTTAAAAGAGATGAAGTTAATAAAAATTTTGAGAACTTTGTCAAAGAAACAGATATGGAACAAATTGAGAATGATAATGAATACCAAGAAAAATTAAGAAAATTCGTAAAAGAAATTGATGATATTGGAAAGGCTGACTTAGCAGAATATGTAGCCCATAGAAAAATTATATTAGATTATTATGAAAAATATTTAGGATGGAATAAAGAAAATAATAAACCATATGAAGAAAAGTTTATACATAATTTAATATATCCGATGGGAGGAACCTCTGATAATATTCCATATGAAAAGCATAACTTATGGATTATAGATGATAGACTTTCATTTTCAGAGTTTATATCGTCCGATAAGCCTTTTTCAAAGCTTAATAATTTAAAAACCGATAATAATGATAGAACGGACTTATTTTTTGACAATAGACAAATATATTCAACAGATATTCCTAATAGTGATTTGGAAACCGTAACAATAATTGAATTTAAAAGACCAGAAAGAAATGATTATACAGATAAGGATGACCCTATTCGTCAAGTATACCGTTATATAAATGATATAAAAGAAGGTAAAATTCGGATGAATAACGGAAGACAAGTTAGCACCGTTAAAAATGCAAAATTTTATTGCTATATCATATGTGATATAACGGATAAAATAAGAAATTTTGCGGGTATGGCAAACTTTATTGAAATGCCCGATGGAAATGGTTACTTCACATTTTCAAATACATACAATGCATACATAGAAATTATTAGTTTCAATAAAGTGCTACAAGATTGCAAGAAGCGAAATGAAATTTTATTTAGAAAGTTAGGACTATCAAAGTAAATTTATATTTATAAAGTTGTATTTTTTAAATTTCTAAAACAGTTTATATCTAAATCTCAAAGATAATCCTTGAAATCTCATTTTGTGGGACAAATTATTTTTGCACTTTATTGCACTAAATTGCACTCGGGGAGAGGTTGGTATGATGGGAGATAGACCCTAAACAAGTTCAGAGTGGCAGGTTTACGGTGCAAAAAAGTGCAAAAAGCTGGACAAAAGTGCAAATTTTGACCGCCAAATCTCAATACTAAAAAACGGCGGAAACCGCCGTCAATTCTAAATATTTTATAAAACTTCGCCATCCAAAAGTCTCTAATGCATTATAGCCGTCAATTCTAAATATTTTATAAAACATCGCCATCCAAAAGTCTCTAATACATTATACGCATCAATTTAACAAATTCAAGGCGAATGCCGTAGAATTTAAAAAGTCGTGCTGAGACGAAGTCTCGACAAAACAAACATTTAGACCTAAAAATAAAATAGCTGGGGAGAGACTCGAACTCTCGACCTCACGGGTATGAGTTGCAATAACTGCTTTATAATTATTTAAAAGGCTTGAAACTCAATAACTATAAATCATTACCTTTGGTGTATTTTAGGGTAATTTTTGATATTTTGCAAGAAATTTTATTTCGGTATTTTTTGATGAAATTTTATGAATTTTGATATGTTCTTGAAACAATTATGAAACAAAATATTAATACTCAATAGACCTATAAATGCGGTATAGAAGATTAACATTGACTTTGTTTTCTTTTATGGCAGTAATTAAGATTTCTTTCAATGTTTCATCGTCTTTTGGTACTGAAAAATCAAATAATTCTTTAGGTTCAACCTCTAGGGCATTAAGAAGACGGGCGATTGTTTCAGCTTTTACAAAGCTTTTACCACATTCAATTTTACTTAAATTTCTTTCACCAACATCAATTAAGGGTGCTAACTGCTCTTGCGTTAGTCCTTTTTTCAATCGTAATTCCTTTATGCGCTGTCCGAACAGCTTTTTAACATCAATTTCGTTCATATAATAGTCCTTATTCCATTCTAAGTAATTCAGCTTTATAAAATAAGGTACTAGTACGCTCTTTTTAAACTTGACAAAAGAGTATATTATACTCTACAATCAATCTTGTAGGTAGTGAAATTAATATAAAAAGAGCATATTATAACTACTAGGAATGGGGTAAATAATGATTTCGTATAATAAAGAGGACATATTAAATGAATTGAAAAACGCTTTAAGTAATGGCGAAAGTCTTTTATACGCACAAGACTTAATGAATAAATACGGAAATATTAAAGATGCTAACACCCCATATACAGAAGTTATTACGGAATATTTAATTAATAATTCTATTATTAGCAATGAAAAAATAATTAATATTCCACAGGTAACTAGAGAAAAAAGTTATTACACAGAGAGCCACAATAAACTCTTTGAAAACATCACAGAAGACACAAACAGGGATGAAGAAAATTATGTAAAAAGCTTGTTTTTCTATAATCCTCTTAAATCTGAAATTGGTACAGCTATTGATTATCAGATACCTTTAAAATCTTGCCAAGCTGATAAGTTGGGAAAATTTGATCTTTTGACTTACAAAGAAGACACAAACGAATTATTTTTAATTGAGGTTAAATTTAAAAATTCTTGCGAAACTGCTTTAAGGTGTTGTTTAGAAATTCAAACATATTACCAAACTGTTGATAAAGAAAAACTTGTAAACGATTATTTTGAAGCTAGAAAAATTAAAACTCAAAACCCAACTTTAAGAAAAGCAATAATTGTATTTAAAAACTCTAATCCAGCTTGCGAGTTTGAGGATAGCACAAGGGTAAATCTTAAAAAATTAGTGGAAGAATTTAATATTAAGGTTTGTTTTGTATAAATGGAATTAACAATATTTCGCGGTACAAATCAAATTGGCGGCAGCTCTTTAGAAATTAAAGAAAACGATAATCGTATTCTTTTTGATTTTGGTATTCCATTAGATGCAATGGATAATAAAGACAATTCTTTAGAAGATTACAAGCTTAATATCAAAGGACTTTATAATCAAGATACAGCACAGATAAAAGCCATATTTCTAACTCATGCGCACCCCGACCACTACGGACTTTTAGAGCTTGTAAACCCTGAAATACCAATATATGCAAGCAATACAACATATCAGATTTTAAAGAATGTTGCACCACTAACAACAAGATTTCAAACCTACAAGCTAAATTTACATATAATTGACAATCCTATTGAATACGGCAATCTTAGAGTTATTGCGCATAATATAGACCATAGTATTAGTGGTGCTTGCGCTTATGAAATTACCAATAGCGATAAAACAGTTCTTTATACTGGTGATATTAGATTTCATGGAAGAACCAATTTTGAAAGTTTAAAACTCTCAAAAAACATTAAAAAACTAGATTATTTAATTATGGAAGGTACAACCTTAAACAGATTAGAGCAAGAAATTATAATGGAAGATGATTTAATTCCTCAGTTTGTAGAGGAATTTCAAAAAGCTAAATTGCCTCTTGTTTTATTTTCACCGCAGAATTTAGATAGATTTATTACGGTTTATAAGGCTTGTTTAAAAACAAAAAGAACATTGGTAATTGATCCTTATACTTGCTATATTCTTGAACTTTATGGAAAAAATAACAAAAATATTCCTCAGTTTGATTGGAATAATATTAAGGTTTATTTTGCGCCTAACAGCATTACAAAAAGTCTTGAAGAAAATAATCATTTATGGAAGTATGCAAAGCAAAAAATATCAATAGATGAGATTATTGAAGAACCTCAAAAATATGTAATCAAGGGAAATTCTAAAATAAACGCTAAAATCTTTGAGAGCGTAAACAAGAAAGACTTAAACATAATATTCTCAATGTGGAAAGGGTATCTTGATAAACCTAATTATTTAGATGAGTACAAAGATATTATTACTCATATTCATACATCAGGACATGCTTATATTAAAGATTTACAGAAATTTGTAGATAGAATTAAACCCAAATATATTATTCCAATTCATACGGAATCTAAAAACAGGTATCAAGATTTATTCAATTCAGAAATAAAACTGGTTGAAGATGGTGAAACAATAAAACTATAAAGGAGTTAAAGTATGGCAAAGTTTGAAGTTAAAGGAAGTAGCGGAAATTATGTAATTGATGGCAGCGACTCATCAGCAGAAATTAAAAGAAACGGTTCGACAATAGGATATATTAAAAAGATTGTAACCAATAAATATGAAGTGAAAAACAAAAGCTCAAAAATCGGTATTTTGAATATTCAAGGCTCAAAATTATCGTTGCAAAATTCATCAAGTAAAGAAATTAGCAAAATTGATTGCAGAGGTGATATTTTTAATAGTGATATTTTAAAAGCGGTTATGAAAACTTACTTTGAATAAACTGCACAAGCAGAAATTAAAAACACCTCTCAAAGTTGACACTACATTTTGAGGGGTGTTTTAGTATTGTTATAAAAGACTTCCAAACGGTCTTAGAATGTAGATATTATTGAAAGAGAGGTATTTTTATGACAATGCTAACCGATAAAATTCGGTCTAATTTATTTGATGATGAAATTTTAGAGATTTTGAAACGTGGCAGAATTAAAGCGCATAATGGATTGGCAAGTCCGATTAGTTCGCAGGCAAGTTGTTTAAATTTTTTGTATCCGTTCACAAAACCCGAAAATAAAGAATATCTTATTAAGATTTTGCAACTAATCGGAATAAATGCCAGCAATATTATTACAATAGGGCCTAATTGGGATTTTAGCGGCACACTTTATAGAGATTATGGTAATGTTATTTTTGAATGGATAGGGCCAAAGCAGTCACCAATAGGTGAAGAAAACGGATATATGCGAGGACATCACAGAACAAGCATAGATGCTTATATTTTAGCTGTTGTAGATAATAAAATAACGCAATTACTTATAGAATGGAAGTTTACAGAACATTACTCATCAAAAAGCAATACTGGTAAATTCTTAGGCGGCAAAGGTGTCGAAAGATTATCAAGGTATTCGCCAATAATAGCAAGAGATAGAAAAGCAGGTAAAGATATTCTATTTAATTTTTCTAACCATGATGATTGGGGTTTGTATGACGTAGGTTATGAACCGTTTTATCAATTATTAAGACAGCACATGTTAGGACAAGAAACAGTAGGGATGAACTTTGGACCTCATAAGATTGAAGATTATATCGTAGTGCATTTATCTCATAGTAAGAATACAAAGCTCAACATTTTAAATGATAAAAACTGTACTTATGCAAATGGTTTAAAATCATATGTAGGTAAAGAATTGCACTATGTTTGGAAAAGCCTATTAAACAAAGAGCAACAGTCTCATTTTAAAAGTGGATATTGGGATAATGTATTACGCAGTTTTGAACCACCTTTACATTTAAAAAACTGGTATATTCAAATGAGTAATTATTTTAATATTCCTTAAGTTTAGCTTAATGACCCTCTTTATTATTTACCATATTTTTAGTAGCATTATTTTAAATATGGAAGATGAAAATAAAACCAATATAAAACAACCTAGAATATCACAATCAAAATTGATAAGTGAATTTGAAGCACGCTATAAAGATGCTTTTTATTATTTGCCTGAATTAAAAAGCTGGGCTATTTATAATGGGCAAAAATGGGAATTAGATGCCCATAATCTTTTGTTTGAAAAAATGTATGGCACGCTTTGTGAGGTATATCCAAATGGTACTAGTAATGATTATTTACTAATAAGGCGTTCGATAACTATTTTAGAAAGAATTAAAAAATACCATAAATCAGCAAATATTTTTGATAAGCACCCCGAATTATTTAATTGCTTAAATGGAGTTTATAATCTTGATACAGGGGAGTTTATAGAACATAACGAAAAGGCAAAAGAACTTTATTTGACTAAAATTTCTAATGTTAATTATAATCCAAGCGCAAAATGTGAAAGGTTTACTAAATTTATTGAAGAAATATTTTCAAATTATACCAATAATCAAAGTATTGTTAGTTATTTCAAAAAGTCATTAGGGTATTTGATAAGCGGCTACACAAATAGACAATCGTTCTACTTCTTTCATGGGGAAGGCGCGAATGGTAAAACAACTCTTATTGAAGCGTTAAAATCAGTTGTTGGGGAATATTCAATTACTTTTAGCAAGAATATTTTAACAAATAGAAATTCTGTAATTACTGGTGATATTTATAAAGAGCTAAAAGGGCGAAGATTTATAAACGTTAATGAATTTGTAGGAACTGACAAAATTAATGAGAATATCTTAAAACAGCTTACCGGTAATGACACTTTAAGAATTGAAATAGCTAATAATATGGTGCTTGAAGATAGATTACCTTCAAAATTTATAGGAATTACAAATAATTTACCAAAAGCTGCAGATGGCGGACATTCGTTATTTCGTAGAATGCAACTTATAGTATTTAATAAGATATTTACAGAATTAGAAATTGATAGAGATTTAATATTTAAATTACAACAAGAAAAAGATGGCATATTTAATTGGTTAATTGAAGGTTATCAAGAATATAAAGAGGGTGAAAAAATTAAATTCCCAATGGAATTATGTAAAGAAGCCGTTTTATTGAGAACTGATTTAGTGGGTGTTAAACATTCAAAAGCAATGAATCTTGTTTATATTGATGAAAATTTCTTATTAGGTCCAACAACATTAAGTAGTTATATGAAAGAAATGTACTCACAATATGCATTAAATGAAAAACTGCCAAGTAGTGAATACGATGCAAAAAATCTAGGTATGATGCTAAAAAAACTTTCAAGCAAAACTATTGTAAGTGGTAATTTCAAGTTGTATTCTGGGGTTGGACTTGTTACAAGATATACCCAAAACATTCTAAAGTATAGCACATCTATAAAGTTGCATTTATCCGATTATAGTGGCGCAGCAGTTTCGGATACACACATTGATACTTACATTATCTATTGCAAAGGTAGAATAGACGATGATTTCAAAGAAGCGCCAAGAATGAGAGTATTATTAAAAGAATTAGAGAGTTATAAAGAAAAGCTAATATCTGAAAATTTATATATGCCCATTGATAAAATTATCAAGGAAGAAATAGAATAAAATTTCTATAATGCAAGCGCGATATAACTTTTGAACCAAAATGGCTATTTTTCAAAAAAATAGTGTTTTTGTAGTAATTGCTACAACCATATTTTCGTATAAATAATTAAAGAGATGAAGAAGAAGAAAAAAAATAATAATATAATTAATAATAAAAAAAGTAAAAAAATAAATAATATAAAAAATAAAAATAAATTTAAAATTAAAAAAGATAATATAATAGAAGATGAAATTATAATTAAATAGAAAAGTTGACACCATATTTTTAGTAGTGTTCTATTATTGTTATAAGGATGTTTAAGCCTATTATTAAAGGCTTTTAGTGTATTTATATCCTTAGTGATAATAGAAAGGAGTCAGCAAATGACTAAAATGAATGCAGTCGTAAAGTACCCTTGTAAAGAGGTAACTACAAAGTTCGGTAAACGTTTAACCGTAGTCTTTCAAACAGACAGCGGAGAACAGATTACTAAATGGGGTATGGCAAGCGACAGATTTATGCCAACTCTTAAGCGCAATCAAAAAGTTACGCTTGATAAAGAGGGCAATAAAATCATTGTTATACCTATTAATGAGGGTATAACAGAGCAGATGCTAACAAAAGAATCAGTTAATGAAACCGTTAAGAATACTTTGTTAAACAAAACTCAATGGCTCGCCAAACATTATGAAGAATGCGACAAAATGGTTCGAGCTTCTATCACAGGCTATAAATCTGAAGATAGCATAAGAGCGATTACTACAACCGTATTTCTTCAATCAATAAGGGGGTAGTGATGAGTTTGTATGATGATATTACTAACCAGATAATTAAAGCTCTTGAAGATGGTATCGTTCCTTGGCATTGTCCTTTTAAAAGGTGTTCTTTGCCAACAAACTTTAAGACAGGGCAGGCTTATAACGGAATGAATACATTGATGTTATGGCTCGGTAATTTAAAACATGGCTATACAAGTCATTATTGGTTAGGTTTTGGACAAGCAAAGCAATTAAAGGGTAATGTTAAAAAGGGCGAGAAAGCAACAAGAATTATAGCTTGCATAACAAAGAAAAAAGAAACAAAAGACGAGGGTAATGATATGGAAAATGTCATTACCCATTTTTTTAGGACTGAATACGTTTTTAACTTGGATCAAATTGAAGGTATTAAAATTGACACAGAAAACGAGAAAATTATTAGCGTTGATGGTATTGAAGAGTTAATCAAAAATACAAAAGTCAATCTTAAACACCAAGGCGAGAGAGCTTTTTATAAGCCTAGTCAAGATTATATAAATATGCCTTTGAAATCTAAGTTTGAAGATACAGAGGGATATTATTCAACATTACTTCATGAACTGGTACATTGGACAGGGCATAAAAATAGGCTCAATCGACTAGAAATTAATAAAGAAAGCGACAGAGCTTTTGAGGAATTAGTCGCAGAAATTGGCGCAAGCTTTCTTTGTGCTGAATTTGGTATTACACCGAATATCACCAATACAAGCAGTTATGTAGCAAGTTGGCTTAAAGCACTACATAATGATAAGAATTATATCTTTAAAGCCGTTAAATCAGCGACAACTGCCGTAAATTATCTAAAAATATCGCAATAGTTTTTGCTCAATCAAAAAATTCGTATAGGTACATGTAAGCAATTTTAAAAGAGGAAATGTATCTTATGAAAAAATTATTAAGCGCAAAAGAAGTTGCAGAAATTTTAGGTGTAGAAATTTCAACGATTTATGATTGGGTGTATAAAAAGAAAATTGAACACATCAAAATTGGTAAATTATTACGTTTTAACCCCGAAACACTACAAAATTATATCAATAATCATACTCAACAAGGTAGTTATTAATTCATGGCAAAAGTAAAGAAAAGAACATGGACAAATAAGGATGGCTCAAAAGGCACAGCTTGGACTGTCGATTATATCGACAATCTAGGTAAAAGAGTTATGAAAAGCGGCTTTAAAACCAAAGCGGATGCTGAAAGCTACTTGGCTCAAATCAGAATAGAACTTGATAAGGGTACTTTAATTCATAAAAACAAACAACTAATGTTTACAGCCATTGTTGATAGTTTTATGAATAATTATGCAGAGTCATACTGTAAGCTAAACACGATTTTGGGTTATAAAGGGTATCTTAAAAACCACTTATTACCTTATTTTGAAAGGTTTAAGGCAAATGAAATTACTCCAAATGTAATAAGAGAGTATATTAAGATTATGCAAGATAAGGGTTATAAGAATAAAACCATAAACCATACTATAAATCTGTTGAGCGGTATTTTTAATAAAGCAATAGAGAATGGTGTTGTAAATTATAACCCCGTAACATCAATAAAACGTTTAAGACTTCCACATTTAGAAATGGAGTTTTTAGACACTTTTGATATTAAGACATTATTACAGACTGCAAAAGCAGAATATCCAACCTTTTACCCATTATTGCAAACTGCAATAGCAACCGGTATGAGAAGGGGTGAACTTTTGGCTTTAACTTGGAATGATGTAGGTTTTGATAGAAAACTGATAAGAGTTAATAAAAGCCTTAACCATGGTAGAGTTGAGGAGACAAAAACAAAGCACTCTATCCGTAATGTTTGTATTCCTGAAAATTTAATAACGGTACTTAAAGAATGGAAAAGAAAAGCGCCGAAAGGTAATGTCATATTTTGTAATAGCATAGGAACATATTTAGACCCTAATAATATGGTAAAACGCTATTTTAAACCTTGTTTAGCCAAAGCAGGCATAAGAGATATTAGATTTCACGATTTAAGGCATACTTACGCAAGTTTAATGATAGCAAAGAAAATGCCTATTAAATTTATTCAGCAACAAATGGGCCATAGCTCAATTCAAGTAACGCTAGATAAATACGGCCACTTAATGCCCGAATTGTACGAGATTGGCGCTAATGCGTTGAATGATGTTGTGATTTTCTAATGTTTATACTATAACATGTCTTAACAAGGCAGGTATGGTATGACAAAGATTTTAGAATTAACAGAAATTAGGGTTGAAAATTTTTTAAGCATAAGAGATGAAGTTGCTATCCCAGTTCAAAAGTATGGAAATTCATATACAACAATTTTTGTTGGGAAAAATGATAGCGGTAAAACAAATTTATTAAAGGCGCTTGCCTTTTTATGTGAAGAAGGCAAACCAATTAAATATACTAATGTTTGCCACAGAGATTATAAAAATGAAGATAATAAATACATTGATATTTATTATGAATTTAAAGTTTTAAATAATAAAGAAATTTTAAACACTATAAAGGAAATGAATATTTTTCCTGAGAATTTTTTATCTACACTTAAAATTCTAAATGTAACAAAAAATTTGTATGCACGTAAAGATATGACAAGTGTTGAAAGTTTGTTAACTTTTAATGTGCAATTATCTGAAAAGTCCAAAAATTATTATGCAGTATTGAATAATGAAAATTCGATTACGTCAATAGAAGTAAAAGGACGAGCAGGATTACTTGGTACAGAAATACCAGAAAATGGAAAAGAGCTCACAAAAGATTTAATAGAAAAATATTTAAAAGATAAAATTGACAAAGAACTAAACAAATATATACCACAACTTATCACTTGGAAATCAGATGACAAGCATTTAATTTTTAATGATAATCCAAACTTGCAACTTAATAATTTCGTTAATAATCCTGATAGCTTGGTGCCATTAAAAAATATGTTTTTAATAGCTGGATATAATGAAACAACATTAGCAAATGCCATAAATAATGCTCTTGAAGATGTTGACTCAAGGTCTGAATTAGAATCTGAACTCAGTACAAAAACAACTGAATATATTTCAAAAGTTTGGGCTAATCAAAATGTTAAAATATCGGTTAGAATAAGTGATACTGGAAAATGTACAATCCAAATTGAAGATACTTCAAGCCGATATTTTGATATGAAGTTTAAAAGTGATGGTTTTAAACAATTTATATCACTAATTCTAAGTTTATCTGCAGAAAATAGCGTAAAGAAATTATCTGATACTTTAATTTTAATTGACGAACCTGAAACTCATCTCTATCCTGAAAGTATAGAGGATATGAAAAGAGAACTTTTAAAGATTGGTGAAAATAATTATGTGTTTATATCCACACATTCCCCATTTATGATTGACAGAGAATGTTCTGAAAGACATTGGAAAATTGAGAAAAATGGTATTAAAACATTTGCAACACAGATAAGTGATAGTATATCAATGTGGGACAATAAAGTTTTGAATTCAGCTTTTGGGTTAAATATTTTCAGAGAGCTATTACCTCAAAAAATTATTATAGTTGAGGGAAATGACGATAAACAAATATTTGAAAAATTATTTAAAGTAACCAATACTAAAGATCACTACGCTATAAAATCATCTGGTGGAGCTTCACACATGATAAATTTAGCTACTATGTTTTGTGGTGAAAAAGTATATCCATACTTTATAGTAGATGATGACCAAGAAGGTCGAAAGAATAAAAGCGAAATTATAAAGAGAAATTGCTATCGAAATAGAGTTTTTACATTAAAAGACTTGGTAAACAAAGAATATGATAAATTTACATTAGAAGATTTATATCCTTTAAACTTAGTAAAAACCTTTTTTGATGAAAAATGTGAAAAAGATTTTAATTTAAATAATCAAGCCCCTGTGTTAGCTCAAATACTTAATCAAGACTCTAGCTTAAAAAGAGATAAAGACAGATGCAACAATCTTAAATATGAGTTGGCAGATTTAATTTGTGGAAAAATTACAAAAAATAATCTATCTTCTGATTTTCCATTATTGAATGAGTTAATTAACAAATTTAAAGCAGCTTTAACAGAAGAATAATTGAAACAAACTGAAACAAAAGCATTAAAAAAGAGTTTCGTTAATCTCGAAACTCTTTTGTTATAATAGCTGGGGAGAGACTTGAACTCTCGACCTCTCGGGTATGAGCCGAACGCTCTAGCCAGCTGAGCTACCCAGCCATGCTATTACTTTTTTATTTAATTTTCAACTTGGTTTTATCTTAATTGAAACAATTTTGAAACAATTTGAGATATTTAATTTTGGTTTAGCCTTGTAACTCACTTATATCAAGTTATTCGGCTTCGGCTTTGGTAGTTGACACTACGGGTATGAGCCGTACGCTCTAGCCAGCTGAGCTACCCAGCCATAAGGTTTCTAATTATTCAATTTTTTGGCTAGAGCAGGCTCTAGGTCTTTAATTCGCAGCCAATGCCACTCAGTGAGCTTACCCAACCATAAAGTCAAAATCATCATCCCATAAACAAATCCAAAATTCAAGCAAATTTTGCATAAAATTTGGCTGTGATTTTTATACCACAGCCAAATTCCTATACACACTTAATATTAATCATCAATTTCAGGTTTTTTATCTTCCATGTTTGGTCTGTTTTTATCAAACATATGATGTTTCATCATTTTTTTCATCATCATCTTATGGCACGGGCAATTGCAGTTCATTGCATTATGAGGCATCATAGCACCATAATATGGCATTGGCATCATAGGATGCATCATTGGGGGTCTGTGAAGTGCACAAAATAAAGCCAAAGCACAATACATACCAACAAAACTGCCCAAGGCAATTGTTAAAAACTTTTTAAAACATTTAGATTTGCAGAAGCATTCTTCTCTTTTTTCGAAATCTGAGCTCATTACTTTCTCCTTTTTTAGTCATCCAACACACAATACAACATTTTCTAACTTTTTATAATTGCCCTTTTGTGCTAGGCAACCTATCGTTTTCTATTGTTACAGATTCTTTGAGACACCTTGCAACGGCCTTAAAAGCTGCTTCTATAATATGATGGGCATCAATTCCGTCTAATACTTTTATATGCAAACAAAGTCCGAGATTCATTGCAAAAGAATTAAAGAAATGATAAAAAAGAACAGTTTCAAAATCTTCGGTTTTTTGTTCACTCATTTTACAATCAAGCTTAAAATAAGGACGATTTGAAATATCTAGCGCGCACATAACTAAAGCGTCATCCATAGGAAGAATTATACTTGAATATCTTTTTATTCCGCGTTTTTCGCCAAGCGCTTCTTTAAAAGCGCTACCTAAAACAATTGCGCAGTCTTCAACAAGATGATGAAAATTGCTATCCAATGATTTAGCATTCAAAGTTATATCGAAATTTCCATGGTGGGCAAATTCTCTCAGCATATGATTAAAAAACAAATTCGGACTTTCGATGGAACTGTTTCCATTGCCTCTTATATTTAAATCAAGAGAAATTTCAGTTTCTTTTGTATTTCTTACAAGCATATTTTATCCTTCTTCAGATTTAATATATCATTTTTATTTTTTATAATGCCATATGCGCCCGAATCTTTTAGGCTTTTTATGGTTTCATCGATTTTAGAGGCGTTTGGAGGAATCACACCAAAGACTTTTGCACCTGCTTCAAGCCCTGCTTTTATATCATCTATTGTGTCTCCAAAATAATATATTTCGCTATTGCTGCAATTTTGTTTTATTAAATTTAGCCCGTAACCGCTTGGCTTTACAAATTCGCCAACACTTTCGGCTGTTATAAAATATGAAAAATACTTTTTAATTCCGGCTTTTTCAAGCGAATAAAAGGCTTCTATATTATCTCTTGAAGTAAATATTGCAAGGTCAAAGTTTTGAGATAATTTTTCAAAAAAATCTTTATCTAAAACTGTTTTTTCACAATCAATCAGCCCTTTTTGCCCCATTGGAGCGAGGGGATTGAAAAACAATCCTTGAAAAACATCAATAACTTCTTGATAAGAAACTTCTTTTCCTGCTTTACTTATCAGATAATGAGTAACTTTCCAATCATTAGACATACCGCCTGCATTTTTTACCATTTGTATATCATCACTTGAGCAGGAAAAACCCGTAAAATGTTCAAAAGTCTTTATTATAGCTTTTCTATATGATTGGCTTACATCGAAAATAACACCATCCATATCAAAAACAAATATCGGCCTTGGTTTTAATATTTCAAGAATTTCATCAACAGCATCAATTGTTGGAACAGTTATTCTCAAGCACGTTTCAAGATTTGTGTTTTTAGCATATTTCCTTGTGATTATCCCTTGTTTTTTTAATTTTTCAAAAACAAAATCCAAATGCTCCTTAAAATCGCAAAGTATAAAATTAGCTTCGCTTTCATAAGGCTCATATCCTAATTCTAAAAGACCTTCAAAAAGCCTTTGCTTTGCAATATTTATTTTTTGTTTAACCTCACCAAATGCATCTTCATTATCCAAAACTCCAAGCGCGCAATTAACGGCAATTGAATTAACATTATATGGAGATGCTATTTTTTTCAAGTTACTTATAATTCCACTGTTTGAAATAACAAAACCAAGGCGAAGTCCTGCAAGCGCAAAATCTTTAGAAAAGGATTTAACAACAGCTATATTATCGTTTGTTTTGATCAATTCAATATAATCTTCAAAACAAGCCACACAAGAAAAATTAATATAAGTACAATCAACAACAAAAAGAATATCTTTATGACTTTGAGCAAGGCAATTAATGTCGCAAGCCTCGGCAATTTCTCCCGTAGGATTGTTTGGAGCTGCAATATAGATGATTTTTGTAGCTGCTGAAATATTTTTTTCAAAATCATTTTTATCAAAAACATATTTTTCTGAATATTCTATTGTTCTTGTTTTGGCACCAACTGCTTTTGCATAAAGATGCGGCATCGAAAAACTTGGGCTATATGATAAAATTTCATCATTTTCATCTAAATAAGCATTAATAATTACGCTCAAAGCTTCGTCACAGCCATTTGTAAGAAGAATATCTTTTGTTGAATATTTTTGAGCTAATTTATCTAAAAGCTTTCCATAACAAGGGTATAGGGAAATTTCTTCTTTATTTAGATTTTTCAAAATATTAAATACATAGTCTTGGCATCCATATATATTTTCGTTAGAATCCAATTTATATTTAATATCTAACCTATATTCATCTGTTTTATAACATACAATATCTTTAAGTGAATTTTTGGGCTTAATCATATAATGGATTATACTATACAATCCATCTAGTGTCGAGCAAAAAAGCTTCTGTCTTTGGTTTCTATTCTGACATTTGCAAGCTCTATATCATCATAGTCTGTATACTGGGTTTGAAAAAGGTTTTTACCTGTTTTAATTATAAGTTCATTTGTGTCCCTTAAAATATTTTTTGGAATAACGAATTCCAAATTATCACCATTTAGCTCAATTGAAGCAATACGCCTTCCATTAACAATAACTTCAGCAGGAGACGAGTATACTTTTGCAATCCTGTTTTGACCTTGTTCTTTTGCTTTTTTAGTATCCAAGCCGATAAGCGAACCTATTTTTACAACGACATCCTGATTTTGAGCAGCTTTAGGGCGAGCAAAGGTTTTAGTCATAAAATGGCTTGTAGCACTCCCTCTAAATTCCATACTGTTTGCAGAGTTGTTGGAATACTGGTTATCGCCAAGATGGATAACACCATGGGTTATTTGCATATCAAACGGACTTGATTGTTCTATTCCAAGCTTCAATGGACCATTTAAAACTGTATTATCTACAGTTAAAGAAAATACCTTGTAGCCTTCTTTTTCCACAAAAAGGACGGTTTGGCTATTAATATCAGCATTTAATTTAAAAGTTCCGTCTTTATCACTATAGGTAGTATAATCTGCACCGGGAATTGTAATTTTGGCATTACTTAAGGGTTTTTTTGTTTTTGAATCTATAATTTTATTTTTGTAGTTCATATCATTATGGTCAATTTTACCCGAAATTACGCCTGCCTGCACAGGATATAAAAACAAAAATGAAGATATCACAAGATATATTATTTTTTTCATCTCAAATTAAACCTCTTTTTTTATAGGTTTAAACGATTTAAGAAAAACAAACAATATTAATTGATATAATACCCAACTATATAAAAGTATATTAACCTGACTTAGTTATCTTTCCTGAATAACAGGAATAACCAGTTCCTGACCTATTTGGATGGAGCCCGGATTGTAAATATTATTAACTTTTAAAATTTCTTCTATTTTTGCTTCATCGTATTTTCCATAGAAACGAAATGCAATTCCATTTATGGTGTCACCCTTTTTAACAACGTATTTCTCTTGAACATAGTTGCCTTCATTTGCTTCATTTTGCTGATTTTCATTAGAAACAACAGAAGTTTTGGCAGACGGAGCTTTTTCTTTAATAACTGTTTTTGGCGCCATTGTTGAAATTGATACAATAAAAGTAATCAATGACATAAACACAACACCTAAAATAAAACCGATAATCAGAAATGAAGCAGGAGATTTTTGAACACCTGTTTTGTTAACATTGTAGACCTTTTGAATTCCTTTTTGAACACCGCCCCAAAGAATATCTAATTCTTGGGTTTTAGCTGTTTTATAATGCTGGTTTAACTGTGCTCTTGTATTTTGTTTTTTGCTTTCACTTTGTGTTAAACCAAGCAAAATGCCCATTTTTTCTTTTGTTAATCCGGCTCTATGTATCGATGAACCCTTCATTTAATCACCTTTATTATAATATTTACCATCATGTTATAAAGGAGATGGGGCAAAGTCAAGGCAAAACGCGTTTTTTATGAAGAATTATTACTTATCGGATTTCATCGTTTCATATGCGCAATCAAACATTGATGTTAGCAGCTTTTTATTTTTTTCGATATTGAAACCGCCTTGTTCAAGATATTCTATCATTCTTTTTTTCCACATTTCAAATAACTCTTCATTAGACATATTAAGAGCAACTGCTATATTTTTAAGTTCGCTGTAATCTATCTGAATTGGTTTTGCGCCTCTTAAAATATCAACCAGCTCAAGCCTCTTTTTTCTTTCAAACATCTTTAAGAATTCAACGGTTGAAAGCTTATTTGATTTGATTAAATCCTTTAACATAAGAAGATTTTCACCGTAACTTTCAACTTCAGATGGAATTTGATATTCTATAAAATCTTCAGGATTAATATCCATTACAACAGCAATTCGCTCAAGCGTTGTTGATCTTGTCGAAAAAGGTACATTTTCATCAATCAAATTATAAACATAAGAAAGAGTAACACCTATCATTTGGGCAAATTCTTTTTTATGAAGCTTATTTTTTTGTAAAAAGTCAGCTACAAGTTTTGAACTTTTCTTCATTGCATTATTTTTCAAAATTATTCTCCGTTTTAACAAATTTTTACGCCATTATGCTATAATACAAATAACCTTTTTTATTTATTTTTTAATTGCCAAAAAAGATAAATAAATTTGATTAATTCAAATGTCAATTAAAAGAATAAGGTTAAAAATAATAAAATGAAAGCAATAATCGGACTTGGAAATCCTGAAGTTAAATATCGATTAACCCGTCATAACACAGGTTTTCTTGTAATGGATGAAATTTTAAAAGCAAAAAATATAACTCTTTGCGATAAATTTAATTCGTTTTTTGCAAAAGAAAATGATATCTTATACCTTCTTCCAAAAACATATATGAATCTTTCAGGCCGCGCCGTTATTGAACTTATGAACTTTTATAAACTTACAAATAAAGATATTTTAGTAATTTATGATGATGCAACTATTGACCTTGGAATTATAAGAATGCGTTCAAAAGGCTCTTTTGGAGGGCACAACGGAATAAAATCCATTATAAATTGCATTGGAACCAATGCATTTGACAGATTAAAAATAGGAGTGGGGCCGATTGGAAATATTCCAATAGATAATTATGTTCTAAGCAATTTTTCAAAAGAAGAGCTTGAAAAAATATTAAAAATAGGAAAAGCTGCTATCAACCTTGTTGACTACTGGGTCAAAGAAGGTTTTGAAAAAACACAAACAAAATTCAACGGCCGTATTCTATAAACTTGTTATAAAAATTTTCTTTATGATAAAATATCTTGTGTTTGGAGGATAAAATAATGCAAAATATTAGAAATATCGCAAAAAATTTATATTATGTCGGCTGTTCGGATAGAAGAATTGAATTATTTGAAAATGTATATCCTGTGCCAAATGGCGTCAGCTATAATTCATATTTATTAGATGATGATAAAACAGTTCTTTTTGATACTGTCGATAAAAATGCCAAAACGCAATTTTTTGAAAATATTGATGGCGTTCTAAACGGCAAAAATCTTGATTATTTAGTAATCAATCACTTAGAGCCCGACCACAGTGCATTAATTAAAGACATTATTGTTAAATTTCCAAATGTCCAAATTGTATGCAACCAAAAAATCAAAGTTATGCTTTATCAGTTTTTTGAATTTGATTTTGATATTGAAAATAATTTTAAAATTGTCAAAGAAGGCGACATTTTAAATACAGGCCACCACGAATTCACTTTTGTTATGGCACCTATGGTACATTGGCCGGAAGTTATGATGACATATGACATAACGGAAAAAATTCTTTTTTCGGCAGATGCATTTGGCTCTTTTGGAGCAATAAACGGCAACTTGTTTGATGATGAAACAGAACTTGATATAGATGAATACAGAAGATATTATACAAATATAGTTGGAAAATATGGTATTCAGGTAAATAACCTTTTAAATAAAACGAAAACTCTTGAATTTAAAATGATTTGTCCTCTTCACGGGCTTATTTTAAAAGAAAATATCGAAATGCTTTGGGATAAATACGTTCTTTGGGCAAATTATCAGCCTGAACTTTCTTCTGTGATGGTTGCTTATGCAAGCGTATATGGCTCAACTCAAAACGCAGCAGAGGTTTTGGCAAACAACCTTGCACAATTGGGAGTTAAAAATATTAAATTATATGATGTTTCAAAAACACACAGTTCTTATATTTTATCTGATATTTTTAAATATTCTCATATAGTTTTAGCTTCAACTACATACAACAACGGAATATTTGTAAATATGGAAAAACTTTTGCTTGATGTAGTTAACCACAATTTACAGCACAGAACCGTTGCAATCATAGAAAACGGCTCTTGGATGTGCAGAGCATCAGAAGTTATACAAGAAAAACTTTCAAAATTAAAAGAAATTCATTATATTGATTCTAATATTTTAATAAAATCAGCACTTAAATCAAATCAATCAGGCGAGCTTAAACTTTTAGCAACTAAAATATTTGAGGATTTAAATCGTTAGTTTTATATTTATTATTAATATTAAAAAATTCCTCCTCTAAATTAAATAAAGGAGGAATAATTTTATTTTAGAATTTCAACTATACGTCAATGTTTGTTGCATAGACTGCGTTTTCTTCAATAAATTCGCGACGTGGCGCAACATTATCGCCCATTAAGATATCAAACAACTCGTCACATAATTGTGCATCTTCAAGGTTGACTCTTTTTAGAGTTCTATTTGCAGGATCCATTGTAGTTTCCCACAGCTGCTGCGGCATCATTTCACCAAGACCTTTAAACCTTTGAATTTGGAATCCTTTTTGACCTCTATCTTCAACAATTTTTTGGAATTGACTGAATGAAGTGATATCGGTTGTTCCGGTTTCACTTTCAAGTTTTAATAGTTTTTCTTCTTCAATTAAAAATTCTCTGATTTTTGGATAAGAATCTTTAATTCTCATATATTCCTGTGATTTTATAACGTGCTGGGTAATAAGTACAGGTTCTAAATCACCCCCAAGTTCAATTTTTAGATTAAACCTTGTGTTTTCAGGATTAGAAGCTAAATACACTCTATAATCTTTCGCTTCAACAATTCCATAATTTTCAGCGTGGTCTTTAATATAGTGTGAAAGATATTCATAGATTTCTTTCATTCTTGCTTCATTTTCAAAATCATTTGGGGTAATTCCCGAACGAATCAAACCGCGCACAATAACAGATGGCATTTGATTTATTATCGGATTATAGAATGAACGGTAGTATTTGCCCATTTCATACATCAACGGTTCAAGCCCATCTTCTTTAACGGATTTTGTCTTGTCTTTGTTGAATAACTGCAAGCCCTTAACACCTTTTTCTCTAATCATTTTATCTAAGCCTCTATCATCATAGAGATATTGGGTTTGTTTGCCTGTTGTTATTTTATATAAAGGAGGCTGTGCAATATAGACATAACCGTTTTCCAATAATGGTCTTGCATATCTAAAGAAGAATGTAAGCATCAGGGTTCTGATATGGGCTCCATCGACATCAGCATCTGTCATAATAACGACTTTATGATATCTAAGCTTTGTTACATCAACTTCATCATGGTTTTTAGAAATATTAATGCCCAAAGCTTGAATCATAGTTTTGATTGAATCTGAATTATAGATTTTATCAAGGCGGGCTTTTTCTACATTTAAGATTTTTCCTCTCAAAGGAAGAATTGCTTGAAACTGTCTGTTTCTACCTTGTTTAGCAGAACCTCCGGCACTATCTCCTTCAACTATATATAATTCGCATTTTTCAGCTTCCCTACAGGAGCAATCGGCAAGTTTACCGGGCAATGATGAACTTTCTAGAGCTGTTTTTCTTCTTGTAAGTTCTCTTGCTTTTCTTGCTGCTTCTCTTGCTCTTTGCGCTTGCATAGTTTTATCAATTATGATTTTTGCAACTTTAGGATTAAATTCAAGCCACTCTTGGAATTTATCTCTTATAACATCGTTAACAGCAGGTGTAACTTCAGCGTTTCCGAGTTTTTCTTTTGTCTGCCCTTCAAATTCAGGGTTAGAAATTTTAACAGAAACAATAGCAGTTAAGCCTTCTCTAACGTCTTCACCTGCCAAATTCGCATCTTTTTCTTTTAAAATATTATTTTTTCTTGCATAATCATTAATTACTCTTGTAATTCCGTTTCTAAAGCCCGTTAAGTGGGTTCCGCCTGAATGAGTATTTATGTTGTTTGCAAAAGAAAGAACATTTTCTGTATAGGAATCAGTGTATTGCATTGCAATTTCAACATTAATTCCATCTACAAGTTTTTCAATATAGACGGGTTTTTCATACAAAACATTTTTATTTTTATTTAAATGTTCAACATAGCTTGCAATACCGCCTTCAAAATGATACGTTATTTCTTTTTCTGTTTTGTCATCGTGGAAAACAATTTTTAAGCCTTTATTTAAAAAGGCCATTTCACGAAGCCTATTTGCAATAACATCGCAATCGATTTCTGTGGTTTCTGTAAATATTTCAGGATCAGGCCAAAAATGTGTTTTTGTGCCGTGTTCTGTTGTTTCTTTTATTTTTTCAACATCTGTTGTGGGTTCACCTCTTAAATATTCCTGACGATGAACAAAGCCGTCGCGCGCAACTTCTACTATGTATTTTTCTGATAATGCATTAACAACAGAAGCACCAACGCCATGGAGCCCGCCTGATACTTTATAGCCACCATCACCGAATTTTCCTCCGGCATGAAGGACTGTATGAACAATTTCAAGAGCGGATTTGCCGCTATCAGGTTTTATATCGCAGGGAATTCCACGGCCATTATCCTGAACTGTAACGGAATTGTCTTTGTGAACCGTAACGTGAATAGTATCGCAATATCCGGCAAGACTTTCATCAATTGAATTATCAACAATTTCATAAATACAATGATGCAAGCCTCTTTGACTTGTTGAACCAATATACATGCCAGGTCTCACCCTAACTGCTTCAAGACCTTCAAGCACTCTGATATTACTTGCGTCATAGCTGTGGTTAGTTGTTGTATCAGCCATCTTCTCCCCTTTAAAAAATTCTTAAATCAATCTGTTTAACAACATTATAGTATAAAGGAGTTTTTTTTACAAAAAAGTTATTTTTTAAGGAACTTTTCAAAAGCTTTTTTCGTCTTTATGGTAAAATGAGAGAAGTTGAGGGTTTAAAAAATCATGCAAGAAAGATATGTTGATTGTTTAATATTAGGAGCAGGTCCTGCCGGATTATCTGCAGCACTTTACGCCAAGCGCTCCGGTTTAAATTGTGCGCTTGTTGATAAATCAGCTCCCGGAGGAACTCCGTCTAATTATACAGAAATTGAAAACTACCTTGGTTTTTCAAAAATTCAAGGCTGCGAATTATGTGATAAGTTCGAACAGCACATTGATGAATTTAAAATTCAAAAATATCCTTTTGAAGAAATTCAAAACATAGATTTAATTTCAGATACTAAAACCGTCGAAACTCTTGAAAACAAGTTTTTTGCAAAATCTGTTATCATTGCAATGGGGGCACAAAACAAAAAACTTGGCATTAAAGGAGAAGAAGAAAACATAGGTAAAGGTGTAAGCTACTGTGCTGTTTGCGATGGAGCCTTTTATAAAGATAAAATTGTTGCAGTAATCGGAGGCGGAAATTCAGCCCTTGAAGAAGCTATGTATCTGACTAAATTTGCAAAAACCGTTTATCTGATACACAGAAGGGAAAGCTTTAGAGCGGATAAAATAATTCAACAGAGATTGAAACAAAACGACAAAATCAAAATTATTACAAATTCTGTTCCGGTTGAAATTATGGCAGCCACAAGAGTTGAGGGTTTAAAAATTCAAAATACCGTAAATGACGAAATTCAAACTATAGAACTTGACGGGGTTTTTCCTTATATAGGTTTAAAACCAAACACTGAAATGTTTGTTCATCAATTAAAGCTTGATAAGTATGGTTTTATTGAAACAAGCTGCAATATGGAAACAAATATTAAAGGAGTGTATGCTGCAGGTGACATCAGAAATACTCCTTTAAGACAGGTGATAACTGCAGTATCAGATGGCGCTGTTGCTGCAATTGAAGCAAGTAAATATTTAGAAACTATTAATGACGGAGGCAAAAAGGCATATGAAAGCGTTAGTATATAGCGATGAAAAAGGATTAAAATTAGTTGAAGATTATAAAAAACCAATTCCAAAAGATAACGAAGTCTTAATTAAAACTTCTATAGTCGGAATATGCAACACTGATTATGAAATCACAAAAGGCTATATGGACTATAATGGTGTCCTTGGACACGAATTTATAGGAACGGTTGTAGAAGTTGGAAATAATGTTTCTAAAGAACTAATCGGAAAAAGAGTAACGGGCGAAATTAATCTTGCCTGCAACAATTGTTCATACTGCGCAAGAGGTCTTCAAAGACATTGCCCCAACAGAAGCACTTTGGGAATATTTAAAAAAGACGGGTGTTTTAGTGAATATTTTACTTTGCCAAAAGAAAACATTCTTGAAATACCTGATAATGTCAGTGATGAAACAGCTGTTTTTGTTGAACCGTTGGCCGCTGCAGCTGAAATTCTTGAACAGGTTAAAATTGAACCCAATCAAAAAGTCGCCCTTGTTGGAGATGGCAAGCTTGGTCTTTGTATTTCTTTGATTTTAAACGCTTATAATGTCGATTTGGTTCATATTGGAAAACACAGCCAAAAACTTGAAATATCAAAAGGTTTTGGCTCTAAAACTATGCTATTGGATGAATTAAGAGAAAAAGATACAATGTCTTTTGATATTGTAATTGAAGCAACAGGGTCCCTTGGCGGCTTTGAAACAAGCTTAAGCCTTGTTAAACCAAGAGGAGTATTGGTTTTAAAAAGCACAATAGCAGCAAAAGAAGGGCTAAATCTTGCAGGAGTTGTAATAAATGAAATTACAATTATAGGGTCAAGATGCGGACAATTCAAGCCGATTTTAAGACTTTTTGAAAAAAATAAAATCAACCCGAAACCTCTGATTTCTAAAGTTTTCAATAGTGAAGATTTTATTGAAGCTTTTGAAGAAAATAAAAAGAAAGATTCTCTAAAAATCCTTGTCAAATTTTAAATAATCAGACACTTAAACGATTTGACAATGCGCGATAAAAGCCCTAAAATAATAGTTAAGATAGAATTATGTCAATGCTTTTAGTCAAAAATAAAAAAAATATAGATTATGATAAAATGAAGCAGGAGCTTGAAGGTTTCTTCTTTAAAAATATCATAGAAAACAAACCGATTAAAAACAAAAATATTGATGACATTTATAAAATGTCTGTCGCATCAAAAAGTTTTGATTTGGTTTCATTATCTATGTCTTATCTTGCTATAAATAACTACAAGCAAGGCGCTACATACTATCAAACACTTAATCTTTTAAATGATGCAAAATATCTTGCAAATTCTTCAAATAATCTGCTTGCGCAAAAAATAAATCTTTTCTGCTCAAGTTTAATTGAATATTTTGAAAAAAATATAGATGTTGCGCTTAATCTTATGAAAGCAAGTCTTTATTTAAAAGTTAAAGAAGAAAACTACGATGAAGCCATTATCGACTATCGCTCAAAAATCGAAAACGAAAAAGAGGGTAAATCAATTTCATCCGTTCCGCCTTCTTTTATTCCAAGCGAAATCAAAGATGATGCATTTTTGGCACTTTTGCAAGTCGGAAGAACAATTGCTGTTGAAACAGATATAGATAATCTTTTAACAATAATTGCAAAACAAATCCAACAAGCGCTTGACGCGGACAGATGCACTGTATTTTTGCTTGATGATGAAACAAATGAACTTTGGAGCAAAGTAGCTTTAGGGCTTGAAAGCAGAGAAATAAGATTTAAAGCAAATAAAGGACTGGCAGGTCACGTTGCAACTACAGGCGAGACTGTAAATATAAAAAATGCCTATGAAAGCGAATATTTTAATAAAGATATCGATTTAGAAACAGGCTACAAAACGAAAAACATTCTGTGTATGCCAATTCGTAACCTATCGCATCAGATAGTAGGTGTATTTCAGGTCTTGAACAAAAACAATGGCGATTTTACCCAAAAAGATGAAGATCTGCTTGTAGCAATAGGTTCTTCCGCAGGCATTGCTCTTGAAAACGCTAATCTTTTCAATAAACAAAAAAAGATGATTGAAGAGCAAAGAATGTTATTTTTAGGTTTTATTGATACATTAGCTGCCTCAATTGATGCCAGAGACAAAATCACATCCGGTCATTCAAAGCGTGTTATGATGTATTCTTCTTTAATTTGCCAAAAATGCAAAATAAGCGAGCAAATGCAAGAAACCATAAGAAATGCAGCCTTACTTCATGATATCGGTAAAATCGGAATAAAAGATTCCATTTTACAAAAAGAAGGAAAACTGACTTCAGACGAATACGAACACATCAAAGAACACGTTGCTCTGACAGATAAAATCTTAGGTAAAATTAAAATTTCAAAAAACTTTAAAGAAGTAACCAAAATTGCAAGTTCGCACCACGAAAAATACGATGGAACCGGCTACTTCAAAGGTCTGAAAGGTGAGCAAATTCCTGTAGGAGGAAGAATCCTTGCAGTATCCGACGTATTTGATGCAATTACATCTAAAAGACACTATCGTAACAAAATGGAAATCATTGATGCTCTTAAAATAATTATAGAAGGCAAAAACAAGCATTTTGATGAAAAAATCGTAAATGCCTTTATGTCGGTAAGTCTATATGATATCTTAAAAGTCCTTACAAGCGACATTGAAATCCAATTCAGCGAAGATGAAAATTATCTAAAACAGCACTGTTTAGCAGATTTATACGAAATTTTAATCAATAAAGACAAAATCAAAGACGAAGAAAAATTAAATTTATCCAAAGTTTTTGACAAATATTATCACCACGGTTTGAAAGCATAAAATGAAAACATACAAAAAAAATACTACTATATTTTTGTTTATCTTGATTAGCCTGTTTAATCAGATTTCTTTCGCTGAAGTGCAAAATCTTCCTCAATCTAATGAAAAAGAAAACCGCTTCAACTTAACTAATTTCGTAGATAGCTTTATTGCCCAGGAAGATGATATTGAACCAATACTGGAAAAAGAAGATATCCAAACAACAAGGGCAAACGCCAGAAAAAGCTTTATCCAGGCTGCAACCAAATTTAATCAGGGAAATATCGTAGCATCATTAGATGAATATTCAAAATTAATTGATAATATTGAAAACGACCAATCAATGCTTGCTTTAACTAAGGCTTTATACGAATCAGGATTCTTTTCGCTTGCAAAAGAAGCACAGACAAGAATAACCAACGTAAATCAATTTGCAGATAATATAGAAGACCTCAAAAAAAGCTATGAGCCAAAAGCATACATTAAAAAAGAAGATGAGATTTTTTATGCAAAAATATATAGCTCAATATATTTTGATAATTCCGCAAAAGAAGCCCTTGATGAATTAATTCAAAAAAAAGCACAGCTTAAAGGCGAAAAAATAGAAGCAAGAGAACTTCAAAAAAATGATTACTACTTCTATCTTATCGCTATTGCTAATTTTGAACTCAAAAAATACAATGACGCAATAAATAATATTAATAAATCAATTTCTCTAAACCCTGAAAATATCAACTATCAGGTCTTTAAAATAGATGCTCTTATTGCAAATAAAAAATACAAAGATGCTCTAAATTTAATCAAAAAACTTGAATTAACAAAAACTATATATTTTGCAGATAAAATTCAAATCAAAAAAGAAATAGCTCTTGCAAATACAACCAAAGGCGAAAAAGAAAAAAAATTCCATATAATAAATAAAAACTTTCTTGAAGGCAACTTTGAAAAAAGCAAAAAAGACTGTGCAAATGTCTTAAATTTCGACAAAGATAATTCCTATATTTTATCTTTATATGCTAAAAACGAGCTTGCAACGGGAAATATAGATAAAGCAAACAGCTACTATGTAAATTCATACAAATTGCAAAAAAATAACTTAGAAACCATAGTTGGTCTTGCAGATATAAAATATCTTCATGGCGATTTTAAAAACGCGACAAAACTATACAAAAAAGCATACAATGAAAACAAAAACGACTTTGAAATTCTTCTAAAATTGACAACATCTTTAAGACAATATGGAAGAAAACAAAAGGAACTATCTAAATATGAAGCCCTGCTTGATAAAATGCCTAAAAATAACTATCTTGGATATTACAGAAGTGCAATTTCAATTGCGCAAAATAATGATGTTTTAAAAGAAGATTTTCTAAAACAAGCACTTACTATCAATCCAAACTATGAAAACGCCATAGGAGAACTTACAAACCTCTATCTTAAAAAGAAAAATTTCTATCTGGCTAAAGGTTTGATTTATACAATGGCGTTCACTCTTGAAAAAAATTATTATTACTATTATCTATGTGCTCTATACAATGAAGCCAAAAACCAAAAAGCCGATGCAATAAGCTTTTATAAAACATCTCTAAGTTTAAATCCTTCTTTTGAAGCAGCAAACATTAAAATGCTAAAACTAATCCCCGATAGATTAAAAGAGGATATATAATTTTGGCAGTAACTACAAAAAGCGCACTTACAACAGGTTTGGATGTATATGAAGTTAATGTAGAAGTAGATAGCGTCAATTCTATTCCAAGTGTTGCTATAATAGGACTTGGGGATACCGCTATTTCAGAAGCCAAAGAAAGGCTCCGCCTTGCAATTAAAAATTCAGGATTTTCTTTCCCGCAGACAAAAGTTGTTATAAACCTTGCGCCTGCCGATATCAAAAAGGAAGGTTCAAGCTATGACCTTGCTATGGCAGTCGGCATTTTATTAAAAGAAGGAATAATTAAAGATTTCGATAATCAATCAACCGCTTTTTTGGGAGAACTTTCTTTAGATGGAACACTTAGAGCGGTAAATGGGATTTTGCCTATTGTTTTTGGACTCTATGACCTTGGTTTTAAAAAAGTTATTCTTCCATACGAAAATCTTGAAGAAGCAAGTTTTATAGATAATATTGAAACTCTTGGTGCAAAAAGCCTAACAGAAGTTGTTTCATATTTAAATGGTGAAATGGAACTTAAAGGGCTTAAACAAAATGTTGAAGATTTTCTTGATGAAGATGAAACTTTCCAAACGGATTTTTCATTCATAAAAGGGCAGATGATGGCAAAAAGAGCCCTTGAAATTGCGGCAAGCGGCGCACATAATGTTTTGATGTCAGGAAGCCCCGGCTCAGGTAAGACAATGCTTGCTAAAGCATTTACATCGATTTTACCTCCTTTGAGCAAAAAAGAAGCAATAGAGCTTACCAAAATTTATTCAGTATCGGGACTTTTGGATAGAAAAAAACCACTAATTACAAAAAGACCTTTTCGCTCGCCTCATCATAGCGCAAGCCCTGTCGGCATCATTGGAGGCGGCTCAAATCCGCGCCCGGGGGAAATCACTCTTGCCCACAGAGGAGTCTTATTTTTAGATGAAATGGTTGAATTTCCAAGGCAGACACTGGAAGTCTTAAGGCAGCCTCTTGAAGATAATGTGGTTACTATTTCAAGAGCACAAATGAGCATACAATATCCTGCTAATTTTATTTTAATTGGCGCGATGAACCCATGTCCTTGCGGGTTTTTAGGGGATAAAAGAAAGCAGTGTTCCTGTAGCGAATTTCAAATAAACAGATACAAAGGAAGGTTATCAGGGCCATTGCTGGATAGAATTGATATTCAATTAAAGATTGAAAGACTCGATGAAAACGAACTAACCTCTGACACAACAAGCGAAAAATCAAGCGATATCAGAAAAAGAGTCATTGCCGCAAGAAAAATCCAAGCTGAAAGATACAAAGACGAAGGGATTTTAACGAATTCCGAATTAAATGCAAAATTAATCAAAAAATACTGCAAGCTCGACAAAGAAGCAAAAGACTTTCTAAAAAATGCAATAAATAAATTTAATTTATCCGCAAGAGCCTACGACAGGCTTCTTAAAATCTCAAGAACAATTGCAGATTTAGAAAACAAAAAAGATATTGAAATTTCTCATATTGCCCAGGCAATTCAATTGAGAAGCTATTAAATTAGTCCGTTAATTTATCTAAAGCATTATAATAACCTTTTAGCACCCCATTTTTCTTATCGTTATTATATTGTTCAAGCTGTTCTTTGTTCATTTTTTTATTTGGCATACCGGATAATTTCCTTGAAATATTATCAGTCAAAAGAGTGCAGAAAACAGAAATTATTCCTGCTCCTAAAAGACTCTTTGCATAAGATACTTTAAATATATTATTCAATTGCAGACATATTGTTTGTGTTGACATCCTGATTATCTTGTTTACCCCTCTCAATCTTGCATCTTTTTGCGCTTTTTCTTTGTCACCTGTTTGTTTTGCAGTTTCATTATAATCATCTGCCATTGCAAAATATAATGAAGCAAAAGTTCCCATAGTTTGGGTAGTTTGACCAATAGCTGAATTATTGATTGATGATTGTGTTTCTTTGTTTAAGGCTGAAATTCTATTGTCTTTTAAATGTTTAGAATATTTTTCTATAAAATTATCATCAATAATACCGCGATTTGCCTGCAATTTTTCTTTGTAGTCAATATAAGTATTAACTATATTGTATTCATTTTTAAGCTTCTGCGGTGGATTTTTTGCAATTTTGCCCCCTGCTTCAAGTATTTTCTTTACTAATCTATATGGATAACTTGCAAGCTCATATATAAGTTTAAATGGCGATAGGGGAAGCTGCAAAAGTTCTTTTTTAGATACTTGGATTTTAGTAAATGGGATATGTGTTATTTTTTCATATTCACCAATTAATAGTTTTCCATCTTTTACTTTATTTTTATCGCTAAAGGCTTCGGTGATTAATTTTTTTCTAAAATACATTGAGTTTTTCTCAAAATCACATTTTCGTTGTGTTTTAAGGAAAGTATTAATTTCATCCTTACTTGCCCAAACTTCGCCAATAGTTGCATTTATATATTTTTCTTTCAGGCTTTTAATGATACTTGTATTACATATAGCTTCTTTTAATTGCTCAAAACCCTTGGTAGATTTAATACCACGGCCGGCAAAACCTAAACCAATGCTTGCCAAACACGCAATAATTATATTTTTAGGACTTAATAGATGTTTTTTGTTCTCTTGTTTTGCTTGTGGTTTTATTTTTAAGCTTTGCTCCATTGGAGATTCTTTAAATTCATCTATAGTTGGCGCAGCATAATCTATTTTATTTGGAACTTTTATTCTGATAATAGGTCTGCCTGTTGAAAGTCTTGAAGTAATCCTGAATAATAAACTCAAAGCAGTATTAATAATGGGGGCTGCGATATTAGAATTATTTACGGTGCTCGTTAACGCACTCAACATAAAATATTGCGCAAGTGCTTCTTGAACAGTTTCAATAAGTTCTTGCGTTCTTTTTTTCTTTTGTGAAATTTTGGCTTCTTTATCGTCTTTTCCATTTAAAATAGCTTTATTATAAAAATCATTTCCTAAAATGATTGCAGCAGTTATTCCGGTTGCAAATCTTACTATTGTTCTTTCATGGGTGGTATTATAGTGTGCTTTTGTTTTAGATAAATTTTCATCAAAAATCTTATTAAATTCATCTGTTATTTTTTCGCAAAGTTTTTTAAATTCAGGGTTACATCTATTTTTGCATAAAAATTCATCTATATTTTTAGGGTCAATCCCTAAGTCGCTTGCAACCTTATCGATAATGGCATCGCCATTTTGCAGTAATCCTCTCATCGCTCTTTCATAGGCTTTTTTCTCTTTCTCGTTTTGAAAATCGGTCAACAATTTAGAATTTTGCAGGCTTTGAATGTTGAATTTCTTTGCAATAAAATTGAGAAATTCTTTTGGCATATCAACAAAAGGAAATTTTATAGCATCAGCAATAAAATTTGTTTTTTTATAAGAAAGACTATCTCCTATATTTTGGAAAAAATCAGGCGCAACATTTTTTTGAAGACTCTTATACAAGTCATCAAGCTGACAGTTTGATAATTTTTGAATTGTTTTTAGATGGACTACTTTTCCTGCATCAAAACCCGTGAAGCTAATTTTGGTATTATTTTTATGGGGAAAAGCAAAACTTGCACCTTTAAAATTACTAACCATTCCGTTGACTATACTTTCAAAGTATTATTGCTGCTGTTAGCAAAATCAACACGGATGAATAGCCATAATTGCCTAAAATTTTAAAAAATAATTAATATTTGAAACAAAAGTTTACAACCAATATCCATATAAATCGCGTGCTTTCCAATATGGATCTTCTTCATATTCAGGTTCCAGAATGCTTGGTTTATTATCAGGTTCATCATCAGATTTATAATCAACTTCTGCTTCCCAAATTTCTTCTTGCAACATATATGCATCTCTATAATCTTCAAACATCACCAAATAATTTGGATCGTTTGCTTCTTTGATTTCAATTTTTTCGCTTTGGACTTCTCTTATTAGTTCTGTATTTTCAAACAGTTTATCAAACCTGGCTTTATTTGGATGTTTATCTGTTTCTTCTTTATTTAATACAGCATATACTATATCTTTGCCTTTACCGTCTTTTGTGCTTTTTACAATAACAAACGGGGTAGTTTTATAAAATTCAAATACTTCCCTATCTAAATCGCCGGTATCTTCGTCATCCATATCCAAAACATTTTCTGCCATCAATTTTTCAGTTTTTGGACTATCATATATTCCAAAGGAAATATTCTTTTGTATATTTCTGGTCATTAAATTGGAGCTATAAGCTCTTATTGGTGTTATTCTCATTATTATCCTCTTTAAAAAGTGGTTAAGTAGTGGTCCTTGTATAATACATGAAAAGAAAATAATTTGCTATTATAACAAATACAAATCAAAGGTACTATTTTTGAAGCTCGATATCTTTTATATCCACTTTTAATTTAAGAGTATTAAAGGAATAATTTTCAATATTTTCAATCTCTTTTAGTAAAGGAATGATTTTTGTTTCATCTTTTTTGGTTGTGATAAATGTATTAATTTTAAATTCATCAGCTTTCGTAATTATGTTTTTGATATCTGAAACACTATAGTCATAATGGTCTTCAAAAGAAATTGTATCTTTCAAATTATAATAATTCCTTGCAAAATCAAAGAATTGACCAGGCTGACCAATGGCACAAAATGCAATAGCATCTGTTTTTTGCGCGGTATCAACTATTTGTTCATTTGAAATATTATAAATTCCATCAGGTTCAATTTTTGCAAGCGATAACTTCAAATTATACCTATCGCATAAAGTTTCTGCCCAAATCATTGCTTCATCTATATTTTCATCGTTTTTATCAACAAGAATTATTTCATCTGCTCTTTTAAGTTCGGCTACAGGTTCTCTCAATGGCCCTTTTGGAAGAAGAAAACCGTTTCCAAAGCGCATCTTGGAATCTACAACAACAATTGATTTGTTTTTTTTAATTGTTCTATTTGAAAAACCGTCATCTAAAATCGCAATGTCAATTCTATAGTTTTTATTTAGATAATCAAGGGCTTTTTTTCTGTCGCTGCAGACAATTACTATAACATCATCATTTGTGTTTTTTGCATGTTCAAATGGCTCATCGCCGCAGATGGTACCATCAAAAAAGCACAAACCGATTTTATCTTTTATTACAATTGGATCTTTAGTATCAAGCTTGGATTTATATCCGCGAGAAACAATTGCAACTTTGGCATTTTTTGATAATTCATTTGCAAAATAAGATACAATAGGAGTTTTGCCGACACCTCCGGTTGTGAGATTGCCCACACAAATTACTTCACAAGGCATTTTTTGCTCTTTTAAAATATATTCTTCATAAAGCTTATTTTTAAAATTAATTGCCGATTTATAGAAAAATTCTGCTGTAGACAAAGCCAAATCTAAAAAATAATTTGGTTTTCTTCTTTTGTAGTGTATATCTTGAAAATATTTTTTATCCATTAGAACATCAACCTGAATAGTAAAAACCTTTTATTTAATTTTTCCGAGAATTTTTTAAGATTGTTTGTAATTACAGTAACATCTTTTATAGTTTGTTTCAATTTTAATTTTTCATTATCTTCAAGTTTATTGTAATCAGACATAATCTTAGATATGTTTTGGGTTATATTTGAAAGATTTGTAACTGTATTTTTAATGTCTTCTTTTAATTTATCATCTTTTGTATACTCATTTACATAATTTGTAATTTCAGATAAATTTTTCATTGTTTCATCAATATTACATATAATTTCTTGTGTTTCTTTTGTTTCTAAGATTTTATTTATATTTGATGACATTTTTCCAATTGATTTAAGGCTTCCAACTACATCATTTTTAAGAGTTTCATCAGAAACCAATACATTTAAGTTATTTGATAATTTTGTTAAACTTGTTATCAAATCTTCTGACTGGCTTATCATGCTTTCAATTTCAGCTTTGCTTGAATCAATTAAAGCACTTGCTTTATCAAGAGTTGTATTTGCATTTTGTGTAAGTATTCTTATATTATCAACAGAGGTTTTTAAGCCGTCTACAAATTCATCCGATAGAATTTCATTTATCTTATCATTTGTTTGAGCAAGAGATTTAGCCGCTCTGAATTGTAAATCCATAAAATCAGACAATCTCATAGGCTCAATTACTGTATATTTTAAGCCTTCTTTTGGAGTGGATGGAATTTCGCCGTCTTCTAAATATATTAGTAAATCACCATTTTTGATTTTTAATTTTAACATTTGATTATCTAAAATAAGCCCCGGAAGATTTAGGGTATAATCAAGTCTTAATACATTTGTTGTTTTGATTTTTTCTCTAAGCTCAAAAGGAATCTGAGCTCTTTTAACAAGTTCATAATCTTCAACTTTTCCGACTTTGCTTAAACCCTGGGATAATTCCATATAGATATCATCATTTTTTTTGATTGAAAATCTGCTGTTTGGAAATTCGCTATATATATGAAAAACCTTGGGTGGAGTAACTTCAAGAAACTGTTCGCCTATAATTCCGGATTGTTGTATAGAAATAATCGAAGCATATGGAATTTTAACCCCTTTTTCGGTTACCACAAAACGCAATTTAACGAAGCTGTCTTTGCCATTTATTACAGGAGAGATATCTTCAACCTGGCCGATTCTAAGCCCCATCATCTGGACGGCAGAACCTGCACGCATACCGTTGACATCTTTAAATATCAAATCTATTCTTTCGCCGCCCGATAAGCTTCTTCCTTTAATCCAAAGCACCGTAAAAATTAAAATCAAAATCGCACTAAGAGTTAAAACACCAACCTTAAGTGCAGATGTATGTTTAAATTTTTTATCCGTTTTGCTATTAATATCCATTTTGTTTTCCTTTAAATTATTTTTATTTTTGGGCTATATTCATAGGTCCTTCTACTGTTGCATTTACAAATTGTTTTGCATATTCATTTGTTCCTGATAAAAGTTCTTCGACATTTCCTTCAAAAACAATATTTCCCTGATAGAGCATAATTACTCTATCTACCGCCCTTTTAATTGTCGAAAGCTGGTGCGTTACTACAACACAAGAGGCATTTAATTCTTTTTTTAATTGTACTATATAATCTTCAATTATGGTGGATGTAACAGGATCAAGCCCTGCTGTAGGTTCATCATATAAAATTATTTTAGGATTTGTGACGATGGCTCTGGCAAATGCCACCCTTTTTTGCATACCACCTGATAATTCTGATGGAAATTTATCTTCAATGCCTTGTAGACCAACCATTTGAAGTTTTTCATTTACAATTTCATCAATTTGTTCTTTTGTGTATTTGTCTCTGAATTCCTTTCTTTCTACAAGAGGAAATGAAATATTATCATAGACGTTTAAAAAATCAAAAAGGGCTGAATATTGAAAAGACATTGCAATTTCAGCATCATCGGGATATATTATTTGCCCTTCATCTTCATATAAAATACCCGAAATTATTTTTAAAAGTGTAGATTTACCTGAACCGGAAAACCCAACCACTCCGAGTGTTTGCCCATCTTCTACCTTAAAAGAGATATTATTTAAAACACGTTTATTATCAAATACTTTAATTAAATTTTTAACTTCTAAGCTCATTTTTCCTCTTTATTATAGATAAAATATCGATGCAAAAATAAAATCCCAAATAGCAATTGCCAAAAACGACCAAACAACTGCTTTTGTTGTTGCAATTCCGACTTCTTTCGCTCCGCCTCTGGTTGAAAAGCCCATTGAGCAGCTAATGAGAGCTATCGTCCCTCCAAAGAAGGATGATTTTAATATTGCAATCATTATATCTTTAACTACAAGCCCGCGCCATAAAGATGTTATGTAGTTTAAAATACTCAAATCCGCACAATAATGCGAAACTAATCCTGCGCAAAAAAGCCCGAATGTTGCAGCCACAACAAAAACAACAGGCATAAACAACACACCCGCTGCAAATCTTGGAACTATCAAATATTCAACAGGATCAACTTTTAAAACTTTCATTGCATTAATCTGCTGTGTCACTGACATTGAAGCAATTTCAGATGCAAAAGATGATCCTACCATCGAAATAATTGCAAAGCCGCTCATAACAACAGCAAGCTCTCTTATCATAACAATTGCAGATAGCATCCCTGTATAGTCAGCGGCCCCTTGCTTTGCAAGTTCCGGAGCTAATTGCATTGCAATAATAGCCGATGTCATTCCGACAATAGTTAAACTGATAGGCAAACTATCAAAAGCAAATCTTTTTGCCTGCTCTATAGTTTCTCGCACGTTAATTTTTAAACTCAAAATATACGCCAAAACATGCGAAAAATCGCGTCCAATGTTTCCAAGCGTTATAAGAAACTCTCTGCTTAAACCAAGCAAAAGCAAAAAGGCTCTATAGGTTAGAGTTTTTTCTAGTTCGAACATACCTTATAATTCTATATAAAAAATCTATTAATGATTACATATGAATATATGATATTTAGGCTTATTTATGCATTATTTGCTTTTAGATTTTTTAAAGAAGCACAAATTATATCTTCAAATTCCTCTTTTTGGGTTTTCGGGAGAATTATTTCACAAAATTCACCATATTTTAAGAGTCTTTTAAATAGTTCTGTTTTATTTCCCGAACTGTTTGCAACAATAATAGAATCTTCAAGACTGTCTACCATTCTTTCTTCATCTTTCAAAAGGTATGATAGTGCAAGCTTTCCCTTTAATTCAAAAAAGGTTTCTTTTGTGGCAGGCGTGTATTTTCTTTTTCCTTTTGGAATTATTTTTACAATATCTTGAATAGCAATTTTTATTATGTCTTTTTTTCTTTCATCCATAAATTTAATCATAATTGTTTCATCTTCCCATTCAAATTCAATGGGTTTTAACTTCATTTCTTCCTTTGTTTTTAAAATCACCCTAAGCTGTTGTTTATTTGCAATATAATCCTGAATTGCCTTTAATTTTTCCTGATAATCTGCATTGAAATTTGCCATTTTAAAATAATCAAATTTATTGAAGATATTAATCAATTCTGTCCTGTTTGATATGATAAGAATTTTTTCCAATACTCTGCATAAAACTTCCGTTTTATATTGAGGAAGTAAAAAAGAAGATAACATTAAAAAATATGCAAGGATACTTGCCTCTTTTTCCTCTATATCAAGCTTTGTTTCTATTTTTTTAATTTCAAGATAATGATTTTTTCTTACAACTTCAAATCCGGCTCTTTTTATATCTTGCAATAAATTGTGCGCTTTTCTTGTGTTGTAGTCCAAATATTTATCAAATTCGCCGGAACTTATTGGTTTTTCGAGCAATTTTGACACAATTTTTATTGCATATTTATCTTCAATTGTACTGCGTTTTCTCATAATTTTCCTTTAGAATTTCTAATTTTTCAATCAGAATATTTCTTATCTTGTCATCACTTACATAATAAAGCTGAGGGCAATACGTAAGCAATTTTTGTACAGTTTTAAATTCATTTTCTACAATTCTTTGTATGGTTACGAATTTTTTTTGTACTTGCAGTACTCTTTCTTCTTTTTCAAGTTTTATACTTTCATACATTTTCTTTGAAATTTTATATGTTATAACCTTCATTCTAATATCAAAAGGAGTCTGCTTTTTAATAACTTTTTTTATCATGAAAATTCTATCTACAGGCAAACTTGCAAGCAAATATTCAGATTTTTCTTTGTATACACCATTTAAATATAATCTGTTAGACTTAGGATTAAGCTCAAGATTGTCAGCATGAAAAGTTATATATCTTCCTTTTCCTTCAGGAGTTATATAATCCAGCACAATTATATCTTTATTTTTACAATGTTCTTTTAATTTGGTAATCATAAACCAATTCAAAGTGGAAAAATATCCAAAATCCGTTACATCTTGCCTTTTATCTGTATCTTTTACAAAAAATGCTACTTTATATAAAAATTTTATTGCACTTTGGATACTATCGTAGTTTTTTCTTGCAACAAGAAGTTTTTTTACATCGCTTAGAATTCTAAGTTCTTCTTTTGAAAATTTAATTTCACTATACCCTTGCCTTGATACCCTATACGAAACTGTTGTATCAAGCTTAAAAGCTTCAACTTTAACACCATATTTTTTTAAGGCTTTAATGCAGCTTAAAATCTTTTCTGCACTGATTGTTTGACTTTCATGCAAAAACTCATCTTGAATATCTTCAATTGTATGAGCACCTTCGAACAATAATCTATATACAAACAAAAGTTCAAAGATGGAATCATCCGCCACATACTTTTTCATATGTTAATTATATCTTATTTTTCCTAAAATTCCAAAAATTATACACAGGTATGCCGAGAAAACTTACAATTAGACCGGGTACCGTATAAATTGGTTTGTATATTGTAAGAAATGCAATAATTAAAAAAACTAATATCAAAAATGACACTATCGTAATATTTGGAACTCTAAATTTACCAAAATTATTTGTATATTTTCTTCTCATTTTGAAAATACCAAAAATTGTAACTGCATAAAAAATTATTGAAGAATATATAACATAATCCAACAACTGCATATAATTTCCCCATGCAACTAAAACACATATCCAAAAACATTGCAGCCACAATGAATTAACAGGGACTTTTGTACGTCTATCTATAAAAGCAAGCCTTCTAAAAAATACCCTGTCTTTTGCCATTTTATAGTATATTCTCGAGCCTGTTAAAATCATTCCGTTTGCACAGCCAAAAGCAGAAATCGAAATAACAACAGCAATTATTAAAAGTGCTTTCTTGCCTAAAATCATATTCATTAATTGTGCAACAACAATGCCATCAGGCGATTGTTTAATTAACTCAAAATCAAGCGAGGATAAATAAATAATATTCAACATAAAATATATGGCAATTACAAGCCCTGCGCCTATTATAAGAGCTTTTTTAATATTTTTTTCGGGATGTTTTATTTCAGAAGTTACAAATGTTACATTGTTCCAGGTGATTGAGGCAAATAAAGCTCCAACTACGCTTATTATAAGGGTTTTTATGGTTTCATAGTTAAATGCTATGTCATTGTTTGCAAAGGAAAAATTACTTATTAAAGTGTCAAAATTAAACCCGAAAAATAATCCTGTTAAAATTATTAAAATCATTGAAGCTATTTTTGTAAATGTAAAAATATTTTGGGTTATTATTCCGGCTTTTATTCCTCTTGAATTTATAAATGTTATAAACAAAACACTAAACATTGCAAATAATTGTTCGGTTGAAAAAGAGTAATTTCCTATATGTATAAGAAGATTAGCTGCTGAAATAGAAGGAACAAGGATTCCTATAAATTTTGCAAATGCAATATTAACTGCCGCAAGCGTTCCTGTCTGAATAACAAGAAACAGTGTCCAACCGTAAATAAATGCAATTTTTTTAGAATATATTTTCTTTAAATATATATATTGCCCGCCTTCATCAGGCAATGTTGAAGATAATTCCCCATAGCAAAGTGCTCCAAGCAATGTCACTATCCCTGCCAAAATCCAGGTTAGAATTAAAAGTATGCTTGAATTTGTACTTTTCGCTATATAAGAAGAAACTATAAAAATGCCGCTTCCAATCATAGAGCCTGCAACAATTGAAATTGCATCTTTTAAAGATAGGGTTCTTTTAAGTTCAGACATACAAGCTATATTAACATAAACAATTAAAAATACCACAGGGTATAACTCCTGTGGTATTTAACTTGAAATTATTTATTAAACTAAAAGATTAACCTCTTATGTTAAGTTTTTTAATTAACGCACGGTATTTTTCCAAATCCACGCTTTTTAGATAAGTTAACATTCCTTTTCTTCTGCCTACCATAACAAGAAGACCTCTTTTTGCCTGAAAATCTTTCTTGTTAGATTTTAGGTGCTCTGTTAATTCAGAAATTTTTTGAGATAACATTGCAATTTGAACTTCAATGTTGCCTGAATCTTTTTCGTTTTTGCCAAATTTAGCAATAATTTCTTTTTTGTTTTTCAAGTTAATTGACATAATTTTTCCTTTTTTCGTTATACTTCGAGGTATATAATAACCTAAACAAAATAAAATAACAAATACAATAATAGTATTTATTTCACAAAACTATACATAAAATTTTGAAAACCGCATTATTTGTGGTACACTTAAGAAAAGTATCCGAGGAAACAGTTGTTATGTATGAAACAGCCATATTAGAAGAAAAGTATTTCAGAATATTTCAAGGCGCATATAATGATTTTAAAAATCGCGCCCGAAGCGATTATAAGTTTGAAATAGAACCTTTAAATTATGAAGATTTTTTAGACTCTTTTCAAAAAAATCTTATAAGCTGCATCATTTTGCTTGAAGATTCAATTCCTACAGGATTTTTAGCTTATACTACAGTTCCAAAAGATGTCATTGAAGTTTTTGTTGTTCATTGTCTTGGAGATATTGATATCAACGAAAGAAGAAAATGTCTTTTTGAAAAATTTATGGAACAAACCCGCTCTTTAAGAAAACATTCAATTGTTAGCTATGCAATGCTTGGTGTTCAAGAAAGCTTTAGAAATGATGTTCAAAACTTTGGTTTCAATTTTGTAGACACAGGCGTTATGGTTTTTGATGTTCAAAACAAAGAATTCTTAAAAGGGCTGTTGGAATTCAACCCTGCCGACCTTCCAATCGGCTACAAATTGACCCCGTATAGAGATATTTATTTTGATGAACTGGCTTCTTGTATCCACAATTCATTCAAATTTTCATCAGATGTCAATTTTGATAACAGATTTGCCACTCTTGAAGGTTGTAAAGATATAACACACAAAATTACAACGTCAATATATGGAAGATTTCTTCCACAGGCAAGCAAAATTTTATTGTATGAAAATAAAATTGCCGGCTTCTGCCTTGCAAATGTCACAACAGACGGCATCTGTAATCTTCCTTTGATAGGTTTGCTTGAAGAAAACAGAGGGCAAAAGCTTTCAACACCTCTTGTAAGGGCTGCTGTGGCAGATATAATTAAATTACATCAAGGCGGAATTGTTGAGCTTAAAGAATTAAATGCAAGTCTTGATTTAAATCTGCAAAGCGCATTTAAAATGTATGAATCTGCAGGTTTCAAGCTTTCATATAAATACCCGCAGGCTTATCTTTTAAAAGGCTGATAGCTAATAAATAAAACCGGAGGAGAATGAATAATGGCGCATGTGCTAATTACTGATAAAATCAATGATTTAGCTGTTAATATCGTATCTAAAGTCGCAGATGTCGATAATTTGGCTACAATGGATGAAGACAAATTGTGCGAAATAATAGGAAACTATGATGCGATTTTAATACGTTCGCAAACCAAAATCACAAGCAAAGTTATAGATGCTGCAAAAAACATCAAAATTATTGCTAGAGCAGGTGTAGGGGTTGATAATATAGATGTAAATGCTGCAACAAAAAAAGGTATTATCGTTGTAAATTCACCAGATGGCAACACTCACGCCGCAGCAGAGCACACAATTGCAATGATGATGGCAGTATCAAGAAATATCCCTGTTGCAGATGCATCAATTAAACAAGGGCTTTGGGAAAGATCTAAATTCACTGGAGTTGAAGTTTTTAATAAAAATCTTGGTGTAATCGGCTTTGGAAAAATTGGCCACCACGTTGCAAATGTTGCAATGGCTTTGGGAATGAAAGTATTTGTATATGACCCATTTTCAAATAAAGAAATTGTTGAAAAATCAAGAGCAACCTATATTGAAAACCTTGATGATTTTTGGCCTGTTTGTGATTATATTACAATTCATACACCAAAAACAAATGATACAACTAATTTAATCAATAAAGATACAATTGTTAAAATGAAAAAAGGTGTAAGAATAATAAATTGTGCAAGAGGCGGAATCGTTAATGAAAATGACCTTTGTGAAGCAATAAAAGAAGGTCTTGTTGCAGGATGCGCAATTGATGTTTTCGAAGATGAAAAAAATGTTGCAAATTCACCTCTTTTAACACTCGGAAACAAAGCAATTTTAACTCCTCATCTTGGAGCAAGTACATCAGAAGCTCAAATTAATGTTGCAGTAGATGTTGCAAGCCAAGTAGCAGACGTGCTATCAGGCAAAGATGCAACAAGTGCTATTAATATTCCGGCACTCAAACCCGGCAAATTAGAACCCGTTAAAGATTATATGGAATTGTGCGAAAATATCGCTCAAATTGCAGCGCAAATCACAGAAGGCTCAATTAAACAAATAGCAATTGATTTTTCGGGAAAATTAGCTTCTTTAGATATCACCCCTCTTGAAATTGCTATTTTAAAAGGAGTCTTAAGCACAAATGTAACAGGTGTTAATTACGTTAACACCCCAATCATTGCAAAAGAAAGAGGAATTGAAGTAAAAAGCACTAAAACCAATAATCCAAACGACAACATAATGGTAAAAATAGTGACAGACAACAACTGTATTGAAGTTGAGGGCACTTTAATTGCTAAAGGCATAAAAAGAATTACAAAAATTGACAAATATATTACAAGTATTGAACCAAAAGAACATATGCTTTTAGTCCCTCATACAAATAAACCCAATATGGTGGCTTTGGTTTCTACTGTAGTTGGGGCAAATAACGTTAATATTTCAGGTATGCAGGTTGTACAAAACTTTGAAAATAAATGCGTTTCAAACATGATTATTAATGTTGATGAAGCTTTAAATAATGAAATTTTAGAAAAAATTACAAAAATTGATGGCGTAATCGGCGCAAAATGCATAAATTTGTAGATTTTAAACGGAATTAAACAAATAAGGTCTTTGGAATTTTAAATCTCAAAGACCTTATTTCTATTTAAATTTTTATAATAAACTATTTATTGTCTTGTTTTTGTTCAGCATCGGTTTGGCTGTGTTTTTTATAAGCAAAGAAACCACCAAGTGCCACAACTAAAGCAGCTGCCACAGCTAAAATTCCTTTCGTGCTCTTAGATAAACCTTTTGCAGCATTTGCTGCATCATCACCTAATTCTTTCGCAGCTTCATCTAAATTATTAAGTGCATCTGAAACAGGTTTAGCTTCGACTACAGATACACCGGTTTCTTTTAGAATTTGTTCGCTTTCATCTGCTATAGCCGGTACTTCTTTAAAAATCAGCCCTGTTGAACCATTTTTTTCATATTTAGGAGTTTCTGCCATATCAACGGAATTGCGTCTTGCAAATCTTGACAACGGGCTTTCAAAGACATCGCTGTTTGCAGTTGTTTTATTGTCAATGCCAATCCTTTGTTTACCTGAGTCAATAATTTCCATTGCTTTCTTTGTTGCAGATTCAACAGTCGGTTTTGCTTTGTTAACTGCGGAAGAAATAAAACTGTCAACAACTTTCGCCGTTTCAGCTGCTTTTGCATCTATTTGTTTGATATAAGGTCTTGCTTTTTTGGCATTTGCAATTCTATGTTGCCTGAAACCTTCTTTAATATTTGCTATGTTCATTTTTATAACCTTTATTTATTGCACAATATATTAAAACCTAAACATAATTTTTATTGCCAAGCAGAAATAAAAACATCAGAAAAAAGGAAATAACTTTTTGCAATTTTACCGCAAATTATTATTAATCACGGTATTCTTGATTTTCTTTACTCTTATTAACAGCAAATACAGCACCTGCTGCAACAATTGCTGCCATCACAATACCAACTATAATTTTAGCTTTTTTAGATAGGCCTTTTGCAGCTTTTTGAACTTCTTTACCGGCTTCGTCTATATTTAACGGTTTTTGTTTTGGAGCAAGAGCAAATGTATCAACAGAAGGCTGAGGTTTAAGAGCACCTCCTTGATTAACATGCTTTTGAATTTCAGATACCGTAACTAAAGAGGGGAGGGTATTGGAAGATGTGCTTTTTAAACCTTCGGGCTTAAATTTGCCACCTCTATTATGATTTTGTTGTATTTCTCTTGTTCTAATTGCGCCTGTTTTCATAGTTATTTCCCCCAAATCTTATCGCACATTTTCTTTTTTGCCATGTTTATTATATATAAATATACCGCCTGCCGCAACTAAAATAGTTCCAAGTGCCGCCAAAAGTCCTTTTGTTGTTTTAGACATTGATTTTAAAGTTCTTGCAGTACTTTCGCCTGCCTTTTTTGCTTCCTGACCCAATTTTTCAACAGTTTCAGGCATATCTTTATTTATAGTTTCTTTAACTTCTTCACAAGGAGGCTGTATTCCTTCTTTTACGGCTTGTTCAAGTGGTTGTTCTAAAACCTCTGCCGGAGCATTTTTGGGTCTAACCAAAATATCAGTTCTGTATCTGTCCCCGCATTCTTCTACAAGCTTTATTATTTTTTCTTCAGGAAGCGGGAGTTCTTTATCTTCAAACAAATTTCCGATAATTTCTACGCCGCCTGATTTATCAAACACATCTGCAGCCGCAGTTAATTTATTATCAACTGCATGAGCATTGACAGGTAATTCTGCTTTTATAGGTTTTTCGTTATCTGAAGTATAACCAAAAATATCACTTCTGCTTATTGCTATATCCATTTTATTAAACCTTTTGTATGCTACAACTACATAGAAACGTCAACAAAATTTTTATTGCTACAATTTTAACACTTCTTAATATTCTTCACCGATTGTATCAATAGCTTCAACTCTAATATCCGTAATTAATTCGGAATAGCTTATGACAACAATGGTTGGAATGTGTCTTTCAAGCATCTGATACAAAGGAAGCCTGATTCTTGGTGAGCATAATATTACAGGCTGGACTCCGATTGCACTTTGTGCGCGCATTAGAGTATTTGCAGTAGATTCGATAAGTTCTTGAACCTGCATAGGATTAAGCAGAAACATTGTTCCAAGTTCGGTTCTTTGACAGGAATCATCAAGAGTTTTTTCCCAATCAGAAGAAAGTGTCAGAGCGTACAAAACTTTTTCTTTATTTGCGTTAGACAAACATATTTGACGTCCCAAAGCAGCCCTTAAGCGCTCCGATAATATATCAGGTTCTTTTGAAAATCTTGCATAATCGCAAAGTCTTTCAAAAATAAAGATAATATCTTTGATTGAAACTTTTTCTCTTATTAAATTTACAAATATCTTTCTTAAATCAGATGTCGAAATAATTGTCGGAACAAGGTCATTAACAAGTGTGGGGTCTTGTGATTTAACAAGTTCCATAAGTTTTAAAACGTCAGTTTTTGTCATAACTTCATCAACGTATTTTCTCACACACTCTTGAAGATGAGTTACAATAACGTCAACTGCATCCACCGCCTGGATTTTATCGTTTTTACCTATAGCCTGCGGGTTGAGCCAATAACATTGCGATTGGAAAGTAGGTTCAACAGATACAATCGCATTTTCAGGCAATTGTTTTCCTAATGCTTCATATTGATCAGATATTACCATAAGCTTACCCGGGTATACAGAACCTGTTGCAACAGGGTTTCCTCTAATTGAAATCAAATACTCGTTATCACCTATAGCACTTGAATCCATGATTCTTATATTTGGAATAATGTAGCCTAAATCATCCGTTACTCTTTGTCTTAAAGCTGCAATTTTTGCAAGCAATTGCCCGTCTTGTTCAGGGTCTGCTATAACAAGCAAACCTGCCCCGACTTGCAAAGATAAAACATCAACACCCAATCTTTCATACATTTTGTTTGGATTAACCAAATCCTGCATATTTTGTTTAACAGCATCCAATTGTCCCAATTGCTGCTGAACATCTTGATTTACTAAAACTGATAAGCCACCCACTATAAGAACTGTTGCAAAAACAACAAAAGGAAACCAGGGAAGCCCTGTAACAGGTGCTGTCACCGCAATTAATATAAGAAATCCCGCAGCTAAAAATAAACTTGTTGGTTTAGATAAAATTTGAACTGCCAAATCAGACCCCAAAGCAACACCGCCTCCTGTTGCACGGGTCATCACTATACCTGATGATATTGACATTAATAGTGACGGCACTTGAGATGCCAATCCATCACCAATTGTAAGAGTTGTATATCTGCTTACGGCATCTTCAGCGCTCATACCGTTTAATAAAATACCTATAATTAAGCCGCCTATAATGTTAATCAATGTAATGATGATACCTGCTATAGTATCACCTTTTACAAATTTCATCGCACCGTCCATTGACCCGTATAAGCTTGATTCTCTTTGTAAATCTTCTCTTCTTTTGACCGCTTCTTCGGGAGAAATAAGTCCTGCATTAAAATCGGCATCAATTGTCATTTGCTTACCGGGCATTGCATCCAGCGCAAATCTGGCAGAAACTTCCGCTATACGCTCAGCACCTTTTGTAATTACCATAAATTGAACAACCGTGATAATTAAAAAGATTACACCTCCTACTACCATATTTCCGCCTGTGACGAATTGACCAAAAGCTTCTACAACCTGACCTGCGTCTCCTTTAGCTAAAATAAGACGGGTAGATGCTATTGATAAAACAAGTCTAAACACTGTTCCTAAAAGCAGAATTGAAGGAAATGCTGCAAGCTCAAGGGGTTTGTTAACATATAAAGATATCATCAAAAGAACAATACCAAGCGTTATATTGAAGCTTATTGAAAAATTAATAACCCAATTTGGCATCTCTAAAAGCAAAATTAAAATCAAAATTATAACAAAACCTGCAAGAGCAATTTCACTTATAGGATTTGATTGTCTAGCTGGAGCTGCCATATATTATAGCCCTCCTTGGTATATTCCAAAAGCACTTTGTAAGACATTTAGCTGTGTTTTAAAATTTGCATCAATTACACCATTATTTGCAACAACAACACAGCTTCCTATATCTATTGTGTCATCAGGCGACACAATCATTCGCATTTCATTGTTTCTTGCCTGCATAATTTCAGGCAACGATGCACGCGCAAATTCAACATCTGCCGAATTTACTTTTATTTCAACTTTTTGGGTATCAGTATTCAACTGTTCCAATGTTTCCATGATAATATCTTTTAAAATATCGTTTGAAGTTTCTACTTCCCGTTTAATAATTTTTTTTGCAATTTCAAGTGAAATTTCAAGAACATGGGGATAAAATTCCTGATACATTTCTTCTTTTGAAGTTAGAAATTCTTCCAATGATTCTTTTATTTTTTCAATTTCACTTTGAGCTTTTTTAATTCCGTTTTGATATCCTTCACGCGCTGCAAGCTCTTTTATAGTATGAGCTTCTTGCTGTGCACGGGATACAAGAGACCTTTCATCTATTCTTCTATAGCCTCTTCTTCTTTCGCCTCTTCTTCTTTCAACTCGCTCTTTGAATTCTATACTCGTAATATCGATTTTTTCAAATTCTTCAAGCTTATCTTTTTTGGATATATTAATATCCTGACTGTTAAGTAATTCGCCTTCGTTTGTATTTTTGGCTTCTTCAACATTTAAAATAATATCTTCTTTTTTAATTACACGACTTCTAGACTTCTTTGAAGATTTTAAAGAAGCACTTTTGGTTTCTTGTTTTTTAGGGCTGTTTTTTCTAATTATCATGAAACATTTTCTTCTAAATATTTAGAGATAACGTCTGCAACATATGCAGGCAGCTGCTTTCTTTTGTTGTTATAACATGACAAAACAAATTCTTTGACAGCAGGTCTTTCATTATCTATAATATTCAAAATTTCATTTTTTTCCGAATTTTTTACAATTTTATACATTTTTTTATATGCTTTATCAAAACTCACAACAACAGCCTCCGGTAATGTATTTTTTATTTCTTCAAAACATCTTAAAGTGGCCCTCATGTCGAGTTTTTCTTCCAAATCAGACATTTTTAAATATTTTATTAAAACTTCTCTTTCGGGTTTATTAAAACCCTGCAATACTTTTTTTAATTTTTCGCTTGAAAAATTCCTCATCAAAACTGCAAGAGAGGCGAGCTTGATTATTTTTGCATCACTCATAGAAGCAATATCATGTTCAACTTCTTCTTGAACCTGCTGATTTGCCATAGCATCAATATTAGATTGGCTAAGTGCGTCTTTAGCTACCTCTTCATCTAATATCCCTCTGCCCGCTAAATCTTCCATTGCGGCAGTAAAGCATTTTTTAACCTGTGTTTCAACAATTACAATAATTTGATCCTGCGGGATTTCTTTTTCAACTGCTTTTTTTGCAATATCAAAAACAGTAAAAGCAACTTTTTGCAAAATGCCTTCTCTATATTGAGGATCGATTTTTGCTCTTATAATATCAATTGATTTATGGAAAATCCACTCGCCTATAAATTGACAAATAAGACTTGCACCCGATGCCGATAATTTTGAATTTTCTTCTTTAACAAGAGCATCTCCTGCCATTGCACAAAAACGAAAGATAATGTCAATTACAAAATCTTTATCTTCTGTTGAAATATCTTCAGGCACAACTTCACTTGCCTGACCTGCCAGGTCTGTTGCAAATGCCTTATAATCAAATGTTTTTACGCTATCATCGCTCAAAATTTCCTACCCCTATTCTTTTTTAAGCGTTTTCAATCCAATTTTTGAGTTTTTCTATTGCTTCATTTTCATCTATCGAATTAAAATCAGATTCAAGCTCAACTATTGCATCACCAAGTTCTGTCTTGGGAGCTTGCTGTGCCATTGATTTTGCCTGTTCAAGAGCAAGAGCGTATTGGTTTTTTTGCTCAATAAAGTTTTGAGTCATTTGTTCTTGCTGTGCAATTAAATTGCTTGCTTGAGCACTCACATCTTTTAATTGCTGCTCTTGATTTGCTGCAATTTGTCTTAAGTATTCAAGCTCTTCTTCTTGTTTTTTTGCTTCGGTTCTTACTTTTTTACCTATATGGAAAAGTCCTAAAATAAGACCTATTAAAAGCATCGAACCAACTAACCACCAGGGATTTCCTGATTCTTCCACATGGGGCAATTCATTTTCCTTATCAGGAGCCAAAAGAAGACTGTTTGATTCAACAAAAGCAATTGAAACATTTTCAGGATCAACCTTTGGACTTGCCGCATTTGCAATCAATGTTTTAAGTTCCATTAAGCCCATATTGGTTGGAATCGCACTTTCCTCTATAGAAACTGCTATTGAGATTTTTTCAATAGTTCCGGCATCTGTAAATTCATTTATTTGTGTTTTTGAAACACCGTATTGCACTTCTGTTGCAGACCTTGAATATCTTCTATCATCACTTGTTGAGCCATTGGAAACAGAAGTATTAACCCCGTTTGGAACATAAACACTAACAGGATTTATACCTGTTGAAGATGAATTATTGTGGTTATCTCCAAGATTTTCTTTAAATTGTTGTTCGGTCACAGATGTTTTTTGTTCAGGATTATAAAGTATGCTCGATGTTTCAATCGGAGCTTGTGTTAAAAATGTTGAAACCGTTGCAATGTAGTTGCCTTTACCGATTAATTTATCTAATTGGGCATTAACTTTAGATTGCATATATTTATCATTTTCTTCAATTTTTGCTATAGCATCATCAGATGCACCTATTATTGAATTATATACAGTTCCGTTTGTATCTGTTATTGAAATATTTTCGGATTCTAAACCATGGACTGCTCCAAGCAAAAGATTTGAAATTGCTTTTACTTTCATATTGTCTAATCTTTCGCCTGATGGCATGGTTATTTGAACAGTTGCAGTAATTGGTTTTTGGTCTTTTGCAAAAAATGATGATTGATCAGGAATTGAAATAAATACCTGCGCATTTTCAATAGGCGGAATTTTTCTGATTAATCTTGATAATTCACCATTGATTGCTCTTACTAATCTGATTTTTTTATCGTCTTTGGTTGATGTAAAATCACCTTTATCAAATATTTCAAGACCTGTGTGTTCATCTAAAAGTCCGCTTTTAACTATTGCAAGCAAGGCTCTGTCTCTTTGGTCTGCAGTATATTCTTTTAATATGATACTCACTTTAGAGCCGCTATCGACTTTTTGTGCGACAATTTGCTCTCTAGCTAAAAGTGCTTGTACTTCAAGGGCTTTTCCCGCGTTATCCGTTGTAAACAATGTTACAGGGTCATTTTTGATTATTTTTTCTGCTTTTTTTATATCCTTTTGTGTTACACCATCACTTGTTGCAGGTTTTGATTGCGATACATTAATCAAGACAGAAATCATGACAATAAACATAACCAATACCACAGCAATCGTTCCAACGATTGTGTAGAATAATGGCTTATTTTCATATAATTTTTTAAAATCAAAGTTTTCCATAGTTTAACACTTAAATTATACTATTATAATGAGTTTAAGTTAAGACTAAATCTGTATTTGCATTATTTTCTCATACGTTTGCAGTATCTTACCGGTGACTGTTGTTGCCATCTGAACTGTCATTTCGCTTTGGGCAAAAGCAGTCATAACATCATGGATATCTGCCTGTCCTTGCATTGCAGCTTGCGTCATTTCGTTTGGTTTGTTTGTAACATCATTCAATTCAACCATCATATCACAAAACACATCTTTAAAGCTTTTGACATTTGTATCATCTGCGCTAATGGAAATATTTGCCTTCATAGGCTCTATATGGTTGGTTTGAAAAAAATTTACCTGATTGATTCTATTCATCTTGTATTTCGTCCTTTAAAATTTTTATAAATAATTTCTTAAAATTGCTGCCACGTAATTTTGAGTTTCTTTATATGGAGGAATTCCATTATATTTATCAACAGCGCCCGGACCCGCGTTATAAGCAGCAAGCGCTAAGATTTTATTTCCGTGGTATCTGTCAAGCATTTGCTTTAGATACTTAACGCCGCCTTCTATATTTTCTTTAGGGTTAAACACATCTTTAACCCCTAATGATTTAGCAGTTGCAGGCATCAATTGCATCAAGCCCTTAGCTCCGACTTTAGATACAGCATTTGGATTAAAACCTGATTCTTGCTTGATTAATGCTTTTACAAGCTTCTCTTCAACACCATATTTATTGCTGATTTCTTTAACATAAGCAAGAATTGCTTCTTTTGTTTTTGCTACTTTTGGAGTTTTTGAAACATCTAAAACTTTAATATTTTTTGTCAAAGAACCAAAAGGCAGGGGTTTAATTTCTTCTTTTTTTGCAACTATATTTGAAGGAAGGTCGAGTTCTTCTGTTTGAAATACGCTATTATTTCTGTTTTCTATTTTTGATTCAGCTAATATTTTTTCAAAAGAACTGATTTGAGGAGCCTGCTGTGTTTGATTGGCAGGATAAACAGAATTAATATAACGGTTGAGCTCATTTACTCTGTTATATGCACTTGCCTGCGAAGATGAATTAATATAACTTTGAATTTTAGGACTAAACATGTTTAAAATTTTACCTCTTCCTTTAATTCTTTTAACGGATAAGATATTTCGGCACTTAAGTGAATTTTCAAAATATCGTCCATTTAAAGTAGTTATAAAATAAATATTTTGGGAAAAGATTTTATTTTTTTAAGTATTTTAATTATTTAATGTTTATATTTGAAAAGTAAATAATTTTTAATATAATAATTTTTTTACTAACAAAAAAAATTTTTTTCGGGTTTTAACCAAACAGAAGGATATTTTTCATGAAGATAGCACCGATAAATTTAGTAAATTTTTCTAATTTACACAAACAGAACACTATAAAAAATCAAAAAACAAATAGTGTCTCAGATACTAATCTAAACAATTCGGCTGATATTTTAGCTCAAATGTCCCATTATATTCCAAGTTTTGCAGGCGCCGACCCTAATGATTTTCTTATTGATGGCAAAAAAATTGTACAAGATTATTATCTGAAATTAAAAAAAGTTCCATCCCAAAAAGAAGGCGAAAATAAATACTCGGAAATTGAAGCATACTGCAATATACCTGTAGAACTTATTGAACAAAACTATAATGAAATCATGCCCGATACTATTAAGCTGATTGATAACCGCTATACGATTGCAGCAATAATGCAAAAAAATAAAGAAAAAGTTCTAAACTTTTTAAAAATATTATATGAAAATCCCCGACAATACGCTAAAAACATTCAATCTATGGACCCTATCGGACAAGGAATTGAATGGGCATATCCTGCGATACAGGAAATAAACAGACTAAAAGATAGCGGATATGCACTATATATCACCGTGGACCTTCCAAAAAATGAAGATAAAAAAGCAAGAATAGACCACGCGGTAAAAATGGAAAGAATGAAATGCATTCGCAATTTCAATTTATTTGACCTTGCAAATGTTGATGCAAAAAGCAAAAAAGATGCCCAAAGCAAAATAGATACATTAATGATTAAAGCCGAAGATGCAAAAAAAGGCAGATATGATAACGATTTAATTGATTATTGTATTGAAGCTATAGATATGGCAAGTACTTATAGTATAGCGGCCGGACATCCTTATGCTCTTTTAGGCAAACTTGACTATATCCTGCAAGACTATGAAGCCGCTAAAAAAGATTTCAATAAAGCCATAAATGAATATTGCAAAGGTGTTGTAAAAAAATATATTTCAAAAGACCCTCAAAGAAGCTTAAAAACACTACATGAAGGTGCAGAAAAATACACACATACGCTGCAATGGGAACAAGAATATGTAAGAGAAAAAAGATCATATGATAATATGAGTATTATTACCAAACTTATCAGTCAGGAACCTATAGCTCCAAAAGTGCCAAGCAGCCACTATAAAGAAGAATCAATAATATATAAAGATATTGAACAAGTTATAGACTTGTTCAAAAGGCTTTCTGTAATATATAATAAGCTTGAACAAACACAAGAAGCAAATGCTTGTATGAGGGCAATAGAATTAATTCAAAAAGACAATAACAGCGGAAACCAAATAATTATGGCAAGAGCCAAAGGTGACAATTTCCTGGATAAGATTCTTAACCTTGATAAATTTTAAAAAAATTGAAAATAAAAGAATATATTATTCAACTTTGTTGGATGATTTTGTTGAGCATTTTTTTACATCAAGAGAAATTACTGTAAAAGAAAATACCGATTTAATATGCAATTATCTTAATATCGACAAAGAAAATTTAATTCATCCAATTCAAACACATTCAAGCAATATTGAAATTGTTCAATACGACAAAAAAGACTATCCTGATTGCGACAGCTTAATTTTAGATAAAAAAGATATTGCAATATATTTAAATTTTGCAGATTGCATCCCTGTTATTTTGTATGACATCAAAAATAATATAGCTGCAGTTGTGCATTGCGGCTGGAGAGGGACAGCGGCTAAATTAGCAGTTAAAACAATTTCAAAAATGCAAAAACTATACAGCACAAAACCAACTGACATCATAGCTGTAATTGGCCCGGGCATTTCTTTTAAACATTTTGAAACAAGCGATAAAATTATCAACTGCTTAAAAGAAACTCTTGAAAATTGTGATGGATTATTCACTTCAGACCATGCCGATTTAAAAGGAATAAACAAAAGACAGCTAATGGAATTTGGGGTCAAAAAGATAGATACATGTCCTTTTTGTACAATAGAAGATAATGACAAATTCTTTTCATATAGAAAAGAAAATAAAACCTTTTTACGCCATAGCGCGGTTGCAAAACTACGTTTTTAAGTTATATTTTTAAAGGCAAAAAAAAATTTTGACGAGTTTTATACAAAATGGTAAATAATTATGATTATAAGAAATGAACTATTTTCGGATTTTAAAATTTCCAAAACAAAAATAAACACAATAAAAAATAAAAAAGAGAAAATCAACATCAAACCTGTTATAGGAGCAACAGCAGGCGTTGGTTTAGCATGCATTGCAAATGCAAAAGCTTTTAAAGGCAAGCCAAATAATAAAATAAATGAAGTTGCAAAAATGCTCATTATGGCAGGAAGTGCAAATATAGGTGCGGTTGCTTTAGGTTCCATTGGTAAAAACAAAGACCAAAAAATTGCAAAAGCAAAAGAAGCCGGTTTTCAAATGATGAATACAACAATTCCAATGCTTATGGTAACTGCTGTTCTTGGAACCTGCGAAAGAGTGAAAGCTTTAAATAATAAACCGGCTAAAATTATAGGTTCATTTGCCGCTATGGCACTTGGAGCCTTTAGTGCAACAAAAATCACTAATTTAAGCAGAGAAAAAAATGAACCTGCAAGAAAATATACCATAAAAGATTCTATTGCAAATTTTGATGACGTAATTGCAACAATTTCATTAGGTTTTAGAAAAATTCTTGATTACGTCCCTGTAGATAAAATACTTCCCTTTATCTATATCTACTGCGGCGCAAGAGCAGGCTCCAAAGGAGACTATAGCGAAAATCAAAGTGAAAAATAGTAATCTTTAAGAATCTTAGCATCAACTTCAATATTAGGGCTTTCGCACACAAGCGCACCTTTTATATCAAATGCTTTAAATGCTTTGAGTAAGTCTTTATAGTTAAAATCAGCTTCTTCAAATATAAGATGCTTTTTTTCGCCTTTATCGCCGTAATCAATTCCTGCAACGTGAGCGTGGAAATTATTTAAAGCAATATCGCCCAGCTCTTTTCCTATTTTTTCTAAAATCCCTGAAAATTCATCATAGGTATTGAATTTACCGCCTTGGCGGGCATGAATGTGTGCAAAATCCACACAAGGCAATACGTTTTCAAATTCTTTTGAAAGTTCAATTATTTCATCAAGCGTTCCCCACTGGCTTCTTTTGCCCGTAGTTTCAGGTCTTATCCAAACATCTATATTTTCTTGTTTTAGGGTATCTGTTATAATTTTATGTCTTTCTTTCATTATTTTTGTAACTGTTTGGCTATCGCCTCCAAGGTAAAAAGCAGCATGGTATGTGATAGAATAAGCCCCTAAATCATCGGCGGCACGCGCCGTATCAAGCACTCTTTTAATACTTGCCTGAATCTTATCTTCTTCTTTAGCATTAAGGTTAATATAGTAAGGGCCGTGGTGTGTGATTATTTTGTTTTTTCTATTTAAAATAGCATTTCTTGTATTATCAGAATACCTTACACCGTGGACAAATTCGACTTCCAGGCCATCAAGGTTTAATTCTTCAAGCTTGTCAAAAGCATTTGAGTAATCTTTTGCAACGGATGGAATTCCGGCTGTTAAAAAGTTTAATTTATCCATTTTTATTTTCATTATCTGCTCCTTTAAAATTTAGCCCAGTTTTTCTCCGGTCTTTGGAGAAAATATATAGTTAAAATCATACGCGCTAAATACTCCCCAAGTTCCGATGCTTAGTATATTTATAGATAGAAAACCATTTTTAGCTGCAACTAAAAGCTGATTATCTTGAGCTTGTACAATTTCACCAAACGCAAAACTATGGTTTTGAATAATTGCTCTAGCATCAATTATTTTCATTGATGTCTGTCTGAATATAGTTCTTGCATTATAAAAAGGATTGCACGCTCTAATTAAACATTCTGTTTCATATACATCTTTTTCAAAATTGATTTTGAAATTACCATTCACTCTAATTGCTTCTTTATAGCAATTTTTTGGCTGAGAAATTTTTTCGATATTTCCTTTTTGTTCAATTATTTTTAATGTTTTAACCAAAGCGTCTGAGAGCATATAATTTGTTCTGTTAAAGATTGTTCCTGATGTTTCATTTGGAATTAAATTAAAGCTTTCCTGATAAATAATATCTCCTGTATCAAAATTTTCATCCATATAATGCAAAGTCACGCCTGAAACTTTTTCACCGTTTTTTACAATATGAAAATAAGGAGCAGCCCCTCTATATTCGGGCAAGAGCGAAGGGTGACAATTTATATAACCCATTTTTGTTGTATTTAAAAAATCTTTGGACAATTTTACATTATAAGAACAAACTACACCAATATCTGCTTTTATTTCTTTTAATTTTTCAATATATTCTTTTTCATTTGGGGTTTTATCAAATTCAACTAAATTTAATTTTTTAGATATAACATAATTTTTAAAGTAGCTATAGGTTTCATTATCTTTTAGAGGCGGAATAACGGCCGCTATATCAAATTTTGCTTCAATTAAGTTAGATAAACAAACTAAAGCCATATCAGGAGTACCGACAAATATAACTTTTAATTTTTTATCCATACCTATTTTTTCCATAAATCTTTATTTAATATTGCCAAAAAAGGTATTATTTCAAGACGGCCTATTAACATAAGCAAAATTATAATCCATTTAGAAACCATATGAAGATGTTCAAAATTACCCATAGGACCAATACTTCCAAAACCGGGGCCGATATTGCTTATGGCTGCAGCAGAAGCAGAAAAAGCAAGTGTTGTATTATTTTCAATGAGCATTAATAAAAATGCGCCGAGTCCAAATATTACAATATAAAATATAATAAATACAATCATCTGAGATATTATATCATTATCCAAAACGCTTCCTTCAAGCCTTATAGGATAGACTCCTTGCGGATGAATTACTTTGTTTAATTCGCGCTTCAAGTATTTAAAAATAAAAATCCAACGAACTATTTTGACTCCGCCCGATGTTGAAGTTGCGCATCCTCCGATAAAAAACAACACAAATAAAATTACCTTGCTTGTCGCATCCCAATTTATATAGTTATCTATTGCAAAACCTGCTGTTGTCATAGTTGCAACAGTTTCAAAAGTTGAAGCCAAAAGTGCTTTTAAAACCGGATAATTAGAATTAATATACAAGCTCAAAGCCAAAAATAAGCTTATAAAAACCGTAATTATCATATACCATCTGAATTCTTCGCTTTTAAAAAGCGGGGCAAACGTCTTTTTTTGAAGACTTCTATAAATCAAAATATAATTAACACCTGCCATAAACATAAAAATCAAAACACAAACGGCAACTTTTGTGCTGTTGAAATCAACAATACTGTTTGCAAGAGAAGAAAACCCGCCCGTTGATATTGTAGAAAGTGATGTTACAAGCGAATCATAAAAACCAAGCCCCATAAATTTTAAAATAACAGCTTCAAGTAGGGTCAAAGCAAGATATATACTCCAAAGCCAGCTTGCTGTGTATCTTATTCTAGGTGTTGCTTTCTGTTCTGTCGGAGTAGGAGCTTCAGCAAAAAACATCTGTCTTCCTGCAACCGAAATTTTAGGTAAAATTGCAATAAATAATACCACAATTCCCATTCCGCCAAACCATTGTGTCAAAGAGCGATAGAAAAAAAGCGTTTTTGGATACAAGGAAAAATTTTTTAATATTGTTCCGCCTGTTGTGGTTACTCCTGCAAAGGCTTCAAAAACCGCATCGGTAAAACTTAAACTATAAAACAAATAGGGAATAGTACAGATTAGTCCGAATAAAACCCACGCAATAAAAACAACAGCTAAAGATTCGGATTTTTTGATATTATCGATATCATCTTGACAAGCTTTATTGCAGCTAAATAAAAACCCTAAAGCAATTGCTATAAATCCTGTTAAAAAATAAGGGATAATTGTATATTCTTTTAAAAATATTGTTGCAATAATCGGGATTATAAACATAACTCCGATATATTTTAAAATAAGCCCGAGCATATCTAAAAATACATTAAATCGCATTAATTAAAACACTCCCTGATTTTAAAAATATCATCAGCTTTTGTAAATACAAGCAGTTTATCCAAAGGTTTAATCATAGTCTGTCCTTTTGGAATAATCACTTTTGAACCCCTTTGAATAATTGCAATAACACAAGGGGCAGGAGTTTTGATTTCCATAAGTTTTTTTGCTTCAAACTTTTTATTAAGTTCAATTCTTATTACTTCCCCTTTTCCTCTTTCAACCGTTGCAATAACCCCCGAGCGCGAATCAATAATTCTGTTTTTAATTTCATTTACGCAAGCTTCTGTTTGAGATAAAGCAACATCTACACCTACTTTTTCAAAAAGATTTGCTGTTGTATTCTGACTTACTCTTGTTAAAACTTTGGTTGCCCCAAGCTGCTTTGATAAAAGCGAACAAAGAAGATTTTTTTCATCATTATTTGTAACAGCTACAACCACATCGCTTCTTGAAGTATCCTCTTCCTGTAATAATTCAAGGCTGGTCCCTGATCCATTTAAAACAAGGGTTTTTTTAAGATTTTGAGAAAGCATTTCACATCTTTCATAATTATTTTCAATTAATTTAACCTTCATTGAAGTTTGTTCTAAATTTTTTGCAAGTTCATATCCGACCAGGCCGCCTCCTATAATGGTCACTTTCTTAACCTTGCCTTTTTTGTCATACAAAGAACTTGCCATAATATCAAGCCCAACCGGAGTCCCGATTAAAATTGCTTTATCATTAAGCAAAAATTCACTGTTTCCGGTCGGAATAAAAAGTTCATCATCCCTTACAATACCTGCTACAAGAACTTCCGGGTTGAAGTTGCAGTCTTTTACCTGTTTATTTAAAAGTTCACTTTCTTCGTCAATTCTATATTCAAGAAGTTTGGCTCTGCCATGGGCAAAATTTTCAACATCAACTGCTCTTGGAATTGTAATAATTCTAAAAATTTCCTGCACAAGAAACTTTTGAGGCCAAATAACATTTTCAATTGCCTGTACCCAACTTGCTTTATAAGTATCTTTTAAAGTATTTAGCGAATCCATTGTTTCTTGTTTTTGAACGAAACAAATTGTCTGCGTGTTTGTAATTTCTTTTGCCATAAGGCAAGCTATTATATTTGCTTCATCATTATTAGAACAGGCAACAAATACATCAGCATCTGATATATCCGCATCTTTTAAAATTTTAATATCAAAAGCATCGGCTTGAATAACCCCTACATCAAGTCTTTCAAATATTTCAAGTTCTTTTTTGTTGGAATCTATTATAATTACATCATGGTCTTCAAAAAATTCGACTGCCAAACAAGAAGCTATTTCATTTGCACCATATATAATAATTTTCATAAATTTTACCTGTCTTTAAAAAGGAAATCCGGTTGGCGTCTTTCCTTTGCCTTTTTTATTTCCCTTAAAAAATCCTTTAAAATTATTTAAACCTTTCATCATATTTTTCATAGAATCAAATTGGGAAACAAACATATTTAATTCACTTATATCACAACCTGCACCTTTTGCAATTCTCCTTTTTCTGGAAGCATTTAAAAGATTTGGGTTTTTTCTTTCTTCTTTTGTCATAGATGAAATTAATACTTCAAATTTTTTGAATTGTTTTTCACCTTCGATTGAGATTTTATCCGTATCATCTTTTGAAATACCAAGAGGAAGCATAGAAAGTATCCCTCCAAAAGACCCCAATGCTTTGATTTGCTTTTGAATTTTTAAAAAGTCATCAAAACTAAATTCATTTTTTAGCATCTTTTCTTCAAGAGCTTTTGCTTCTTTGATGTCGATATTTTTCTGTGCCTTTTCAACGAGAGAGACAATATCGCCCATGCCAAGAATACGAGATGCCATTCTATCCGGGTAAAATTTTTCCAGAGGGGCTATATTTTCACCGTTTGAAATAAACTTAATCGGCTTATTTGTAGTCTTTACTATACTTAAAGCACAGCCGCCTTTAGAATCGCCGTCGATTTTAGTTAAAATTGTACCTGTGATTCCTATTTGAACATCAAAATTCGCCGCAACTTCAACAGCACCTTGCCCAATCATAGAATCAACCACAAGCAGTTTTTCATTAATTGAAAAGTTGTTATCCAAAAGCATTAATTCTGCCATCATATCAGAATCTATCTGTAATCTTCCGGCTGTATCAAATATTAAAACCGTATTATTGTTTTCTTTTGCCTGCTCAATAGCATTTTTTGCAATTTTTACAACATCTTTTTCGTTTTCATCATAGCAAATATCAATATTATTATCTTTGGCAAGAGTTCTTAATTGCAAAATTGCAGCAGGTCTTTGAACATCAAGTGCTACAAGCAATGGTGATTTGCCTTCGTTTTTTAATGTAAGAGCAAGTTTAGCCGAAGCTGTAGTTTTACCCGAACCTTGAAGCCCAAGCATCATTATAATAGAAGGATTTGTTCCAAGCTTCAACGGCTCATTTTGGCTTCCTAAAGTTTCTGTTATTTCATCATTAACAAGCTTAATTAACGTCTGCGAAGGGTCAGTGCTTTCTATGACTTTTTCGCCTTCTGCTTTTTCTTTAATTGAAGCAATAAAAGATTTAACAACATTTAAAGAAACGTCAGAAGCTAAAAGAGCACGTCTGATTTCTCTTAAGGTTTCCGCCATATTGTCTTCGGTTAGTTTGGCATTACCTTTTATATTTATAAAAATTGATTTGAGCTTTTCGGATAAATTATCAAACATAAGATAATTTTACTACAAACAACTTTTTCTATGAAAAATCTTTACATCGATATAAAGATTGTATAAGGAAAACTGTTTTTTCTTTTTTATTGTGTATAATTTAAGAAATTGATTGGAATATTAATATTAATAAAGGAACAAAAAATGCAAGCTGTAATGAATGCAATGAATACTGAAACAGTCAAAGACAAACTTGAATATTTACTTTCAGATGTTACAACAACTACTAAAAACGAAGTTGAAAATTCTATTGTAGCCCTTGGAAGCCGCGCTGTTGATATTTTAATTGAAAAACTTGCAACTCTAAAAGGCTTGCAAAGGGGAGTTGTTGCAATGAGCTTAATCAGAATAGGCGAAAGTTCTATTGCACCTTTAAAAGAGTTTGCTCTTAAAAATTCCCAATGTCGTTGGATGGCAGACTATTTAATTTCTGAAATATAATATAAATTTCAAAATTTAAACAATAAAATTTTATTTATAAACTCTTTAAATCTTAATTAAAAAACTCTTAAAAGAAATCTTTTAAGAGTTTTAATTTTGTTTAATCAGCTAAAACTTATTTTTTAACTAATTCTTTGAACTTTTTACCTGCAGAAAAAGCTGGAACAGTTTTTGCAGCAATTTTGATTTCTTTGCCTGTTTGTGGGTTTCTGCCTGTTCTTGCAGCTCTTTTTCTTGCTTCAAAAGTACCAAAACCAACTAAAGTAACTTTTTTGCCTTTAGCAACAGTTTTTTCAACTGTTTCAATGAAAGCACCAATTACTTCGCCAGCATCTTTTTGAGAAACTTTTGCAGAAGCTGCAACTGCTTTTACTAATTCTTCTTTGTTCATATCTAACTCCTATAGTTTATAACACCTTTTATTATACATATTTATGACGTTTTGACAAGAGTTTTTGAAAAATTAGCAAAAATATTAATGGTTTTTATTATAAAACCTGTTTGGGCTTGGTGCGAAGAAAAGAAAAACTTATATCTTTATAGAAATAATTCAAAATCTGACGAGCGCTAAAACCCTTTTGTGCAAGGTTATTTGCACCATACTGGCTCATTCCGACACCATGCCCGTTTTTCCTGATGCCTTTATCAAAACCATCAACAGATTTTATATAAGGAAGGTCATGTGCCCATACTTTCCCGGCGGAAGTTGTTTTACCACCCGAAGAGGCATGGTAATATGCAGGAATTATTTTGTTATTGTATGTTAAAACCTCCCCCCTTGTTGAAAGAACGGCATGGGTTGTTTGCGGAGTCTCACTGCTTGCCCCTCCGTAGGCTTGATCCTGCGGCGTATCTTTAAGGTCATAGCCATGGGAGCCTCTTTTATTTAAATTTGCAATAGCATAGCTTCTTGCTGCAATGGCCTGTGCTTTGTGGGCTTCTATATTCCACCTTGATGGCATTTCAGATGGAACCACGCCCATTAAATATTCTTCTAAAGGCAGGGTATTTACAACGGTTAGCTTGCCATTTATATTGTAAACTACCATATCACCCCTGTACCATCTCCTTTTTGTAGCCAAAAAACCTTTTCCTGATGGGTTTTGAATAAATATGGCATTCGTTGCACAATCATAATATCTTCCTTTTATTTTGATTGCAATTGAATTTCCATAGGCTTTAATCGGATAAGATAGAAAAGACCTTGCAACAAAAAGTATTTTACCTGTGTTACCATCGGTAAAATTAGCATTTTCACTGCTTCCTATATATGTTTTTTTAACATCTTCAAATAACCCTATTCTGATTGCAAAGGATTGATTTATAGTGAACAGCAATATTAGAAATATCATTATAAACTTTTTCACAATTTAAATTATACTTTACACTAACTCTTATTAGCAATAGCCTTAAGTATGAAAAAATTATAATTTTTTCTAATGAAATTGAAAAATAACTTCCTTAAAATAAGATTAAGGAAATGATATTATGTTTAACTATAATTTCAACAAACCCCAAAGCTTTGAAGATATCAAAGTTAAGGAATATATAAAAAAATACATTAAAGAAGTTCAAAGGCATTTTGATTTATCCAACATCAAAATGCGCCATATTGTTTTTCAGGTCTATAAAGATTTAAGCCCTTTTAGCCAAATTAAAAAAGAACTTAGAAGATATATCAAAATTTCAAAAGCTATGATAAAATCTAAAATGGAAAATTTGACGAAAAAAGGAAACTAAATGATTATAAAAGCTTTTGAAGAAGGTATTTATGGCGCAATAACATATATTGTTTATGATGAAACTTCTCTTGATTGCGCCATTATTGATTGCACATGCTGCACAAAAGAAGTTCAAGAATTTATAACCGAAAAAAAATTAAATTTAAAATATATTCTAATTACCCACGGGCATTTTGACCACGTATATTGTCTGGATAAATTCAAAGAAACCTTTAAAAACGTTCCTGTTTTGATAAATAAAAATGACCTGCCTCTTTTAAATCAGGTACCGCTTCAGTGTCAAATGGCGGGAGTAGAAGAAATTAAAGTTCCAAGTATTGATAAATTTATAGATGAAAATACAGATGATTTATATTTAGGCAAAAACCAACTTCAAATAATCACAACTCCGGGACACTCCAAAGGAGGCAACTGCTACCTTATAGAAGATATTATGTTTTGCGGAGACACTCTTTTTCAAGGCTCAATTGGCAGATACGACCTTTTTGGAGGTAGCTACAGCGAGCTTGAAGATAGTATAGTAAACAAATTGTATAAATTAAATGAAAAAATAAAAGTCTATCCGGGCCACGGTCCAAGTACTACAATCAACGAAGAAAAGAAATTTAACCAGTATTTTAGAGCTTAGTTTTCTTTCTTATTTTTGTTTCTTAATTTTCACTTTCAAATTTTTTCATAAATTCAACAAGCGCAATAACACCTTCGATTGGCATTGCATTATAAAGCGATGCTCTCATGCCGCCAACACTTCTGTGTCCTTTTAATTGAACAAGCCCTGCTTTAGTGACTTCTTCTATAAATTTCTTATCCATTTCATCGCTTCCTGTAACAAAAGGAATATTCATCAATGAGCGGGAATTTTTTTCGACAGTTCCTTTAAATAATTTTGAACCATCAAGAAAATCATAAAGAATTTTGGCTTTCTTTTCATTTATTTCTTTCATAACTTTTAAGCCGCCAAGCTTTTTAAGCCACTTAAATACAAGTCCACAGATATAAATTCCATAAGCAGGAGGTGTATTATATAGGCTATCTTTATCAGCATGAATTTTATAATTAAGCATAGTCGGAGCCCATTTGGGAAGTTCATCGGACAACAAATCTTCTCTTACTATTACAATCTGTACACCTGCAGGGCCGACATTTTTTTGAACACCGGCAAAAATCAAACCATATTTTGTAACATCAACAGGTTCTGATAAAAAGCAAGAAGACATGTCTGAAACAAGAACTTTTCCTTTTGTATTTGGAAGGGTCCAAAATTTTGTCCCGTAAATGGTGTTATTTTCGCAAATATAAACATAATCAGCGTTTTCATCTATATCCAAATCAGAGCAATCAGGAATATAAGAGAAATTCTTATCTTCGCTTGTTGCAACTTTATTTATTTTTCCGTATTTTTGAGCTTCAACATATGCCTTTTTTGCCCATTGGCCTGTTACAATATAATCTGCAACTCCATTTTTAAGAAGGTTTACAGGAACCGCCGAAAATTGTAAATGGGCACCGCCTTGCAAGAATAATACTTTATAATTTTGAGGAATATCAATTAATTCTCTTAAGTCTTTTTCGGCTTCTTTGATTATATTGTCATAGGTTTTAGATCTATGAGACATTTCCATAACACTCATGCCTGAACCTTGATAATTAAGCATTTCATCTCTTGCAGTTTCTAAAACTTCAACAGGTAAAACTGCAGGTCCTGCCGAAAAATTATAGACTCTTTTATACTTATCTTGCATATGCTATTCCTCTTTCCCTTTGCCAATATTCTATGACTATTATATATTAAAATAATAATAAGAGTGAAAAAATTTTAGATTTTTTAAAATAATACTATAAAAACAAGGAGATAATAAAAGTGAAAATTAATGCCATCAACAATGATATTATGTCTTTTAGAGCAAAACCCAAACCGGTAAAGCAGTTCGATTCTAAAAATACAATAATAAATAATGATTTCTATGATTCTTCAGAAATATCTGCAAACTATAATATGGCGCAGATACATATGCAAAATGAAAATTATTACTATGAAGATGAAGATGGCTTCATAACAATTGTTGAAGGGGGCAAGGTAATTTTAAAAACCCTATATTCCAACAAGGAAAGAATTATAATATTTTACGCACAAGACGGCACAACCCCAAAAGAAGTGGTAATCAAAAAATACGACCCGCTATGTTTAGAAAACGGAAGTGTCGAAAAAACATACTATAACCAACAATGCGATGAAGACAAAGAAATGGCCAACATTGTCAAATTAATGAAAAAACACAATTTGTCCGGTCCTGTTTCTGTTAAAATAACATACCCTGATGGTTCAACTACAGGCAAATCTTATGAAATAACATGCAAAGACCAAAAATTTGATCTTGCAGAAAAATTCATATCGACTGATGCAGATGGCTCTATTACAGATTCAATAACCAAACAAGTAGACAACTAAACTCTTTTTGCAAACATACACCAGGTTGTTGCACGCTCAATTTTAGCATCAACAAATTGGCCTATTTCATATTTGCCATCATCTATAAGATGAACAACTTTATTGTTTCTTGTTCTTCCTTGAAATACACCGTCTTTAACTTCGTCAATAAGTATTTCAAGAGTATGTCCGATATATTTTTGATTTGATTTTAGGCTCGCTTGCTTTACTTTGTCATTCAAAATTTGCAATCTTGCTTTTTTGGTCTCTTCATCTATAAATTTATCTGTCATTTTGCCGGCCTTTGTAATAGGACGGGGTGAATAAGCGGCAGTATTGGAATAATCCAGCTGAAGCTCATCTATTGCTTTTATAGTATCCAAAAATTCTTCTTGAGTTTCTGATGGAAATCCTGCAATAAAATCCGATGTTATTGTAACGTTTGGAATAGAATTTCTTATTTTTTGAACAATTTTTCTATATTCATCTACATTGTATCTTCTGTTCATTTCTTTTAAAATTCTGTCATTACCGCTTTGCATAGGAATATGGAAGCATTCACAGATATGTTTTGAATTTTTTATAGTTTCAATTACTTCATCTGTTATATCTGTCGGATAGCTTGAAGTAAAGCGGATTCTGTAGTTATTGTCCGTTTCTAAATTATCAAGCGCTTTTAAAAGTTTTGCAAAATTTGTACCATCTTCAAGATTTTTGCCATAGCTATCAACATTTTGTCCAAGAAGCGTAATTTCTTTGAACCCCTCTTTTAAAATTATATTTGCTTCTTTAACAATAGCATCAATTGTTCTTGAACGCTCGCGCCCTCTGGTATATGGAACTACGCAATACGAACAAAAATTGTTGCATCCTTCCATAATTGTAAGCCAGGCATTTGTGGTTTTATTTCTTTCGATTTTATAATCATTTTCAAAAATCGGTTTTTCTTTGGTATCACATAGCCTTTTTTCTTCAATTTGTTTTAAAAGCCTTGGAAGTTCATAGATATTTCTTGTCCCAAATACTAAATCGAGATAAGGAAATTTTTTGATAAGCTCTTTTTCTTCCAATTGGGCAACGCAACCACACAGTGCAATTTTAATACTTTTTCCTTCTTTTGCTTTAGCTTTTTTGATTTTTGCCCAAACGCCCAATTTTGAATATGCTTTTTCAACAGATAACTGACGAATTGCGCAGGTGTTAACTATCAATAAATCCGCATCACTTTCTTCCTTGGTTGTTTCATATCCAAAATGACCCAACATACCATAAATCTTTTCAGTATCGGATTTATTCATCTGACAGCCGAGAGTATATATATAAACCTTTTTCATTTTAATTGCTATCTTTCTTAAATATTTAAATTATCTTTGCCCCTTCGACAACTTTATTCATTCTTTCCTTTAAAGCACCCGATGGCATATAATATGGATCTACTTTCATAATTTTTGCTGCAATATCGGGATAAAAGAAAATAAATCTAAGTTCGCTATCCGTAAGAGGTTTTTGAGTGTGAACATTTGCATAACGGCAAAGTTCAAGAATGTTTCTTGCTTCATTTTCATCATGGAATTCAAGTTCTAAATTATGAAAAACGTTTCTGAACCCTTTGATTCCCCCATATTCACCAACTGTTATCATACGACCTGTTTCAATAATTTCGGGTTCACCTCTTCCAAGTTCCTCAAAATCATACAGTTCATAGTTTCTTCTGTCTTTCAATGCACCATCTGCGTGAATTCCTGATTCATGGGCAAAGGCATTTGCACCCACCGCAACCTGATTAATCGGGATTTCAACACCAAATGCGTAGCTTGTATATTTTGCAAGTTTCCAAGTTTTAGAAAGGTCAATTTGAGGATCAATAAAATATTTATCCTTAAAGCCGCTTGATTTTGAAATTGCAAGCAGACAAGAAATCAAATCCGCATTTCCCGCGCGCTCTCCCATACCATTAATTGCGGTATTAATCCAGGCATCTACTCCAGCATCAATTGCAGCTTTAGCTCCCATAACCGAACATGCCGTTGCCATACCGAGGTCATTGTGGAAGTGAAGCTCTATTTCCATGCCCGTTTCTTTTGCAATTGTATAAATTTTATTATACGCACTTTGAGGATCATCAAATCCTAAAGTATCACAGTAGCGAAATCTTGTAGCACCTGCGTCTTTGCAGGCATTTGCATACTTAATTAAATATTCAATATCAGATCTTGAAGCATCTTCCGCATTAACCCCTATTATCTTTGCTCTTTGCCTAACTGCTTCCTTAACTGCTTCAACAGAATCTGCAATTACATCATCAGGAGTCTTTTTGCCTTGATATTTACCGCTTATCATCTGCATGGAAGTTGACTGGGAAAGATTTACAAATTGAAGTTTTGGAACATTTTGAAAAGATTGAATAACATCACCTTTTATTGCCCGCATCCAGCCCGAAAGCTTTGTTTTATTTATAACCCCTCTTTCAACAAGCTCAAGGTTTCCATTTAAGTAATTTATTTCATGCCCTGTGGTCGGAAATCCGAATTCGGATTGATTTATTCCCATTTCATTGAGCATGATATTGATTATTGTTTTTTCAAGTTTAGCCAAGCCCAATCTGGAAGTTTGTACTCCGTCTCTATTTGTAACATCTACAAATTTAATATAATTCATTAAAACCTCTTTTTTTAAATATGTTCAAAAAAATTATAACATAACAATTGCGCTAAAAGCCTTCTAAAACGCAATTTTTAAAATAATTTACAAATAGTTTACAAAGGGGTTGCATTATTTAAAAATTATACTAAAATGAATTATATCAAATAGAATTATTGTAGTAACTACACTATATAAATTCTATACAGATTAGATTTTGAAAAGGCTCAAATGCAAATCAATTCTACAAATCAAATAGATTGTTGTAAACCAAAGAGAAAAAATTTCACGGGCGGAAGTGAAAATAATTCTCCCAAAGGTAAAGTGCGATACAAGCATTTCGAGCAAATGAATGATGATGTCCTAAAAGTACGAAGTATAGTAAGTGCACATCGAGAGATAGAAAAAAGCGGAAAAATGCAAGTTTTCAAAGCAATTCCTGCAATTACCACAGGCTTAATAGGACTAAGTATAAGTTTAACCCAACCCGGAAGATTATCAAGCAAATTAACATCAGGGTTGGGTTTTTTAGCTCTTGTTAAAATGTCATCTTTGGCATTTGATAAAATTGATAATTTTATAGACAAAAAATATCAAAAAAATAACGATACAAATGAAGCAAAAAAATCCATTGAAAAAATAGGCAGCTACTTTGTTGCAGCAGCAGGCATTTTTGGTGCTATAGCAGGTGTTAAAAAACTTGGTGCAACTAAACAGCTTGAACCTTTGACAAGCTTCATTTCAAAAGAATCCAAAACTCTTGCAAAAGAAATAAATTCTACAAAACTTTCAAATTTTGTAGATAACAATTTAAACCCGTTTATGCAAAGACATAAAGATACAAATATGACATTATCTATGCTTTCTCCTTTGGCTTCAATCGGACTTGGCACTCTTGCCAGCGTTAAAATGTCTGAAAGCTTGTCAAAAGATATTAAAGAAAAAGCCGAATATAATTTTGAAAAAGCAAAACTTGTTCAATCAATGGCGAAAGAACATTTTGATTCAATTGATGCTATTGAAGTTTAATTTGAACATTGCATAATCAATACACTGGATTGCCACGACGCAAATTTATAAAATTGCGCCTCGTAATGACGGTTATTCACAATAATTTATACAACCTGTCACCCTGAACTTGTTTCAGGGTCTGACCAGGTTTGTGGCAACACAAAAAACTTATTCATAAATCCATTACTGCATACCAATACATCAGATGTTGAAACGAGTTCAGTATGACGCATTGCGTGCATTAATTTAAGCATACGCCACTGCGAGGGAATGATAGTGATCATGGCAGTCCGGCTCCAATATGTATACAAACTCACATCCACACCTTCAATACAGCAATTTATATTTCTAAAATATTTAATTCCTTGTCTTGATTTATACTTATGTTGTTTTTTCTTACAACTTTAAATTCATATCCTAAAAACTCAAGAATTTCTTGGACTTTGTTAAATTTAATTGATTCAGTTTTAAGCATCTTTGAAAACCCTCCGATGGTCATTTTGTCATAACCTGCCGTGTTCATTTTTACAACAAGTTTTCTCATCGAAAGGCCGTTTTTTAAAAGCAAAACCTGAATTAGTTCTTTAACATTGTACATAATCTAACTCTAATTTATCCTTATACTATTTGACAAATTTGTTTTATACTGTTATCTTATAGTTGACATTGTTCTTCTAAAATCATATAAAATTTAAGACACGATAACATGGAATAAAAAAGGATATTATATGAAAAACAAAGCTTTTTCTAAAGCCCGCTGTTGTACAAATTTTTGTGCATTTTCTTTAATTGAACTATTGATAACATTAATTATCATCTCACTTCTAATCGGAGCGTTCATACCCGTTATCACAAAGAAACTCAAAGCCTCTGATGTTACGGTTGGAAGCTTTTCCAACAGTAATAGCGGCTCTAATTCGAATATTATAATCCGTGAAGTTACAAAAGCCGATTGCGATGAACTTGGCGCATTGTATATCCCATCTTCTTTAAATGGAGGCAAAAAGCCTGTCTGTGCTACAAAATGGAATATGGGGGACAACGGTCTGCCCTTACCGCCTGACGTTATAAAACTTTCTGCAGGGCAAACCTGTACAAATTTAGGTAATTGCTGTTGGAGTGGTAAAACTGCAACATCTAAATGCACAGCTGCAGGAAACGCAGATAGCACCTATTCAGGCTGCAACAGAACAGTCTGCCACACAGGAGCTGCAGAAAAAATCTGTTCTTCCTATCAGCCAAACAATAAATTAAGAGGTACCTGGCGAACTGCAAAGAAAGCAGAAATTATAGCATGGGCAGATAATTTAGACAAACTTAACAACAATATGGGCACAAACGGCCTTCAATTATGTACAAGAGATGCCGTAGCCGGTGCAATGCTGTGTCCTTACGCTGATAATGTTTGTAATGGTGGACAATTAAACAGATGCAATACTCATTGTACCGTATTTGATTCCTTAACTAGTACAATGTGTTATGATAGCGACAATTATGCAATTATAAAACCAAATTCTTATGATACTGCTGTTAATATAAGATGTGTTCTTGATGGCATAGAAGAAAATGTCAGTAACAATCTTGAACTCAAAAATAATGCTCCAAAGTCGCAGGCAGACTGTGATAAATTTAATGCATTATTCATCCCTGCAAGTATGAATGATGGCACTAATAATATTTGTGTTACCAAATGGAACATGGGGGACAACGGGCTGCCTTTGGCAGCAGGTACACAGATAGTTAATACCGGTGGAACCTGTACTATTCATGGTAATTGTTGTTGGAAAGGACAAACAGCCACAGCATACATATCGGGACGAAACGGTGACAGCAGCTATAGTGGGCAAAATAGAACCGTCTGCCTAACGGTCGCAGGAAAAAACGCATGTGCAAACTACAAGCCAAACGGAACGAAAGCAGGCGATTGGAGGCTTCCGACAACAACCGAACTTGAAGGTTGGGGAAACAACATAGAAATATTAAATGCAGGCAAAGGAAAAAACGGTTTACAACTTTGCAGCGCTAATTCATTAAATAATGTTGATACTTGCTCTCCATATGGCAACAAATGTATAAGTGCCGCCGGAAGTTATGTTACAAACTATAATTGCCATCCTTATGAACTAAAAGCCACATCAAATACCGGAACATACCCATATTGTGCTTATGCTGAAAGTGATACAAGGTTTATAGTATATCCGGATACAAATACCGATTATACAGGTTCTGTAAGATGTGTCTACGACGGATTAAACAGCTATAATATTGTTCAAAAACCCGATGAAAAAGATGACGGACTCGAATACAGGGAACCAAGAAGTCAGGCGGATTGCAACCCATACAACGCAATGTTTGTGCCAAAAGAATATAATGGCGCGGAAGGAAAGAATCTTTGCGTAACAAAATTTAATGCAGGTGATACAAACGGACCCGAAATTTCCGATCATGGAAATATGTATATAAATCTATTGAGTACAGGCAGCAAATTAGATATAAGCGGAAGAGGCTGTTGGAAAGGTGCAACTTCAGGTATTTGCACAACAGATAGTCTTCAGGGAGTGTACCCTGGATGCGGCAGAACTGTTTGCACAGCGGCAGCAGCTATAAGAATCTGCAGCAATTGGTCGCCAAATAATACAATAGGCTATTGGAGACTGCCAACAGAAACTGAAATCAGCAGTTGGGCAAATCATTTGGATAAAATCACTCTCAGCCTTAAAAATAAAGGGCTTCAATTGTGCGATTCTAACACAGAAACAAGTAATGCAGTAAGGTGCTCTTGGGGACCCAATATGTGCAAAAGCTGGTGGGACAATGTAACAATTAATGATTGTTATCCAAATGCCATATGGGCTTCAAGAACAGACGAAACAAAAGTAGCCGGATTGTTGTCTGATGGAAAACTTACTATTAGAAACCAGCCTAATGCTTTTCCGGCATCTGTACGTTGTGTAACAGATAAGGTATTAAAATAACTTTGTTATTTTTGTGTTAGATGTGAGGCTAATTCATATATGACTTAGCCTCTTTTTTTGCCGCTTATCATTGTAAATGCGTTTTAGTACTGTACACACATTCATTTTTCAATACGTCATGCTAAACTTATTTCAGCTATATAAATTGATGCGAAGTATTGTCATTGCAAAATATATTTTAATATAACACAGCAATCCGGGAAAATATGGGTATGCAGACACCTTGGAACCGGATTGCTTCGTCGTAAATTAAAATTTACTCCTCGCAATGACGAAAGTAAAAAAAGAGGCTTTAATATATCAAAGCCTCGTAATCTAACACAAAAATAAACTAACTTAAATTTTTATTATCCAAATAAAACCTACTCCTTCACACAACGCACGCCAAAGGCAACCGACTTTTCACACGTTTCCACAATCCAACTGCCAT
>CANENE010000007.1 GCA_947428835.1 uncultured bacterium | reverse complement strand
AAGGCAATATTAAACTATTGCTTTAGGGTTGCTATATTTTTGGTATTAATGAGAAGACTAATATTATTTTCTATATATCACATGTTATTTTCTCCATATTTAAATAGCCATGATTTGGGTGCATTTGACGGACCGGATACCGGTTCCATCATATTTGTTGGAATTAGCATATACTGTTTTATAATTTATTTCTATGCAAAAATATGCGGGCTTTTCAAAAAACTGGATACTTTGAATGCTGCTTCGGCTTTTTGCATACTGTTTTTAGTAGATATATTATGCGCATATACATTTAGTATTTTTATACAAATTAAACCCATAAAATTTTCGTTTACAGAGCCCTGTTTTGTAATAATACTGCCATTTCTATTTCTTATTTATAAATTCTTTAATTATTTATCCAAAAAATACATATTTTTCCAAAAAATCGGTTACTATTTTTCAGCTGAATTTTACAAGGATTTGTATTTAAGATTGAAACGATAATGCGCAGAACTCATTATTGCTAGAATTCCTTTTCAAGAAACCCGCGGTAATCCAGAAAAAAACCACAAGTTTACTGTTTTACAAAAACTTAAATACTGGTTGCAAAATGCGTTTTTGCCTGCTATATTTAGAGGTATTATTTTATTTTAAGGAGGAAGTTTTGAATTTTATTAATTTTATTAAGTCGCATGTGGATTTTAAATTCCATTTTGTAACTTCCATTGCATTAATGGTATTTATTCTTATTTTTCCGGCACTCAAGTATATGCCTCAAAGCTATGGCTTTGAAAACGGATTGATTGAAAATATTCAAATGTGTGTATTATTTGCAATATTATTTATGTGCATTTTTGCAAAACAAAACAAAAAATTTTTTAAATATGTGATTTTTGCGCTTTTAATTATAATGCTTAGAGAAGTTAATCTTGGAAGAACATTATTTTTCCCTGTTGAAGGTGAAGTCGGAAGATTTTATTCCTGGAGAGAAATTAATGCCCAACTTGGTTTTCCTTTGGGAAAATGTGTCCATGGAACATATGGTCTTTATATCGCCTTTGTTGCAATTTTATTTATTATAAAAGGTATTTTTAAAGATGTTTGGGAACTTATTAAAAACACCAAACTTCCCTTTTGGAATTTAATGTTTATGGGAATTTCCTCTTTTTTAGGTGCAATTGCAGAAAAAGCCACAAACAACAACTTTATTTTTGAAGAAGGTTTCGAACTTCTTTTCTATACTGCTCTTGCAGGAATTGTATATTTATACAGCAGAGACGAAAGATTTTCGATAAAAGAGGAATAAAAATTTCACAAAAAAGATATTAAAAAGCACATTATTAGTAATGTGCTTTTTCTAGTTCTTATTTAAAATCAAAATCAACAACTAGAGATTTTCAACTTCTTCTTTTTGCTGGGATTCTTTGGGGGAATATGTGGTTTCATCGCCCATCCAGTTGTTTGTGAAATTGATTTGACGCTCGCCAAATGTATAATCATCTTGTGACGGGTCAACATAGAATTTAACCTTTGAGTAGCCTCTTCCTAATTTGCTTTTGCTTTTTGGTTTAGTGTAATATTTTTCATAATCACCATACTTGCCTTTGTTTTCATAGTTTACCATATCAACTATTCTTAAAGTTGATTCACTGTAACCCTGTCTTTTAAGAGTATCTACTGTGTTTGTTTCATCTTCGCCAATCCAGGCAAAACATGCAGCCGATAAAAGCAAAGCGCTTGATAATACTAATATCTTTTTCATTAAAAATTACCTCTGTAATACCTATATTAGAATTATATACTATTTTTTTAAAAATACAAACTTTTTAGCTTAAAATCGTAAATCTGATTTAATTATATTTTCAAGTTCATCTAACAATTTTTCTTGCGGAACTTTTTTAATCATTTTGCCTTTTTTGAAGATATAGCCTTCGCCTATGGCTCCTGCTATTCCATAATCAGCTCCTGCTGCTTCTTTTGGGCCATTAACAGGGCAGCCCATAGTAGCTATTGCAATAGGAGCTTTAAGATTTGAAAATCTTTCTTCCACTTTTTTAGCAAGCCCTATTAAATCAATCTGTGTTCTTCCGCAAGTAGGGCAGGAGATGAAATTAACGCTATCTGATTTTCTTAAATTCAAGACTTTTAAAATTTCCTTTGCAAGTTTAACTTCTTCTATAGGATTTTCAGTTAAAGATACTCTGATTGTGTCTCCTATACCTTGCGACAACAAAGAACCTATGCCTATAGCGGATTTTATAAGTCCTCCTTTGAGAGTTCCTGCTTCTGTTAAACCTATATGAAGAGGGTATGGAGAAATTTTATACATCTTTTGATATGCCCTGATGGTTGTCATAACATCAGAAGATTTTAGAGATACTTTTATAAGATGAAAATCCAAGTCTTCAAGGATTTTTATATGATTCAAAGCGGATGCTGTCATCTTATCAACAAGTGTTATTTCTTTATTTTCATATAGTTCTTTTTCTAGAGAACCTGCATTTACCCCTATTCTAATTGGTGTATTTGTTTTTTTTGCCATTTCAACAACTTTTTTGGTATGTTCAATTTTACCAATGTTGCCGGGGTTTAACCTCAAAGCGTCAATTCCCATATCCATTGCAATAAGAGCTAGTCTATAGTCAAAATGAATATCTGCCACAAGAGGCAGAGGAGAATTTTTAACGATTTCGCCAAGAGCAAGAGCGCAATCTTTATTTAAAACAGCAAGTCTTGCAATGTCGCAGCCTTCTTCTTTAAGTTCTTCTATCTGCTTAAGGGTGGCTAATGTATCATCTGTTTTTGTATTTGTCATTGATTGAATTGATATAGGGGCGCCATTTCCAATTTTAATATCGCCTATTTTTATTTGAATTTTTTCCATTTTAAATGTCCTTTTTTATGATAAAATCATAGCATAAATAATAGCTAAAGGAGTTTGAGGTTTGAAAAAAGAAAATAAAAAAGTATATTTGTTTGCATTTATAGTGCTTATTATTTTTTCAATTTGTTCAATATTAAATATTTTTAGAAGCCATATTTTGGAATTTTCTGTGGCAGGGTTGAATTTTCCGACTGAAACAATAAAAATCAATGCTGAATTTAATAAAAAAATAACCGATAATATCTTTGTCTGCTACAACGATTTTTGTAAAACTTTTGAAAAAGATATATTTTTAAATGTTTTAGCAAGCTCTTTTTCGCCATCTGATAAAGAATTTTATGATTTTAAGGTAACCAGTATCTCACTTGCTTATCCAAACAAATACAGCGATATTGTTAAAGATATAAGCCTTTTTGTGGGAAATAAAAAATATTATTATACAAAAGATGATATTTCAAATTTCAATAAAAAAGAAGTCAGGATAATGCTTGATGAAGATACAAAACAAGAGCTTGTTTTAAATTCAATTCAGCTTCCAAAAATAAATAACTACAAAGGAATAATAAATCATTTTGTAATATTGATGCTTTCTTTGTTTTATAAGGCACTTGTTTTTATAATTCCATATATTTGGCTCTTTGCGGCATATTTGATATGGAAATTTAAATTAAAAGATGAAAATTTTAAAATTTCAAATAAGCTATACTTATCTATACTTGTTTTAGTTGGTTTGCTTGGAATAATATTTAGGCTAAATGAGCTAAATTACTACCCTCTTTGGCTGGATGAAATTTATATAAAAACAGTTGGCATTAAAAGCTTTATTTCTTGTTTTCAAGACCCGGGCAACCCTCCTTTATTTTCAATAATGGAATTTTTTGTATCTAAAATTTCAAATAGTGATATCGCTTTAAGAATTTTGCCATTTGTTTTTGGCACTTTATTTATTTATTTCAGCTATTTGATATTCAATAGATTTTCAAAGAATTGGGCATTATTTGGCACGTTTTTTGCTTCTTTCAATTTGATTAATATTTATCATAGCTCTGATATCAGAAGCTATAGCTTGTGTATGTTTTTGGCTCTTGCGCTTATTTATTATGTTTTTGAATATATAAATAATCCGGTTAAAAAAAATCTTATAATATATTCGATTTTTGCGCTTTTGGCTATTAATACACACTATTATTTTGTATTTTTTGTATTTTCAAATTTCTTATATGTAATTGCAGCTTTAATTGATAAAAACGAAAAAAAACAAATATTGAATTTTTCAATTGCTAATTTAATCGCTTTTTTAAGTTTTATTCCATATTTTGTTATTGTTCAAAAATCTGCTTTAAATGAAACATTTAATAGCTGGATTGCACCAATCAGCGCACAGGGATTTTCATATATAATAAAAGCATTTTTCATAAATAAATACATCTTTTTGGTTTTATCTGTTATTTTACTTTGCTATATCGTTATCTATTATCTTCCAAATAAAATCAGACAAGATCTTCCTGGCGACTACAAACAAAAAGAAGAATTTTTGATGTATTTAACTTATACAATTGTTTTGATTTTGGTCTTGGTTTCATTGGTTTCAATATTCATAAAGCCGATTTTACATAAACGAATACTTCTTTCAATATATAGTATTATGTTTTTAGGCGAAATTGCTTTGATTATGATGGTTTCTTATATTCCTAAAATCAAAGAAGCCCTTGCTTTAATTTTGATGTTTTTATTCTTTTCTATGACAAAACCAATGACGGCAAAAGAACAGTATCGTTTCGATGATTTTATGTTTTTTGTTCAAAATGATATAAATAATTATTCTTCAGATTATGAAATCCACTGCATAACAAACGATAGAAGTGATTATCTTCAAGCATATGACATCAAAGATAATGAACGAATAATTTGGCATTTTGTTGATACCAATGCTATGCGGCATTTAAGTAAAATAGAAAAATCAAACTACCTGAAAAAAAGTAAAAGCGGGGTTGTATATTTCCATGATATGTCCGCTGATATTGATAAAGCTACCCTTTTAAACCCTAAGGCATATATTTATAATACAAATTCAAACCGAATTGCAAAAATTGTTTTCAAAGGAGAAAAATAGATGAAAATAGCAGTTATTTCTGATATCCATGCAAACTATCTTGCTCTAAGCAAAGTTTTAGAAAATATTTCAACATTTGATAAGATATTTTGCTTGGGAGATTTGATATTAGCAGGATATGACCCAAATTCTACAATGGATGCTATTTTTAAGCTTAAAGACAGATTGAAAGATGATTTTGTAATAATTCAGGGTAATACCGATAAAATGGTTGCAAATTGCACAGATGAGCTTATTCAAAAAACAAAAGAAGCATTTGCTTGTATGGGCTATAGTTTAGAGCAGGATATTAAAATAACAAAGCCTGAGTATATAGAATATGTAAGAAATCTGCCCGAAAAAAGAAACCTTGTGATAAATGGCTTAAAAATAGAACTTGTCCACGGTTCCCCCCGCAATCAAAGCGAAAATATCTATCCTAGTCTTGAAAATGACAAGGTAGAAGAAATGGTTAAAGAAAGCAGCGCCGATTTGATATTGTGCGGACATACCCATATTCCTTGCGGTTATAGTCTAAATAACGGTAAAATCGTAGTAAACGTTGGATCTGTCGGAAGGCCTATGGATGAAGATAAGATGCCAACTTATCTTGAGCTTTTGATAGACGATGAAGGCAAATTTCTTTTTGAACACAAAAAAGTTCCTTATGATAAAGAACTTGTAAAAAGACATATTTTAACAAGAAATTTCAAACACTGTGAAGATTTGGCCAATATGTTTTAATATGGTTTTATGTTATAGATTTATGTTAGAATAAGAATAATTATAAGATATAAAAAAGGAAAACTATAAAAATGCAAAACCTTGAAATAATGCACCAAAAAGCAATGCAGCAATATGAAGAAAAAAATTTAGATGAAGCACTTAAAATATATAATGAAATAATTTCTTTAAATCCTGTTGATGAAGTTGCACTTTCTTGCGTTATGGATATATATCTTGAAAAAAATGATAAGTTTAATTATTATCTTTCGCGTGCTAATGTCAATATTTCACAAAATAAACTGGAATATGCAATAAAAGATACTAAAAAAGCACTGGAAGTCGATGTCGATAGTATTGAAGCAAGAAGAAAGCTTGCAAGATTATACAGGGTAGACAATAAAAACCTCAAAGCAATTGATGAATTTCTAAATTTAATTAGAATGAATGAACATCAATTAGATGCTTATTTTGAGCTTGCTGATTTATATGTTAAAGAAGACAGCTTAGATAGTGCAATATCAATTGCACAAAAAGGGTTTGAGATGTTTCCCGATGATGCCAATATGGCAAATATGCTTGCAAAATTGTATTTTAAAGCCAATGACAATAAAAAAGCGCTTGAAGTAGTTGAAGATGAATTATTAAAAATCAAGATATTGCTTGAAGACGGGCAAAACGATAAGGCAATGACAGAGCTTTCTAATTGCAAAATTGATTTTAAAGACGAAAACCAGGCAAGAAACTATCATATCTTAAAAGCGCAGTACTACTATAATACAAATGAATTTGATAATTCTTTAGAAGAGATTGATAAATATATTAAGCTTAAAGCGCCTGATGCTGTTTCATTCCAGATGAAAGCTTTGATTTATGAAGAATTAAAGGATGAATTCAGGTCTCATCTTAACTGGGGTTTTTGTTTTAAATTGCAAGGCAAATTTGATGAAGCTATTGTTGAATTTGATGCTGCTTCAAAAGAAAATCCAAAAGATAAAGCTGCTTTAATTGAGCTTGCAAATCTGTATCAAAGAAACAAAGAAAGATATGTTGCTATGGAATATTGGCAAAGAGTCTATGATATAGATGAAGATGAAACTGCAAGAGAAATTTTAGCTGAATTTTATTATAGCGAAGGCAACTTTGAAAAAGCTCAGCAATACGGCAAAGTCTTGGATAAAACCGACAAAAAACAACAGGAAGAAGAAAACTATGTTGGCTTTTTGGATAGAATAATGAGCTTTTTTGGAAAATAACATAATTCTTTAAAACTATTTCAATGTTTTTAAAACTTCTTTTAAGTTTTTGAAAATAACATTAAGTTCGTATTTCTTTTCGCTTTTTTTGTCAAAATAAGCATATTCGCCTATTGGAATACCAATATATTTTTCATTTTGCATAAATTTATATTTTTTTGCAAATATAATAGTTGAAAGCGCCCTGTTTTTAAAATTAAATGTTTGAATTTCAAAATGCTCTTTTTCAATGGTTTCATTTCTCTTAGATGGCTGCATGGCATCGATTGTAATGCTTGGAGTAAATTCAAAATCGTATTTGCTGTCAAAAGTATTTTTAATTTTAGATAAAATCTTAAGCAGGCTGTTAAATAGAAAATCAAACTTTGTAAAATCACTTGAGCGGATAATAAGTGTTTTTTTTCTGATGAACATGTGCACATCAGATAATTCGTTTGCAAATATTTCTTTGGTTTTTGTAAAGATTATATTGTCGAGTTTTTCTTCAACTTCGCCTGAAATATTTCCTTCGTAATCTATTGAAAAACAAATTGAATATTCGCTGATATCCTGGGGATTTTGTTGAGCTTCCTCTTCTTCTTTTTGTTTTCTTAGTTCTTCTCTTCTTCTTTTTTCAATTATTTTTCCGTATTGCTCAACTGCCTTGTCTTCAATTTTATCCATTAAATAGTGAACAAGGAATAGGGGAATTATGAGTTTGAAAAACATAATTCCGGTTTTTTGGAAAACTTTAAAAGACATATCGTTTGGATAGAATATGTGCGCTATCGGATAAAAAAGCTTGCCTCCGTTGTTTATAAAAGCATTATCTGTCATAACAGCTACCCAAAAAACAAGATAGACTATACCAAATGCAATACAAGCTATGATTGAATAGCCAACAATCTTTTTTACAATTTTTGTTTTGTCTTTAACTTCAAGTACAAAGCTGTCGTCTTGTGCTTTTAACATATTATTATCCTTTTTGCTGTTTTATATGTTTGGTCTTTTTGTGTATATGCCAAGCTCTTGTTCAAGGGCAAAGGCACTATTTAAAAGAGTTTTTTCATCAAGCTGTTTTGCAATAATTTGAAGACCGATTGGCATATTATCTTTATCAAATCCAATTGGCATAGAAAGTGCAGGTACACCTGCCAGGTTGCTTGGAATTGTTGCAATATCTGTTAAATACATCTGCAAAGGATCATTTGCTTTTGAATTTAAATCAAATGCTGTTGTAGGGCAGGTTGGAGCAATTAAAATATCAACCTGCTTAAACGCTTCATTTAAATCATTTGCAATGAGTCTTCTTAGCTGCTGCGCTTTTTTATAATATGCATCATAGTAGCCGCTTGAAAGAGCATATGTGCCAAGCATTATTCTTCTTTTAACTTCATCGCCAAAGCCTTGTGCTCTTGTTTTAGTGTACATTTCAAGAAGATTTTGGCAATTTTGCGCTCTAAAACCGTATCTGACACCGTCAAATCTGGCGAGATTTGAGCTTGCTTCTGCTGTTGCTACTATATAGTAGACTCCGATTGAATGTTTTACAAGAGGCAAATTGATTTCTTTTATTTCAGCTCCAAGTTTTTTGAATGTTTCAATAGAATTTTGAATAGAAGCTTTTATGCAATCTGCTGTTCCATCGCCCATCAAATCAGATATAACTCCGACTTTTAGACCTTTTATATCTTTTGAAAGGTTATCCGAGATATTTCCAACCTCAAGCTTAAGTGAAGTGGAATCTTTTTCATCATAGCCTGCAATTGTTTCATATAATGAAGCACAATCTTCAATACTTTTTGTAAAAGGTCCGATTTGATCAAGAGATGAAGCGAAAGCGACTAAACCATATCTTGATACTCTTCCATAGGTAGGTTTGAAACCAACTATGCCGCAAAATGAAGCAGGAAGTCTAATGGAGCCTCCGGTATCGGAACCAAGGGATAATGTTGAAAGACTTGCACTAACTGCTGCAGCAGAACCTCCCGAAGAGCCCCCCGGGACCTTTGAGAGGTTATAAGGATTTTTAACGGGCCTGAATGCTGAATTTTCGTTACTTGAACCCATTGCAAATTCATCAAGATTTGTTTTTCCTATAATCGGAACCAAATTTTCTTTTAATTTTGTAACAATTGTAGCATCGTAAGGGGATACAAAATTTTCTAAAATTTTAGATGAGCAGGTTGTTTTTGTGCCTGTCATATTCATGTTGTCTTTTAGAGCTAAAGGAATACCGGCCAGTTTTGGTATTGTTTCACCTTTTGCTATTTTTTCATCAACTTTTTTAGCCGTATTTCTTGCTTCATCAAAAGTGAATGAATTAAAAGTTCCAAGCGTATTATCAAGTTTTTCTATTCTGTTAATTGAGGCTTCAACAAGTTCCAATGCGCTTATTTCTTTGTTGATTAGAGCTTTGTGTTGTTCGGCTGCGGTTTTTTCAAGTAATTCCATTTATTTTTACTCCAAAATTTATTTTTTTTATCTTACAATTATTGTATGACAAATAAAGCAATTGGTAAATATGGCGAGCAACTTGCAAAAGAATTTTTAACAAAAAAAGGGTATAAAATCCTTGAAACTAACTATCGTTACTCGAAAATGGCGGAAATTGATATTATTGCAGAATTTAAAGGAAATTTACATTTTGTTGAAGTAAAGACGCGCTCAAGCTTTCAATGCGGCAATCCGCTTGAAGCAATTACAAAAAGTAAACTTGCTTCAATTTATAAGTGCGCAATGTTTTATCTTCAAAATTCCAAAGGAAAATATAAAAGAATGCAGATAGATGCAGTATCTATTGTGTTAAAAGACCCTGCTCAAATAAATTTCATTGAAAATATAGAAATGTAATAATTTTTCTTGTTATCTTAATTTTACAAGGTCGTTTTTTCTCATTCTGACATTTTCGGGTGTGATTTCAACAAGTTCGTCATCTTGGATATATTCAAGAGCATCTTCAAGCCCCATTGTTTTTGGTGCTTGCAGAGTTACCATAACATCAGCAGTTGCAGAGCGCATATTTGTCATTTTTTTGGTTTTGCAAACATTAACTGCGATATCTTGCGGACGATTGCATTCACCTACTATCATGCCTCTATAGACTTTTGTTTTGGGAGTTATAAAAAATACACCTCTATCTTCAAACTGGTGAAGTGCATAAGCTACGGCTTCACCGTCTTCGTGAGCTACAAGGGAGCCTGTTCTTTGTCTTGGAATATCACCTGCGTATTCATCATATTGGGCAAATGTATGATACATTATGCCTTCACCTCTTGTAAGTCTTATAAATTCCGATCTGAAACCAATTAAGCCCCGGGCAGGGATAACAAAATCAATATTTGTTCTTTTTGGGCCTGCTTCCATGTTTTGCATTTGGGCTTTTCTGCTTGCAAGCTTTTCTATAACGCTTCCTACATATTCTTCAGGAACATCTACAATCAGATTTTCATATGGTTCAAGCTTAATCCCGTTTTCTTCTTTAAAAATTACTTCCGGTTTTGAGACTTGAAATTCATAACCTTCTCTTCTCATAGTTTCAATTAAGATACTAAGATGAAGCTCGCCTCTTCCTGAAACCTTGAAAACATCTGTTGAATCGGTATCTTCAACACGCAAAGAAACATTTTTTTCAAGCTCATGATAGAGTCTTTTTCTAATTTGGCGGGAAGTTACAAATTTTCCTTCACTTCCTGCAAAAGGTGAATCATTAATAGAAAAATTCATCTGCAAAGTAGGTTCATCTATTTTAATCAAAGGCAAAGCAACAGGATTCGTCAGGCATGATATGGTTTCGCCTATTTGAATATCGCTAAAGCCTGCAACACCTACAATGTCACCTGCATTTGCGCTTTGTATTTCTACTCTTCCAAGGTCTTTAAAACCAAATAACTTAACGATTTTTCCTTTTTGGGCGGTACCGTCTCTTTTTAACAAAGTAACCTGGTCTTGCGAATTTATAACACCGTTTTTAATTCTGCCGATTGCAATACGGCCGACATAATCATTATAGTCAAGTGTTGTAATCTGAAGCTGCAAAGGAAGGTCAACATCTGCTTCCGGACCTTCGATATTTTCTAAAATACAATCTAAAAGCGGAAGAATGTTTTTGTTTTCGTCTTCAAGATTGACTTTTGCGTATCTGTGAAGAGAGCTTGCATAAATAATCGGAAAATCAATTAAATCTTCTCTATCTGTTAGCTCTGTAAATAAATCGAAAACTTTATCTAACGTGCCATCAGGGTCTGCACCCGGTTTATCGATTTTATTTATTACAACAATAATTTTAATTCCAAGTTCAAGTGCTTTGGATAAAACAAATCTTGTCTGAGGCATCGGGCCTTCTTGAGCATCTACTATAAGCAAAGCTCCATCAACCATGCCCAATACGCGCTCCACTTCGCCACCGAAATCGGCGTGGCCCGGAGTGTCGACAACATTGATTTTAACACCTTTATAATTAACAGCAACATTTTTAGAAAGAATTGTAATTCCTCTTTCTCTTTCAATGTCGTTATTATCAAGAACGCACGTGCCCATCTCTTCGTGGTCACTAAATACTCCTGTTTGATCCAAAATACAATCTACAAGAGTGGTTTTGCCGTGGTCTACGTGGGCTATAATCGCTATATTTCTAAGTTTTTTATTTTTCATGATTGTTAATCCTAGGTAGTATATTGCTTTACTTTAATATTCTACAACAAAAATTTTCAAAAAATTCAAATTGAATTTATTTGTTATTTATTACTAAATTATCACATTCTATTGTTTTATATTTATTGTTTTCAAATATTACTGATTTATATGTTATTGAATCAAGCTTGCCTGTTGATTCATTTTGTTTCAAAAACAGTTTTGTATCAGGTTTATCGTCTTCACCATTTTCAACCATTTCAAGCAGTCTTCTGTCTTTTTCCATATAGATATTTTTTCTATAGATTTTATAAAGCTTATCATCCATATTTTCATCCATGTATCTTTTATCAAGTTCTTTAAATTTAATTCGTGTTTCTTTATCTATAGTTTGAGCTTTTCTTGCTTCTTGCCCTGTAAAAAGATATGCTTCGTATTCAATATTTCTTATTGAAAAATCTTTTTTGTCATAATCTGCGATTTTACTTTTAAGAAATCTGCCAACTTCTGACGCTTCTTTTTTATCATCAAAATAATTATAATTTGATTTCATAGTTTGCAAAACACCCCAAACAAAAGGTGTGACTCTATGATTTTCGACACCTCTATGGTAGTTTGCATTTGTTTCTATTTTAATTGCTCTTTGAAAACTTATGTTGTTTGTGTTTATTCTGTTTATGTGCATTTATTTTCCTTATATAACAAGAGTGTTTTTAGTGATGTTATCGTCTTTTTTGCTAAAATATTCAATAGATTCTGCTTTATGGGTGCTATCCATATTTATTGTAATTTTAGTATCTGCTTCAACCATCTTTAACAGCTTTTCATCTCTATTTTGATAATTTTTTGCTTTTATTTTTTCAAATTTTCTTTCAGCTCTTTTTTGCGCCTTGATAGAATTTGATGTCGGGTTTTCATACAAATCTTTGCCTATTTGATTTTTAGAGCGGCTGTTTTTGTGCGAAAGTTTATCATCCGCTATTTGAACTTCTTTTACATCTTTGCCTGTAAAAAGATAGATTTCACCGTTTATCTTTCTTAATAAAAAGCCTGTTTGAGGGCTGTAGTCTTTAATTTGCGCTAAAAGAAATTCTCTTATTTTTCTTGAAGTTTCACTATCGTAGATACTTTCCGTTTTTAGAGTGCTTGGTATATCGGATTTATCATATAGTGTGTAAAATACAGCCCTTGTACTGCCATTAACCCTTTTGCCATCATCAATTCTATTTGATTGTGAATATACTTTAATTGCTCTTTGAAAACTTATGTAATTGTTGGTTTTATTAATATGCATAAAAAAATATCCTCGTAATTATTATAAAACACCTAAATGTTAATTTTTGCACCAAAACAAATTTTAAGATAAAATATAATATAAATTGGCATGGGATAAGGCATGAGGAGTTTTATAAATGGAATTGGATATAATAAGAAAAACGGATAAAGAAGTTGCTCATTATATTGAGCTTGAGCTTAAAAGGCAGCAAAATACAATAGAACTTATTGCTTCCGAAAATTTTACTTCAATGGCAGTTATGGCAGCACAGGGAAGTGTTTTAACAAACAAATATGCGGAAGGAAAACCATATAAAAGATTTTATAACGGCTGCGAAAATGTAGATAAAATTGAAGAACTTGCTCAAAAAAGGTGCTGCGAACTATTTGGATGCGACCATGCCAACGTACAGCCTCATTCAGGTGCACAAGCGAATATGGCGGTTTTTACCTATGCTCTTAAGATGGGTGATACCATAATGGGGATGGATTTATCTAATGGCGGTCATTTATCCCATGGTTCACCTGTTAATTTTTCAGGCATAAATTATAATGTTATATCCTATGGTGTGGATGAAAATGGCGTTATAGATTATGATGATGTTCGAAAAAAAGCACTTGAACATAAACCAAAATTAATCATTGCAGGGGCAAGCAATTATTCAAGAATTATTGATTTTGAATTTTTCTCAAATGTTGCAAAAGAAGTTGATGCTTATCTTTTGGTTGATATTGCCCACATTGCGGCGCTAGTCGCTGCAGGAGTCCATCCAAGTCCTGTGCCTTATGCTGATTTTGTAACAACTACGACCCATAAAACCCTAAGAGGCCCAAGGGGCGGAATTATTATGTGTAAAGAATACCATAAAGACGGTATTGATAAGGCAGTTTTCCCGGGTATTCAAGGAGGACCTTTAGAACACGTTATTGCAGCAAAAGCAGTAGCATTGAAAGAAGCTCAAAGTGAAGAGTTCAAAAAATATGCCATTCAGGTTGTAGAAAATTCAAAATGCTTAGCGCAAGAGTTGATGGCTAATGGTATTGATATTGTAGGCGGCAAATCCGAAAATCACGTTATGACACTTGATTTAAGGCGCCTTGACAAAACAGGAAAAGATGTTGCAAACCTGCTTGAAGAAGTTGGAATTACTGCAAATAAAAACACAGTTCCAAATGATACAAAGTCTCCTTTTGTAACATCAGGTGTTAGAATCGGTACTGCCGCAGTTACAACAAGAGGCATGAAAGAAGAGCAGATGAAAGAAATTGCAAAAATTATAGCTGATGCAATTCTTCAAAATGATGAAAAAGAAAATATAAGAAAAAGAAGCCTTGAATTATGCAGGGAATTTCCACTATACCCTGAAATGTAGGAGATAAATATAAAAAATGATTAAACTGTCGCAAGCCCACGTATTAGGGACAATAATAGCTTATTTGCTTGGAATTTTTATAGTTCCGCTTGTTATATACTATTCTAAAAAAAAGCATCTTGTAGATGTTCCAAATGAAAGAAAAATCCACCATGGAGATATCTCAAGACTCGGTGGTGTTGCTATTTGGCTTTCTGTAGTGCTTACTTTTTTGTTTTTGGTATTATTAAGCTATTATCCTAAAGGACAGGGGCTTTCAGCAATAATTGTCGGAGGCTCTTTGATGTTTCTTATGGGGCTTGTTGATGATTTATTTTGTTTGAATGCTAAATTTAAGTTGTTTATTCAAGTTGCCGTTGCAACAATTGTAATTTTACTCGGGGTTCGGATAGATGTGCTCTATAATCCCTTTGGAGACCCAATTTCACTTGGTTTTATGTCTTATCCCATAACTTTGCTTTGGATAGTAGGTATCACAAATGCAATTAATTTTATAGATGGAATAGATGGTCTGGCAGGTTCCATTGTAAGCATTTCAGCTATAGCTATAGGAATCGTTTCTCTTGTGCTTGCGCCTGCAACATCAATCAATGCTTTAATTGCATTTATTTTAATGGGTGCAATGTGTTCGTTTTTAACATTTAACTATAATCCTGCAAAAATATTTATGGGAGACAGCGGTGCCTTGTATGCGGGATTTTTACTTGCAACATTATCTATAACCGGTATTGTAAATGTTTCAAACGGCTATACTATGTATCTTCCGATTTTAATTTTGGCAGTTCCTTTGATGGATGTTGTTTATTCTTCTTTTAGAAGAATGCTTAAAGGTACAAGTCCTTTTGTAGCGGATAGCGAACATATTCATCATAAGCTTCTTCATGCAGGTTATAAACAAGATAAAATTGTTATCCTTTTAAGTACTTTTTCTCTTATTTGTGCAATATTATCTATAATTGTTGTAAGTACAAGAAGCAAATTTATAATAATAACGCTAAGTTTAATCGGCGTTTTAATTATCTTGAATGTTGTTTCTAAATTAATTAAAAAGCAGGAGCCAAAGGAATAAAATAAATAGTATTTTATTCTTCATAAGACGTAATGCTATAGATATCATCAAGTGTGTCAAGCAACTGGCAGGCTCTTTGTTTTACTTTTAAAACGGGATTTTTTTCGGAAGATAAATCAGTAAATGACATATCTTTCTTTTTGCCGGGTTTATTGTTAATGATATGTTCAAGGCATTGTTTATCTATGCTATTATATGTAAGAAAAATCTTTGTATCATATCCTCGTTTTTTTCCTCTTATTTCAAATCCTTCCGGGTTTTTGGCTTCATTAATAAAATGTTTTGAATCTTCTTTGATGTTTTTTGAAGAAACAGCCTTGATACCTTCTCTTGTTACAAGCTGGCACTTGCCATTTGGAAGAAAATTGAGACTTGTTCTTGTGGTGAATCTTTTGACCTCTTTTTCCTGACGGGTCAAATTGGAATCTGTAAATATGTTGTTGTCTGTAATATATGCTTGTTTTAAAGCTTCTGCTTCCTGTTTTGAAAAGCTCAAATTATGTTGTTGCTCTTGTGTTTCATGGGTTTTAGCTTTTGCACTTTGTTCCATAAGGGCAGCTCTTCTGGCTTGAGCAAGCATAGATTTTGAAAGCTCATATTCATATATTTTATTTGGGTATGAGCGATGATGTTGTAAAGCTGAATTGTATGCGTTTATACCTGACATTTAATTTTACTTTCCTAAAACTTTTCAATACTATAAAACAGCTGAAAGAAAAAAATTGACTAAATTAATTTTAACATAATAAAAAACCTCTTAGCAATTAAGAGGTTTACAAAAATCTTTTTGCTTGATTCTCGTGTGAAAGGTTAGTGTGTAGTTGTTAGTAGTGTGTTTTATGTGTGTAAAATTTGTTTTGAGGGGTTTGTTATGCCTTACATATATATAAAGTATATTGGTTTTAAATAATTGCCTGTTTGGATTTATTTGTTACATTTGTTTACAATTAGGTGTAGATATGTACAGAGTATGTCATGCAGAACTTGTTTCAGTATCCGAGGTGTCGGGATGTAAAAAACAAATGTAATATTTCGAACCTGGTAAGACCTTGAAACGAGTTCAGGGTGACGGGTAGAAAAAAAGAGACTTAATCAACCAAGAAAAAGCCTCGTAATCTAACACAAAAAATAACATGAAAACTTATTCTTTTACGCATCGAACGCTAAAGGCGCCGGACTTATCATATGCGAATCCGCGCCAAGTCCTATCACCTAACCCGCTGCTTTGGGCATTTTTGCCATTTTCACTGTGAGCCCATACATCATATGGAAAGCAGGTGTTGCCGTAGGCACCAAGACAACTAACCACATGAACGCATTTAGAGGCCGAAGTGCCGGTCGTTGTTTGATCGCAAAGCATTAAGCCTGTTGATGCTGTAGAATTATTCGGATACCAGGTTGCCATAGAATTGGATGTATCAGGAAGTTTCCAACCGTCACCCATTGATTCACAAATTTTCTTTGCAGCCTGCCACTTGCAAACGGTTCTGTTGCATCCTGAATAAACCCCGCCTACATTTGTACAGGTGCTTCCAATAGCAGTTACCCCGTACCAGCAGCAGAGTTCATTTGTGCAATTTGTGCCTACAGGTACAAAAGTCACTCCTGACATTCCCTCTATTATGTCTCTTGAGCAGGCTGAATCATCTCCCATGTTGAATTTTGTTACTTTCGTATCTGTGCCTGCTAACGTCACGGTTTCAGGATTGCAAGTTTTTGGGGATTGTTCGGGCTCGGGATCTTTTTCAGATGGTTTTTGAGCTATATCATAGTCATTCAAGCCATCATAAACACATCTTACGCTTGCAGTAAGTTTTTGTTCCAAATCGGACAATTTTAAAGTGTTAACAACTGTATAATATTTAATTTCATTACTATTCGGGTATGGTGTTTGTGACCATAGGGTATATGGATAACAATGGTTATCTGCCGAACCGGTACATAAATTTCGCCCTATGGAACATGCAACATAGCCGCTTGCATCGCCTGCAGTTTCAGGATTAACACAAAGCTGCAAGCCATCTTTACCTTTATTATTATTTAGCAGTGTTGCATATTGTGCCCAAACGCTAAATTCACTATTTGTTGGTAGCCTCCACCCCCCTGCTTTTGTGCCGTTTGGAGCATAAGAAGCGCAAGAAGCATTTGCAGCTGCCCACTGACAAACTGTTCGACTGCAGCCGCTGTAATCAGCGCCGCTATTTCCGCTTAGTCCGCATGTTGGTGAAGTTGTACCTTTCCAACAGCAGTTGCCCTTGTTTGTGCATGTTTGGTTAACGGATAAAATTTGTGCTGCAGTGAGGGGTAAACCATTATCGCCCATATTATATTTTGTAATACAGATATTTTTTCCGCCATTCATAGAAGCGGGAATAAACAGTGCATTGAATTTATCGCAATCTTTCTGCGATTGGGGTGCATTATTTTTAAGTTCCGTATTTTGATTATTACTACTAAAACTTCCAACTGTTATATCAGTTGCTTTGAGTTTTTTAGTGATAATCGGAGCAAATGCTCCTAAAAGCAGAGAAATTATAATCAGACTTATTAAAAGTTCTATTAAACTAAAAGCTTTTTTCATAAAATTATCCTAATTTATTGCTACAAGTGTCTATTTAAAATTTATAATATCCTTTATAATTACCTAAAATAGAAAGGTTTACACGGTTCTATATATAGATACATCCATGTCATATTATCACATAAAATTCTATATATGCAACATGCAAATTCAAAAAAAGCAAAAATCGCAATACAAATACTGGCCGATTTAATTAAAGAAAAGCGTACGGCGCAAAACAAATCCCAAAGACTATTAGCATATGAATACGATATTCAAAAATCAATGCTAAGCAGGATGGAAAACGGAATAAATGAACCTAAACTGGTTTCTATTTTAACTATATGTGAAGCGCTTGAAATAAAACCATCAGACCTTTTTTTAGAGCTTGAAAAAAGACTCCCCAAAGGTTTTAGTTTAATAGATAAATGATTGTAAAAAACTAAATTTCTAAAAGTTTTTTATCGACTTTTTCTCTTTCTTTCAGGATTTTTGACCTTTTATTTCTATAAAGCATATCGCAAAATGCTTCAATTCTTGTGATAAAGCCTGCTTCTCCTGTGTGCTCATCTATTGTTAAATTTAAAAGTGGTTTATTAAAATTCTTTGCTTTTCTTTTGATATCTTCAAGCATTAAGCTGTCAGGACCACAGCCAAAGGCTGTGATAGTGATAATTCCATCTATTTTTTCATCTTGAAGGTAGTGTCCTGCGCATCCTGTCATTTCGTGTTGATTTGCCCAATACCAGGTGGCATCTAAACTCGACATTCCGCCTTCCAGTTGTTCAAGAGTAAGCTGATAGGCATTATAAGTTCTTATATCCATTTTATCAAGTTTTTTAAAGATATCCATACAGGTTCTTTTATCATAAATATTATAGCCGTGTCCAATAAGGGCGATGCTTACAGGCTTACTTTCTTTTTTTGGAGGAATAATAATTTGTCCGATTTTGGCATTTTTCAGTGCTTCATCGAAATCAAGACCGTTTTGAACCATTACATTGAAATTGTTTTGAACAACAAAGCCCTGATTTTGCGCTTCTTTGATTGTATTTATATCTTTAATATTGAATTGGTTTGCAATTTCGACTAAAAAATCTATCAAATTATTATTTTTTTCGGATTTGTCTAAGGTTGCTTCAATTATATTAAAGTCACCTTTTACGACATTTCTGATTAAATCGGGAAGTCCTCTGATTTTGGAACAGTTATATATCTTTGGGGCAATTGATTGGATAGATGGAACAAATATATTTTTAATGCCTTTTTCAATTAAATCCAAAACGTGGCCTACATAGACTTTAATTGGAAGGCAAGTTTCAGTCACAACAAGACTTGCACCATCTGACATAGTTTTTTTGGTTGTAGGATTAGACAAAACGATTTCAATTCCAAGTTTTGTAAAAAATCCATACCAAAAAGGAAAATAATTATAATATGACATAGCCCTTGGTATTCCTATTATTTTTTCTTTTGTCATAATATAACCTCTTTTTCCTTACAACTACTAATTTAATAATAAATCAAACAAAGCATTAAGACAAAATTAAATTTTTGTAACTTATTTTTAAAAAAACAGTCAATAATTTTTATTTGTTTGTTTTAAATTAGAATATAAGGTGTAAAATGTCTTTTCAAAGTATAAATTCCAATTATAACAAACAATATTTATATCCAAATAATATGTCCTGTAATGCGGCAGGTAATGCTCATGCTCTAAATCCCACAGGGCCTTATTTGTATCAATCAAATCCGATTAATAACCCAATTAATAACTTAAATAACTTGGCATATACTTATAATCCTGATTACACCCCTAATATTCCGCAAAGCTACAAATCATTAGGGCAAATTCAATCTACAAATGGAGATACAACACACCTTTATAAGCTAAATAACGGTCATACCGTTGCAATTGTTCCTGTTAAAAATAAAGCTTCAATAATCAAAACTTTTATTAATGCAGGTTCACTCAACGAAACTGATGAAAAAAGAGGCGTTATGCACATTGATGAGCATGGTATCTTTAAGGGGTCAAAAAAACTCAAAGATGGCGATGTATTTAGGCTCACAGGTCTTATGGGTGCAAGTACAAATGCTTCGACAGACTATGCTAAAGTGGACTGTTATATTACTGCTCCTTTTATGAGCAAAGAAAATCTTAATCAAAGCATAGAAATCCAAGGGGATATGATATATAATCCGCTTTTGGATAAAGATGCAATGGAATCTGAAAAAGGACCCGTTTGTTCTGAGATTTCTATGATAAACGATAATCCCTATACAAATGCCTTTGATAAATGTATCAGAAATCTTTTTCAAATAAAATCAAATTCGCATAATCTTGTTGCAGGTTCAATTGAGACTGTTCAAAATCTTTCAAGGGATGATATGGTTCAATACCATCAGACATATTATGCACCTCAAAATATGTATACTGTTGTGATGGCGGAAGGAAATCCTGATGAAATTATTAATGAAGTTGCAAAAAACTTTAAAAGCGATGCTCCAAGAATAAATACAATTACACCAAAAAAACAAGAACTGAGCCCTGTTCAACATCCTGTCAGACAAGATATTATTACAACCAAATCAAATTCTTCTGATTTTATTATATCTTTTGCAGGGCCAAAAGCATCCGATAGTAAAGACTTTATTGTTAATTCTATGTTGAATTATTATTTAAGTACTTTTTCAACTTCAACTTTGAAAAAAGACCTTGAAGATTTAGATTCAGGTTATGCATATGAAGTTCAAAAAGTAGGGCTTGATGAAAATGATCCGGAAGCTCTTGTTTCAATAATTTCAACAACTCCCAAAAATGAGCAAAAAGCTTTGGATGCTTTTTATGATGCTATTTTAAAGCTTCAAAATGAACCTTTAGGTGATGATGATTTGATGGGCTTAAAAAGATGTTTTGCTAAAAATATGGAATTAATATTTTCCGATAGTGAAGTAATGTGTGATATCTTAGGCGGTGCATTAAGCGCGAACTGTATTGATTATTATACAAACTACAAAGATTATCTTGCATCTGTTACAAAAGAAGATATTATGAATTTTGCAAGAAAATATTATGATTTAAATAAAGTTTCAATAGTGGCGCTTCATCCAAGCAATGTTACTCAAGAAGAAATTCAAAACAACTACAATAATTCCAGGTATTCTTTTGCAAATTCCTGCAACAATAATAACCTAAAAGCGCCTTTATCTGATAGAATTGCTTTTCAGGGTTTAAATAATAAAAATATGATTGAACCTTTGAAAAACAACTGCGCAGGCTCTATTTCATTCAAAAGTAATGCAACTGCAAATATAGATATAGAAGATGAAAAAGAACTTACGCTTCAAAATAACACTGAATTTGTAATGAATAATATAGAAAGTAATTTGTGTATTTTTAAATGGTCAATTGTAACAAAGCCTATCAAGCCGAAAAATTCTGCAATTCCTTCAGTTTTATCTTATATGTTTTCAAAAGGAACAAACTATAAAAATCAAAAAGAGCTTGAACGTTTCAAAGAATTAAACGGAATTGATGCGGAAATTGATGTAAGCGAAAAAGGCATTACGGTTGAAGCGGATTGTCTTGTTGAAAATACTGCAACCACGCTTGAACTATTGAAAGAGCTTGTTTATGAACCGAAATTAACCCAAGCAGACTTAGATGAAGCAAAAAGAAGCATTAAAAGTGCTCTTATGGTTTCTGATAAAGATGCTTCTTCAAATTTGCTTGATAATTTGTATCCCGGATTTTTCCCGACAGATAAGACAATCTTGGCAGATATTGATAAATTAACCCTTGAAGATGTAAAAGAATTTTATATGCAATTGCTTCAAAATGCCTCTTCGTCTGTTGTTGCAACGATGCCCTTTAAGCAAAGACCGGAATTAAAAGATATTTTCCTTCTTTCTCAAAGCACGGGAGGGGTTACATTTAAAAAGCCTGCCACAAAGCTTCAGCCTATTTTTTATCCGCAGAAAGAACCTGTTGTGCTTATAGATACAGACGATTTAAATCAAGCGCAAATTTTAAAAACGTATAAATTCCCAATGGCAGGTAATGTTAAAGATGAAGCAACTTTTGAGCTGATTAATGCAATATTGGGTGCAAGTCCCAATTCAAGACTCTTTCAAGATTTAAGAGAGCAGCAGAATCTTGCATACAGTGTTTCTTCTTCTATTAATTCATTTGAAAATACAAATATTTTGTCTTTAAAAATTCAAACAACAACCGATCACAAAGACCAAAATGTTCAAAGTTTTGATAATGTTCAAAAATCACTGGATGGTTTTAAAAACCATACCGATAAGCTGCAAAATGAATTGGTAACGGATGAAGAATTACTTGCTGCTAAAACTAAATTAAAGCAAAAAGTAACAGGCCAAAAACAAAATCCCATATCAGAAACCCGTTTACTTGCGATGAATATGCTTGAACCATATGGTGTAAAAAGAATAGATGAATACATTAAGGTTATTGATTCTATTACAAAAGAAGACGTTAAAAGAGTTTCTAATTTTATATTTTCGCACAATCCGACAATTTCAATTCTGGCGAGCCCCGATACTATAGAAAATCAAAAAGAGTATTTAAAAACCCAAGGAAAAGTTGTTGAGATTTAGCCAAAGTATTCAATAAAATTTTTAAAATTTTAAGCTATATTTTCATTGTTTAAAAAAGGAAATAACAATGGAAATAAATTGCGTAAACAAACTTTTAAAAGCATTTGATGAAGATATTAAATTATCTGAAAATAATGATTTCAGTGTATATTATGCTCTTGGCTGCAGCAAAAAATGGGTCGCAAATATCCTGCCTTATGAGCTGATATCACTCAATATCAAAGAAGCAATTAATCTTATTATGACATTATCTGAGGGAAATATTTTTTATGAAAAATTTCCCGATATTATTGAAACTCCTAATTATGGAGATAACTGGGGCAGATTTGCAAATTATATTGAACTGAATAATCGGGCAATTGCTCAGATGAACTATGATAGAACCTGCTGCGGCACGGTAAATACTATAAAATTACTTCCTGCAATTCCTCCTAGTGCAAGGTCCTGGGCAAATTGTGTAATAATTTCCCAAATTTTTCCTAACATCTTTGGAGACAGTTACAATAAAGCCCCCGATGTAGAAAATTCAATATACGGGCTTGTTTTAAATGACGGTTACAGCAAAAATATAATTAGCGAAAATATTGATATAACACCTGATGAGCAGCTTAGAGCATTATGCGATTTAGCGCACTTTAGAGGATTAAAAATCGGCTTTCGTATGGTAATTTCAGCCGAACAAATGAAAGTTAGGTACCCTGATTGCGAACAAACCTTCGATTGGGGAAATGATGAACACCTTGAAATTTATATTCAGGAATGCACAAAATTAATGAATCTTGGTTTTGAATGTATGTTTATAGATTCGGCAAAACACATAGGGGGTTATGATTGCGCTAATTATACAGGTGTCGGAAGGCTTCCTGAATATCCAAAAATGCAATATATTTTAAATGAGATAAGATTAAGGTCAGGCAAAGGCAATATAAGTTTTGTTGGCGAAAAATCATCTGATGATTTTGAAAGATACCGTATGATGGGCTTAACTGCAGGAACAGATTACATTACAGGGGATGATTTTGAAGCGGTTAAAGCATTATCAGAAAGCTTAAAATATTATAGAGATTATGCTCCGGGTGTTGAAATAGAAAACGATAACTATGAAGGCGGCATAAGTTTTGAACAAAGACTGCATAGAATTAATACGGCACTTTACGCATATTATCGGGCTTCGGACAAATTACCAAGCTTTATGCAAACAAATGATATTTTCCCTTTGAGGTTTGATACCAACACCCATCATATTATGATGACAAATCCAAGCTATTCGACAGACGGCACACCAATTAGTCATATTAAAAATCTTTTTATGGAAGAAGGCAGATGGTATAACCACAAAGTGGCGGAATTGTTTGCTCATGCATTATGCAGATAAGGCAAGATAAAAAGGCAAATATTAAAACAAGAAAGGACAATAAAATGGTGGATATTTTAAAAGAAAAAGGAATGCCTATAGAAAAACAAATAAGATGCTGGCATGATATAGTTAAAAGACCCTACAAAAGAGAAGGAGTCGATTGTTATACAAGAACAAGACAAATTCTTCTAAACGGCATTGAAACGGAAGCCTGGGGCTTTAAACATTGCTGGGTTAGAAAAAGCGATGATGTTGAATTAAATAAGCTTTTGGTTAATATCAGAAGAATTGAAGATATGCAGCAAACTACCATTAATTGGCTTTCTCCATATAAGCAGACAATTCTTGATACAACTCTTGGTTATGAACAGGTTGCAGTAGATTTAACGGCGTGGTTGTCGCAAAATGAAGATGACCCGTATGTTAAAGAAACATTTGATTTTGGTTTGCTTGAAGATTTTGACCACTTATATAGATACAGCCAATTTGCAAATATAATTGAAGAAACAGATCCAAATGAAATTCTTCAAGGACAAACAGATGTTGTAATCGGACGTCCGACACAATATCATCATAACGATAATTCCTTAAGAATTAGAAAACATTATGACAAAAATACCGCAACGCCAAGAACAAAGGTAAATATTTTAACTCTTATTTCGGGTGAACAACAAACTCATAACTACTACGCAGAACACGGTTTTATGTATGGTAATACCGATCTTAAAAGACTTTACGCTGAAATTTGTGATGTTGAAGAAGAGCACGTTACAATGTATGAAAGCCTTATCGATCCTAATGAAACTATGTTTGAAAAATGGCTTATTCACGAATTAACCGAAGCAAGCTGCTATTATAATTGTTACGCGGACGAAAAAGATGAAAGAATGAAGCTCATCTTTGAAGAAATGTTTCAGATGGAAATGGGACATCTTCATCAGGCAATAAAAATGTTTGAAAAATACGAAAAGAAAGATGCAGCAAGTGTAATAGGAGATAAAATAATTCATCCTTGTCATTTTGAAAGCCAAAAAGAATACGTTAAAAAAGTTCTAAATAACGAAGTTAATAAAAGAGTGGACGCCGATGGTACTTATAATACCGTTGACAAACTTCCTTCTGATTGGAAAAGCTATAAAGTTCAAAATGAAGTTTCAAAATCAGGAGCTCCGTCTGAACAAGCCATTAACCTTGCAATAGAATCTTTTGAAAGAGATATAGCACTTGCTGATAATTCTCTTTTAAAATCACAAAGCAAGCTTCTTGAAAAATCTCTTGAAAAAGAAGCTGTTGCGCCAAATACAATTTGTGTTGAAGAATATGAACAATTTAATGCAATTAAAAATGACAATTACTTATATTAAAAAGGAGGAAACAAATGCCTGAATTTTCACATCCGTTTCAAGGTAATAAATGCGATAGAATGCTAACCAAGGAAGAACTTATTCGTGCAATAAGATTTTCTATAGCATCTGAATATGAAGCAATTCAGCTCTATGAGCAGCTTAGAGATTCAACAAATGATGAAAGTTGCAAAAAAATCTTAGAAGAAGTGGCCGAAGATGAAAGAGTCCATGTGGGAAATTTTCAATATATCTTAGAAAAGCTCTCACCTGATGATAAATCTGCCATAAGAGAAGGTTTTGAAGAAGCAAAAGATATACTTTCAAAATAAAATGCAGCAGTATAGTGAATTTCCCGTTTCAAGGATAATATTTTCCAAACGGGAAATTCTTATATTATTGACTAAAAAATTTTAGTGTAGTTTAATAAAGTGATACCGATTTTTAAGGCATTTTCAATATTAAAATGACAAATACGGATTTAATTAATAAAATAAATAAATTAAAAAAAGAAAAAAATGCAATTGTGCTTGCTCATTGCTATCAAAATCTTGAAATAGATGAAGTCTCTGATTATGTTGGTGATAGCTTATATTTAAGCAAGATGGCTGCTAAAACTAATGCTGATATTATAGTTTTTGCAGGAGTCTATTTTATGGCACAATCTGCAAAATTACTTTCGCCCGATAAAAAAATTCTTCTTCCAAATATAACGTCAGGCTGTCTTATGGCAGATATGATAAATTCCAAACAGTTGGATGAATTTAAGGCAAAAAATCCAAATATTCCTGTTGTCTGCTATATTAATTCAACTGCTGAAATAAAGGCAAAATGCGATGTTTGCTGCACAAGCTCTAATGCGATAGATGTGGTTAGAAACCTGGGTGTTGAAAAAGTTTTATTTGTACCCGATACTTATCTTGGAAAATACGTTGAAAGTAAGCTTGATAATGTTCAGGTCATTACCTACAATGGTTTTTGCCCGACCCATCTTAGAATAAGAATTGAAGATATTGAAAATGCCAGAAAAAATTATCCCGATGCTTTGATTTTAATACATCCCGAATGTCAAAGAAGTGTTATTGAAATATCTGATTTTGTAGGTTCTACTAAAGAAATAATTGAATTTGCAAAATCAAGCACAAACAAAAGATTTGTAATTGCAACCGAAAAAGGGGTTGTAGATAGATTAAACCGGGACTCTAAAAAAGAAAATTGGGACAAAGAATTTATATTAATCAATGATAAAATTGTTTGCCCTAATATGAAAAAAAATACACTATACGATATTTTAAATGTTTTAGAAAACGAAACAAACGAAATTACAATTGATGAAAGTGTTTTTGAAGGTGCAAGAAAATGCATTGAAAAGATGTTTTTGTTGAATGTCAGATAAAAAATGATAATAAATTTTAAAAAAATAATTAAAATTGCCCTGTCTGTTTGTCTTGCGCTTTTATTATTGCTATATAGTATATTTGTTTTTATTTTCCCTCTGATTATAAATAACAAGAAAGTTCAAATTAATATTTTAAATCTTATAAAGCAAAAAACAGGCCATGATTTTGTAGTTGATAATTTAAACTATAAGACGTCTTTAAATTTAAAAAGTACATTAAAAATTAAAAATATTTCAAATGAATTTTTAAAAATAGAAAATCTTAAAGCAGAAGTTTTTGTCTTAAAACCATTAGATATTAATGCTGATTATGTTCTATTTGATTATACAAAATTTAATCCGGCATCTAAAAAAGATGGCAAGAAAAAATCTATATTCAAGTTTCCAAAAATTCTGATTAAAAAAGCAGACCTTGTTATAAATGATTATTTGAAATTGAAGTTTAACAATATTTCATATTTAAATAATAAAATTAATTTCACAACTTATATAAGAAAATCTTCTATAAACGTTGATGGGAACTATTTTTCAAATACAAATTACAAAATAAAAGTCTTTGCAAAAGACATTCTTGCAAAAGATGTCAGAGATATTTTTGCAAATACCATGAAAAAAATAAAACCCGATGAAAAGAATTTTATTGAAAATTTTGAAGATTTCAAGGGCTTTTGTGACATAGATTTAAATTTTGAAAATAAAAAAATAACAGGCACTGCAACGTTAAAGGAATTTGAAACAAGGTTTATAAAGTTTCCTGTGCCAATGCATTTTAAAAATGCAATTTTTTATTTCAAAGGAAATAAAGTTGATTTAAAAGAAAAAGGAACTTTTGGAGGCAAACCTTTGTACACTGAATTTTGGGCAAGAAATATGTTCCAAAAAGATAAATACACAGGAGGCTTTTTAGAAAGTTTAACTAGTGGAAATATTTATAAAAAATATGTAAAAGATGCCGATATTTCAGGTTATGTTAAATTAAGGGTAGATTATTTTATCCAAAATCAGCGTCCTGAAGTTAGATATAGAGCAGACATTTATAAAAATGCAAAAGTCAGATACAAAAAAATTGATATAAGCCTCAAAGACTATAAAAGAAAAATCGAAGCAAAGACTCTAAAAAATGGCAACAATATGGAGCTTCAGCACTATAGTTATTCATATTTGAAAGATGGTTTATATAAAGATATTTTATTTGGACGAGGCCTTTTTTATAAAAACTTTCCAAAAGATAAATTCAAGCTCGCTTTTATAGAAGTTGAAACAAATGGTTATGCACCAATCAGCATTCTCGGTTTTTTGGATAAATATATAAAAGAAGGCGGTTTTAAAGGCAAATTTAACTATGATGGCCAAAATAAAAAGTTAATCGGAAATTTAGATATAATTAATTCGAGATACAAAGATTTTTATGTTCAAAATGCTTTAATTGATTTAAATGAGCTAAAAGGTGTTATAAAAGCCAAAGGAAACTATTTAAATGAGCCATTCAGCGCATATTTGAATATTGATAATGACTTAGAAAACATTAAAATCCATAAACTTGATTTGTATCTTAAAAAATACGAAATCAAAAGACAGAAATCCAATAAGACAAAATTCAACAGAAAAAAAATCCAAAAGACAATGAATTCTATTCGAAAGGAAAACATCAATATTAAAGAAGCAAATTTAAGACTTGATGAACTAAAATTTAAAAATATTATTCTGAACAATTTGGCACTAAATGGTTATGTTAAAAATAATGTTGCATATTTTAATATGCTCGATATTTCTTTTGCGAAAGGTAAATTAAAGGCTTTCGGTCTCTATGATATTCAAAATAATTCATCAAATATTGATTTTTCGGCTCAAAATATCGATTCCAACGAATCTGCTTCTATGATTTTTAATTTGAAAGATAATTTTTCAGGATTTGCAAATGCAAAGATGAATGTTAGAACCTATAATAATCTGCAATATATTGACGCCGATGCTTCTTTTTCAATTAAAGACGGAGCTTTAACAAAACTTGGAAGCAGCGAATTTATGATTAAAAATTTTCGCAAAGGCAAAAATCCCTTAAAATTTAAAATACAAGATATCATAAATGTTGATATCAAAAAAATGGAAGCTTTAAAATCCGATATTCAAGGGCAATTTAAAGTAAAAAATGAGAAAATATATGATGTTGAGATTTTTAATCAAAATAAATTCCTGTCTTTATATTTGATGGGGGGATATAATATCAAAAACCAAAACACAACCGCATGTCTTTTTGCAAAATACAGCAAAGATTCCCAAAAAGGAATTAAAATTCTTTTTATACCGCTTTCTTGGATTACAAAAATTATTTTTAAGAACGAAAACACAAGACAGTATTATAAAAAATGCATTGAAAAAATTCCTCCCATTGAAACAAATTCAGCAGATACTGAAATTGTTCTTGTAAAATTAATCGGAAATTTGAATAATTCAGATTCGCTTAAGGTTGATTTAAAAAGTTTAAGATAATAAAATAGAGGAAAATAGAATTAAAGGAGGAAAGTTTATGAAAAATATGAAAAAAATATTATCATCTTTGATGGTGCTGTTGATGTTTTCTTGTGTTGCTGCAGCATATAACCCCCAAAGCAGAGTAGAAACAGTTGGAAAAGCATTAATAACCAAAAATTCACTTCCAAATAAAACGACTTTTAAAGTGGTCGAAGAAGCTGATAATTCAAACACTGCTTCTGATATGATAATAAATATTTCAAAAGACAGCTTAAAATATGCAGGAAACGACAACGAAGTTGCAGCAATTGTCGCACATAATATGGGCGAAATTATAAATGGTGTTGCTGCAAAACAAAAGCTTAAAAACTATTATCTGCCAACAGATGCTGAAAATCAAAGCGCGGTATCCGGCATGATTTCAAATAAAATTGCAATGGAAGATAATAAAGACTCTGATATCATTGGCGTTGACCTTATGATTAAGGCAAATTATAACCCTCTTGCAATGGTTGTAGTTTTAACTAAAATGCCTGGTTCCACTTTAGAAGCATTAAGCGCCAAACCTAATAATTCAGAAAGAGCCATGAATATATTTAATTATCTAAGCTATAATTACCCTGAAAAAATCAAAGCGGGATATAATTGCCAGGAATATAGAGCATTTTTGACATATGCAGATCCTATAGTTAAAGAAAGACAAGCAAACAAAAAGAAACTTGCAAAATTCAATAAAGAACAAGAAAAAGAAAAAGCAAAAAGATTGAAAAAAATCAACCAATACAAAACCACAGGCGGTGTTTCCGGATGGGATGCCACATATAATATCTTAAATGGTTTAACAACGGGTAAATAAAGATATTTTAAAGCCTCCTATTAGGAGGCTTTTTTTACAAATCGATATTGTTCATGCTAAGATGCGAGTTTATCAATTGCATTATAATACCATCTCATAATGCCTTCTTTATGGTCTTTTTGGTATTTATCAAGTTCTTCTTTTGTCATTTTCTTTGATGGCATTGCAGATAATATGCGAGATGCCATATCGGTTAATATTGTGCTTGCTGCAACAACTATAGCAGAGGCTGCAATTGAATTATTATAGTATTTCTTAAATATATTATTAAGCGAACCTGCGATAATAACCTGAACAGTCATTCTAAAGAATTTATTAATTCCTCTGAGTCTTGCATCTTTTTGAGCTTCAGATTTTGTGCTTCCGTTTCTGACGGACGCGTTAAATTCGTCATTCATATTAAACCAAATGCCTGTCAACGTGCCCAATGTCTGAGCTAAGACTGCAATTTTAGAATTGTCGCCTTTGGATGAAGTTACTTCATTGTTTGCTTTTAAAATCATTTTATTTACATAATCGCCAAATTCTTTTGTAAGCTTTTCTTCATCTGTGCCAAATTTTTTCTCAAATTCTTGGAAAGTCTTATATAAATTCATTATTTTATATTTATCTTGCAAAGGTTCGGGCTTTTTAGGAATTGTGCCGCCGTTTTTAATTATCATTGAATTTCTGATGGCTTCTTCCAATTTAGCTGCAATTTTATACGGGTATGACACAAGCTCTTTAACAAACTTAAAAGGAGCCCATTTCAGGTCTTTAAGGTCTTTAACTTTGATTTCGAGTTTGCCGAATTTTTTGGTTTTAAATTGTGTACCAAGGAAGATTTTATCTGTATCATTAATATTATTAGTTATGTCCCCAATCGTTTTAGCAAACTTTTTTTGAGGCATAGAATCGGCCATTTTCATTAATTCATCAGGAGTCGTAAATACTTCTTCAATGATTTTAGGTTTCAATTTTTCACTTCGTTTTTTGAATATTTCTGCAATATTTTGGCCGATTTTAGTGTGATTTTTGCCAAATCTCAAAGCATAGCCGCCAAGTATACTTGCAGCACAGAATAATAAAATATTTTTTAAACTTAAAAGTGGTTTTTTGTGTTCTTTTGAATCATCTGTTTCTTCTTTTTTATTATTCAATTCTTCAAAATTTTGTGTTTTTGCACAATTTGCAAATTCATCCAGTGTAATATTTGAAAGTTGATTTTGCTTAGGTGCCTTCATTCTTGTAATTTTCATACCCGATGTGAGTCTTGAAATCACACGGGAAACTAATCCAATCCCTGCGCCGATTATAGCAGGAGCCCAGGGGCTTTTATTTATTGTCTTTGAAAAACAGGCAAATACTGCAAATTGGGTTATTGCTTCACATATATTTTCTTTAATTTCCTGCCCTTGTTTTAATTTCTGCTCTTTTTGCGCTTCTTTTTCGGTTTTTCCTTTTTGAATTGCGTTATTGAAGAAATCGTTTCCAAGGAAAAAGGCAGCAGTAAAGCCTGAAATCAATCTTGTTGTAAATCTTTCTTTTTTGGTATCATAATTTGCGATATCTTCTTTCATAATATCGTTTAATTGTTCAAGGAATTTTTTAGAAACAGAGTCGTTGATTTTCCTGTCTATTGGATAATCTTTAAGCCCGTTTGCATCCATATACTCTTTTGCAAATTTAGAGCCATTTTTCTGTAAACCCTGCATAGCGCGTATATTTTCTTCAAGCTGGACATTTTCTCTGTGTTTTTGTAAAAATTCAGCGTTATTTAAAGAGGAATTCGGGAATTTCTTTGCAATGGAATCAACAAAATCCAATGGCATTCCAAAGAAACTCTTAAAGCCTGTTATCACTTTTTTAAGCGAACCATCATCCGGGATATATTCAACGCCATTGATATTTTGAAAAATATCAGGCTGCTTCTTTTTTATTGAAGCAGAAAGTTCATCCCACAGACCACCTAAAGTACGATTAACAAACCTTCTTGAAGCCATAAGGTCATCAGCATTTGGCAGCTTACCTTTAAAGCTGCATTGATTTGCATTATTGGTATTAAAATATGAAATTTGCACTATTGACTACACATCTTCTGACTGCTTTCAATAAAATAATAAAAACGGTTTGAGTGTAGAAATTGCTTGAATTTCAGGGAATATTAAGGAATATTTATAAAAAATTATTTGTAAATATTATTTCTAAATAATATCTGATAACAAAAGTTATTTAGCATAGCCATCAAGTATTTCTTCAAAACTTCTTCCATAGTTAATCGGCTCGCCTATTTGTTGATATTTTAGTTGTTCTTCAACAAGATTAACACCTTGCAATACTTTCTTAATATCCCACAAACGTTCAACAACCCAATCTGTATTTTTAAATACACTTAAATCATCTAAATTGTGACGTCTTTCTAAGCCTGCTATAATGCCAGTTATCTGTCTATCATTAGCATTATTTTTCACAAATTCATCACTAAATCTACCCCTAACCTTGCCGGTTTCTTTATCTTTGTAAACTATAAAGTTTTCATCATCTTTAATTGTTTCAAAGTAATCTTGTTGATCTTCTTTATCAAGATAACCTGATGCTAAACCTCCTCTAACGGCAGCCTCAGTGTATTCACTATCTTCTTTTGCAAACATTCCAAAAGAAACATTTCTATTATAATTGTTAAAATTATTTATCGGGGATATTCTCATATCTTGCACCTCACTTGCCCAAATCTAACCGGGGAATTAATTATAAACAAAACAAAAACAAATTGCAAGTGAAATTAGAATATTTAATATATCGGGGTCTTTTGGGAAAATACGGGCATATAGATACTGCAAACCGGATTGCTTTGTTTTGCTTGCAATGACGATAGTATAAATTATCATCTGCGTTTATCGTTATTCCTATATATCTGCAAGAACTGACATAATGAGTTTTGATAATTTAGCTCCTGCGATTTTTCCTTCTTCAATTACTTCCTGATGCGACAAAGTGGTATCTTTTTTAATACCTGCGGCAAAATTTGTAACCATAGAAAAACCAAGTGTCTGCATATTTAAATACTTTGAAACTATTGCTTCAGGCGCTGTCGACATTCCTATTACATCTGCTCCAAAAGACTTGTACATTTGAACTTCAGATGGTGTTTCATAGCTTGGGCCTGATGTTGCAAGGTATATTCCTTCTTTTAAATCTATATCAAGTTCTTTTGCTTTATTTAGGGCAAGCTGCTGCAGGGATTTTGTATAGATATTTGTCATATCGGGAAATCTTGTACCTAAAGAATCGTCATTGGGACCTATTAAAGGGTTATTTCCCATAAAATTGATATGATCTTTAATGAGCATTATATCGCCCGGTTTAAAATCGGGATTGGCGCATCCTGCAGCATTTGTAAGGATGACAGTTTCGGCCCCCATTTGGCTAAAGACCTTGATTGGAAAGGTGCATTTCAGCATAGAATTTCCTTCGTAATAGTGAAATCTTCCTTGCATTACAATGCATTTTTTATTTTCGATTTCAGTGAAAAGAAGTTCGCCTTTATGCCCTTGGACATTGGACGAGCCGAAATTTGGTATATTTTTATAGGGAATTTTAATCCCATCTAAACCTTGTGAAAAAACACCTAACCCCGAACCCAATACAATAACAATCTGAGGTTTAAAGTTATCGGTTTTTTGGTTAAGGAAATTAAGTGTTTCTAAAATTTCTTTATTTGTTTGTGTCATTATTCAATTAATTAAATTAAATTATCCAACCAAACCATCATCATCTGATTCTGACGCTTTGACCATAATGGCGTGTTGAACAGGTTTTTCTTTTTTTAAGTTAGAGTCAAATGCAACATCAACATCAAAGCCAAAATCGTCTCTTGGTCTTTTTAATTGTGATTCATCAACAAGTTTTTTTGCAAGTTCAATAAGCTCGTATACTAATTGATAGCGATTTGGGGCTTTTTCATTTAAATCCCATGCTGTTTTTGTAATTTGATTCATAAACTTTCTCCTATAACATAATCTTACAATGGTAAAATATTTGTTGCAAGCAAAAATTAAACCAAACTACCATTCATAGTCATTAAATCTGTGGTCTGAATGTTTTCTAAAAACTTCATATGCCTGGGGTGACATCAGCCTCAAAAAGCCATCTATAAGCCCTACGCTGTCTCTGTCTCTCAAGCCTATATCGTTATTTCGCATTCTTTTGATGGTTCTTTTACTGCTTAAATGTGCTGGCATTGCGGTTCCTATCAGCATTGTATTAGATGAAGCGATTTTAAGCTTTTCAATTCTGCTTTTTGTCGGGCTGTATTGCCAAATTTTGCCAAATAACTCCCATTCAAGATTTTTTAATCTTCTTGAATCATCTTCATCGTTGAAGGTTTTTGAAAAATGCCTTTTTTCCATAATTTCAATTGCCTTTAAGTCCTTTGCATCAAAATAAACAGGATACGGTCTCGGTTTTGTATTTTGAATATCTTCTTTGGTTATTACTATTGTTTTTGTTTCTTCCTGGCAATATGAAACAAGGGGAGTAAGTATTGAATATAGAATTGTCGTGAAAAATATAGTATATATAATTTGAAATTTAATATTTCTTTTAAAAAATTTAAACATAAAAAGTCCTATTGTATTTAAAGTTTAGACTTTTTACCGATTTCAAAAATCGCACTATGAGCTAAAAAGCGCGAATAATATTAAGAATTGTAAAAAAAGAATTAAAATCTATAAAGTTATTTCAAAAAATGACGATAACTAAAACAAGATAACGATTGGGAAAAAATTAGATATCAAGGTAGTTTTATGAAAAGAATATTATTAGTTTTATTTACATTTGTAACTTTATTTTTTGGCGTAGATGCAGATAGCTTTGCTCTTGATTATTCAAGAATTTCTACAAATCCAAAGATTACAGCAGCTCTGAACGTCTTAGAAGGAATCAACAGACGAGACGTAATTGCGATTTTATATGGAAGAAATGCAACCAAAAAACCAATCAGGGTTATGTTTAGAAATTTGGCAGTTTTTGGAGCAGCTGATTGCGAAGCTTTGACAATTAAAACAAAAGATAATGGTCTTGTTATTTATATTAACGCAGAGCATAAAGGTGCAAGCCCTGAATGTATTGCTTGTCTGATAGCTCACGAATCACAGCACCATACATATACAAATTCAAGAGCAGAAGAATTAAGAGCCTGGATATCCGAATCTCAAGCTTGGAATGAAATTGTTAAAAGAAATAAAACATTCGCTAATGCTACTGAACCACTTGCAAAACGTGAAAATTATATCGCAAAATTAAGAAGCAAAAATGGTGTCATAGGTATTCAAAAACTAATTGCATCAAACCCTGTGTATGCGGGCTTAAACTAAAATTACATATCCTCCTTTCTATTTAAATTAGTATGACTGTTACAAGTTAAGTTTTGTAACAGTTTTTATTTTAAATTGTCATAGAGGGCTTAGTCTACATTAATCGGTTCAACATTGATTAACTTAATAGCATCTTTTGCTGTTTGTTTCAGGTTTTCGTCAATTCCATCCAAAAGAACAATTTGTCTTAAAACGTCAATTGTTCTTTTGAATGTTCGAACCACATCACCTTGTGAAATTTCAGTGCCTTCAAACATATTATCCCAGGTTTCAATGTTATTGTTTTCGGGGTTTTGGTTTGCTCCTATCCAATATTCAATAAAATAACAGTAGTCTTTATTGATATACATTGGATTTTCTATGTTGTTGTCTCTTTCAAGAAAGAATATTTTTCTTCTTATGTCTTTGATTTGATTTAGTGTTTTTCTGACTTCCTTCGCGCAGGGTTCAGCAAGCCCATCGTCTTTTTGTCTTATTCCTTCTGTGGTAAGTGCGCAAATAACACTCGAAAGCTCAATAGCGGACAAATTATTTAATAAACCTGATTGTATGACTTCGGATAAAAAGAGCTCATTTTCGCAGCGCAGAGCCATTGTAATTTTACCTTTTTCGGTCGGATAATCGTCTTTAAGGTTTCCTGTTTGGGTTAGGATTTCTCTATGAGCAAGGAACTTTTGCCAATAAACATCTTTTTGAAATTCAATTTGTTTATCCAAATTTTTGATTTCTTTTTCGTATCTTTGGGTAAGCTCGAGGCATCTTTTGTGTTTTTTATAGAGCTTGCAGGTATTGCAGCCAAAAGATTCCATTTTTAACCTGAATTCTTTAGATTGCTTTTGAAATTCTATAACCTCGGGGGCGAGATTCGGGTTTTTGTATTTTCCTTTAGCTTGTCTTTTTAAGACCTTAAATAGCGTTCTTGATTGAACAAATTTTTCTTTTGCCTTGATAAAAGCTTCTAAATCTTCATCTTTGAGCTTATATCTGCAGCTAAAATCGTGAAGCTCTTCAATTTCTTTTGCTTTGGCTTCTTTTTTATTTATAAGAGGAGTCAATCTATCTGTTGAAGAAAAATAGCCAAAAGTCTTTAAAATAAGCTCTTTTGCAACATCAATAGAAAACCTTTGCAAAAGATTTAAGACCATAGAATATTTTGGGCTGAATTTGCTTTCTAATGGGTTTGAATCAGATTGTACAAGAGCGGCTACTTCATTTGGGGTCTGAAAAGGTGTTCCAATTACTACAACATAGCCTATTTCATCCATACCTCTGCGGCCTGCTCTTCCCGACATTTGAAGAAACTCGTTAGCTGTGAGAGTTCTATGGCCGTTATCTGTTCTTTTTGATATGGAGCTGATGATTGTTGTTCTGGCGGGCATATTAATTCCTGCAGCAAGTGTCTCTGTTGCAAAAACAACTTTTATAAGTCCCTTTTGAAAAAGTTTTTCAACAAGTGCTTTCCATCCAGGCAATAAGCCTGCATGGTGAGAGGCTATACCTGATTTTATTAAATCAAGCTGGGGATTATTTTCCAAATAAGAATTTTGAGCTAAATACTCTTCAATGATTTTATTTGCTTCTGTGCTTTCTTCTTTGCTTAGTAAATCAAGTTTTAGGCATTTTCTTGCGTTTTCATCGCACTTTTTTCTTGAAAAAGTGAAATATATCGCAGGAAGCATATTTTTGTTATGTAAAATTTCGACAACATTTGGGGCAGGATTTTTTATTTTGTCTCTTTTGTTGTAGTATTTAAACTTGCTTTCAGGTTTGATTTTGCTGTTTAATGCTCCGTTTGGAGTCAAAAGAGGCAGGATGTTATTTGGTTTAGAGCTATCATAGTAGAAAAATCTCAATGGAACAGGGCGAAAATCAGTATAAACAAGCTCTGTCTTTGAATGAACCGTATTAATCCAGTCTGTCAGCTGTCTTGAATTTTGAACTGTTGCAGAAAGCGCGATAAGCTGAATATCTGTTGGGCTGTATATGATGCTTTCTTCCCAAACTGTTCCTCTATCTTCATCGTTCATATAATGAACTTCATCTAAAACAACGAATTTAACGTCTTTTAGATTATCTTTGATTGAGCCGAACGTTGTTCCATAGAGCATATTTCTGTAGACTTCGGTTGTCATTATGACAATTTGGGCGTCTCTATTGATGGTGGTGTCGCCTGTTAGAAGCCCTACGATATCACAGCCGTAGATTTTTGAAAAATCGTTATATTTTTGATTAGATAGCGCCTTAAGCGGAGTTGTGTAAAAAATTCTTTGATTATTCATCAGCGCAAAATTAATAGCACTTTGGGCAATAACGGTTTTACCTGCGCCTGTCGGGGCGCAAACTACAACGCTTTTGCCAGCTTTAATATAATTTATTGCTTCTTTTTGAAAATCATCGAGTTCAAAAGGAAAGCCGAAGTTTTCTTCTTCCATTTTAAATTCCTAATTTATTTTTTTATTTAACGCCTGTTGAACCAAAACCGCCTGCTGCTCTTTGGGTATCTGATAATTCATCAGATACAACTATAGATGGTTTTAATACTTCCATAATTGCCATTTGGGCAATTCTATCGCCTCTTGAAACAGTAAAATCTACTTTAGAGTGGTTAATGAGCCCGACACAAATTTCGCCTCTATAGTCTTCGTCTATTGTTCCAATACCATTTACAACCGCAATTCCTTTTTTGACTGCCATTCCGGAACGGGAGCGGACCTGGGCTTCTGTGTTATGAGGAAGTTCTATTGCAATTCCTGTTGGAATTATTCGAATTTCTCCCGATGGAATTACAATATCATCTGTTATTGCTGCAACTAAATCCATTGCAGAAGCTCCTTGTGTTTGATACTCTGGAATTGAAACATAATTTTCAAGTTTTTTAATTTTTAATGTTAAATTTTCTTTGTTCATCCTTTTATTTCCTTTATTTAGCTATTCTTTTGATTTAAGTAATATAATTCTTTCAGTCCAAAAAGTGTTAAATCTTTGTCGATATAATTTATGGTGTTATCTGTATCATTGATTAAAATATCTGAAAACCCGCCTGTTGCAATAACTGTTGCTTTTTGCCCGAGCTCTTGCTCGCATTTTTCAACCATTCCTTTAATCATACATTTTTGCCCCAAGACAATCCCTGATAGCATCGCCGAAATTGTATCTTTTCCTATTGCTTTTTTGGGCATTTCGATTTTTAATTTTGGAAGCTTGGAAGTGAATTGCGACAATGACTTTGCTTGAATTTTAAGCCCCGGAGCAATGATTCCTCCTATGAAATTAGCGTTTTCATCTACAATATCAAATGTCGTTGCGGTTCCAAAATCAATAACTATAGATGGAAGTTTATATTTTTTTACTGCCGCTGCGGCATTTGCAAGCCTGTCTGCTCCTATTTCTTTGTTATTATCAAGAGCAAGTTTAATTGGCATTTTGGATTTATAAGTTAAATTAACAGGCTTAATATTTAAATATTTTTTAATTGCGTTATCAAAAATTTCCAACAGCTGCGGTACAACTGAAGATATAATTGCGCCTTGGATTTTTTCGGTCATATTATTATGATTTAAAATTGCAAGAAGCGAAATTCCGTATTCATCAACCGTTTTTTTGACATCGGATGATAAATTGAAGGTATTAATCAAATTATCCTTATCAAAAATCCCCAAAGATGTGTTTGTATTTCCAATGTCTATTACTAAAAGCATATATTAATTTTATCAAAGAAATGAAATTTTTGAAGCACAACTATTTCATTTCAGCTAAGTAGTTGTGGCTATACCATTCAATATCATCTGTAAGATTGGAAAGGTAAATTTTTGCTCCGTATTTGCATCTTAAAGAAAGACCTATTAAATAATCGCAAAAGTGCGGATTTTGCGGCAATATCGGGCTTGTAATTGATGTTGCAATTACATTATTATACCTTGCTCCTTCAAAGGGGTCTTGTTTGTTATTTCCTGTTCCTTTTGTAACTTTCATAAAAGGGGCTGTTTTGTCTTTTAAGGTGCATAGAGCATTTTGGTTTTTGTAACCGACAATATTTTGATTTGCCAAAAAATTACAAGCACCTATGATGTTTCCTGTGATTGCGTTTTCGTAGTCTTCAATATAGTCAAAATAAGCATTTATTATCCCAAGCCCTTTCATTTCAGGTTTATTTATGTGCTGATAAGAAGTTGAAAGTAGTTGAAACCCCAAATTTACTGCAAGCATAGGAATGTTATTATCTGCCATTTCACTAATGATTTTTGAATTTTCTTTCAGGTACTTGATAGCATATGGAAACATTGAAGGTTTTGAGCCTCCGATATAATAAAAGTCGCATTCTTTGACTTTTTTAGAGATATCAAAAGGAATGATTTCTATCTTTATATCTCTTGCCTGCGCTCTGAATTTAAATGCTTCAACATTGACTTCATCACAAAAAGCCTGAAGAATATCAGGACAAAGCCATCCGACTTTTAAATCTAAATCTAAATTTGATTCAAAACCATTTGTTTGCATTTTTCAATTGCATCCGTTGGTGTGATTTTAACCATTTTGTCTTTGTTATCTTTTCTTAATTTAAATTCAACAAGACCTTCTGATATACTTTTTCCGACTGTAATTCTGATTGGAAAACCTATTAAATCGGCATCTTTGAATTTGACACCTGCTCTATAGTCTCTATCGTCTAAAACAGCTTCTATTTTAAGGCTATTTAAGGCATCGTAAATTTTTTGAGCGGTTTCCATTTGGTCTTTATCGTTGATATCAACAGGAACAACATCAACATGATATGGAGCAATCGCAACAGGCCAAATTATACCAAAATCATCATGGTATTTTTCAATCGCAGCAGCCATTGTGCGGGATACTCCAATACCATAGCAGCCCATAATATAGGGTTTTAATTCACCGTTTTCATCTGTATAGCAGGCATTCATTGCCTTAGAATATTTTGTTCCAAGCTGGAAAATATTTCCAACTTCTATCCCTCTTGTAACTTTAAGAGGTTTTTTGCATATCGGGCAAAGTTCCCCTTCTTTTACAAGTGAAATATCAACAAATTCAATATTGTCTTCAAGATTAGCACCCACTATGTGTTTATCTTTAATATCTGCGCCTAAAACAAAATTTTTCATTCCTTTGGCGGATTTATCAAACAATACTTTTACTTTTGATTTATCAACGTTTCTATATGAAATAAATCCTGCAGAAGAATTTAAATATTCAACGATTTCGCTATCTTCCATAGGTCTTATTTCAAGAGCGCCAACGGCATTCATTAATTTTGTTTCTTCGATTTCTTTATCGCCCCTAATCATTGCAACAACAGGCTTAGAATCCGCAATATAAGCGACTGCCTTTAAAATACAATTAGGTTTAACGTTTAAAAATTTTGCAAGGTCATCAATTGTTTTTGTATTTGGAGTATCGACTATTTCTTCTTTTTCAAAGCCGCCATCTACATTTTCAACATTCAAAAATGATATTGCGTGGTTAGAGTTTGCACTATAATCGCAGCTTTGACAATAAAAAACATCGTTTTCTCCAACCATTGTATCTGTTAAAACCATATACTCATGGGAAACATTGCCGCCTATAGCGCCGCTATCTGATTGAACAGCTTTTGTATCAAGTCCGCATCTTTTAAAGATATTGGTGTAGGTTTGTGCCATAACTTCATATTCGCGCTCTAAATCAGCTTGGCTTGTGTGAAAAGAGTAGGCATCTTTCATAATAAATTCTCTTCCTCTAAGCAAGCCGAAGCGGGGGCGGATTTCATCTCTAAATTTTGTTTGGATTTGATAAACGTTAATGGGTAAATCTTTATAAGAAGTTATGGTATCGGCAACTGTGCTTGTAATAACTTCTTCATGGGTTGGAGCAAGACACATTTCATTATCGTGTCTGTCGTTACATCTTAGAAGTTCTTTTCCATACACATTCCATCTTCCGGATTTTTTCCAAACTTCGGCAGGTTGCACAAAAGGCATCAAAAGTTCCTGCGCGCCTGATAAGTTCATTTCGTCTCGTACAATATTTGAAATTTTATTCAAAACCCTTTGGGCAAGGGGCATATATGTATATATTCCGTTGGCTAATTTTTTGATAAAACCTGCTCTAACAAGCAATTTATGAGACATCGCATCAGCGTCATTTGGAAATTCTCTTAAGGTTTTATTAAAAAGTTTAGACATTTTCATAATTTTATTTTCCTTATTTGCTATCTTTATTTTAATTTTAGCTTAAAGATAATATTATTAAAAATAATTTTTCAGCTGTTCAAAATTATCTATGATTACCTTAGCGTTGTTTTTGATTAAGAAATCTTTTGTCTTATAGCCCCAGCTTGCGCTTATGCAATCGATTTTGGCGTAATTTGCAGTTTGAATATCAACTTCGCTATCGCCGATAAACAGAACTTCATTTTTCCTTAAGCCAAATTGTTCAATTATATAATTCGTTGAAGCTGGGTTTGGTTTTTTAGGAAAATTTTCGCTTTCTCCAATGGATATATCAAAGATACCTTTAAAATAAATGTCAGATAGTTTCTTTACTTCGCTATCGATTTTATTTGATAAAACCGCAAGTTTGACACCTTTTTCTTTTAAATATAAAAGGGTTTCAAGGGAATTTTTGTAAGGAGTTGTTTTATTTGTTGAATTGCTTTTATAGTGTGCTTTAAAAATTTCAAAGCACTCTTCAATTTTTTCTTGATGGTCTCCAACCGCTCTTTCAATTAGCTTATAAATGCCATTTCCGACGAAATTTCTTATTTCTTCAAGGGTTCTTTGTTTTAGATTTAATTTATTAAGAGCGTAATTTGTACTATCGGCCAAATCTAAAAGGGTATATAGGATTGTTCCATCCATATCAAAAATAGCAGCTTTATATATTTTTTCGCTCATTTTACTTTACCTGCAAGTTGGCCGCAGGCAGCATCAATGTCAGCGCCTCTTTCCAGTCTTATTGTGACTTTTTTACCTGATTTTTCAAGCAGATATTTAAATCTCATAGAGCTTTTTTTATCGGGTTTTTTGAAATCGCTTAAGCCTTCAACTTCATTATAAGGAATTAAATTAATATTGCATTTGATATCTTTTAAAAATTCAATGAGCTCGCCTGCGCATTTATCAGTATCATTTAAGCCGCCAATTAAAATATATTCTATTGTGACTCTGTCTTTTGTTTGGTTTGAAAAATCAATCAGAGCCCTTTGAAGGGAATTTATATCATATCTTTTTTCAACCGGCATGATTTCTTTTCTTATCTGATGATTTGGAGCATGTAGGGATATTGCAAGAGTTGGTACAAGGTTATTTTTAGCAAGTTCATAGATTTTTGGTACAATGCCTGAAGTTGATAGTGTCATTCTCCTTATTGAAATTTGAAGGTTTTTATTTATAAGCTCTATTGCCCTTGTGACATTTTCAAAGTTATCCAAAGGTTCACCCTGTCCCATAAAGACAACATTTGTGATTTTTAAATCTGTATCCATTTGGCACAATAAAATCTGAGAAACTATTTCATAAGGAAGCAGGTTTCTTTTAAAGCCGTTTTTACCTGTAGCGCAAAAGATGCAACCCATTTTGCAGCCAACCTGGCTTGAAACACACATCGAAAGATTAGCGCGATTATCAAACCTCATTAAGACGGTTTCTGCTACACAGCCATCTTTGAATTCTATCAAATATTTGATTGTTCCGTCATTTGAAATTTGTCTTTGTTTGATTTTGCAATCTGTGATTAAACAATTTTCATTTAAAAATGCTCTAAATTCCTTTTTGACATCTGTCATATCGTCAAATGATTTGGCATTTTTTGCCCAAATCCAGGAAAAAATCTGCTCGGCTCTGTATTTCTTTTCGTTGTTTGAAACAATATAGTCAACAAGCTCGTCTTTGGATAATTTTGATAAAATAATTTTTTCCATAACCTAGGATATGCTTTCTGCAATTTTCTTTGCCTGCTTTGTTTTGTTTAGCATCTTATAACAGTATGCAAGATTGTATAGCACATTTTGGTTATCAGGCTCCAATTCAAGTGCTTTTATGAGATTTTTCTTTGCTTCTTCATAATTTTTAAGCTTTATTTGGCAATTTGCAAGGTTGTAGTATGCGGGAGCAAAGTCTTTATTATATTTGATTGTTAATTCAAAGTTGTTAGATGCCAGCATATAGGATTTTTTAGAAGCAAAAATGCAGCCTAAATTATAATAGGCTTTATAGTATGTATAATCCTTATCAAGTGCTTTGTTTAAAAATTGTATCGCCGTATTTGAATTTTTAATTTCTTCTGAAATATTTGCTAAAACTAAAAATATTTCTTCGTCTTTTTCATTTGCAGGAAGGTTATCTAAAAGACTAAAAGCTTCATTATAGTTTTTTGTTGAATAAAGTGCCAATGCCTGCTGTTTTATTTCATCAAATTCGCTATAATCTTCGCAAAAAGCAGATGAAGAAACCAAGAAACATAAAATAAAAAACTTGACTAAACTTTTTTTCATAATTTTTAACAATCTTTTTAATACTTATATTAGAATATTACATCAAAAAGAGTGTTTTGTGTAGTAAATAAAAATTAACCTTTTACACTTTTTTAGCTTGTAGTATAATGATTTGTATAAAGCTAAAATGGTATACATATGAATAATAGCACGACGGATATAAAAAATAGAGCATACAGAGCACCTATAAGACCGCAATATAGAAGAAAAAACCGCAGAAACAACAATTTTCCAAAAGCATTGCTTTTGCTTGCAATTATAGTTGTGGGTGTGTGTTTGTATTTAAATTTCAAGCTGAACTTTGGCTTAAATGATGATAATAAAAGTATGGATTTAACATTCAATTTTTCACCAAGAAGGCAAAATATTCTTCTTATGGGAGTTGATGTTGCAACAAACACTAAAAACCCCTTTAAAGGTAATAGAACCGATACAATGCTTTTAATTAGCATTGCACCTATGGGAAAAGATGTTAATGTAATTTCCATTCCAAGAGATTCAAAAGTTTATATTCAAGGCAAAGATAAACCCGATAAAATAAATCACGCTTTTGCATTTGGCGGTGCCAAGCTTGCAGTAAAAACTGTGGAAGATTCTTTTGGGGTTAAGATTAATAATTATATTGCCATTTCAAATCAAGGTGTTATACAGATGATTGACACCTTAGGCGGTCTTCCTATATATATTGAAAAACCCATGAAATACAATGACTTTACGGCAGGTCTCCATATCAATCTTCAAGAAGGAAACCATGTATTGTCAGGTAAACAAACCGAAGGTTATCTGAGATTTCGTCATGATTCATATGGCGATATCGGCCGTATCCGTCGTCAGCAATGGTTTTTTAATGCGCTTTTGGCAAGACTTAAAGATCCAAGTGTAATTACAAAAATACCCGAACTTTTAAAAATAATTCCTCAATATATTCAAACGGATATGTCTGGCTATGAGCTTGCTAAACTAGCAGGTGTTGCAAAAAATATTGATTCTTCAACAATACAAATTGCAACTCTGCCGGGTGCTCCTTCTACTAAAACCGCCACCAGCTATTGGATATTAGATCCTGAAAAAACGCAAGAGCTTATAAATAACATGGTATATAGAAATAAAGCCAATATTGAATATTCTACATTGACTGCAGGAATTATGTATGATGCTGCAAAAGCACAAGATGCGCAGGTTCTTAAAGAAGAATTGGAGCAAAAAGGTTTGACAGTTAAAATGGAAGCTGCATCAGGCCTTAAAAAAGACGTAATTGCAATTCATAATATTGATATATCAGGTGAAATTATTTCAGATTTGAAAAAAGATATAGATGGTCTTAAATCAAGACATACAGTATATGATCCTATAGCAATGAATAGAAACGGCAAGGATTTTACTGTTGTAATTTCCAACTAATACCGCTAAAATCCTCTTTTTATAGGATAAAAATAAAAGCAAAAATTGTTCTAAAGATTGATTTAATAAAACTTAATATGTTAGAAAATTGACATATGATACAGAACAAAAATGAACAATATTTGCTTAAATATCTGTCCGGTTTTTCAAGTGTTGAAAATCAAGAAAATGATTTAATTTCCTTACTTGTTAAAAATAATATTCCCATTGATTTTAAAAACACAAACCCGATATATCAAATTATAGATGAAATAAATTTTTCATCTCTTCTTGAAATGAAAAAGAACAAGGAGTAAAAACAATGAAAGAAGAACATAAAAAGTACGTTGTATACGCTCTTTATTCATTAATTGTATTTGTGATTTTTGGTTTCTTGGCTTGGCTTGGGCACTATAGCGCTTTTAGAGAATTTATTAATAAAGTTGAACAAAGTTCTTTTGATTTAAGACAAAGTGCAATAGTTAAGCACAAAAAGGCAAACAAAAGCCTTGTTATAATTTCGGTTGACGATGCAAGCTATGAATATATTATGGATAAATACGGTTCCTGGCCTATTCCAAGAAGCGTTTGGGCATCTGTTGTAAATGGTTTGGAGCTTGCGCAGCCGAAGTATCTGATTTTTGATATGTTGTTTTTAAAACCCGATTTAAGAGATACCATAGGCGACAAAGAATTCGTAAATGCCGTAAGAAACAATAGAAACGTATATCTTTCTATGAATTTTGACAATTATTCTGATGATATCAGAAGATCGCCTGTATTGGACAGTAAATTGAAGCTCAAAGTGAATGACGGTATTTTGTTTGACAGCGAATATATTACATATATAAATGCAAGATGTGTGATGAAAGAATTATCCAAAGCTTCTGAAAATATCGGGATGATAAATGTTGCAAGGGACAATGACGGCATCATAAGAAATGCTATTCCTGTCTTTAAATATAAAGGCGACTATTACCCGAATCTTTCTTTAAAGGTTGCCCTTGATATGCTTGATATAGATGGAGTTACTTTTAAAGACAACTATATAATTTTGGATAAAGACCATAAAATTCCGCTTGATGCTACAAAAAGAACAATAATGAACTGGTATGGCAAAAGCGGCACTTATAAACATATTCCTCTTTGGAAAGTATTAAAAGCGCAAAAAGAGGGGGATAATGCCTTTTTAAGAAAAGAATTTAAAAACAAAGTTGTCTATATAGGAACAACAGCGACTAGTTTGTCTGATGTTAAAAGTGTGCCGACTGATTCGAATATGGCAGGAGTCGAGCTTCATACAACATTTTTAAATAACATCTTAGACAACAACTTTATAAAAAAAGTGTCTATGAAAGTTGATTTTCTATTTTCAATTATCCTGTCTTTAATCATTGGCTATTTTGTATTAAAAACAACCTCTGTGTTAAAAAGCTTTGTATTTTTATTTTGTGTGCTTGGAATATATTATATATTTTCAACATATATGATGTTGTGGTTTAACATATGGCTTACCCTTGTTATTCCTTATATTTCCGTTGTTGCAACATTTGTCTTTATATATTGCGAAAAGTATCTTTTAAAATTAAAAGATTACGAACAAACATATAAGCTTGCAGTAACAGACGGTCTTACTCAGTTATATAATCATAGATATTTCCAGGAGCAAATGATTATTAATACAAATAACTATAATCGTTATGGTTCTGTATTTTCTTTAATATTAATTGATATTGACTTTTTCAAGAAATTTAATGATACTTATGGCCACCAATCGGGTGATTGTGTATTGATGCAGGTTGCAAATATAATAAAGAAAAATTCAAGAACATCCGATATCGCTTGTCGCTATGGCGGAGAAGAGATGGCTGTAATTTTAACCAATACCTCAAAACCTGATGCTGTAACGACTGCAAATAAAATATGTGATGCAATAAGAGCATATGATTTTGTTCTTGCAAACGGTCAGAAAGTTAAAGTTACAATAAGTGTGGGTGTAAGCTCATGTAATATTAATATGAAGCCGCAAGAAATTATTGAAAGAGCTGATAAATGCCTTTATAAAGCAAAAGAAGCCGGCAGAGACAGAGTAGTATCTGAAATTTAGACAAAAAAAACGGCTCAATTTGTCAAACAAATTATGCCGTGATGGATAGAATTAGTATTACGGAGTTTATAGAGGAGTTTACATCACTATTAATGCATGAAAATAAATTTTTTTGCGCATCTTTTATTTTCATGTCAATTTTTTTTACAAAAATTTACAAAAGATTTTATTTTAATTATCTCATTAGCTGCCCGAATTGCTTGATTCAGTGCTTTGAACAGGCTTTATTTTATCTTGTATTTTATTTTGCAGATTTTGTTCAAAGTTTTTTAACTTTTGTTGGTTTTCAAGATTTTTGTTTTGAAGCTTTTGAATAGCCTCTTGTTTCTTTTGTTCGTTTTTAATTCTTATTTCGTTTTGTTTATTTTGTAGTTCTTGTCTTGTGTTTAATATTTCGTCAACAAGCATTTCTTTGACCTTCGGGGCGGTAGTATCCATTTTTAATACTTTTTCTACCCCGACTTTTAATTTGTTATTTTCTTCGTATTCTTTTTGCAGTTTTTCCATTAAGGCTTGTTTCATTTGCTGTTGCTGCTCTAATATGTATTTATTGCTAAATTCTTGTGCAAGCTCCATCTCGTCTTTAAGAGCAAGCCATTTAAATGATTTAACAAGTTTCAATGGTTTATTGACATCACCTTTTAAAATTATTTGAAATTTCGTTGCGTTGATATCAGAGTGTTTGGCTGAAAAATCGGGGATTTCTTTGTATTCGGATTCTTGAACAACTGTTGTAAAAACGGTAAATAATTTTGCAGTTGCAATATTTAATCCGGGCGTGTTTTTAACAAGATTAACAGGATTTGCAACGGCAATAGGTCCAAGCAAATCTGATACGGCAGATGCCAGACGGACTCTTGCAAATGTATCAAGTTCATTACTTATTAAATTCATCTGCCCTTTGATTAAGATGCAAAGAATATCTCCTTGCGATGTAATCGGGCTTAGATATACATTTCCGTCTTTAAAATTTAGGTTTCCAATTAAATTTTCAAAGTGGGAACTATCTATTGTTGCAATTGGGGTTAAAATTGAGCCGATTGTAGCTTTAAAAACGGGGTTTTCTCTGATATTTTCAGCTAAAAAGAAATTTTCAAGCTTTGCAAAAGGACCATACTGCCCCTCTTTGATTTTGAAAGTAACATTGCCTTTCAGTGATTTTACCTGTTCAAGATATGTGCTGCCTTTTAAAGATATATCTGTTGTAAAATCACCGGTTCCTGTAATTGTATCTTTAAGACCTGCTGCTTGAATCATAAGTTTATCGTAGTTGATATTGTTTCCTTTTAATTTTATATCCATTAAACCATTTATCAGATTCATTGTGATATTACCCGAGATATTGCCATCAAAGCCTTTGACACCTAGATTATTTATATATAGGTTATTTTTTTCCATGTTTAAGTTACCTTTAGTATCAGATAGCTCTATCATTCCGGTTTTTAGGTTATTAATATTAAACTTGCCATCAAGTTTAATTGGTATGTTAGCTTGCGCAGCCTCCTTCGGGCTTTTTGAAGCAGAAGCGGCAGGCAGGTAGTTATTTAATTTTTCAAGCACTATGAGGGCTTTATCTACATTTATAGAATTTGATGTAATCAATAAATCTTTTATTTTAATTGTATCTGATGAAAGCGAATTTAAATCTACTTTTAAGTTTCCATTTACTTGTGAACCGTTTAAATCAATATTAGAGCCTTTTAAATTTAAATTTTTGGAATTGAAATCCATGTCAAAAGCACCAAGTTTAAAAAGCAATTCAGGGATATTGATATTAGAGATATTTATGTTTCCAAGATATGCAAGGTCATCAAAAGCACCCCTTAAAAGCATTTTACCCTGAATGTCAAAACCTGATTTTTTAAATATTGAAATTTTGGCTTTTGTTCTTTTTGGAATTGTTAATCTAAATAAATTAATATGATTATTATCAATAATAGCGGTTAAATCCGCGATTTTATTGTTTTCATTGACGTTTGATTTTAAATCATTTGAAAAAGCATTTGCAAGATACAGTCCTGAATCTTTTAATTTAATTTTGTTTCCTTTAAAAGTGATATCAGCTTGCATTATGCTCTTTTTGCCAATAAGTTTAGCTATATCAACAGGTGTTATGTAGTTGGCGTTATCAGAATATATTTGTGTAAGGATTTCTTGTTTTTTTGAATCTCCTTTAATACTTGTTTTAAATGGAATTGAACCTTTTGAAACAAGATAATATGAAATTTCTTTGCCTAAAGTTTCTTTTAAATTTATAGTTGAGATTTTTCCATCTGCAAAAATATCTATATTTGGGTCTTTTAGGTAATTTTCAATTTGTCCTTGGATGTTAATTTTTGAAAGCGAATTATAGATAACATCAAAAGGATTTATTTTGATGTTATTTTCATCAAGGCTTATTTTGAGATTGTTTATTTGGGCTTTTGTTTTTGCTTTTGGCAGGGTAAAATTAAAGCCATTATTTTCAATTTGACCTAAAATACCATCTTTTGAAGCATCAAAAGATAAATTCAGATTGCTGTTATTAATAAACATTGTATTTTTGGTATCATTCAATGCAAGATTTTCTAAAGAAGTTTTAATTTTAGCTTCTAAATTATCAAGTTTTCCTTCAATGTTTGTCTTTACGCTCAAATTTGCTTTTTTTAGGTTAAGATCTCTTTTGATTTCTTTGGGGCAAAAAGCGACATACAATGTTTCAAGGGGTAAATCTTTGATATCAAGATTAATTTTTGTATTGGTTTTATTATCTATATAACCTTCTATATCAATATTTGAATTATTAATATTAGCGTGAGTGTCTTTGATATTTAAGGCGTTATCATCGAAAATTAAACCTACTTCAAGATTTTTTATTCCTATTTTGTTTTTGGTATTTATAAAAGAACCTTCTTTTATAAGAATATTTCCTTTTGATTTAAGCTTTTTAAAGTTAGTTTTGATATCGGCATTTGCTTCAAGATATCCTTTTGTTTCAATTGAAGCTATATCGTTTTTTATATTTAGGCTGTCCAGTAATCCTTTTGTTAAATCTAAAATATTTTTAAAGTAGATTTTGTCTGATTGAATATTAGAATTAAAATAAGGATGCTTTCCAAGTTTGATATCTCCGGTTAGCGCAATTTTTTCATCATCTTTTACATAAATACTGCTATCATATTGGACTTTGTTTTTTGAAAATTTAGTATGTAAAAAGCTATTTGGAAGCCTAATTGAAGATAATTTTAAATTAAAATCATCAACATTTAAAAATCCATATATTCCGTTTTTCTTTAAATTAAGCCTTGCAACGGTATTCATATTAAGGTCGTAGGTTTGATAAATTTCAATTAAATCTATAAAAGGAATTTTAATTTTTTCGTCTTTGTCGATTTCTTCTTTTGGGCCTTTTACAGCATCAGGAAGTTCTATTTTAACTTTTAAATCAGCAAGGATGTTTTGATTTTCATTTGAAAAAAGCGAAACTATTGTTTTAAATTTTGTTTTTTGTTTTTTCCCATCTAATGTGCCAAAATAGCCAAGATTAAGCTTTGGAGTATTTAAAGTAAGACTGTTTTTGTTGTCAAAAACTTTAACATCCAAATCAGTTATTTTAATATTTGGAACATTAATTTTTACCATAGACATAAGTTTTTGAATATTTTTAGATGGCTCTTGTTTGGCTGCTTGTGGTTTTTGGTTGTTTTCATTGACTATATCTTCTACAATTTGAACAATTTTATATTGCTTATCTTTAGCTTCAACATTGATTTTTGGAGAAGTAATTTCAACATTTGCAGTTTTTATATTAAGCGCAAATATGGCAGGAAGCCAAATTCCGCCTTTCACTTTTTCAATATTTATAAAATTTGTCTTGTCATCAAAATCAACAGATATATTATCCACACTTGCGCCAATAGAAAGCATTGGAGTTGTGTAGATTTTTATTGAATTATAGTTTAAATTGAGCTTGGAATTTTCTTTTATGAGCTTTTGAACGATGGGTTTAAACTGCTCAAAATCATAAAACTTATTAACAATTAAAGGGGCTGTTAAAAATGCCATATAAAAGCCTATAAGTAAAATAGAAATAACATATAAAAATCCGATTAAAAATTTTTTCATTTATAACCCCCGCCTCTTTTTAATTAAAATTATACGATAAAAATCTATTTATTTATTATTTTTTTGCTATGATAATAATTGGAGAATAAGAATATGCAAAATAAAATAGAAGAAATCAAAAATTGCGCGCTTAAAGAAATAAACGAAGCTGATAACCTAAAAGCTCTTGAAGCTGTTAAGAATAAGTATCTTTCAAGAAACAGCGAATTTAATAATTTAAAAAAAGGTATGAAAGACCTTGAGCCTTCTCAAAAGCCTATTATTGGCGCTCTTTTAAATAGTGTTTCAAATGAACTCAATAGTTTAATTGATGAAAAAAATGAAGTTTTTTATAAAAAAGAATTGAATGAAAAACTTCTCAAAGAAAAAATTGATGTGACGCTTGATGGTATTTATAATCCTTTAGGCCACATTCACCCTTTGACAAGAACTATAAATGAACTTGTTGAAATTTTTAATTTTCTTGGTTTTTCTCTTGCTGAAAATAAAAATTCTCCTGAAGTTGAAGTTGAAAAATATAATTTTGATATGCTAAATGTTCCAAAAGAGCACCCTGCAAGAGATGTTCAAGATACATTTTATTGTAAAAGTGCAGCCAATGTTGTTTTAAGAAGCCAAACTTCAAATGCTCAAGTCAGACAGATGTTAGCTTCGAAGCCTCCGATAAAAATAATTTCCCCGGGGCGCGTCTATAGAAATGAAAACATAAGTGCAAGAAAAAACAATCTTTTCCATCAAATTGAAGGATTATACATAGATAAAAATGTTACAATGGCACAATTAAAAGGTGTTTTAAATGAATTTATAAGATTATATTTCGGCTCATCTCGCCCAACCAGATATAGAAGCAGCTTTTTCCCTTTTACAGAACCATCCGTTGAAATTGATGTTCAATGTATTATGTGTGAAGGTAAAGGCTGCAGCGTTTGTTCGGGCACAGGCTGGCTTGAGATATTAGGAGCCGGTATGGTAGATCCGAATGTTTTAACTGATGCCGGAATTGACCCTAACATATATTCGGGTTTTGCTTTTGGAATGGGTGTTGAAAGGCTTGCTATGCTAAAATATGCAATTGATGATATCAGGCTCTTTTTCAATAATGACGAAAGATTTTTAAAACAGTTTTAATAAAAATTATAAAATTCGAAAAAGACCGCAGGCAAAAGAAATATGGTTCCTGCGGTCTAAAACTATAAATAGTTTTTCTTTATTTATTTATATAATATTGGCGTTTTTGTTATTACTTACCAAAAGCAATTGTGATTTTTTCTTTGGGATTTACTTTTGCAATAGGAACGCCGCTGCCATCTACAAGATAAGCAATTTCATCGCCTGTTGTTTGTAATAAACCAAGTGTTCCTGACAATGCAGTTCTTGTTAAGTCGACAGGAGCTCTAAATACAGTCTTTAGACCGTCTTGGTAGCTTCTTCCTGCTGCTTTGAATTTAGCTGATAGAAGTTCTGAAGTACCTACACCTGTTTGGTCAAGCAATGCTTCTGCAGCATTTGACAGACCGATTGCAGCACCACCGACGGTTCTACCTGCAGTACCAATTACAGTACCCGCCCAAGTGAATGGAAGCTGAACAAGTCTTAATACAGGGTTGATTTCTTTTTGTCTTTCAACGCGAGCTGTTAAGATTTGTTTAGGAAGCGCAGTTTTACAGCCGTCACAACCGATGATTTCATTGAATGAAAGTTTTAACATACCTTGGTCGTTTTTGCTTGGACGTACAACTTCTGTAACTTTACCTCTAACAGTAGATCCGCATGGGAAAGTTTGACCGTTGATAGTGATTTCATTAATAGTAGTTGCGCTAAATTGTTCGCCAACGTTTACGTGTTTAGCATTTACTATATCATTCATTGTAAGTTCCAAAGTAGGAATAGTTACTTTTGTCTCTCTTTCAATAAATGTTTTTCCGCCTAAATCCTGACTTGCAGTTTTGGTTGATTTATCGTATCCGCCTGCAATTCTCATAGATTGAAGCATAGCAGATGCTTCTGCACGGGTAGTTTTGTCGTTTGGACGAATAAAGTCTTGGTTTCTTTCGTTTTTAAGAGCACCGTTTTCGATAGCTTTAGCTACACATTCACGTGCCCAGCAAGGAACTTTAGCACCGTCTTTGTATTGAGACAGGATTTCATTTGCTTTGTTTTCATCCATTGGACAATTTAAGCCTTTAGACATAATTGTAAGTGCTTCTGTTCTTGAAATATCTTCATTTGGGAAGAATTTATTATTTGTTTTTCCTTTGATCATATTTTCGGCAACGCCTTTAGAAATATAATCATGTGCCCAGTGGCTTCTTGGAACGTCAATAAATGATAAATCATCGCAATCTGAAGTAACATCTAAGTTGTAACCTTTAACAACCATTGTTGCCATTTCAGCACGTGATACACGTCTGTTTGGTTTAAACATTCCATCGGGGTATCCTTCGAGAATACATTGTTCGGTTAAACGGTTGATATCGCCTGAAGCCCAGTAGCTATCATATACGTCAGGATATTGTTGAGAAGTGATATCAGCAGCAGCACCTGTAAAACCTAATGCTGCAAAGGGTTCTTTTGTTAAAGTAATTATATCCATATTTGTTGTGGAATATACGTTTGGTGCAGCAGCACAATCATATTTTGGCATTGCAGCACTATTTATAACAGGAGCTGCACCGCCTGTCGGGCATCCGCATTCAACAGGAACGCCATTATATTTATAATCTATCATAGCTCCATCTACATCTGTTGTTTGGGCGTTATTGTGTTCATCGCCAACGATAGCAGAATTAGAATGAGAGTAGATAGCGTTTGGATAAGCATAAGTTTGTTGATTTAAAGGCATTTTTTCAACACATGGTGCAGCACCGCCTGTTGGGCATCCGCAATCAGATTTTTGTTTTTCACATGGGTCGCATTTGCTTTTCTTTTTCTTTTCGCATCCGCAATCTGATTTTTTGCATTTAGAACAAGTTGCATTGTCAGGTGTTACGATTTCAGATGTTGTTTTATCGCACCCGCAATCATTTTGAACAGGGCAAGCTGCAAAAGCCATAGGAACAGTTAATGCAAGGGCGCAAAAACTTATTGTTGCTCCTGTTAATAGTCTTTTTTTAATAGTCATTTTTCCTCCTTTTATGGTTTCAAAATTAAAAACGCACAATTTTTATGTTAAAATTATGCGTTTTATTCAATCTGTATTCATTACCATAAAAGGTTATCCAAAGTGCTAATTTTTTGTTTTTATTATTTATTTTTTTTATCTTTTGCAAGTTCGCTATCGAGCCTTAAAAAGACAGGTTCAATCTCTTCTTTTGAAATCAATTTTCCTTCTTTAATATTGTTAAAATCAATATCATCTATTTTTTTAGTGATATCATATTTTAGCTGATGTGCCATTTTAGAAGCAATGTTTGGGCAATATGGATAAATAAGGCTTGAAGCTACACACATAATTTCAAGTACCGTATATAGAATATGGCCGGTTTCGTCCATCTTTTCTTCTTTTGCAAGCGTCCAAGGGGCGCTGTCGGTTACATATTTATTGGTTTTGTCAATTAAATTTGCAATTTCCTGCCCGGCTTCTGCGACTTCATAATAATCAAAATGGTGTTTAACTTTTTCTATCGTTTGTTTTGCACCATCAAAAAGACTATTGTGCTTGATAAATTCTTGTTTGATGTTGCCGTCAAAGTATTTAACAAGCATTGATAAGGTTCTGTTTAAAAGATTTCCCATAGAATTAGCTAAAATTGCATTAACCTTTTCTTTAAAATCGTCATCAGAGTAATTGCCATCTTTTCCAACGGGAGCCGCTGTTGCCATATAATATCTGAATGCGTCTGGTTCATTGAGATTAAATGATTCCATAACGCTTTTTGGAGAAACGACGTTACCCAGTGATTTTGACATTTTTGTTTCATCAATTGTAATCCAGCCATGGGCTAAAATGTGCTTTGGAAGCGGCAAATCTAATGCCATCAAAATAGCGGGCCAGTAGATACTGTGGAATTTTAAAATATCTTTTCCGATAACCTGAACATCAGCCGGCCAATATTTTTTAAATTCTTCACTTTCTTTATCGGGCGCGTAACCTAAAGCCGTTATGTAGTTTGAAAGCGCATCAATCCAAACATAAATTACCTGTGTCGGGTCATCCAGGACATCAATTCCCCAGCTCACGTTTGATTTCGCTCTTGAAACAGAGATATCTTCAATATTTTCAAGTTGATTTAAAACCTCTTTTGCTCTAAAGCTTGGAATAATAAAATTAGGATTTTGCTTGATATGATTGATTATAGCATCTTTGTATTTAGTTAATTTAAAGAAATAGTTTTCTTCGCTGACTACTTCGGGTTTTTTCTTATGAACAGGGCAAAAACCATCTTCATCAAGGTCTTTTTCAGCTAAAAATGCTTCACAGCCTGCGCAGTATAAGCCTTTATAAGAATTTTTATAGATATCGCCTTTTTCCATAAGCTTTTTAAAAATAAGCTGAACGGATTTTTTATGGTAATCATCTGTTGTTCTAATCATTTTTGTATAGTTGATATCTAAAAGTTCCCAAGCTTCTTTGAATTTTTGAGCGTTCATATCGCAAAAAGCCTTTGGTTCAATTCCCATTTCTTTAGAAGTTTTTTGAATTTTAATTCCGTGCTCGTCTACTCCTGTAAGCATATAGGCGTTATCTGTTCTTTGCTTAAAATGCCTGAATATAACATTTGTCAGAATTTTTTCATAGGCGTGGCCAATATGAGGGGCACCGTTTACATAATCTATAGCTGTTGTTGTATAAAATTTTTCCATTCGCAAATTCCCTATTTATAAACTTTTAATCGGATTATAGCATAAAAGTTGCCATAAAAGATATTGGATTTTTTTCAAATCATTATTAAAGTAATTTTAAAGGCAAATCTATGTTAAAAAGCTATTATGAAATATTAAATATAAAAGAAGATGCAACAAAAGATGAAATTAAGCTGCAGTTTAAAAAACTTGCAAAAATGTATCATCCGGACGTTAATACTTCCCTGGAAGCTGAAAATATTTTTAAAGAGATAAACAGAGCTGCAACAATTTTATTAGATGATGATAAAAGAAGGCAATACGATAGCTTAAGAGTAAAAAAATACCAAAACATCAAAAAAGAAGCATATAAAAACAAAGACAAAAAGCCAAAAGAAGACTATTTTTCAAATCCTCCCAAAAAAGGCAAGGATATTTTTGTTGAAGTAACAATTGATGAGAAAGAAGCAATTTTAGGAACAAACAGAACGATTAATATCGTTCATAGCGAGCTTTGTCCAAAATGCAAAGGTGTAATATTTGCAAATGGTTCAAAATGCCCCGTTTGCAATGGCAGCGGAGAAATTATCCAAAAAAGAAAAATAACGGTCAAAATTCCAGCTTTTGTAAAAAATAAATCAAAATTAAGAATAAAAAATGAAGGTAATAGCGGCCTTAATGGCGGGCAAAACGGAAATTTGTATGTTGAAATTAATATTAAAGAAAATTCCAAATTTCAAATCAAAGATGGAATTGTTTATTTTAATCTGAGCATAAGCCCATATACTGCGGTTTTAGGTGGTGATGTTAAAGTTAGCACCTTATATGGATTTGAAACAATAAAAATCCCCCCTTTGACAAAATCAAGCCAAAGCTTTAAACTGGTTGAAGCTGGATTAGTTGATAAAAAAACAGGCAAAAAAGGAGATGAAATTGTAACTGTTACAATTCAAATCCCATCAAGCATAACAGATGAAGAATATCGCTTATATGAAAAGCTGAAAGAGATTAATTTAAACAAGAAAAATGCAAAAGCAATTTAATAAAAGCAGTGTAAAAATCAAAGAAATTTTTACTTCAATTCAAGGGGAAGGCATTGAAGCGGGGCTTTTGCATACATTTGTCCGATTTACCAAGTGCAATTTAAATTGCAAATACTGTGATACTGATTTTCAAAATGACGCAAAAGAATATACACAAGATGGGCTTTTTGATATTTTAAAAAATGAAAACGCAGCAACAATCAGCCTTACAGGTGGAGAACCTCTTTTAGATAGCGATTTTCTTTATAGTTTTTTAAAAAAATATAGAAAGAAGCTTAATAAAAAAATCTACTTAGAAACAAACGGAACCCTGTCTGACGAGCTTAAAAGGCTTATAAAATACATTGATATAGTTGCAATGGATATCAAAATAGAATCCGCAACGGGTCAAATTAACCTGTTTGAAAAGAATTTGCAATTTTTGAAAATTGCCAAAAAGAAAGCTTTTATTAAAGTTGTTTTTGATAAAAATATAGAAGATTTTGAAATACAAGAAATAATAAAAATTGCAAAAAGATACAATGTTGAAATTATTTTGCAGCCAAAAATGCCAATGGATACTGATATTGATTTAATGGATATTTATAATAAATTTTATATTTGTTATAAAAAAGTAAGGCTAATTCCCCAAACTCATAAATTTTTATGCTTATTATAAAATTTTTATGTAATAATATCTTTTATGATATTTAATCTTTTTAAATTTAAATCAAAAAAACCCAAAAGCGCTGTGCCTAAGGCTAAAGAGCCTTTACTTGAGGCTATGGAAAATTATAAAAATTCTCCTATGACGGGCTTTCATATTCCGGGGCACAATAGAGGTGAAGGTGTTCATCCGAGGTTTAAAAACTTGATTGGTGCCGATGTTTTAAAACTTGATACAACAGATGAATTTGATAATCTTGGAACCTTGCACCCATCTACCGGTGCCATTAAAGAGGCACAGGAAATTGCAGCAAATGTATATGGAGCCAAAAGAACATATTTTATAACAACAGGTTCCACTACGGCAAATCTTGCTCTTGCATTTGGTGTTACAAATCCAAATGAAGAAATTTTAATTGGAAGAAACTGCCACAGGTCAGTTTTAACAGGGCTTATTATGACAGGTGCCAAGGTTAATTGGGTAATTCCCAAAAAACTCAATGACTGGGCAATTTTTGGCAATATTGACCCTGATGATATTGAACACAAACTTAAAACAAACAGAAACATAAAGCTTGTTTGGATAACAAACCCTACTTATGAAGGTGTTGTCTCCGATATTAAAAAAATATCTGAAATATGCAAAAAGTATAAGGCTTCTTTAATTGTTGATGAAGCTCACGGTTCACTTTGGAAATTTAATTCCAAACTTCCAAAATCAGCTTTAGAATATGGCGCAGATGCTGTTGTCCACTCGCTTCATAAAACAGGAGGCGCTATGACACAGGCTTCTATGCTTCATTTAGCTAAAAATTCAAGATTTGATGAAGAAAAAATCACTCATGCGCTCAAGCTTTTTCATACCACCAGCCCTTCTTTATTGCTTTTAACAAGTTTAGACGCCCAAAGAAGCTATTTAAACAGTTCTGATGGTGCAAAGAAGCTTAATAGTGCAATTGAAAATGCTTTGTATTTTAGAAAAGAAGCAAAAAATATTAAAAACCTTTCTGTCCTGGATGGCGATATTGATTGCACTATTGATATTACGAAAATATTTATCAAAATGAAGGGTTTAACAGGGCTTGAGCTGGAGCATATTCTTGAATATGACTATAATATAGAAATAGAATCAGCATCAGATGAGGGGCTTTTGATTTTATCAAATATCGGAAATGCAAAAGATGAATTTGAGCATTTAATAAACTCATTGAAAGAAATTTCAAAGAAAATTGAAGAAAATCAGTATATCTATAAATCTAAAAATAATAAAATTATGCCTTTAGTGGACCCGGATATTGTAATGAATCTTAAAGAAGCTTATTTTGCCCCAAAAGAGCTTGTCAAAAAAGAAGAAGCCATAGGAAGAATTTCATCAGAAGTAATTGCGCTTTGTCCTCCGGGGATTTCAATTTTGCTTCCCGGTGAAATTATAAAACAAGAGCATATGCCTTATCTTTTTGATTACGATAAGCTGGAAGTTATAAAAGAATAGGCTTTTTAGCTTTAGGCGCCAATTCTGTGTACTCTTATGAAATTGGTTTTTCCGGAAATTAATTTTGGTGCGGAACCTGTTATAATAACATAATCATCAGGCTTAAAACCTATTTCATTAATCAAAAAGTCATCTATGTTTAATAAAACATCGGAATCCAAAACATTGTCCCAATTTTTATGATATGTGTAAACACCCCATAATAGTGCCATTTGTCTGCAGGTTTCAACTCTATCGGAAATCAAAATAACCGGAACCCTTGGTTTTAATTTTGAAATTAATCTTGTTGTATTTCCGAAATGAGAAAAGCTTAAAATTGCTTTAGCGTTAACGTAATCTACCATTCTTGTTGCACCAAAGGCAATTGCCTGTCTTGTGATTACAAAGTCTTGGGTTATATCATTTTCTATTTCAAAATCATAAAAAGCGCTGTTTTCAGTAAGATTTGCTATGTCTGCCATAGTTTGAACCGCTTTAAGTGCGTATTTGCCGACAGAAGTTTCGCCTGAAAGCATAATAGCATCGGTTCCATCTATTATTGCATTTGCAATATCAGAACTTTCGGCCCGGGTTGGAATTGGTTCATTTATCATGTTTTCAAGCATTTGTGTTGCTACAATAACAGGTTTTTTATATTTGTTGCACATTTTTATGATTTTTTTCTGACAAATTGGCACTTCAACGGGTGAAACCTCGATTCCTAAATCTCCTCTTGCAACCATTATGGCATCAGAGACTTCAACAATTTCTTCGAGATTTTCAATAGCTTCCGGTTTTTCAAGCTTTGAAATGACGGGAATATGCTTTCCAAAATCATTAATATATTTTTTCGCAAGCAAAACATCTTCTTTTTTCCTTACAAAAGAAAGAGCGATGTAGTCTGCATTATTTTCTATTGCAAATTTAATGTATTCAATATCTTTTTTGGTAACTGCTTCAAGTGAGGCAGTAGAGCCCGGGATATTCAAGCCTTTTCTTGATTTTAAAATGCCGCCTGAGGCTATTTTTGTGTATACCTTTTCGTTTTCGACTTTTTCAACGATGGTTTGAATTTTACCGTCATCCAAAAGAATTTTAGAACCGGCTTTCACATCTTTACTTATGCCTTCATAGTCAACAGGGATGACATTTTTTTCTTCTGATTTGTGAGCAAAAATTGCTGTATCGTTTTCTTTTAAAAGAGTGTCTTCAATATTTCCTACTCTGATTTTTGGGCCTTGAAGATCAATCATAATAGAGCTATATGAATTTGTTTCATTTTGCACTTTTCTTATTCTGTCAAAAGTTTCTTTGTGGCTTTCAATAGAGCCATGGGAAGTATTCAGGCGAAAAACATTGCACCCTTTTTCAATAAGAGATTTAATTTTTTCTTGCGCGTCTGTGCTTGGACCTATAGTTGCAACGATTTTTGTTCTTTTGTAAAATATATTTTCCATAATTTTAACCTCATAGTTCAAAATTATTTTAGCATGATTGATGTAAAAAAGATTAATTTATGGTAAATTAATTTTGAAAATAATATTTTTGAGGAGGAAACATTATGATAAATGAAAAAATGCAGGCTGCTTTTTTGGATCAGATTAATAAAGAATTATTTTCAGAATATCTTTATTTATCTATGAAAGCATATTTTGCTGATTTAAATTTAATGGGTTTTGTAAATTGGATGGATGTACAAGTTCAGGAAGAGCACGCTCATGCAATGGGAATGTTTGATTATGTTATAGAGCGCGGCGGGAAAGTTACCTTAGAAGCTATCGATAAACCTGAAAATAGTTGGAAATGTCCTTTGGATGTTTTTGAACATGTTTTAAGGCACGAAGAATTTGTTACAAGCAGAATTAACGCATTGATGGATGTGGCAGAAGAAACTAAAGATAGAGCTTCATTGATATTTCTAAACTGGTACCTTAAAGAGCAAGTTGAAGAAGAAGCAAGTGTTGGTGGTGTTCTTGCTCAATTAAAATTAATCGGTGATGATAAAACAGCGCTTTTGGCACTTGATAAAGAACTTGCTACAAGAACATTTGTTGCCCCTGTTATTGGGTAGTTGGTAGAGAACAACTGTCGTTGCAGTGGCATATTAAAATAAATTTCACGCAAATGTCATGCTGAACTTGTTTCAGCATCTGAGGTGTTGGAATGTAGAAACAGTTGCAATACTACAGACCTGGTCAGACCCTGAAACGAGTTCAGGGTGACGAGTTATGTGAATCAAAAAAAAAGAGGCTTGTAAAACTACTAAGCCTCATTAAACACAAAAATAAAGTTTAACTAGTTTGCTTTTGACCCGTCATAAACACATCTTGCACTTGCTGTATAGGTATTTGCAAGACTTTCCGAATCTGTATTTCTGAGTCTGAAATATACATTGCTTCCGGTCGATGTTGAAGACCACAAAGTATGAGGGAAACAGTATGCACCACCTGCACCGCTGCAATTTTGGTTATATGTACATTGGACATGACCTGCTGCCGTGCCATTTTCTACGCATAATTGAAGACCGTCTTTCCCTCGATTTTTGCTTAAAATATCAATATGATTGGCCCAAGTGGTAAGTTCAAAACTATTTGGAAGCCTCCAGTAACCTGCTTGTGTTTTTCCGTTTGCGGTATAGGCGCGGCATGCAGCATCTGCGATGTTCCACTGACAGACTACTCTTCCGCAGCCGTTATAATCGCTTCCCATATTTCCGACTATTCCGCAGGTTCCTGATGTAATTCCTTTCCAACAACAATATCCTGATTTACTACAGCCTGTTCTGGTGCTTACCAAGTATTGTTTGTATTCTGTTGGAATTGCAGGGCCGGAGCCGCTTGGACCACTGTCTCCTACATTGTATTTGCTTACGCAAATATTTCTTGAGGAGCCTGAATATTTTTTGTGAATAAATATAGCAGTCAATTTATCACAATCTGCTTGTGATTTTGGCTCATCAGGGGCAGCACCTGTTTCATCGTAGTCGGTTACTTCTTCAACTTTTCGAACAGTTCCATCGTAAACACATCTTGCACTTGCAGTGTAATTATCAGCTTCTGTTACCATAGCGTCATTTCTTAATCTGACTCCATATGTGCTTGAATGCAAAGTGTGAGGAAAACAATATGCTCTAGATGCGCCTAAACATTTTTCTGTATATGTACACTGCACGGAGCCATTGTTTGCGCCTTCAAAACATAGTTGCAGACCATCTTTTCCTCTATCATTATTTACAATATTCATATAATTTGTCATAGTTGTAAGTTCTGCTTGTGTCGGAAGTCTCCAGGCTCCAACAGAGGTTTTTCCTCCTGCAGTCCAGGTTAGACAGCTTTCATTTGCTACATTCCATTGGCATACTGTCCTGTTACAGCCGCTGTAATTTGCCCCGGCATTTCCTGTAATACCGCAAGTGCCTGCAGTTTTGCCTTTCCAGCAACAATAACCCGGGTATGGGCAAGTTTGCCCGACATTCATTGTGTAGCTTGCATATGTCGAAGGAATTGCAGGACCCGAGCCGCTTGGACCGCTATCTCCTACATTGTATTTGCTTACACATAGGTTTCTCATTCCTCCTATATACTTTTTGTGAACGAAAATTGCAGTTAATTTATCGCAATCCGCTTGTGATTTGGGTTCATCCTTTGGAGCGTTGCTATCATCATAGTCGCTTAAATCTTCTTCATAGTTATTTGCTTTAGTTATACCGTCATATACGCATCTGACGCTTGCTGTGTAATCTCCACTGTCTTCTGTTGTTAGGGCATCATTTCTTAATCTGGCCCCATATGTGCTTGAGTGCAAAGTGTGCGGGAAGCAATAACTGTTGGTTGATCCCGGGCAGCCTGTTGTGTAAGTGCATCTTACCGCTCCTTTGCCTGTGCTTTCAAAGCATAACTGCAGACCGTTCGTTCCTTGATTATTGTTAATTTTATCCATATATTGTGCCCAAACACTGAATTCTGCCTGAGTTGGAAGCCTCCAGGCACCAACTGCCGTTGCTCCAAAAGCATTGTATTCTCTGCAGGCGGAATTGGCAGCTTTCCATTGGCATACTGTCCTGTTACAGCCGCTGTAATTTGCTCCCGCATTGCCATCCAAACCGCAAGTGCCTGCAGTTTTTCCTTTCCAACAGCAATACCCCGGATATGGACAAGTTTGTCCGATGCTTATAATATATTGCGTAAAATTTTGTGGTATTGGAGGTCCAAATCCGTCAGGCCCTGCGTCTCCTGCATTATATTTACTTACACAAATATTACGATTTGCCCCTGACATTTTTTTGTCAATAAATATTGCAACAATCTTGTCGCAGTCTGCCTGGTCTTTGGGTTCCCCATAAAAAGGATTTACTGTCGGATCTTTAATTCCATTTCCATTGGGAAGTTCCGATATATCTACTGTCATACTGTCAAGTACGCACCTTGCACTACCTGCAGCACTGTAAGCTAAATTCATTGCTTCAAACTTTCCTTGTTTTATGCGAGGCGTATAATATTGTGTGTCATCTCCCGATTGCGTGCCCGACCAGAAATTGTGCGGTCCGCAATCTTGCGTTAAAGATCCTTTGCAAAGACCCATCCCGCTTGTACATTGCACAAGCCCTGATGTTGCATCTGTATAATCACATAGCTGCAAACCTTCTTTTCCTTTGTTGTTGTTTATGGATATCAGGTTACTTCCCCAGTTGTTGAGCTCTTCTTTGTTGGGTAATCTCCATTTTCCTTCGTTTTCGTTGTTTGGAGCAAAAGACGCACAAGAAGCGTTTGCCGCTTGGAATTGACATACGGTTCTATTACATCCCGAATAATCTCCATCTCCATTTCCGCTGCTGCCGCAAGTTCCTGCAGTTTTACCTTGCCAGCAACAATTACCCATATCTTTATCGGAACATGTGTTTCCGGCTGAAAGTTTCTTTACACTGTCTGCTAAAGGAAGGTCATTATCTCCCATATTGTACTTAGTAACACATAAATTTCTTTGTCCTCCATTAAAGCTGGCCGGGATAAATAGAGCATCATATTTGTCGCAGTCTTCTTTTGTCACCTGTCTTTCTAATGTCATATTGACATTTCCGCCATTACCAAATGAGCCTATTGAAATATCTGATGCTTTCAATTTCTTTGTGATAATCGGTGTGAATGCTGCAACAAGAAGAGAAATTATAATCAAACTAATTAATATCTCTATAAGAGAAAACCCCATTTTTGCGCAATTGGACCTAAGCGCATTGCGCGCGTTAAATTCATTTTCCATGTTATTTGTGTTCCTTAAAAAAGTGTTAGATTTTATTACATATAATAAGTTTTATTATTAAATATAATAAAATCTATTAATAATTTAGTCAATAGGTTATTATATTTTTATACTATTTTTTCTAGAATAAATTTAGATTTAACCTTAAAAAGTGAGCGAAGATGGATAATAAGAATAGCGTTAAGCTGCTATTAGGAAGAAGAATTAGAGAATTTAGAAAACACAATAAATATACACAAGAACAGCTGGCTGAAAGAATAGGAATTGAAGTTCCAAGTCTAAGTAATATTGAAAACGGAAAAAACTATCCAAATGCAGAAACCATAGAAAAAATAGCCAAGGGCTTGAATATCCAGGTTTTTGAACTGTACATCTTTCAGCATTTGAAAGAACCTGATGCTAATAAAATGATGGAAGAATTGAATATTGTTTTAAAAAAAGATACCAAGCTTTTAAGAACAATATATCAAATTACAAATAACTTAAAAAAACTTTAATTTTGCGTTTTAAAAAACCATATTGTGGAATATAAAATTTAAGTTTAGTTTTATGGAAAGAGAAAAATATGGAATCAATTAACGCTAACCAAAAAAGTACTGTTAAAATAGATAAAACAGTTGAAACAGCAGGAACTATTGCGCAAAATCAAACACCCGAGCCAAAATTATTCATAGCTGCAGCTCCATCCACCGAAACTGCAGGAACTATTGCAAGCGCTGCCCCCTCTTCGGCAGGTGCTGCCGCAAGCGCATCATCAGGCGCTGCATCAGGGGGTGGATTTTGTGCGACTGCATAGTACTTAGTTAATATTTTTAATAGCAAAATAAAAACCTCGAGGAAATAATTCTTCGAGGTTTTAAGTATATTTGATAAATAACTAACAATTAAATTAATTATTCAACAATTTTATCTACAACGCCGGCACCAACTGTTCTGCCGCCTTCACGGATAGCGAATCTCATACCTTGTTCAATTGCAACAGGGTTGATTAATTCAACATCCATTACAACGTTATCGCCAGGCATTACCATTTCGCCTTCGAATTTGATAGAACCGGTTACGTCAGTTGTTCTGATATAGAATTGTGGTCTGTATCCGGGGAAGAATGGAGTGTGACGTCCGCCTTCTTCTTTTTTCAATACATAAACGTTTGCTGTGAATTTTTTATGTGGTGTGATTGAACCAGGTTTTGCTAAAACTTGACCACGTTGGATTTCAGTTTTATCAATACCACGAAGTAAAGCACCAACGTTATCACCTGCTTGACCTTGGTCAAGAGATTTTCTGAACATTTCAACACCGGTTACTGTAGTTTTTCTTGTTTCGCCAAGACCAACTAATTCAACTTCGTCGCCAACTTTAACGATACCACGTTCTACACGGCCAGTAGCTACTGTACCACGACCTGTAATAGAGAATACGTCTTCAACAGGCATTAAAAATGGTTTGTCTAAGTCACGAACAGGTTCAGGGAAGTAGCTGTCAATAGCATCCATAAGTTCCCAAATTTTATCAACCCATTGATCTTGTCCACGAGCAATAGAATTGTTAGCTTGAACAGCTTCTAAAGCTTTAAGAGCTGAACCTTTAACGAAAGGAATGCTATCACCGTCAAATTCATAAGAAGTTAACAATTCACGAACTTCCATTTCAACAAGGTCTAATAATTCAGGGTCATCAACCATATCGCATTTGTTTAAGAATACTACTAAGTTAGGAACACCAACTTGGCGGGCAAGTAGGATGTGTTCACGAGTTTGAGGCATAGCACCGTCTGTTGCAGCAACAACAAGAATAGCACCGTCCATTTGAGCAGCACCTGTAATCATGTTTTTAACATAGTCAGCGTGGCCCGGGCAGTCTACGTGAGCATAGTGACGAGTTTCGGTTTCATACTCAACGTGAGCAGTTGAAATGGTGATACCACGTGCTTTTTCTTCAGGAGCAGCATCGATTTCATCGAATTTTTTAGCTTCTGCTTGACCTGCTGCAGCCATACAGCCTGTGATTGCGGCTGTTAAAGTTGTTTTACCGTGGTCAACGTGGCCAATAGTACCAACGTTAACGTGTGGCTTGGTTCTTTCGTATTTTTCTCTAGCCATAAGATAAGTTCTCCTTTTTTCTTATTTTGTTTAATTTATTGTTTTTTTGTAATGTATGTTTATTAAAAAATTTGGGCAGAGGTGGATTCGAACCACCGTAGTCGATTGACGGCAGATTTACAGTCTGCTCCCTTTAGCCACTCGGGCATCTACCCAAATTTAAATATTTTACGTAATCTTTGTGATAATCATTGTTGAACTATTTAATTGTCAAACTGCAAATATAGGATAGTATTTTGCCCTTGATGAGATTTGAACTCACGGCCTCTCCCTTACCAAGGGAGTGCGCTACCCCTGCGCCACAAGGGCACATTATCAAAAAAAGCCGATGATGGGACTCGAACCCGCAACCTACGGTTTACAAAACCGTTGCTCTACCATTGAGCTACATCGGCAATTTATAAATATATCTTATTAGGGACATATTAAACTGTCAAGTATTATTTTTCGCTTCTTTATCTTTATTTAGTCAATTTGTTTTATATTTTGTAAGAAAATTAACATAGTGTTTGCAAAAATCATGCTTTTTTTGTAATATTAATTTATATAAAATATATTGGTTATCGTGCCAAAATGTGGTTTTAAGATAAGTTTAAGTAGAAAGTTTTATAAATGCAAGTTGCTAACGCTTTGAATAATATAATAAGAATACTTTATAATCCCAAAGTGGAAGTTATTAAGCTTTTTGATATATTATTGGTCAAATCGGAAAATGAAAGATACCTTGCGCAAGTTATAGAGCTTTTTACTGATAAATTTGATACAGCCCAAAATGTTGCAAAATTAAAACTATTCTATAAAATTAACGAAAATGATGAAGTTATCCCTTATGATAATTTCACGCCAAGCAAAGAATGTGAAATTATTAAAATTAATCAAAAAGAAGTTGAAAACTTTATTAATGAAAACAGCCCCACTTTTGAATTTGGCATAAATACCAAAAACGACTTGCCTTTTGAAATAAGACAAGATTTTTTCAACAACAATCCAATAATTTTTGCAGATAAAGCAGAAAAGGCATGTGAGCTTTCAATAAGTATTGCAAAAGGTTTATCAGATATTAAGAATGCTGTAATACTTGATTTCACAGGCGTTATGGATATTGATGGCGCAAAAAAGATTAAAGCTTCTAAAGATTTTCAAATGCTTTTAAATGCTTCAAATTTGGATTTTGTTTTTGGAAAGTTTTTATCGGATGGAAGTCTTGAATTTCAATCACTGGGTATGGAAATACTTTCGCAACTCAAAAAGTTTGCCAAAGTGCAAAAAGACGGCTTTATACCTTTTGACAATTTTGTAAAAGTTTTAGAGGTACAATTGGGTGCAACTAATAGAGCCGAAATACAGGTTTTAATTGCAAGACTTAAAAAATGCCAGGAAGAAAATGTATTTCTAAATAATCCAAAAAATAAAAATGTATTATTAAAAACAATTGCAGAAAATAAAATTACAATTGTTGACTTATCGCCTTTGAATACGGCTTTTCAAAAAAGATGTTTTGAAAATTTAATCGAAGATATTAAGACTGATGTATACCTGTTTGTTAGAATTAATGATGACAATTCTGACATCGGACTTATTAATAAAATATATAACAAAAAGAAAAATATAAGATTCATTCCAAATGTATCTTATAATTTGAAAAAACTTCCATATTTGATGCAAAATTGCGAAAACTATATTTTGCTTCCAAGTTTGTATCAAAGAACAGATTTAATTGAAATGCACTCACGTCTTTCTAGTTCCATCAATGAAGGCTGCATTATATTTGGTAAAGATACGGAAAATTTTATCTATTTTGTAAAAGACTATGAAATAGATAACAATACCAAAAAAACAAGCTACAGAAAAATCGCCCTGTCTTTTGTTAAAGAAGATGTTCAGCCGGTTGTTGAACTTAAGGCGAATAATATTTCAAAAGATTCAAAAATTCTGTTGGAAGAATTGGGTTCTGAAGATGATTTGGATGTTGATTTTTATAGAGAAATTGAAGCACCTAAAGAAACTTTAGAAGAAGATTTCAGCAATACGTTAGAGCAAGAGACGTCGTTTGAAGATGATTTGGATGAACCCGAAGAAGTTGAATCATATAAACAAAATTTGGCTAATAATATCGAAGAAGATGAAGAATATAAATCCGGTGAATCAACACCTGCACAAGATGATATTGAAACTGTTGGGGAAGTTCAAGAAGTTCGAGAAGAAAATAAGCAAAATGACATAGAGCCCCAAAATATATTTGATGAAGCAGTTTTAGATAATATAGACGAGCAAAAAAGCTTGCAAGGTGCTGAAGAAAATGAAGATATAGTATTGGATGACAAGTCTGAAATCCAAAACAATGAGGCGAATTTATCTGATGAAGAATTAGATTTTTTTGAAGCAAGTCAAGAAATAACCGAAATGGATGAAGATATTGAAGAAAATCAAAAAGCTTCTGAAATAGAAGAATTCAATCAAGAAGATATTGAAATAGAGGAAGATAACAAAGAACCTCAAGAAAATTTACAAATACAAGAAGAAAATGACAATCCTGAAGAAGACATTAAGCCCAAAGAATTTGAAAATATTTCAAAGGAAGAAGAGCTTATAGTTGATGACTTTGAAGAAGCCTTGAGAAATAATCTTGAACAGGTGGAACTTCAAAATGGTTCTGAGGTGCTTGGTGAAAGCAGCGAACAAAAAACTGTTCTTGTTGATAATGTTGAATACAAAACTCAAAATGGTGAATCAGCTCCCATTAGTGACCAAGATAGTCAAGATAAAATTGAACAATATAAACAGGAAGATAACAAAATAGAAGAGCCTTTAGAAGCTGATACTGGGGTTGAATTAATTTCAAATGATGCTGTATTAAATATTTCTGATGATGTTCAAATTCAAGATGAGCAAAATGCTATAGCTGAAAATACTAATATACAAAATGTGCAAGACTCAGTTAATGAAATGAACCTGGAAGTTTCAGAGACTATAGAAATTGCTGAAGAAGAAAATAATCAGGATAATAATAAAGACACAGAAGAAACATTTGCTCAAAATCTTCAAGAGGCTGCGCTTCAAGCACATATTGATGATGAAATTATAATAAATAAAGAAGAAAATCCCAAAAGTGCAGAAATTGTTGAAAATACAGATTCAATAGAAACCATACAAGATGCAAAGCCTGAAACTGTAGATGAATTGAAAGAATCAGAGGAAAATAAAGAAGATACAAATGCAATTGAACTTGCAAATGATGAAGAAATTGATATACAAAGCGATGATATTGATTTGTCTTTAGTTGCAGGAAATTCAATTAATGAAAGTTTTGAACAAATTATAAATGAGCAATCGAATCAAGAAATCATAGAGCTTAAAATTGATGAAGAAACAAAAATAGATGAAAATATTTTAACCAATAAAGCTAATGAAAATGAAGATCTTCCGATTTTTAAAGAAGAAATCAAAACCGATAAAATGAACACGCAAGTTTACGAAGTAGGATCAATCGTCAGTCACAAGAAATATGGTACAGGAAAAGTTGTTAAAACAATACAATACGAGCAAAGACAACTTTTGCAAATTGAATTTAACGAAGCAGGTAAAAAGCTTCTTGATCCGGTTGTTGCAGATATTAAGCTAGAGCAATAGCAAATGGGTGATGAGAATAAACAATTTGAGGCAAGCCAGCAAAAGCTAAGAAAAGCAAGGCAGGATGGTCAGGTAGTTAAATCCAAGGATTTATCTGTGGCTATTGCTATAATTATTATGTTTAGCGCAATTTACCTGCTTGGGCCTATTATTTGGGGTCAATTAAGTGCTCTTTTTGCAGGGATTTATGAGCAAATTCCAAATAAACATTTAGATGAAATCGGCTATGCATATATGTTTTTTAAAACAGTAATTCCAACGGCGCTTATTTTGCTTCCTATCTTGTTTTTGGCTTCTTTTGTCGGAATTTTGGGTGATATGGTGCAAATAGGGCCATTATTTACGACAAAGCCTATGGAATTTAGTGCAGAAAAATTTAATCCGACCAAATACTTTAAAAATTTAGTCAGCCCAAAGACCCTGTTTGACTTATTTAAAAATATTGCAAAAGTTATAATTTTGGGCATTATCGGTTATATTGTCTATACTTCACATTTTGAGCAGATTTTGATGCTTGCAGCTGTCGACAATCATTTTGCAATTTTAATCCAATTTGGTTCTTTAATACTTGATTTTGTAATTAAAGCGGGTATTGCCTTTTTGATTATTGCGGCGGCAGATTATGGTGTGACCAAATGGAAATTTCTACAAGATCAAAAGATGTCGTTTAAGGAAGTTAAAGATGAATACAAAAATCAGGAAGGTGACCCCAACGTCAAAGCTGCACTTCGTCAAAGACGACAGCAGCTTTTGCAGCAAAAAATGATGGATGCTGTAACCACCTGCGATTTTGTTGTAACAAATCCAACCCATGTGGCATGTGCTATTAAATATGATGCAAAAACTATGGAATCCCCTGTTTTGGTTGCAAAAGGAACAGAGTTATTCGCAAGAAAAATCAAAGAAATTGCTGTTAAATATGGAATTCCTGTTATTGAAAACCCTCCTGTTGCAAGAGCGCTATTCAAGCTCGTAGAAGTAGATAGGCCAATTCCGCCTGATTTATATAAAGCAATAGCGGAAATTCTTATATTTGTTTATAAACTTAAAAAGACATCAAAACAAGAACAAGCAAAAATTCAAGAAGTTGTTAAAGAAAATAAGAAAAACAACAACGAGAATTAAAAACTATTTTTTGGAGCGGGAGATTTTGAATTCGTGCTTATCAAGCGCTTCTTTTTTGTTTCCAAGCATTATATTTTCAGCACTTTCAAGAATTTTTACAATCATATAACCATTTTCGCCATCCGAGCGGGGAGTTTTGTTATTTTCAATGCAGTTTAGAAAATGCTGACATTCTAATTTCAATGGCTCAATTTCAAGATAATCAAAGATTTCAATATCTTTTTGAGCGTTCTTTTGATTATCAAAAACTTTTAATTTGCCTTCTGTGACGGTGTCATCAAGAATCGCTGTTGCCTTTTCGCCCCGAACTAAAAGATTAACTCTTTTAGTCGGATGTATCCAGCTGTCTGAAACTTGTCCTATAATGCCATCTTCAAATTCAATTGTAAGATGTGTAATATCGAAGATATTTTCAAATTCGCTTGCAACACCTGTTGCATTTAATACTTTTAAAGGTGCTTTTCCTGTAATATGGGCTATCATAGAGACGTCATGAGGGGCTAAATCCCACATTACACTTCTGTCATTTTTAAAATAATTTATATTTAATCTGTCAGATTGAACGTATTTAATTCTGCCCAATACCCCTTCCGCAATAAGCATTTTTAGGCGATTTACAGCAGGATGATATAAAAGCAGATGACCAACCAATAATTTAACATTCATATTCAGTGCAAGTTCTTTTAACTCAAGAGCTTCTTTAGATGAAGTTGAAATTGGTTTTTCTACGTAAACATGTTTTCCTTTAAGAATGGCTTTTTTGACAATGTTAAAGTGGGTATGACTTGGAGTGACAACGCAAACAGAATTTATTTGAGGATTATTCAATACTTCATCAATATCTTTTGTGATGTGAACATCGGGATAAAGTTCTTTTACCATTTTTAGATTTTCTTCATCCAAATCGCAGACACAATTTAAGGCTTTGAGGTTATAAAAATTTCTTACGATATTTCTTCCCCAAATTCCGCATCCTATTACCGCTGTGCACTTTTCCATTATACTTGCCTTCTTAAAATCCTTTATTTATTAACAATTTTAATACAATAAAAATCTTATAGCAAATATAAAAAATTTTTATGCTACGATATAGTTATGGAAAACAATATTATAAAAGCTGATGTATTGGGCTGCCGTGTTGACATAAGGCGGGAAGAAGATATTTTTTCGTTGGCTGAAAAAACTATAAATGAAGGCAGAAGTTTTCAAATAATTACAATTAATCCTGAAATGATTATGAATGCTTCAAAAGATGCTAATTTTAAAGAAATAGTCAACAAAGCGGATTTGAACATTGCAGATGGTATCGGTGTTAAAATTGCCCTAAAACTGAAAAAAATCAGCAATAACCACATAAGAGGGGTTGATTTGGCAAGGAAATTGGTTGAACTTGCAAATAACAAAAATTATAAAATTGCCTTTTTTGGTGCAAAGCAAGAAGTCATTGAAAAGACTATAGAAAATTTTAAAACAAAGTATAATAACTTAAATATTGTCTATTATAGAAACGGTTATTTTGATGAAATTGAGCCTATTTTAGATGAAATTGCAATAGCTAAACCTAATATACTTTTGGTTGGGCTTGGTTCACCTGCTCAAGAAAAGGTTATTGAAAAACTTAAAGAAAAATTAAATTCCTGTGTTATGATAGGTGTAGGCGGAAGCTTTGATGTTTTTTCAGGACTTACAAAAGAAGCTCCTGAAATATATCAAAAACTTGGCTTGGAATGGCTTTATAGGACATTAAAAGAGCCCAAAAGATTTAAAAGGATATTTCCGACTTTGCCATTATTTCTTATAAAGTGTATAATGGATAAAAATAACGTTTAATGTAGCAATTAAAAGGAAGAGAATTTGAAAGAATTTGCACGTGAAGTAAGAAAAGACATTATAAAAATGATACACAATGCAAAATCGGGACACCCGGGCGGTGCATTTTCTTGTGTCGATATTTTGTCTGTATTATATAAAAAAATTCTTTTTGTTCCGGTTGATTGGGATAAGTCTCTTGACTTTAAAAATAGAGATAGATTTATTCTGTCAAAAGGTCATGCAAGTACCGCTTTGTATGGAGTTTTAGCAAACCTTGGATATTTTTCAAAAGACTTTTTAAATGGTTTTAGGGTTTTAGGTTCAAAACTTCAGGGGCATCCAAGCTCAAGAGTGAATTTGGCGGGAATTGAAGTTTCAACAGGTTCTCTTGGACAGGGGCTTTCAATTGGAGTTGGCATGGCACTTGCAATGCGTCTTGATGGTGTAAAATCTAAAGTATATGTGCTTATGGGTGATGGCGAGATGCAAGAAGGCAGCGTTTGGGAAGCTTTGATGAATGCAAATGCCAAAAAATTAAATAACCTTGTTGTTATAATTGATAAGAATCATCTTCAAATAGATGGAACAACAGATGAAGTTAAAACCCTGGAGCCTCTTGAAGACAAATTAAAAGCATTTGGTTTTGAAACATATTCAATCGATGGACATGATTATAGCCAAATTGAAGAAGCTTTGCAAAATGCTAAAAATTCAAACAATCTTGTTGCAATCATTGCAAATACTATAAAGGGTAAGGGAGTTTCATTTATGGAAAATAACCCGGGCTGGCATGGAAAAGCTCCTAAAGATGATGAACTTAAACAAGCACTGGAGGAATTAAATGTTAATTAAAAACCCTGAAATTAAATCTCCAAGAAATATGTACGGTGACACCCTTGTTGAATTGGGTGCAAAAAATCCGAATATTGTTGTGCTTGATGCGGATTTATCCTGTTCTACGCAAACTGCAAGGTTTCAAAAAGCGTATCCCGATAGATTTTTTAATATGGGAATAGCAGAACAAGATATGATGACAACAGCTGCAGGACTTGCTTATGAAGGTAAAATTGTTTTTGCAAGTACATTTGCGATGTTTGCAACAGCAAGATGCTTGGATCAAATTAGAAATACAATTTGCTATTCTAAATTAAATGTCAAAATTGTTGCAACCCACGGCGGAATTACCGTTGGAGAAGACGGTGCATCTCATCAGGCGCTTGAAGATGTTTCATATATGCGCTCCATTCCTGATATGAGAGTAATTATTCCCGGGGATTGCAGTGAAGTGCATCAGGTTATTCAATATGCAGCAAATACACCGGGGCCTATGTATATTAGAATTCCAAGAACAAATATAAAAGATGTATTTGATAGCGAAAAATACAAATTTAATCCGGGTGCCGGTGTTAAAATTATGGACGGCAAAGACATTACAATCGTCACAAACGGTGAAACCTTAAATGAAGTAATAGAAGCTGCCAAAAAGCTTAAAGAAGTTGGAATTGAAGCAGATGTTCTTCATTATCCGGTTGTAAAACCTTTTCAGCATATAGTTTTGAAACAAAGCGCACAAAAAACAAATAAAGTTGTTGTAGTAGAAAATCATAGCATAATAGGTGGCTTAGGAAGTGCTGTTTGTGAAACTTTAGCTCAATACTATCCGACTAAAGTGTATAGAATAGGCACTAAAGATACCTTTGGACAATCCGGCGAACAAAGACAGCTAATGGAGTTTTATGGACTTACTGATAAAAAAATCTACGAAAAGATAATTGAATTTATGGATGTAAAATGATAGTAGTAAGAGATTTAGTAAAACAATATAAAAATAAATATGCCTTAAGAGGTGTTGATCTTCATATTCACCCGGGTGAATTTGTATTTCTGGTGGGTTCATCAGGAGCCGGCAAATCAACGTTGATGAAGATGCTTTACCTCGAAGAACGCCCTACAAGAGGAAATGTTTATGTTGCAGGAATTGATATAGGAAAACTGACACCAAATAAAGTTCCAAGTCTAAGACGTTGCATGGGTATAGTTTTCCAAGATTACAAGCTTCTTCAAAACCATACAGTATACGACAATATTGCCTATGTAATAAGAACTATGGGTATTTCTTCCCGCGAAATTGAAACACGCGTAATGGGAGCGCTAAAAGTTGTCGGTCTTGAAGATAAATACAGGTCAAAGCCATCTGAGTTGTCAGGCGGCGAGCAGCAGAGAGTTTCTATTGCAAGAGCAATTGTAAACGGACCTCCTCTTTTGATTGCAGATGAACCTACGGGAAATCTTGATCCTAAAAATTCTCTTGAAGTAATGCAAATTCTAGAGCAAGTTAATCAGAGAGGAATTACCATTCTTGTTTCAACGCACGATCAAACAATGGTTAATTACTTTAGAAAAAGAGTTGTAACACTTGACCATGGACAAGTTATAAAAGATGTACAAGCAGGAACATATGATTAGAAAAAGCAGAGGAAGAAATATAAAGCAAAAAGTTAAGTCTCATATTCCAAAAGATTGGATGAGTGAGGTTAGGATAACATATAGAATTGCAATAGAAACAATAAAGGGAATAGCAAGAGCAGGAATTGTAAATATTGCAATTATAACTACAATTGCTGCAATTTTGACGATTTTCGGTTCAATATTTAGAGTAACATTAGCACTTGATACATTTGCAAATTCGATGGGGTCTGCTCTTGAAATCAGTGCGTATTTATCCCCTGAAGCTGATGTTGATGCTGCTATTCAAAATATAAAGAAACTGGAACATGTTAAAGGTGTTTCTTTTATTTCAAAAGAAGCTTCCTGGATACAATTAAAAAAAGAAATAGATGTGCCCGATATTGCAAATCCTCTTCCAAATACGCTTCATGTTAAGTTGGATAGTACCAAAAATATTATTCCTGTTATGGCAAGTCTAAAAACTATAAAAGGAATTGACGATACAAGCTATGCAAAAGATTTAATACAAAAATTTGAAATGATTAATGCAATTATTAATACTGCAACAGTTGTTTTTGTAGGAATTGTTTGTATTTTAACAATTGCAATTATCAATAATACAATTGAGCTTGTAATACAATCACGAAAAGAAGAAATTGAAATAATGCGCCTTATGGGGGTTTCAAATTGGTATATAAAAACACCTCTTGTGCTTCAAGGCGCAATTTATGGATTTTTAGGCGCTTTGGTTGCTGTTATTCCTATTGACATTGTTCAGGGTTATATCATAAAAATCCATGAATTCTTTATGATTTCAATTAATCCGCTTGCACAATTTTTTGTACTATTTAGTGTAATGGTTTTAGGTGTTGCATTTGGTGCGATTGGAAGCTTCTTGAGTATAAAGAAACATTTGCAGGTATAAAAATATAAATTAATATTTATTCTTCTGAAAGACAAATCAAGGTATCTTGCGGGTAGACTTCATTTATTAATTCGTTTGTTGCATCCAGTATGAAGAATGAAAAATCTTTATCATTAATTTCCAAATCAGAAAATGCGATTTTTAGCTCTATAACGTTTTTGTATGCAATTTTAGAATTTTTCGCAACAGTTTGGCTCCAAAGTCCCCAAGGACAAGCTTTGTTAAAAAATAGCCTTGAAGTTTTTTTGGTATCAAAAACAAAACGAAGTTCTCTTGAAAATTGATTTTTAATAATCGGGTGTATAATTTTCTCGTTTTTGCAAGAAAAGCGTATAGGCGAGAAAAACAAATCTTTGTCGTTTGCAAAATAAATTGCAATTTGATTTTCAATATCAACTCTGTTTATTTTTGCGGAATTTTTATTTAATTCAAATCTTAAATATAGAAATTTTTTGTCTGAACCAAAATGAATATTTTTAATGAGCCTGTTGATATTTGAAGTAGGACCATCTGCGATAAAAATGTGACCAGCGTTTTTCCACTCTCCTTTTGTGTCGTTAACATCGCATATTAAAGAGGGACTTATTTCCCTGGCAGGATTTCTAAGAGGGCTTGAAGCAGCATGTGTTAAAGGTATTAAAAGATATTCGGGTATTTCAAGTCCTAAAATTTTATAAACATTTATCAGGTGGCTTCTAAATAAAAAATCAAAAACATCATCATTTTTGGATTCATTGGGTTCTCCGTACCACCAATACCAATCACTTCCTTGTGCGATAAGAATTTCTCTTTGTGCCTCTTTTAGTTTTTTATCAAGATATTCTTTTTCTTTATCATTTCTAACCCATTTAAGGCTTTCGGTTTTATATTCTTCAAATTCTTTTGTAACTGTTGACAGATATAGCCAAGCAGCATTTTTGACCGGACTTCCAATCCAAAGATCAAAATTCCTGTTTATCCATGAGCCTGATTTAAGATTATCCAATGTCTCTGCTTCATTTTTTTGGATGTAGTCGCTGATTGTAACTGTTTCAAGTGTTTTATCCTCTGAAATTAAGCTATACAATGTGTCTAAAAATATGGCGCCATCATTTTCATATGTTTCCCAGCAGTTCTCTCCATCGAGAGCAATTGTGATTATATGATGCTCTTTTGGAGAACTCTGAAGTTTAGCCTGAATGGTTTTAATTTTGTCGTATAAGTCGTTTGCGGCGCTAATAGAGTCATAATTACCGTATCCGAAATTTATCAAACTTGAGAAAAATGAATCTGCAAAAAATAAATTAACATCAGGCTGCTTTTTGCTCGTATAATTAATTGTTAAATTAAAAGGATTTTCTAAATTGCCTTCAAAATCTCTTATAAACTCTTTTTTTGTGGATTTTGATAAAATTCCTTCGTCCAAAACAGTCCAGTTGAAATTTTCTTTTGCAAGCAGTTCAATAGTTTTTTGGCAAACGCATTGCTCTGAAAGCCACATACCTTTTGGCTCTCTTTTAAAAATTTCATAGTACTTATCTTTTGCTCTTTTGATTTGCTCTGCTGCGTTTGTTGTATCTGCGTAGTCTTGCGGCAGATTTTCAGTATTTTTTATTTCTTTATTTTTAAAATCAAAAAGTAAAGGAACAATAGGATGATAATAAGGACTTGTGGATACTTCTATTAAACCTTTATCTTGGTATTTTTTATATTCAACAAGTATTCTTCTTATGATATCAAGCTGAATTTCATAAATTTTGTTTCTATCCCTTAGTGTATAATCTTTTTCTTTGGCCATAAGTTCTTGAAGATCAACATAATCATTCAAGAAACTTCCATCTATCCAGCATAGCGTATAATTTGCCATGATATCTGCATATTGTTGGTTTGTAAATATATTGCAATTTAATTCTCTTGCGTTAGAGCGATGATTAAAAAGCTCGGTATAATATGACCTTTTTAAAGCCATATTTTTATAATTAAGATCAAAATAATTATTTAAAATGAAGATTTTTTCTTCTTCGCTTAACTGATTTTCATCTTTTATTAAAAGTCTTAAGTGAATGTCCATTGCGCCTGAAATATATTTCTGCAGGGCATTCAAAAGGACGGGTGAAAAGTTGAAGTTAAGTTTTAAATTCTTAAACTTGTCCATTCTTTTTAACATATCAAGATAATCTTTAGAAGCGTGAAGTCTTACCCAAGGCAGTAAAAATTCGCTATCATAATTTACCTGATAGTTTGGCTGATGAAAATGCCATATAAAAGCTATGCTTAATTTCTTCATAAGATACTGCGATTATAGCCTTTATTTATGGCTATTACAAGCATTTTCATCAATTTAGTCTAAAATTGAAACAAATGTTTAGAATTATGTTTTCAAGACTAATTGTTACTGATAAGCATTGTCCTAAAAGCGGCTAACCCTCTTGCAGAGATAGATTTAGATGTGCTTCTTTGTTCTTTTGCAATGTTAAATACTTTCACAATTCTGCGTATCTCATCCGCACTTTTGATTGTGTTAGTAGCATAGACATTTTTTTCTTTTTCGGGTGTAATGTTAAATAATGCGTTTAATTCAACTTCGGTCATACCAATTCTCTTATTTTCTTATAAAACTCTATATCTTTAAAAAGTATTTTTGAAAGATGAAATTGCAAAGGTTGTCCAAAAATTTACAAAAGTTAATATAAAAAACAAAAAACTATTAATTTACGTGTTATAATGAAAAAAACTTTTCGGGAGGGAAATTGTAATTATGGCAAGAATATTGATTTCAATGAAAGATAACTTTTTGAAAACAATAGACGAAATTGCGCTTTCAGAACAAAGAACGCGCTCTGAGCTTGTTAGAGAGGCCCTTAGAGACTATTTAAGAAAAATGAACAGAATTAATAATCCAAATGCCAAGAAAAATGCCGATATTTTAGAAAATCTTTTGGATTAATTTATATAAATTTACATTGCCCTGTATTTTGCAAGCCCTATTAAAAATACCTTTATTTGATGAGGTTCAAGCTCAGCAGATATTTTGTTTTTACTGATATTTGGCATATTATTTTCCGTGACATTTAAAAATACGTAATCATCATCTATATATTTTGAAGTTACGTTTGCCTGCTGATTTGTAGTTTCATCTAAAGATGCAATTACAATCAATTCCTGCTCAAAGTTTGTTATAGAATAGGCAATGACCTTTTCATTGCCGGTTTTTAGAAGTTTAAACCTGCCATTTGTAATTAAATCAATATTTCTTTTTTTGAAATCAATTGCTTTTAGGTACTCTTTCTTTAAGTTTGGATGCTTTTGTCTGGTCGGAGCTGTAAGATTAAAAATATCAAAAAGTCCGGTATGAACGAAATACTCGCTATCATCGGTTAAAGATGTTTTTGCCGGCGCATTTTCATATTTATATAAAAAATCATCACCATATTTAAATCCATCAAGAAAATATGTATTTTGAGGAATTGTGACGGACAACCATAACACTTTGCGCCAATAGTTTTCACCGTTTAAAATTGGAGCTTTTTGATCATGGGTTGCAATGGCTGAAATTATGCTTGAATTTTTGTGTTTATTCAAGATTTTAAAATTATTGTTTAAATTTTTGTCAAAGTCTTGTTTAGTTTTAATGTCTGCAAAATTGCTCCAGGAACCATAGTAACTATCGAAACCGGCATTTAGTAATTCATCTGTTGTGCTATAGTGGCTTACTGCATTTTTTGCAGGGTTATCCCACATAGGGCTTGCTTCTGCAAGGAAAAGAAAATCTTTGTTTTGTTTATGCGCATATTTTATAATTTCTAACCAAAACTCTTTCGGTTTGATTGCGGCAACATCTGCCCTAATGCCATCTGCTTTAAGATATAAAACCATATCAATAAATTTTTTGAAATTTTCAACAGTTGTGGTATTTAGGCTTTTATTTTCGTTGTATATTTTAAAAAGTCTTACGTCTGTCCAATCGGCAGGAACTATGTTTTTGTCTTCTATAAACCAATCAGGTTTTTTAATAGACAAATCATAAGAGCCGCAGCTTGGAAGGTCAATTATAACATTAAATCCAAGATTGTGTGCTTTTTCAACAAAACTTTTGGCCTGTTCAATAAGGCTTTTTGAAGAATGAGTTGGTTGTTTATAACATCAAAAGCATCCATTGCATATAAAGAACCTGCAGTCCCAAGAGCTTTTAATTTGCCTGTTTTGGTAATCGGAAGAAGATAGATTACATTGATTCCTTCTTCTTTTAATTCTTCAAGCTTTTCTGCAGCGTTTATAAATGTTCCTTTTGTATCACCGGGACCAATTAAACCGTCGCCATCTATATCTGCTGCACCAAAATTTCTTATATTAATTGTGTAAATTATTGCTTCATTATTTGCAAATAATTCTTTTAGGCTTTTTTTGTCTTGTGCAAATGCATTAGGCAAAAATAATATGCTTATGCAAAATAAAATAAAAATTCTTTTCATATTTAAGAGTATATAAGAAAAAAGATTTATTGTATAATGTTTTTATGAAAAAAACAGTAGAATTTATTAAAAACTTTATAGCAAACAATTTCTTAAAAAACGAAGATGTTCTTCAAGGCTCGAAACCTGCAAATATTGTTGCTTTTTTTGTGGTCGCTTTTATTTTTACATCTTTATTATCAGTAAGATATTATTTATATCAAAATATCATAAGCAATGGAATTGCCCAAAAAACAATTTATGCCAAAAATTCATTTGAGGTTGTAGATAAACAACGTACAGAACTTATTAAAAGAGAAGTTGCAAACAAAATAAGGCCTGTTGTAACTCCTGTTGAGGGTGATTATATAAAAGATGATCTTCAACATGTAATGGATGAAATTGAAAAAATTAAAAAAGAAAGAAAAACATATCAGGCAAAGCAAAAAGAGCTTTTTAATATTTTAGAAATTAGTGATGCTGAAATTAAAAACAAGGCAATAGCATATATTTTATCTTCATCCGATACAAATTTAAGCACAACATTTACAAATACAAAATATATTCTAAATGAGATATTAAATGTTGGTGTATTTGATACCGATGTTTCAAACTTTTTAACTGATGCCTTTATTGAAAAAAGACTTGAATACAAAGTTAAAAAGGTCCAATTCCCGCTGATTATCGGTTTAATAGAACATAGCGTTGTTCCAAATCTTATCATAGATGAATATGCAACCGATATTGCAAGAAAAAATGCCAAAAGTGCAGTTAAGCCATATGTTGTAACGTTTAAAAAAGGAGAAAAAATCTTAACTGCAGGAGAAAAAGTAACACAGCTTAAAAAAGATGCCCTGAAAGCATCAGGATATAATGCCTATGAATTAAATAAACTTGGGGTTTTCGGGATTTTTGCGCTCGTGTGTCTGACTATGTATTTTTTGGTTTTATATTTAAGAAAATATGAAACCAAATTCTTTACACCAAGATATATGTTTTATATCGCGCTATCAAGCGTAATTTTGATTTATATTTGTATAGTTATTGCAAGTTCGGCTCATATATCCAATTATCTTATGCCTTTTGTGGCTTTTACAATGATACTTGCTATTTTTACCAGTCCCATTCTTTCGTTTTTAGTTACGATTTTATTGATAGCATTGCTTACAGTTACACTCTTTTTAAGTGCACAATTGGTTTATACTTTTATATGCATAACGTTATTTTCGAGTTACCTTGTTTCTATGATGTCGTATTCAAAACGTTTTGACATTATTTGGTGTGGTTTTCAAATAGGGCTTACAATGGGGCTTGCAATGCTTTATGTATTGTTTTTTGAATATCAGACAGAAGCTTTTAATATACTATTTCAGCTTCATAATCAAAATCCGTTCCTTGGTTTGGTAAATGGCCTGATATCTTCAATGATTGCGATGTTTTTGATTCCGATTATTGAAAAAGTTTGTAAAATCGTATCCCCTTATGCTTTAATTGAGCTTGGTGATCAAAATCAGGAGCTCTTATCAAAGCTTAGAAGTACAGCTCCCGGCACCTTTCACCATTCTCTAATGGTTGCAAATTTATGTGAAGCTGCAGCTTGTGCAATTGGTGCTAATTCAATATTGGCTAGAGTCGGAGCTTTTTACCATGATATAGGAAAGATTCAAAGACCTTTATTTTTTATAGAAAACCAATCGTATTTTGGAGTTGAAAACCCTCATACCACGCTTACTCCAAGACAAAGTAAAATGGTAATTACGCTTCATACCAAAGATGGAGTTGAAATTGCAAGAAAATACGGACTTCCAGAGATGGTTATTGATTTTATTAAAGAGCATCATGGCGAATGTTTAGCGGGGCATTTTTATACAAAAGCAATTGAAGAAGAAGGGGAAGAAAATGTCTCTGAAAATCAATTCAGATATCCGGGCCCAAAACCCAAAACTAAAGAAACTGCAATTTTGATGCTGGCTGATGCTCTTGAATCTGCTGTTCGTTCTCTTAAAAATCCAAGCCAGGATGAAATAGATGCAATGTTAAATAAAATATTTACGGAAAGATTAAACGACGGTCAGCTATCAGATTGCCCTTTGACTCTTAAAGATATAAAAATTATTGCAATGACATTTAATAAAATTTTAAGAGGTATGCAGCACGAAAGAATAAAATACCAGGAAAAAGTCGTAGACGAGCTTTCAGATAAAAATAAAAATAATTTTTCTGAATCTCAAGATGATGAATTTGAAAGAAAACTTAGAAAATTGCAAGAAAAAAACAAAGGAAATAACAATGCCTAAAATGCAACGGGTTTCTTTTAAAAGCAGTTTTTCTATTTGCAGGCTTGATAATATATATTTAAAAAAATATGGTTTTACACTTGTTGAATACAGAAAAAATGTCAGAAAGATTTTGGATATCCTATTTGGTTTTAAAGAGATACAAAAAAGCAAAATTTTTACAGAAGATATAAAAAAAATCCGCTTCGACATTGCATTTTGTAAAAATGAAAAAATTCAAGAAATAAATAGAGACTATAGAAACAAAGATGCTGCAACCGATGTTATAACTTTTTCGCTTTTTAACGATGATGAAAATTCAATTATATATAGAAAAACAGCAGACTTAGGGCAGATTATAATAAATGTTGAGATGCTCAAAAATAAAGATGATTTTATAGAATTAACAACTCATGGAATTTTACATTTAATCGGATTTGACCATTTAACAAAAAAAGATTACGATTTTGTTGTGGGAGTTCAAAAAAAGGTTTTAAAGGAATTTAATGAATAAATTTCAATCAAAGTCATTTCAAAAAAGTGCAATGTATGCTTTAAACGGGCTAAGACTCGCATTTAAATCCCAAAGGAATTTTAGAAAGCACATTATAATTGCATTTTTTACGTTTGCGCTTGCAGCGGTTTTAAAAGTTAACATTGTTGAATTTTGTCTGATTGTTTTTGCAAATACGCTTGTACTTGTGCTTGAAATGATGAATTCAGTTATTGAATTTGTTATAGATGCGTATTATAAAAACAAATGGGCAAAGCTTGCTAAATTATCAAAAGACATAGCGGCGGGTTCTGTATTGCTCGCAGCTGTTATGAGTGCAGTTATATCATTTTTGATATACGGCAGCAAAATTTATCAAAATTATATGTAAATAGTTTAAATATAAGGGGAAAATATGGCAATTAAAGAAGGTGTAAAAGTTAATTTTAAAGAGCTTGCTCCAAAATATTTTATGCAAGGGTATTCGTGTTCTGAATCTGTTGCAATGGCGGCTTTCGAAATGGGACTTGTGGATAAAAGATTTGTTTCTGTTGCAACAAGCTTTTCAGGCGGAATGTCATCAAGATGTTTGTGTGGTGCAGTTGCTGCAAGCCAAATGGTATTAGGATATTTCCATGGCGAATTTGAAGATGATACTGCAAGAAATTTAGCAAAAGAATTGTATGAAAGATTCACAGCAATTCATAAAGTAACTTGCTGCAGGGTTTTAACAAAAGATTTTGCAGATTTTCATTCATCCGAAAGAAAGAAACACTGTGTTCAAATGATTGAAGATGCAACTTCTATTTTGGATGATATGTTAAATCGAAATTAAGTTAGTTTTGATTATTATTGATTTTCAACCATATTTGAAAACAGTTTTGAATTAAATAAAATTATAGCAGGCGAAAAAATATCTGAATCTATAAAAGCTGCTTTTGTGTTAAAAAGCAAGTCCTGAAATGTTTGAAAATCAGTATTGAGTTCTTTATTTATAACCTCAAAGAAATTTTCATTGATTTCATAAGCATATTTTAAAACACTTGGAGGAATTTTATCGCTTGTCAAAAATTCCTGAATACATTCTTTTTTACCTTCGATATTTTCGCTGAAACATTTTAAAAATGTATCTAAAAAAGGAATTATATATAAGCCTCTGTTTCTATCCATCCAAAGTGCGATATCATATGTTTCGCTATGGGTTGAGAACCCTCCCGAAGCGTTTTCTATAAAATTATCATCAGTGCAGTTCATTTCTTTGATTGTAAAAAATCTGTTTTCTTTAACATCTTCAATTAAATTTGAATAATCTTGTTTTTGCCCGTCTTGTCTATATATATTATAGGTTTCAATTAATTTATCAATGTGTTTATTTGTGGTTATAACAAATTCCTGGTTAAAAAATTCGATAAATTTTTCATAGAAATCCTTAACGCTGTTTTTTAGAATTTCTTTTTTTTCTTCATTTTTATAGTATGCACTTCTTGGGCTTTGAAGCATCAAACTAATTGCTTCTGTAGCAGCTTTAGCTGGGTTCAGTTCGGATATTACATCATAAATTTCGAGAATGAATTCAATTCCGTGGAAAGATAAAATTCTTGCCTTTATGTAATCATTTTTTCCGATTTGCTTTAAATGATGCATTTTAACCATTGGAATAATTTCAAAATCAGCTTCCGAGCTTAAACAAGTTACATTATATGCATTTGATAAAACTTTATTTACCTTAAAAATGCCGCAAAAAGAATTAGCAAGGGCTTCTATTATGCCATTTTCACCCTTTTTGTTTCTTCTATAGTATTCGATAACCCTTAAACCGTTTTGCATTTTCATGTCAAAAAGATATTGAAGAAAAATATTAGTGAATGCTTTTGGACCTTCTATTTCAACATTATTGATTTCAAGATATTCCCTAAAATCGTTTTCTAAAGTTTCATCGGTTGTTGCAAAATCCATCATATCATTTATGGTTGTACTTATTAAATTTAAGCATTCAACTGTATTCATTATATAAAATTCCTTTTTATATATATCAAATATTCAATATTTTTGCTTTTCTGACCTTTAATCGGGCTTTCAATCAAGCCCAAGACTTCAAAACCCAGGTTTTTACAAAATGTTTTTATATCTTCAATTATTTCAATTCTGATTTTTTCATCTTTAACAACGCCGCCTTTATCAATCTGCTCGTATTTTGCTTCAAATTGTGGTTTGATTAAAATAACGCAGCTCGCCTGCTTTGAAATGAAATTTATGCAGTTTTCAAAAACTTTTTTTATCGAAATAAAAGACAAATCCATACTTAAAAAAGAAGGCATTTCGCTGTCATTTAATGAATTTTTTTGAAAAACATCAAAAAATGTGCAATTTTTGACATTTATTTTTTCAATAGCTACAACCCTTTTATCTTGCCTTAATTTCCAAGCGAGCTGATTTATTCCGCAATCCAAAGCATAAACTTTTTTTGCTCCAAATTGAAGCATACAATCTGTAAATCCTCCGGTCGAAGCTCCCATATCAATACAGATTTTATCTTTTAAATCTATATTAAAGGCTTTGATTGCACCTTCAAGCTTTAGACCGCCTCGAGATACATAAGGAATGGAGTTTATTTCGATTGATACAGGATTATCTGAGTCAAATAGTTTTTCTTCATCAAACAACTGTCCGGCTTTTGTAATGATTTTATCTGCAATTTTTACGTTGCCTGCTAAAATATTAACACTTGCCGAATTTTTTGTTTCAAAATATCCTTTTTCAAATAAGATTAAATCCAGCCTCTTTTTCATTAGTCGTTTTTAGGTTCTAAATATCTTTCTTCCTGAAGGGCAACACCTAAAATATTGCTTGATAGAAGAGATGCTTTTTTGATAGGTCCGATTGGTTCAAATTCTACCATTTTGATTTCTGTTGAATTGATTAAAGCTTTCAAGTCGTCATAAACTTTTTGGGCATTATCAAAATATAAAACCAAAGGTGTTGCCATATCTTTACAAAATACTAAAACAGCAGTTCTTATTCTGATTGTTCCTTGAATTTCTTGTTGAGCCATTTTATTTTATCTCCTATCTATTTTAATCATCTTTTAAATTAAAAAACTCTCTTGCGTTTTTCGCCGTAATATTTACAATGCTATCATAAGGTATATTTTTGATTTTGGCAATTTCTTTTGCAACAAATCCAATATATTTCGGAGAATTTTCTAATCCTCTGAAAGGATGCGGCGTTAAATAGGGGCAGTCTGTTTCAAGCATCAGGCTTTCTAATGGAATTTTAAGAGCCACTTCTTTAATTGTCTTGGCATTTTTAAAAGTGACAACACCTCCGATTGCAATTTTATAACCCATATCAAGCGCTTGATACATTAATTCAACGGAACCTGAAAAACAATGCATCAATACATTTTCGCTTTTCATATCTTTTAAAATATCAAAAACATCTTTATGAGCATCTCTATCGTGTATGACAATCGGAGCTTTTAAGATTTTTGCAATTTCCAGTTGTGTTATAAAACAATCTTTTTGGGTTTTTGTATTTTCTTTTGTATAGTGATAATCAAGCCCGATTTCTCCAATTCCAACGACTTTTTCGTTTTTATATAGCTCTATTATTCTTTTTGCTGTGGCATCGTCAAAATTTTCGCAATCTTCAGGATGCACTCCAATAAGAGCATACATATTATCAAATTTATTTGTAAGTTCAATAACGCAATCAAAATCATCACCAGTTGCAGTTGGTACTATGATTTCTTTAACTCCTGCCTTGCGTGCTTCTTCAATGGAGCTATCTATATTTGATAGCATATTAATGTGTGCGTGAGTATCAATTAACATAAACTATATGACAAACATTAGACCATATAACGCTAAAAAGCCAATTGTGCTTGCAATCAGCCAAATATGTGTCATAGGGTGTAAGTTATTCCAAACTTCTAAAAACATTGTTTTGAGCATGCTTGAATTATACTATTTATTTTTGAAGATTAAATCAATTATGGGAACTAGTACTTTAGATTAATTTTGTTTTAAGTGATTATAATTCCATTCCGCCAAGAAGTTCTTGTTTTATTCCTTCTTTGATTTCAAGAATGTCTGTTCCAAGAGCTGAAAGTATTTGCATTGCAACGCAATTTTCAACTTTTGTTATGCCATATAAAATATTTTCTGATTTGATTTTGTTTTTTTTGTGTTCGCTTGCAGTATGATAAGCTATTTCTAAAACTTGCTTAGCTCTTGGACTGTAATTCGGATTTTCATCTTCTTTTATGTTTTGGGTCTTAATGATTTTTTCAATTTCAAATTTAGCATCTTTATAGTTAATTCCAAGACGTTTTAATGTCCTATATGCAATTCCTGTGCCATAAGACAATATTGCAAGTAAAATCATTTCGGTTCCTATGGTATTTGACATCAAAGCTCTTGCTTCCTGTTTTGCAAGTCTCATAATGGCAAGGGTTTCAGGTATGTTTTCGTTTAATTTTTTAACTACAATATCTTCAAAATCAATTGCATTTGGAAGAAGAGAAGACAAGATTTTATATGCAATACCTTTTTTTAATTTTAAAATACCAAGGACAATATGTTCTGCTAAAATTTCTGTACTGCCCATTTCCTTTGCACAATCAAGTGCCACAAGAATGGTTCTGAAGGCATTAGGGGTAAAAATTATCTGTTTTTCCGAATTTTCGAATTCAGGATACCTTGAAGAGAATTTTTTTAATTCTTCATTAAATGTTTCAAAATCAATTGAATATTTGTTTAAAATTTCAACTATTTTATAATCTTTGTTTTCTAAAATAGACTGTAAAATTTGTTCTGTGCCGACTATTTCATATTCTGAGGCAGTAAGTTTTGATTGAGCATTTGATAAAATATTTGAAATTACTTTTTCTTTGAAGAACTTATTGATATCAGACAATTCATTATTTTCTTTTGCTATTTCAGGATGGATTATTTGAATGGCGGTGCTTTTATCAAGCATTTTTTCGAGGTTTGCAATAATTTTTTCTTTGTCGACATTAAAATGCTCTAATATTTCATAAGCTACTGTGTTTTTGTCTAAAAATAGTGCTAGCGCTATATGCTGCGGCATAACAAATTTGGAGTTTAATTTGACTGATAATTCGACAGCAAGCTTCAATATATCTCTTGCAACACGGGAAAACAAGATATTATTATTTTCTTTTTCTCTTAAATCTTCTTTTCCATAGTTTATTACAAGCTCCTGTAAATCTTCATAGTTGATTTTATCAAAATTTAAAATCTTTGCCTGGACACCTTTTGTTTGAATATAAAGTCCCATCAAAAGATGCTGCGACATAACTTTTTTATGTCCGAAGCTATCTGCCAAATTTTGGGCAGATTGCACAACATCTATTGCTTTTTGGGTAAATCTTTCAAACATATTTATATACTATATACCAAAATGTAATTTATTTAAACAGTCTTGGAAATTTTTTCTTTCTATAATTTGTAATTGTTTCATAATCCAAAGCGGTATTTTTGTCAAAAACCTTGTAGGCTTTGAGATATGCAGCAGCTGTATCTATAGAAGTAAAGCTTCCGATGCCGTACATCTGTGCAATGGTTCTTATTTGAAAACCTGCATTTTGAGAGTTTTTACCTGTGGTTGGAGTATTGATAATAAAGCTCAATCTGCCGTCTTTCATACGTTTTTGAAGTTTATCTATCATAAATTTTTCAATCATTTTGGATGGAATTCCATTTTGTTCCAGAAATTTATGGGTTCCGTGGGTTGCCATTATGAAAAACCCTTGCTTAAAGAGCTTTTTAAGCATTGGAAGTGCGGGCACTTTATTGTGGTCATTAAGTGAAACCAATACCCTTTGTTTTTCTTTTGAAAATTTGTAACCGCCTGCTAAAAATGCTTTATACAAGGCTCTTTTGTATTTAGTATCAATTCCTAATACTTCGCCTGTTGATTTCATCTCCGGAGCTAAAGCAGGATCGATTCTATTTAGCTTTTGCCAAGAGAAAATCGGCATTTTAACTGAAACAAGATTGCTTTTTTTGTATAATCCTATTCCATAGCCAAATCTTCTGATGGATTTACCCAATATTGCGCTTACTGCAATATTTACCATAGGAATACCCGTTACTTTGCTCATAATAGGAACGGTTCTGCTGGCTCTCGGGTTAACTTCAATTACATAAACTTTATCGTCTTTTATGATAAATTGAATATTCATCAAGCCCTTGATATTAAGCTTTCTTGCAATTTGAGTAGCGTATTTTACAAGAATTTTTTCATTTTTTCTTGAGATATTTTGGCTCGGGTAAATACTCATAGAATCACCCGAATGTACTCCCGCGCGCTCGATGTGTTCGCATATACCCGGAATCAGGATATCTCGTCCATCACTTATAGCGTCAAGTTCTACTTCCTGTCCTTCAAGATATTGGTCGATTAAAACAGGGTGTTCGTTTGAAAATTTAAAGGCTTCCGTTATATAAGTTAAAAGTTCTTCGTCATTATAGACAACCTGCATTCCGCGGCCCCCTATTACATAGCTTGGGCGTACAAGAACGGGATAATTAAGCTCTTTGACTGCTTCAATTGCCTGTGCCTTGGATGTTACAGCACAGCCTTTAGGTTGGGCTATGCCAAGCTCTCTTAAAAGCTTTTCAAAGACTTTTCTATCTTCAACAGCATTGATGCTTTCTATGCTTGTTCCAAGGATTTTAACTCCTAATTTATCAAGCTTTTCAGCCAAATTAATTGCAGTTTGTCCTCCAAATTGAACAAGAACTCCTTTTGGGTTTTCTTTTTTGATTATGTTATAGATATATTCTATATTCATTGGTTCAAAATATAATCTGTCTGCAATATCAAAATCGGTTGATAGAGTTTCAGGATTTGAATTTACCATAACCGACTGGTAGCCTCTTTTAATAAGCTCATCGCTTGCATGGACCGAGCAATAATCAAATTCAATACCTTGCCCTATTCTAATCGGGCCAGAGCCAAGAACTACAATTGTATCTTTTTTATCTTTTCCCTGTTCTTTGTATTCTTTAAGCTGCTGTTCTTTAAATTCGCTTGCTTCATCGGCTTCTAAATATGTTGAATAAAAATATGGGGTTTGTGCCATAAATTCGGCGGCACAAGTATCAACGAGCCTGTAAGAAGGGCTTATATTATAGCTTTCAATTTCTTCTTTGGACGAATTTGTTAGGTTAATTATTTCTTCATCTAAGAAATTCATTTTTTTAGCTTCTATATATAAATCTTTATCTAAAGAATTTGATTCTAATTTCTTTTGAAGCTCTATTATTTCTTTGATTTTTTCGATGAACCATTTGTCTATTTTTGTAATTTTATTTAATTCGTCAACATTTTCGCCGTTATATAATGCTTGAGCCAGCCTGAAAATTCTTCTATCATCTTGAATATGAAGGTCTTTTAAAAGTTCTTTATCATCAAGTTTTTCAAAGCCTCTGTTTAAAAGCCCGAGATATTTTTCTTCTAATGATGCAACAGCTTTTTTAAATGCGGCATTGAATGTTCTTCCAATTGCCATAATTTCGCCTGTTGCTTTCATTTTTGTTCCAAGCATCCTATCGCCTTTTGAAAATTTATCAAAAGGCCATTTTGGAATTTTTACAACAACATAATCAAGAGTTGGCTCAAATGCTGCATAGGTTTTTTTGGTTATTGAATTTTTAATTTCATGGAGATTGTAGCCGATTGCAATTTTTGTTGCAATTTTGGCGATAGGGTATCCTGTTGCTTTAGAGGCCAGTGCCGATGACCTTGAGACTCTTGGATTAACTTCAATTACATAGTATTGTTTGGATTTGCTATCAAGTGCAAATTGAACATTGCAACCGCCTTCAATTTTTAGGGCTCTTATGATTTTAATGGCGCTTGATCTTAGCATTTGAAATTCATTGTTGGTTAGAGTTTGGCTTGGGGCAACAACAAAGCTATCGCCTGTGTGAATGCCGATGGGGTCAATATTTTCCATATTACAAATAATAATACAGGTATCGTTTGCATCTCTTATAACTTCGTATTCGATTTCTTTATAGCCTGCAATTGATTTTTCAACAAGAACTTGATTAATAGGAGACTGATTTAAGCCTCCGTGGACAATTTCATCATATTCTTGCGCATTATGGGCGATACCGCCTCCTGCTCCTCCTAGGGTAAAAGCAGGGCGAATGATAATTGGAAAACCAATTTCTTTGCTGAATTCAAGCGCCTCTTCATAGCTTGAAACCGTGCGGCTCACCGGAATCGGCTCTTCTATTTCATTCATTAGTTCTTTAAATAATTCTCTATCTTCCGCTTTTTTGATTGATTCAATGTTTGTTCCAAGCAGTTGCACCTTATATTTTTCAAGCACTCCTGCTTCATCCAGTTCGCAGGCAAGATTCAGGGCTGTTTGACCGCCAAGGCTTGCAATGAGACCATCGGGTCGTTCTTTTTTAATGATTTCAGTCAAACAATCAAGTGTAAGCGGTTCAATATATACTTTATCTGCAATTTCTTCATCTGTCATAATTGTTGCAGGGTTTGAATTTACAAGAACAATTTCAATTTTTTCTTCTTTTAGTGCGCGGCACGCTTGAACACCCGCGTAGTCAAATTCTGCAGCCTGACCAATTACAATTGGCCCTGAGCCTATTACCATTACTTTTTTTAGAGTTTTATTTTTCATTTTTTACCTGCTTGTCTTGTTTATTTTTGTTTGCTTTCATAATATTAATCCATTCATCAAAAATGACAGATGCGTCATTTGGCCCGGGGTTTGCTTCAGGGTGGAATTGAACGGCATAGATTTTTAATCTTGTTGCTTCAAAACCTTCCAAAGTATTATCATTTAAGTTTTTATAAGTGGCGCGCATTATGTTTGTAAGCTTAGTTTCATCAACTGCGTAACCGTGGTTTTGGCTTGTTATCATAACTTTATTATTTTCAAGATTAATTACAGGATGATTGGCGCCTCTGTGACCATATTTAAGTTTATATGTATCAGAACCAAGCGCAAGAGCTAAAAGCTGATAGCCAAGACAAATACCAAAAATCGGAATTGTACCTGATAATTTTTTGATTTGTTCAATTTGAAAAGTATAGTCAGCGGGGTTTCCGGGGCCATTAGATAAAAATATGGCATCATAGCCTTTATCTACAAGTTTATCAGCCTCAATATCAGCTCTATACACTGTTATTTTACAGCCTCTTTGAGCAAGAGAATTTAAAATGCCCTTTTTTGCGCCATAATCAATAAAAGCAAGATTAATATCACCTTCTTTATTGAATTGGTATGTCTCTTTAGGACAAACGTCTAAAATAATATCTTTTTTGCTTTGGTAATTTTGAAGCTCATCAAGTTTTGCTTCAATTTCATTTTCGGACATATCATAGCCTGCAATATAGGCATTCATTGTACCGTATTTTCTGATTTTTTTAACAAGGCTTCTTGTGTCGACATCATATATTGCAACAATATCATTTTCTTCAAGATATTTTTCAATAGATTTAGAGGATTGATAGTGGCTTTCTTTGCCCGTTTTACAGCGGTTTTTAGCGACAAAACCAAATAAAGCCGGCCTGTCTGATTCAAAATCAAAATTATTAATTCCATAGTTTCCAATTTCAGGATAGGTCATCACGATAATTTGACTTGCATAACTTGGGTCTGTTAAGATTTCCTGATATCCTGTCATTGATGTATTAAAGACAATTTCGCCGATTTTAGCAGATTTGCTACCATAGCTTTTGCCTTTAATTACGGTTCCGTCTTGAAGAATAATTGTTCCGATATCCATTTTATTTCATTTCCTCTTTGATTTCAGCGTATATTTTTTTGATAGCATCCAGTCTGTCGGCTGCTTTTGTAACGGCACGGCCAAGAACTATATAATTAGAGCCGTCTTTAAAAGCGTCAGATGGCGTTACTATTCTTTTTTGATCATCCTTGCTTGACCATTTTGGTCTAATGCCCGGAGTTAAGACTATAAAATCATCTCCTAATTCTTTTTTGATTAGTTTTAATTCCTTGGCGGAAGCTACAACTCCATCAAGCCCTGCTTTTTTAGCATTTTTTGCAAGCTCGATTACAAAATCCGATGAATTTTTGGTGTTTGATAATTCTTCTTTTAAAATTTCATCTGAAATACTTGTTAAAACTGTAACAGCAAGGATGATTGGTTTTTTCTTATTAAATTTTTCAACAGCTTCAATAGCCCCTTGTTTAGCTGCTTTCATCATTTCAATACCGCCTGTAGCATGAACGTTAAAGAAACTTGCACCATTTTTAACAACATTAAAAGAAGCTTTTTGAACGGTATTTGGAATATCGTGTAATTTAACATCCAAAAAGAAATCCGCATTTTTTTCTTTGATATAATTAACAATTTCAAGTCCATATCCGCAAAATAGCTGTAAGCCTACTTTAAAAGTCCCTATATACGGGCTTAAAAGTTCTACCAGTTCTTTTGCTTCCTGAATATCTTCGACATCAAGCGCCAGTACTAACCTTTTTTTAATATCATTGTCGTTCATTTTACTATTTTTCCTTTTAGTTTCATTCCTTTGTATGGCGAAACTTTGCACATTGTTTTAAATTCTTTTGGATTTACTATCCAGGTCATATCGGGTGCAAAGTTTACGGTTTTGGTATTTATTATATTTAAAATTTTTCTTGGATTGATTGCCATTTTTTCAATGGTTTTATCAAGTCCCAATAATTCATATGATAATGATAATGCTGTTTCTAGCCCCGTGATACCATTTGGAGATTCAACATATGGTTTTAATTTTTCTTCCATACTATGAGGTGCATGGTCTGTTGCAATAACATCAATAGTATTATCTAAAAGCCCGTCCATAACAGCCTTTTTATCTTTTTGACTTCCTAAAGGCGGATTCATTTTAAAAGTGCCGGTATTATCTACATCTTCATTTGTAAAAGTAAAATAATGAGGAGCAGTTTCGCAGGTGATTTTAAGCCCTTTTTGCTTTGCAGCTCTGATTAAATCTATGCTTTCTTTTTTTGAAATATGACAAAAATGAAGCTTTGGGTTATACCCGAGATTTATTGCTTTTGCAAACTGTTCTATTTGCCAATTTACTTCAACTGTTTCGTCTTCACAGTGTGAAAGAATAAGTTCTTCGCTTTTTAATGCTTCAAGAAAAACATCTTTATCTAAAAGAGGAAGCCCGTCATTAGAAAAAGCAATAGCACCTGCTTTTTTAAGCTCTTTAAAATCAACAAGCTCCAGGCTATCAAGGTTTTTTGTAATTGCAGCAACAGGGTATATATTAAACTTATATTTTTTTGCCTTTTGCAAGATTTCTTTTACAATTTTGGGGTTATCTGTGACAGGTTTTGTATTTGGCATAGTACACACGCCGCTAAATCCTCCTGCAAGAGCTGCTTCGATACCTGTTTTTATAGTTTCTTTATAAGTAAAACCCGGTTCTCTAAAGTGAACGTGCATATCAATCAAAGAAGGAATTTTAATTATGTTTTTATCCTTTAACAATTAAAACCCCCTGGTTTCTATTATGTTATTAAGTACTGCCATTCTAATAAATACACCGTTTTGAGTCTGTTTTAAGATAGTTTCTCCTTTATTTGAATTTAAAAGACTGCTTGAAATTTCAATATCTTTATTAATCGGCCCCGGGTGCATTAAAATTGCATTATCAGGCATAGTATTTTCATTTATCTGATAATTTTTAATATAATCATCTAAATTTAAAGTCTCATTTTCAAAGCGCTCTTTTTGAATGCGAAGTGCCATAATTATATCAGAGCCTTCAAAAGCTTCTTTTAGTGATGTGTAGTAATCGACTCCTTCGATTTTTTCTCCTTGAAGTTCAATTGGAGCCAGGCATCTTATATTCATATAAAATTTCTTTAAAAGCGCAATGTTTGATTTTGCAACTCTTGAATGAGCAATATCACCTGTGATTGTAATGGTTTTACCTTTTAAATCACTAAAATAACTTTTTATTGTATAAAAATCCAATAGCGCCTGTGTTGGATGGGCTGATTTGCCGCTTCCCGCGTTTACAAAAGAAATTTCTTTGAAATAAGACATTTTGGATAATTCCTGAATAAGGTTATCATCTTTATGCCTTAATACAAAAGCATCCATACCTATTGCAACAAGATTATTTATTGTATCAAACATATCTTCACCTTTATTTATTGAAGATACATTTGCTTCAAAATTGAATTTATTAATATTGATTTTGCTTTGCGCCATTTCAAAAGAAAGCTTTGTTCTTGTAGAATTTTCAAAAAACATATTGCAGACGTATTTGTCTTTGAAATTTGCCTTTTTTTCTCCTCTTTCAAAAGCACAAGCGCATTCATAAATATTATTTATGTCATCAACTGTCAAATCTTCAATTTTGATAAGGTGCTTCATTTTATGCTTTCTTTCTGCTTCCGGGTTTTACAAGTTCTATTCCCTGCTTGCATAAAGGACAGTTATCAGGTTCATAGGTTACAGGACTTGATTGCAACAGAGAATATATTTTGAATTGGTCATTTAATTTTCCCTGTGTTCTATCTACAATACAAGCAACTCCTACGATGTCGCAGCCGAATTCTTTAATTGCTTCTTTTGTTTCAAAGATTGTTCTTGCTGTTGTAATAACATCTTCAACAATTACGACTCGTTCACCTTTTGCCAGACTATAGCCTCTTCTTAGTTGCATTACATCATCTTTTCTTTCAACAAAAAGATTTCTTTTTTTGCTTTGTTTGGCAACTTCATATCCAAATATAATGGCTCCTATAGCAGGGGCTACGATTGTATCAAACTCAACATCTTTTAGCTTTCCTGCAAGCTCGCGTGCCAAAGTTTCAACGATATCTGGGTATTGGTATAATTTTGCACATTGAAAATATGTATCACTATGAAGTCCTGATGTCAGGCAAAAATGTCCTTTTAAGAGTCCTTGCGCTTTTTTTAAAAGTTCTTCAACGTTATTGCTCATTTCTGATTGCTCCTTTAAGTTCATTAAAATCTTTAAAATTGTTTTGTTTCATAAAATCTTCAAGTTCTATTGCAAGGTCAGAGCATATTGAAGGTTTTATGAAATTTGCTGTTCCGATTTGAAAGGCATCTGCGCCAACTGCGATAAATTCAAAAAGGTCATTTAGTTTTGTAATTCCTCCCATTGCAATAACCGGGATTTTAACAGTACTTTTGATTTCTTTTATCATATAAAGTGCAACAGGTTTTATACATTGGCCTGAAAGTCCGCCTTGTACAGTATTTTTGGTAAATTTATTATTTATAAAATCTATTTTGACCCCTAATCCCCTAAGGGTATTAATTGCGCTGATGCAATCAGCGCCGCCTGCTTCAGCCGCTCTTGCAAGAGCTTTAATATCAGAAGTATTAGGTGAAAGTTTAACTATTAAAAAGCCTTCGTATGCTTTTCTTATGTTGCTTGTAAGCTCAAACAGACTGCTTGGGTTTAAGCCAAATTCAAGACATCCTTGTTTAACGTTTGGGCATGAGACATTAACTTCAATTGCTTTGATATCGTTTTCATTTGCGATATGTGCAAGTTTAACATAATCTTCAAGTGTGCTTCCTGCAATATTCAACAGAAAATCTATGTTTTTTTCTTTTAAAATCGGAAGTTTATCTTTAATGAAAGCATTAATACCTACATTTTCAAGTCCGATTCTATTTATCATTCCGCATTGTGCTTCAAAAATTCTGTTGCCTGAATTTCCGGGTCTTTTTTCAAGAGTTATCCCTTTCGTTGAAATTGCGCCAAGATAATTTAAATCAACAAAATCTTCAAATTCGCAATTATAACCATAAGTTCCGCTTGCGCCGATAATTGGTGTTTTAAGGTTTATAAAATTGCCTGTTTTTTCATTTTTTAAAGTAGTTTCTATTATTCCCATATAATCTCACTTCCTTTAAAAACCGGGCCGTCTTTGCAAACTGATGCAATTTTTTCTTTGTTGTCTTTTAAAAGTTTTATAACACATCCTCTGCATACTCCAATTGAACATGCCATAACTTTTTCCATTGCAAGATAAGATGGGATATTAAATTTATCTGCAATTTGTGAAACTAATTTCAAAACAATGCCAGGGCCGCAGGAATAAAT
>CANENE010000006.1 GCA_947428835.1 uncultured bacterium | reverse complement strand
TTTCTTAGAACTTACTTTACTCAATGAATCGGGCATAACTACTCCTTTTATTTTGAATTCTTTACTTTTATATAATATTTAATGCTATAATATAACTTTTAATTCGATAGTAAATTTCTAAAAAAAGCCATATTATCTAAATATGAGCGAAATAAACAATATTAAAAAAACATTTGGTCTAGCTTTGAGAAATTTAAGAGAGTTGAATGGTTTAACTCAGGAACAACTTGCCGAACAGTTGAATTTGCAATCATATCAAACAATAAACAGAATTGAAAATGGCAAATCATTTATAACTAGCGAACTGTTAGAAAAAATGTGTAAATTTTTTCAAGTCGAGCCTTATGTTTTCTTTTTAAATAACAATCAAACATATACGCCCCAAAGCATAGACCATATTGTACAAATTAATTCTAAGCTGAACCGAATTTGTACTATTTTAGAAAAAATGAAAAACTAAGAAGTATTTATCATACTTTGTTTCTAACTATTTATTACATACGTCTGGAATATTTAATTTCAATTTAACATTATTATGAAATTAATGCAAGAAAATGATGCAAAATTGTATAAAAGTATTGGTGAAGTTCTTCGTGAGGAAAGAAAAAAGAAGAATTTAAAGTTTACAATTTTTTGTTATGAAAATGATATTGCAAAATCTACATTAAATACTATTGAAAAAGGTGAAACTCAAACATATTTTTCAAATATTGCAAAAGTTGTTAAAGCCTTAGATTTAAGTTTTGAAGAATTCGGTAAATTGCTTGATAAAAAACTTCCTAAGAATTTTTTAGATAATGAATGACAATTTTTGGATTGCCACGATTTTTTTCAAAAACTCTCGCAATGACGCACTCTGTGCATCAATTTAAACATTCGTCACCCTGAACACGTTTCAGGGTCTGACCGGGTTTGAGAGATTGCATCTATTTTCTACACCCCAGCACCTCAGATGCTGAAACAAGTTCAGCATGACGTATACAAACAATAATTTTTTACACTTATCACCGCAAAGCAAATTTTTGCCTCCCATAATGACGGATTGAAACATCATACTATAACTTTTATACTATAATTTCAGATGTCATTTGCAATATTTAGCCGATGATAGTAAAATTTTCATATAAGATAGAAATTGGTTATGGTAGCGTACGTGCAAGCTAAATTAAAAGATTATATCGACATAATACAAAAAGTTGCAAGGGTTGAATATAAAAGAATTCCATCTCACATGCTTGATTGCGAGGAACTTGTTTCAATTGGTATTATTGCACTTCAGGCTTTATTTAAAAACAAAACCGAAGAACAAATGAGCCACTATAATACTTCCTATATTGCAACTGCTGTCCGTTGGGCAATTAGAAACGAGCTTAGAAACCGTTATAAATGGTATACTCTAAAACACAAAACCCAAGAAGGGGAAGAAGGAGAAGAATATACAGAAAACCAATCAGCTCTTGATGTTTCGCCTATGAAAGTTCGAGAAGCCGTCTATGAAACCATTCTATCTATCGATTCTATTATGGCGGCAAGTTCGGATAATGATTCGCCGTTTGATTTTATCAAAGATAATTCTGCAACTCCTGATGAAAAAGCAGAAATTTCGGAACTAAGCAAAGTCATAAAAGAAGCTATTGCAAAATTACCCCAAAAAGAAAGAACCATTGTAGAATATAGATTTTACCGTAATTTGCAGGTTAAACAAATTGCGCAGATGGTAGGCCTTTCGTCATCTCGAATTACAAGAATTGTGCAGTCATCTTTAAATCATGTAAGAGAATATCTTCAAAGACGGGGCCTTACAAATTATTAGTATTTATTAAAAGGAGAAGACAAATAAATGTTATTGGAAGAAACTAAAGTTTTTAGTGAAGCTTACAAAAAAACCATCAAAGAAGCGCTTGATGTTTTAGGTAAGAAAAATCTTGCCCTTATTGTTCAAGGCGTAAGTTTTCCTTCATACGACAGCGAAAATACAGGCTTTGGAACATACAATTCATCTTGTGCAAAAAGCTTATTCAATTATGTAAAAGGTGTCTTCAACTGTATTCAATTAGGACCTTGCGGTAAAACAAAATTATCGGATTCTTCTCCTTATACGGGAACAGTTTTTTCTAAAAATCCTTTGTTTATTAATCTTGAAGAATTAACAAAAGAAAAATGGGATAAGATTTTATCAATTGAGACTTTTGATGGAATCGTTAAAAATAACCCCGGCAAAGATAAAAATAAAGCTGCCTATGCTTATGCAAACAGTGCCTTTGAATTGGCATCAAAAGAATTTTGCAAAAACTTTAAACGCCATATAAACAAAAATATTAAAAAAGAATTTGAAGCATTTAAAAATGAAAATGCTTTTTGGCTTGATAAAGATTCATTATACGAAGCCTTAACCATTGAAAACGGTTCTGATTATTGGCCGCAGTGGGAAAATGAACTTGACAAACACCTCTTTAGCGCAGATGATGCTAAAAAAGCCGAAAAAAGAATTAAAGATATTCAAAAGAAATATAATGAAATAATTGAAAATTATAAAATTGAACAATTTATTATTCAAAAACAAAGTGATGAAACTCTTGAATACACAAAAAAATTAGGAATAAAACTCATCGCAGACAGACAAGTCGCTTTTTCAGACAGAGACAATTGGGCCTATCAATCGCTATTTTTAGATGGCTGGTCACTTGGATGCCCTCCTGATTATTTTTCAGAAGATGGTCAAGCCTGGGGCTTTAGCGTAGTCAACCCTGAAAAATTATTCAACGCTGATGGATCTTTGGGTGAAGCCGGAATTCTTCTTAAAAAACTATATACAAAAATGTTCAAAGAAAACCCCGGAGGTGTTAGAATCGACCACACAGTAGGGCTTATTGACCCTTGGGTTTATAAAAAAGGAGCACTTCCAAAGGTTGAAGAAGGCGCAGGAAGGCTCTATTCTTCTCCAAATCATCCGGAGCTTTCAAAATATTCTATTGCAAAAGATGAAAACATCAATAGAAACCTAAAGGACGGAAAAGAAATTACTCCTGATGATGAAAAATGGATTGATAATTTAACCGAAGAACAAATTTCCCTATATGGTAGAATGATTGAAAAAATTGTTATCCAAAGCGCACTTGATTGCGGATTGGATAAAAATTCAATTATTGCAGAAGACCTTGGAACTTTGACTTATCCTGTTGTTAAAGTTATGGAAAAATATGCTCTTCAAGGAATGAAGCTTGTTCAATTCGTTGTTGCAACAGAAGATGACCATCCTTATAGATGCAAAAATATAACGGAAAACTCATGGGTAATGGTTGGAACCCACGATAACGAACCAATCAGAATGTGGGCAAAGAAACTTGTAAACACTGAAGAAGCTAACCCATATATTAAAAATTTAATTGAAGATTTGTGCGCCGAATTTGGAAACAAAGATGAAATGTGGCATAAAATGTATACAGATAAAAACTTCTTCGGATTTATGAAACTTGTTGAATGTTTCGCATCCCGTGCCCAAAATGTTCAAATATTCTTTACGGATTTCTTTGGAATTGAAGAAACATATAATGTACCGGGCACCTCCGGCGATCCTAATTGGACATTAAGATTAAACAGCAATTTTGACAAATGCTACGAAGAAAAATTGAAAACATCTGATGCCTTGAATCTTCCGCTTGCATTAATTTATGCTTTTAAAGCAAGAGGATGGGAATTTTATAAAGATTATCAGGATTTATTAGAAAGATTGGAAAAGCTGGTATAAATGAAAGTTAAATCAATAAAATCATCGTCAATAAAAATTTTGTTCATATTGTTTGCGTTTTTGGTTGGAATAAACTGTGCTTTTGCATTTTCATTCAGGAACATGACACTTGATTTTATTGATATATCAGATACCCATATATCAACAGATAGAGCGGATACAACTTATAAGGCGCTTTCAAGCTCATCGATGCTTTTGGCTGATGCTATAGAGCAAATAAATACAATTAAAGGGCTTGATTTTGTTCTTTTTAATGGTGATTTGGTTGATAGTTCCACTAAACAAAACTGGGAGCAATTTTACAAAGTTGTATCCGATTTAAAATACCCGAATTTGAATTGTTTTGGTAACCACGACCTTACGACAGGCAGTTTAAGCGAAGATGAAATTTTAGAAATTGTTAAAAACCACAATCGAAACTATATCTTTGACAAAACCTATTATTCATTCAGCCCGAAAACTGATTACAGAATTATAGTTCTTGATTCTATAATTAAAGACAGAAACACTGCAAATGGTGAATTATCACCCGAGCAGCTTGCATTTTTAGACAATGAAATAGAACAAAATCCTGATAAAATCATTGTAATTGCCATGCACCATCCGGCAATTGAGCCTTTTAGCTCAATAGAACACGCTTTGGTTAATGAAAAAGATTTTAATGAAATTTTGTTGAAATATAAAAATCCTATTATAGTTTTAACAGGACACTACCACGCAGCAAAAATCAGAAGCATTGGAAATATTGTTTATGTCTCAACTCCTTCTTTAGTCACTTATCCTATGGCTTTTCGTCATATCAAAATAACAAATTACAAAGACAGGGTCAAATACGAATTTGATTTTTTAAATACAAGACTTGATGATATCAAAGAAGCAAACAGACAAAGTGTAATTTCTTATGGAACACTTGCAGGAATTGAATCCGATAGAAATAGGGAAATTATATTTAAAAAAAGAAATGTAAAATCACCAAAATACAAAAGAGACAAAATAGATAAAGCAAACAAAAGTGCCAAAGTCTCTAAAAGAGAGCTTAAAAAGCTTACAAAACCTGTTGCACCAAAGGTTAAACCAACAAGAAAGAAAAAATTTAAAAAAGTTGCCAGACCAAAAGAATAGAAAAGTATGAACAAAGAAAATTTTACAATTAAGTTTCGAGGAACAAGAGGTTCTTATCCGAGTGTTAAAGCAAATTATTTGAAATTTGGAGGAAACACATCTTCAATAGAAGTAAGATGCCAAAATCAGCTTATAATACTTGATGCAGGAACCGGTATCATTGATATCGGAATTGATGAAATTCAAAATTCAATTATTGCTTCAGAAAAAAAGCCGCATCAGGCAACAATTATTCTAAGCCATATCCACCAAGACCATATACAGGGGCTTCAATTCTACAGACCTTTATTTATTTCAAATTCAATAATAAATTTATTTGGGCCCAAACAGCCTGATGAAAACCTTAAAGACACACTTAAAAAAGTTCTTTTTGACGGAGTCTTTCCATTAGGGCTGGATGAAATAAACAGTAAATTTTCAATCAATAATTTTAGCGCCAATGACATTATTGTAATTTCACAAGACGGCACAACAAAAACATATAATGTTGATGACAAATTTAAAACAAAAGATGATGATATTATAATTACTGCCTATAGAACCATGGCACATCCAAAGACAGGCTGTTTGTGCATTAAAATAGAATTTAGAGGAAAATCTCTTGTATATGCAACAGACAAAGAAAGCTATGTCGGAGCCGACAAGAAATTTATTCAATTTGCGCATAATTGCGATTGCCTTATCCATGACGCCCAATATACTTATCAGGATTATATAAACCCGATTCAACCCAAACAAGGTTTTGGGCATTCTACATATGAGATGGCAATAGAAACTGCAAAACTTGCAAAAGCCAAAAAACTCTTCTTCTTCCACTATGACCCGGATTATGATGATAATAAGCTTTCTATGCTGGAAGATGAATTTTCAAAAGACAATAATAGCATACTTTTTGCAAAAGAAAATGAAGAATTTAGTATTTAAAATTTGTTTTATATGTATGCTTATGATGCCTTTATCTGAGCCTTCATTTGCAATGGATTCTCTATATGGACTGGATGGCTGGCAGCAAAATGTTATTGATGCATCTAAAAACGCAAGATTGCACTCTAATATGGGAAATATATACTTTCAAGAAAGAAATTTTGTTTCAGCCCTTGCGGAATACACAATAGCATATAATTTGACATACAACAGTTCAATTTCTTCTACATATCTATATAATATAGCAACCTGCTATATGGCGTTGGGCGATTATGTTTCATCTAAAAATGCTCTATTGGGCGCAATCAGCAAAGATTGTATAAATATCACATATTATAGAGCTTATGTAGATACAATTTATGCACTTAATGAACACAAGCAGGAGCTTAAAAAATGTATGAAAGATACAATAAACCCATATAACAAAATCATTGCAGGATTGATTTTTCTAAAAATGGGCAAAAAACAATCAGCAAAAATAATCTTTGATGCTTTTATAGTTCAATATCCTGATATGATTATAACGGCTGATGTTCGAAATATTTTAAAAACTTTATAGTTTTTTATGCTAGAATTATTTTATGTTTGAAGTTAGAGTAGAAACACATTTTTCATCAGCACATCATTTGCTAAATTATCAAGGCAAATGTGAGAATATGCATGGTCACAATTGGAAAGTCGAAGTTGTTGCAAAAGGTAATAATCTCGATAAATCAAATATTCTGATTGATTTTAAAATCTTAAAAAAAGATTTGAATAAAATTATGGAATATTTAGACCATAAAGACTTAAATGAGCTTGAAGAATTTCAAGGCGAAAGCCCAAGCAGTGAATATATATCAAAATTCATCTTTTATAAAATGAAACAAAAACATCCTGCTGTTTGTCGTGTCAATGTATTTGAAACACCCACATCCAAAGCAAGCTATTATGAGGAATAGATAAATGCAGATTGTTCAGGCAGTTATTACAGGAGTGGTCCAGGGCTTAAGTGAATTTTTGCCTATTTCAAGTTCTGCACATATTGTTTTTTCAAATAAACTCTATAATCTTTTAGCACATAACTCTTTTACTTCCCTATCAGGTCAGGAAGAGATATTTTTTGATATAATGGTTCATCTTGCAACCCTTATTGCAGTTATAATCTATTTTTACAAGGATTTGAAAAAAATTGTATCGGATTTTATTGAATCAATTAAGACAAAAGATTACAAAAATGATAACACAAAGCTTGTTTTTTATATTGCACTTTCAACTGTAATTACAGGCATTGTAGGGCTTGTTATTAAAGACAAGGTTGAAAATCTAATCCAAAATCCTTCTATAATTTGTTTTTTGCTTATGATAACAGGATGTATTCTTCTTTTGAGCGAAAAATTTTATAAAGGGGATAAGAAACTCGACCTTAAAAAAGCTATTATTATATCACTCGCGCAAGGGTTGGCAATTTTTCCAGGATTTTCAAGAAGCGGATTTACAATTGCAGCTGCGCTTTTTTTAGGGATGAAAAGAGTGGATGCTGCAAAATTTTCTTTTTTGATGAGCATACCTGTTATTTTACTTGCCAGTCTTGTTTATCCTGTTTTGGAATTGGATTTTAGTGAAATTTCCCAATTTAACCTTAAAGCAATAATGCTTGGAACAGTTGCTTCTTTTGTTTCAGGATATCTTTGCATTAAATATTTTATGCAGCTTTTGGAGAAGTTAAGCTTAAGAATTTTTGGGATATATTGTCTGACTGCTGCGCTTTTGGTGCTTGGACTACTTCAAGCCTTCCATCGTCAACTACTTTAAGATTGTCTTTATTTGGAAGTTTTGAAATATAATTTATTGCAGCTGTGTCTTTGTCGTAGTCAAATTCCTGAGCTTCAAATTTAAGTGCAAATTCGGGAGTTTCCCCGTCTGCTCTTGAAAAGAAATTGTCATAAGCTGCGCTATATGTAATATCTTCTTTTGGATTATTTATGTCAATTGGGGTTTTGGAACCATCCTTTTCAATAAAATTCATTTCTAAAATGTTTCCATTGGTATCAACTTTATATGTAATACCGCTTGCCTGAATTAATCCAGGGTATCCGTCAAAATTTTCAAATGTTTGTTTGGCAGCTGCCTTAATACCATCAACAAGCTGTTTTTGGGTAATTCTTGTTTTTAAAAGATTATTTTTCATAGGAGCTGATTCTTCAATATCTCTTTCAGTTAAGGCACCCGGTTGTGGAGATTTTCTGATATTGGCCGAATTTACAAGAGCAATATCAACATCAAGCTCACTTTTTACTGCATCAACAAGCAATTCTGTCCAAGCACAAGGGGTTATTCTTCTGTTTTCAGGCAAAGGAGCATTTTCAATTAATGTTGCAACATAGGGGCTTTTGCCGACTTCCTGCGCTTTAATTTCTTCAATAACAGGGCTTTTTTTGGTATTCGGGTTTTCAATAACAGCATTATTTACTTTTTCAAGAACACCATTATCATTAAATTCAACATCTACAATACCATAATATCTTGCATTTTCTCCCGCCTGAGTAATTAGCACAGGTTCATTTGATTTTGAATAAACAAGATTTTCTCCTTGTTCTACTCCTTTAACAAGATTATGAGTGTGGCCGCCTATAATAATATCAATTCCATCAGTATTTTGCGCTAAATTTTTATCTACATCAAATCCTACGTGAGACAAAAGAATAATTTTGTCTACACCTTTGGATTTTAAATTATTAATTTCAGCTTGGATGGCTTCAAGAGTTTCTTTTTCATCCATTACTTCAATACCTTTTGTAGCATCTTCTTTTAAAACAGTCTTGAGGTCTAATGGCATAGTTCCTATAAAACCAATTTTTTCGCCGCCTTGTTCTTTTATAATTGATTTTTTAACAAATTCATCCATGGGATTGTCGGCGGATAATTTTATATTTGTTGCAACAAAATTAATGTTTTTGCCTTTTGCTGCATTAGAGAACCCTTGGGCGCCTGCATCGCATTCATGGTTTCCGATTGCTGAAATATCAACTCCCATATAATTTTGCATTAAATTAAAGAAGAAAGAATTTTTAGCTTCATTTGCGCCAGAGCAGTTATCCCCTGCTGAAAGCGTGAAAGAGATACTATCCGATGTTTCCATTTTTTCTTTGAAGGCTTTAGCACTTGAAAGTATGCCTGCCAATCTGTCTGTGTCTCCGTGGGTATCATTGTAGTAATAAATACTCATCTTATTAGGATTTACAGGCTTTGTCATTGCCTTGAAATTATTGAAACTATATGCGATAGGATTAATCATACACTCATAAAACAACTGAAAGGTAAAAATTGCCTAAAAGTTAACAAAAATGAAGCTAAATTTAATATATAAAGTTGATTTAATAAAACTTAATATATCCTATACTTAAAATGCTAATGTATGGGGAAAAGTAATGTCACCAAAACAAAATATTAAAAAACAACAGCCGCAGTCTGCTCTTCAGGTGGTAAAACCTGTTAAAACCAAACCATATAATGATATTGATTTAAATAATTGGAAATTATACGAAAATATCAAAACAGGTACCTGGTGGGAATTTAGCCATAGAGAAAAATCAAACGGTCATAGTTACGATTACCACGGAAACTATATCCCTCAAATTGCAACGCAATTGCTTGAAAGATATACCAAAAAAAATGATATTGTTTTGGATTTGTTTTTTGGCTCGGGTACAACAGGAATTGAAGCAAAAAATATGCAAAGAAGATGCATAGGAGTCGAGCTGAAACAAGAAATGGTAGATTATGTTTCAGAAAAATTTGATAAAAAAGATTTGGTAGTTAATGTTAATATTCTTCAAGGAGATAGTGCAAGCGCCGATATCAAAGAAAAAGTCCAAACAAGACTTGAAATTATGGGAAGACAAAATGCCCAAATGTTGATTCTTCATCCTCCATATGATGATATTATTAAGTTTTCTGATAAAAAAGAAGACTTATCAAATTGTGCAACGACAGAAGAATTTTATGATTTATTCAAAAAAGTTGCTCAAAATGGCTACGATTTATTGGAGCAAAACCGTTTTGCAGCACTGATTATAGGCGATAAATATGCAAATAGCAGATATATTTCACTGGGTTTTGAATGTCAAAGGCGAATGGAAGAAATCGGCTTTGTTACAAAAGCGGTTATTGTAAAAAATATTACAGGCAACGAAAAAGCAAAAGGCAAAACAGCAAATCTTTGGAGATACAGAGCGCTTTCAGGCGGCTTTAATATCTTTGAACATGAATATATTATGATTTTTCAAAAAACAAAAGTTAAGGCTAAAAAATAGTTTTAACTAGATTTTTGAAAGATTTTTAATTTCTTCTATTTCGGATTGAGCAGCTGGCTGCGGGTTTTGAGTTTCTTCAGCAAGGGTCTGCGTTTGTTCTTCAATCGGAGCTTCTTTGATTTCAGTTTGTATATCATTATTTTTTGAATTTTTTGAAGCGCTGTCTTTCATAGCACTAATTGCACAATATAAAATACCTGCTACAAGTACAATGCTTCCCATTCCCTTTATAGCACCAAATACACCTGATTTTATCGCTTTGAAATTTAATTTTCCAAGTTCTTTTTTAGCATTTTTTGCTTCTTTTTTTGCGCCTGTTTTTACCGTTTCTTTAAGGCTTTCAAATTTGTCTTTTAAAAGAAGTTTTGTATTAGAATAGCTTTCAATGCCGTCTAATGCACCAAGTGCAAGAGTTCCTGCAGCTAACGCTATATGCTGTGGTTTAAGATTATTTTTATTTTCATTTTTTAAATTATTTTTGAAATTTGTTAATTTAGCGCCAACTTTTTCTAACATATTTTTTCCTTAAATTAATACAGAATCATATTAACATAAAACATGTGAATATAAAAAATTGCCTTTTTAGCTGATTTTTCAAACATTTAAAAAGCTCCCTTAAAGGGAGCTTTTAATCATAGATTAAAACTAATCATCAACGTGCGGAGCAGTCGAGGGCTTTTATCTCCACGAACTCAGCCGCAACAATATATTAATTCCACTTTTTTAAAGTTTATAACATGTATTTTTATAACGAGTTTCTTTCAGAAACTCTCGCAATGACATATTCTACGCATTTGTGTTCTAACTTGTCACCCTGAACTTGTTTCAGGGTCTGATAAGGTTTATGATAATACAAAAAGTTTATTCATAATATTTATAAATCCATTGCTACACCCTGACATATCAGATGCTGAAACAAGTTCAGCATGACGTATGGTATGCATTATTGTTTCCATGAGCCATTGCGAGGAAGACGAAGTCTGACGCGGCAGTCCGGTTCCCAAGTGTTTAAAACCCACTTTAATTTGTATATTCTTTTTTCTTGTGCCCATTGCTTCTTTTTGCTGTTTTTTTATATTCTTTGGTCGCCGAAATCCAAAAAGAAAGAACGGGCACAAGAAAGAAAAAATCGGCTTGGTTATTTCGTGAGTCTCTAGAGGCACACTAAATTCGCCCTTGGTTACAATAATTCACTTTGCTCAACTCGGCTAAAGCTTCAGACAATCACTACGTGAGACAAACTCATTAAGTGTGCGTGAAATTTTTTAATTTGTCATTACAAAGACAAATATAATGAGAATGTGCCAATTTACAAAAACACCTTTAACCCCCACATCCATCTAATTCATCTACTGTATTTTTTTGACAAATTTAAAATTTTTATTAAATATCTTTATAAGACCTGCCGTAATCCGTATTAGGAGAATTACGACTTTTATGCCCTTTCGATATAGGTTACAAAAAATCTTAGAAATAAGAATCAGAAAAAAAGAAGAGCAGCTGCAGGTTGTAATTAAAGCCCAGCAAGAAGTAAATCGAATTGAACTTTTAATTATTCAAAATCTTGAAGAAATCAAACGACTCAACAAAGAAATGCGCCAGGCAAACCCTATGATGTATGAAAGTTACGACACATTTATCAAAAGCAAATGGCAGGAAGATGAAAAATTAAAAATTCAAAAACAAGAAGCTGTTGAGGAGCTCAACAAGCAAAAAGAAATCCTAAAGAAAAAAGAACAGGAAGTAAGTGTGCTTGAAAAGCACAAAGAGCACCAAAAAGAAGATTATACAAAAGAACAAAAGGCACTTGAGCTTAAGGAACTAAATGAAATAGGCTCGCAAAAATTCTTTATCAAATCAAGAGAAAAAAAAGAAGAAGAAAATCAGGAAGCATAAAATATAATGGATACAAACATCAAAATTCAAAATGAAAATACAATTTCAAATGAAGGCATAATACAAAAATCACATCCTTCGCACCCATCGCAATCTATTTATGCTAATGTCAAAGAAAGACTTATTGATATTATTGAAAATCTGATTTCGACTGATAAAAACGAAGAACAAAAAGACATAAATAACCTTTTAAACGAAAAATTTTTAAATCTTGATTTTGCCTCACAATATGATATTGATATGGAAAAAGTAGGCCTTATTGATGCAAGTTTCTTTCTAAATTTATTTGATAGCAATGAAGCTATAAACTATAATATAAAAGATAACAAAATAACTTTTACGCAAGGAAGCAAAAATATTGAAATTTCAAGCTCTCTGATGAATGTTTTAAATTCATCACTGGAGGCTAAAAAACCTATCAGGCTTGATTTTGATAAAGATATTACAGTCATTTTAAAAATGGATAAAGATGGAAAAATTCAGACTCACTTTATCCCGGGAAGCCTTGAAGTTGAAAGCTATCTGAAACAAAACCTTGTCTGTTTAAAACAAAGATTCGACGATGAACAGATTAATTATTCCCATATGGGATATTCAAAATACAAAGAAGACGAAAACAAAAAAGAAAATAAAAACAAGAAAGGCCAAAGACAATGAGAGATTCATACATTAACGCAATGAACACCCAAAAAACTACTGTTCATTGGATGAATGCCATATCAGAAAACCTTGTAAATATGTATACACCGGGATATAGAGAAAATCAAATGACATTTAAAACATATCTTGATGCTGCTGTTCCTGATATCGTGCTTAAAAACCAAGGCCAGGGAAAAGCAATCCCGGGGACTTCGCCCGAAAATGTCTTTCTTGAAGGTGCGGGCTTTTTTGTTTTAAGAAACAATGAAGGCGGAATTTCCTATACAAGGCTTGGCGAATTCAAATTCGACGGCGATGGTGTCTATAGAGCGGCAGATGGCTCCAAAGTCCAAGGCTATATATTAAACGATAGAGGCGAAATTATGTCCGGCACAAGGGCAATTTCAAATTCTGATCTTGAAGACACAATAAGCCAAGGCGGAGCGCTTTCTATTCCGACAACTGAAATAAAACTTTGGATAGACCCTGATAACGGCAAATATCTTGGAAAATACGATGAATTTGAAATCAAAGAAGACGGAATTCTTTATGGAAAAGCAAACAACGGAAAAGATACAACCCCATTATATAAGCTTGCTTTGATGAATTTTCACAACCCGCAGGAGCTTTTTGAATACAAACAAGGCCAGTATCTTGAAACAGAATATTCAGGAAAACCGGTTATTGGAAGAGGCGAAGTTAAAAGCGGCTCAATTGAGCTATCTAATATAGATTTCAAAGCAAATGCCCTATATTGGCAGCAAGCAAATACCCAGCTTGATTTATCGGGTAAAATCATGTCTACATACAAGCAGTTGCTTCAAAGTGCTATGGAACTTTTAAGCTAATTTATTTATTATGAAAAAAATTTTACTACTCTTTTGCATAATAGCTTTCTTATCTGCGATGCCTTCGGGTTTTTGCAGACAAGACGGCCCTGTTTTTGAAGATAAACCAAGTAAGATGGAGGTTTTTAAAGAAAAAATTAAAAACGTCAAAAATATCTTCAAAAAGAAAGATACAAAAAATGCCCAAAACCAAGGGTATTATGGCTCTTTGCCTGATATAGAAAGAGAATTTAGCTACAAAAGAGATTCTAACCCCTTAACCAAAAGCAAAGACACAAAAACCCTTGAAGAAATAAACAGGGCAAATCTTAAAGACGCGCCCTTTGATGATCCTTTGTTTTTAGATGTTATAGTTAAAAAACAAAAAGCATCAAACTACATAAATGACGTTCAAAGAACAAAAAACGCCATAACAAGCCTTAAAAACTGTATTGAAACCAAAGGCGACCTGCAAAGGTTCAATGGATGTGTTAATTTAGTTGACCTTTATGTAAGAAACTTAAAAGGCAAATATCAAAACACCGAAGATGCTTATAGAACAAGCTATAGAGAAATTTTAACTCTTAATTACCATGCAAAAATCTTAGGCAACCTTAAATATGATGCAAATTACTATGCAAGATATGTCCCGACTGAAACAGGGCAATATTCAAAAACAAACATAAATTTTCAGGAACAAAATCTTTTAAAAAAAATTAATAAAACTCTTTTGGAAATAAATTCCGAAACATAATACCTTAAAAAGCCCTATATTTAGCTTTTTTAACATTGTTACAATTAATTTAAATAAAATTGACTTTCTTAAAATAAATCATATTATATATATTATGAGGATGATACAAAAACTTAAATTATTTGAAAAGATGGTAATTTTTCTTCGTTGGGCAACAGATGCCCAATTTGGAAAATTGCTTTATGTCGGAGAAGACTTTATAGAATTTCTTATTCTTGACCCCGATACTATGGAATACGGGGATAAAGTCCTTATTAATTCGCAGCTTATTTTAGAAGCAATGGTTTCAGGAATTGAATTATCAAGACTTCTTGCAGAAATTTCTGTTAAGTCAAGTGAAGATAATATTACAAATTAATCAAGATTTGGGATTTTGAGATTAACGCAAACTTCATTTTTGGATTTTGTAAATTTAAAGTCTGCTTTTAGAGTATTAGCAAGCCTTTTAATCATCTCAAGCCCTATATGAAATCCGCAGGTGACGTTTTCATCAAAGCTGTTTTTAAAAATCGTTTCGACATAGCCTTTTTTTCTGATAACTTCTATTGTGGCTCTTTGATTTGGGCTTGCATGGCATGCCATGTTTGATATTATATTACCTATAACGCTTGATAAAAATATATTTATTGAATTTATAATATAATTATCATCATTTAATATCAAATCTATATAAACGTTTTTTTCAATAAAAAGATATTTATCAGCCTCAAGCTTAGTTTTAATAATGTTTTTAATGTCACAAGGAGTTATTTTATTTTCAAATTTTCCTGTTTTAAAACTATAATTAACAAGATAATTTTCAATATAGTTTAAAACTTCAAGAATTGTTGCATAAATATCTTTGGATATTGTGCCATTTATTTCGTTATCTAATTCTTTTTTTAAACTTCCCTGTAAAACAATTTTTATGCTTAATAAGGGGCTTTTTATATCGTGCAGAATGTTTGCAATTAATCTTTCGTTTTCATTTATTATTGAAAGAGACTTTTGTATAGTTTTTTCCATATAATAAAATTAAAACTTATAAAATGTTTTTTAAATTAGCTGATTAGCTAATATTGAATTTTCTTGCCAAATGGAATTGTAATATTATTATTCTTATGGGTTATATCATTTGTTAGATAAATTGGGACATCAAAGAGTTTACCGTATTTTTCAAATAAAGGCAGGATTTCATTTTTTTCTATATAAAAATCACCAAAAATTATTCCTTTAATTTTGGATTTTAAGTTTTTATTTCTATAGATTTCATAAATCATTTTATCGATTTTATAAAGTGGTTCATTTAAATCTTCTAGAAATAAGATAATATCATCATCCGGAATATAAGTTTCCCCTGACATCAGGCTCACAAAGCTTGAAAGATTTCCTCCCCATAAAATTCCATCTGAATGCCCTTTTTTAAAAGGTTCAAGTTTGATATCAAATAAATTATTTTCAATAATTTCGATATTTCTATTTAAATTTTCAGTGAAACCGTTTGTAATCATCAGGCTGTGAAAGCATTTTATATTTGTTTTTTTAAATAATGCACAAAGAAGAATAGTAGCATCAGAGCTTCCTAAATAGATTTTATTTGAATTTTTGATTTTTTTATAATCAATTTTATCAACAATTTCTATTGCCCCAAAACCGCCTCTAACGCTTATTACAATATCAACATCTTCATCCAAAAAAGCACTTTCAAGATATTTTATTCTATTTTCAACACTATCTGAAACATAAGCAAAACTTGATTTTTCATCATAATATTTTTTGATTTTGAATTGTTTTTCTAAAATGGAGATATTTTTATTCACAAGTTCAAAATCTTTGATGTTGCCGCTTGGAGCGATTATTGCAATTGTTTCGACCTTTATTTTATTTTTTTTCATAGGTTAATTATAAATTTTTAAAACAATTTTATCAATTAAATTTTTATAATATTTTTCATCTTTAAAAGGAATATCTTCATATTTTAAATCTGTTAAAGAAACATAGCGCATAGTGATATTTTTTGTTTTGAAAATTTTAGATAATGCATATAGATATACGCTTGTCTGAAGGTCATTATGGGCATCTTTTGGGATATTCAGGGTTTTCCAATCATAGATAATATAATTTTCCTTTTGCTTAAAAACAGCATCAAATCTGCCTGTAAGATAATAGGCTTTTTTGTTTAATTCTTCTTTTAAATTAAAAGAATATTCTAAAAGCACAAATTCACCCTCTTTTTTCCTTTTTTGAAGCATATCTTTTATGTTTTTAAATATCTTTTGTTCATTATCATTCAAATCAAGCATAAGCTTTTCAACTTCAAAGCCTTTTAAATAATAGCAGATTAAATTATGAAACTTTTGCCCTAAAAGCGCCTTTTCATCTTTTTTGAAAAGATTTAGATTATAGATATATTTATCTTCAAATTCTTTTAAGGATTTATCTAAGATTTTTAGTGAATTTGCGCTGAATGTATCAATTTTTAGCAATTTTCATCTCCTCTAAATCTTTAAAAAGGCTTGTAGGCTCATAATCTTTGAGCTTAAAATAATACTTATATTTTTTGGCAGCCGACATAAAAAGCTTCTTTTTAGCCCTTGTTATTGCAACATATATCAGCCTATAGTTTTCTTCTACAATTTCTTTTTTAAGCTCATTTGGGGTTTTTGGTTTCTTTTTGATTTTTTCATTGAATTCGCTGTTTTCTTTAAGCTTTAGTTCACTATCATAAAAACAATAATTTTCTTTTATCATTTCAGGGATAAAGACATAATCAAATTCATCGCCTTTAGATTTATGAAGGGTCATAATCTGGACTTTTCCGCTTTTTTCGCTGTTTTCATCTTTTTCATCAATAGAAAAGAATTTTATATTTGAAAAATAAGGGCGAAATTTAATTTCATCGAGCCTTGAAACAGTATCTTCAAATGTTTTTTGAGTCTTTGCAATTTTATCAACTAAAGCTGCAAATAGAGGAATATTTACCCTTTGAGGTGTATTTGAAAAATAATAGGAAGCAATATCAAGCGAAAGATTATATATCGAACTATGATTTTTAAACAGAAAATAATTCATATCCCAAAAAAGAGGCTCATCATAATCATCTTTTAAAAATATGGGCTCTTTGAGGCTTTTAGCGTAATTAAGGCTTGATTTATCATATATTTTTTGTTCATATAAAAATTCTGAAATTTTTTCTAAAATCTTATTATCATAAGGGTTTGAGATAAATTGCATAATATAAAGAGAGATTTTATAGATTTTATTATTTATGAGAGCATCAGAATTTTTATAGGTTTTGATGTAATTTGTTTTCAAAATTTCATCCCATTTGTTAATTAAAAAATTATTTCTCAAAAGTATTGCAATACTTGCGTTTTCATCTTCTTTTTTGATTTTTCTGATTTCATTTATTATAAAATTCGCTTCTTCTTTTTCACTTTCAAATTGATGGGTACTGACTGCTTTTTTATCTATAATATTTTTCCCTTCAACAGGCTTCATAATTAAATTTGAAAAAGCATCAAACTTTTTATCTTTTGCAAGCTTTACAACGTCATTTGCTAAATCTAATACTCCCGTTGCGCATCTTTGGCATCTATCCATTTGGATTTCATCCGCTTCTTTAATAAATTTTCTAAAACCCGTTACATCGCTATTTGTAAATGTTGAAGTTATTGCCTGATTAATATCGCCGCAGCGAATGATATTGTTGAATTTACCAGATAAAAGCTTGATTATGCTTTGCTGAACAAAGCTTGAATCCTGCGCTTCATCTTCTATTATTACTTTGACTTTGTTTTGATAATATTCTAAAACATCTTTATTTTCTTTTAAAAGTTTCAAGCTCAAAAACAACAAATCATCATAATCTATAAGATTTTCTTGTTTTAAAATCTTTGAATATTCTTCAAATACCTTTAAAAACAGTCTGTTTGAGGTTTTATAATCCGAATAAACAGATAATTCATTTTTATAAGCGGATATCGCGCTATCATAAAGAGCCACTTTATCAGGCGTTATAGCGCAATCTAAAGAGCATTTTGTAATTACAGCTCCTCTTTTAATTTCATCTAAAATCTCAAAATCAAAATCAAGCCCTAATTTAGCGTAGTTATTATTTTCTTTTAAAATCCTGAGACAAAGCCCGTGGATTGTAGATATATTAGGCAATTCCTTTAAATTTGGGAATTTGGCTTTTATTCTTTCTTTGAAGTTTCTTGCAGCAGATTCCATAAAAGTCAAAACAAAGATATTTTCAGCTTTAATATCTTTTATAATCTTGCCTTCAAGGAATTTTTCAACAAGAAGAAGCATAATTGTGGTTTTACCGCTTCCTGCCGCGGCAGAGACTGCCATTTTCCCTTTTTTATAATCTAAAACAGCTTTTTGATCAGGTCTTGGAATAATCGGTTTTATTTGTTTTTTATCTTCGGCTTTTTGTTCATTATTTTCGAAATACTTATCAATTCCTGTTATATTTTCAATTCCTAGGCTATCATAGCTGCTTGAATAAAGGCTAAAATTATCCGATAAAAGATAGAGCTTTCTAAGTATTCTTGCGGTTTTATCTTTGGACAATTCAATATTATCGGTGAGTTCAAAACTATCTTTATTCCAGCTTTTTTGCATAACCCAAGCGTTATACAAAGGCCCTATATCCTGCTTTATCCAGTTTTCATTTTTGATATCAAGCAAAAAGCAATATTTTGTTTTATGGGAATAGTCTATTATCTTTTGTGCAGTTGAAACAACTATAGAATTATCATCGATTTCATCATCAGAAAGAGGGTTTTCAGATATTATTGAATTTGATAACTGTGTAAGTAAAATATTATTTAGATAATTTGTATCAAAATCATTTTTAAAAACGTCTTCAAAATCTGAAATCTGTTTTAGAAGCTGGTTGATTTTGATTATATTTTTTGAATTATTTCTGGTTTTTAAAATATAATTATCGGCGATTTCATATAGCTGCTTTGATAATGGCAATTGAGCTATTTTTTGATAGAAATCAAAGATATCTTTTAAATCGGCCTTTAAATCAGCCTTTTGTTTTATAATTTCAAAAATATTTTGATTTTCTATTTTAAATTCCTGAACAATTTTAATCGCCTCTTTTTTATCTATATCAAAAATCTCAATCAAAACTCCTTTTAAAATATAAGGAGAGATTATGGAATTTTTGTTTATTATTTTTAAAAGCTCTAAAATATAGCCAATGGTTGGGTTTTGGTTGAGCTTTTCGCTTTTATTAAGGAAATTGAATTTTAAAGTATCTGTTTCAATTTTTGTAAGAGTATTTTTAAGATAATCATCATTAAGTGGGGTCACTATAGATATTTCAGATGGTTTTATCCCTTGTTTTAAAAGGTTTTTAATATCGAAAACAACGCTATCTATCATCTCGTCTCTTTTAAGGTAGCTTTTGATATTGATGTTATCTAAAACAAGCGGTTTTTCCTCTTTAATATCAGAATAAATTTTATAAGCATTTTTTTCTTTTTCATTGTTTAAGCTATCAATATTTATTGCTTTTTGATTCAAGAATTCTTCAAAATCCACATTTATAGCGCCTAAGTAGCCAAGCCTGCTTGAACCTGATTTATCGTATGCTATATAAAATTCTTTTATATTTTTTTTGATGTGATTAAAATAGCTCAATAAATATGGCGCAATTTCATCTGCATCATCTATAAAAATATATTCATAAGGACAAGAAAGTTTTTTATACAAAAATTCAAAAAGATTAAGCTGGCGGATATAGTCAAAAGCGCGCTTTTGAATTGTTTTTGCTTTATATTTATTAATCGCTTCAGCTGCTTCTTTTGAAAAGCTTTCTTGAAGAATTTTTGTTCTATAGTTTACTTCATCATCGCTTAAATTATTCAAATTAATTAAATTGCTTCTTCTTAAAAGCTGGTGCAGAAGGCTCGTTTTTGAATTATAGCCTGTAAAATCAACTTCATTTATGCAATTGTTCAATATGAATTGCGAAACTTCAAGCCCGCATAAAACGGGACTTATTTTTCTATTTTCATCGCTTTTTACGTTGTTTTCAATAATCGGCCAATTTTCAATTATATAGTTATTAATAAATCCAAAAAAAGTAAAAATCTTAAATGAACCAAGAAAACCTATATTTGATATTTCTTTTATTTTTGAAATGAATTCTTTTCTTTTTTTGGAATTTTGAACAAGCACAAGAATTTTTTCGCTTTTTATGCCATTTTGAATAAGCTTAGAGTATTCATTTATTAGCATATTTGTTCTATTGGAATTAACTGATGCTTGAATTAACATTTTTTATAAAATTTCCATAGGGTCAATATCGACTGTCATTTTGATGTCACTTGGAAGCTTGATTGATTTTAAAAATCTGAAAATCGTTCTAAAACCGTTTTCATCAAGTTTATTTTTAATTACTATATTATACCTGAATTCTTCTCTAATTTTGCTCAAAACGCAAGAAGTCGGCCCAAGCACGATTAAATTTTCATCTAATGAAAGTTTTTTGATATAGTCTGATAAGTGAAGCTCGATTTCAGAAACTGCCTTTTGAGCGCGAAATTCGCTTTTTGATGAAATTAAAATCCTAATCATTTTTGAAAACGGAGGATAGTCGAGTAATTCCCTTAATTCGATTTCACCTTCATAGAAGCTTTCATAGTCTTGATTTTTGGCACTATCTAAGAAAATATTATCCGCATTATATGTTTGAAAAATTACTTTTCCCTGTTTTTCGCCTCTTCCTGAGCGGCCTGCAACCTGCGTTAAAATTGAAAAACCGCGCTCAGAGCTTTTAAAATCAGGCAAATTAAAGCTTAAATCCGCATTAATTACCCCGACAAGTGTAACGTTTGAATTATCAAGCCCTTTTGCTATCATCTGCGTTCCGATTAAAATATCGATTTCGCCTTCATTAAACCTTTTTAAAATTTCAATGTGTTCATTTTTTTTAGATAAACTATCGGAATCCAATCTCTCTATTCTAAAATCAGGGAAAGTCAGGCGTGCGCTATCTTCAACCTTTTCGCTTCCCATTCCAAAATGCTCCAGTAATGTTGAAGAACAATTGTCGCATTTGGCATCGCTTTCTTTTATTTCATAGCCACAATAGTGGCATTTGTAGCTATTTGTTCTATTGTGGTATATCAAAGGAATTGCGCATTTTTTGCAAGATAGAGTCTCGCCGCATTCCATACATTTAGAAAAACTTGCGTATCCTCTTCTATTTATAAGAAAAATTACCTGTTCGCTCCTATTTACTGTTTCTTTAACATTATTTATGAGCGTTCTAGAAAAAAGAGAAAAGTTTTTTTCATTTCTTTCTTGCTTCATATCAATTATTACAACTTTAGGAAGACTTGCATCATTGTATCTTGAGGTTAATTTAAAAAGCGAATTTGTATTTATTGCTTCATAATAGCTTTCAATGCTTGGAGTAGCCGAACCCAAGACGAGCTTGGCATCATAAATTTCGCAGAGCTTTTTTGCAACATCTTTTGCATGGTACCTTGGGCTTGGCATAGATTGTTTGTAGCTGGAATCGTGCTCTTCATCTATAATAATCAGCCCTATATCTTTCATCGGAGCAAAAATTGCGCTTCTTGCGCCAAATAGGATTTTTATTTCATTGTTTTTAAGTTTTTTCCAGGTTTCATATTTTTGTGCTTCTGTTATGGAGCTATGCCAAATTGCAACGGAATCAGAAGAAAACCTTTCTATCGTTCTGATGGTTAAAGCCGAAACAAGCGCGATTTCAGGAGCCAAAAATATAACGTTTTTGCCTTTTTCAATACAATCTTCAATTAATTTGAAATAAATTTCTGTCTTGCCTGAACCTGTTATTCCATATAACAAGGAGGTTTTGGCGTTGACTTTGACCATTTCATCATATACTTTTTGCTGCAGGGGGGTAAGAGTGTTTTTTTGCTCTTTTTCTTTAAAAGAGAAAATCATATCTTCTTTTTTTGGTTTTCTGTATTTTTTTACATTTTTTTCAAAGAATTTTTGAGGCAATGCTGTATTTAAAACAGTCTGCAAATCGCAATAGTAGTATGTTGCAACCCAATCAAGAAGTTTTAGGTATTCAAGCGAAAACAAAGGTTCATATTCTAAAATTTCTGATATTTCTTTAGCTTTGATGCCTTCTTCTATATAATCGCTAAAACCTGCTACATAGGCTTTTAAACCCTGCTTTCTTCTTCCGAAAGGGACTAAAACCGCTTGCCCCAGTTTGATTTCATCTTTCAAATTATCGGGGATTAAATATGTAAAAGTCTTTGTTCCGATTTTATTTATATCAACAAGAACTGAAGCGTATTTTGGTGTGGCTTTTTTCACGGAATCTACTCCCATAGCAAATTATTTTGAATTAGAGTAAACAATTCAGGTGCAATATTTACATTATCAAATTCGCTATTTTGAGGCAAAATCTTGACTTCCGTTTGGTTTTGGTATCTTTTTGTGACTGTTAAAAGATAATATTTCGATCCCAAGGAAAATAAAATATAGCCGTTTTTGCTTTGTATTTCTGATATTTCAAACTTTGGATGAGCATTTATTGCAGCAAGAGAAGCAAGAAAAACACTATCTGCGTCTTTTGAAAAAAGTTTGATACAATCAACTGTTGAATATGCAAAAGAGGCACTTATAAACATACTCATAAATAAAACCAACGCTATTAAATTTTTTATTCTTTTTCCCATACAGCCTATTTTAATTGAATTTCTCTGCTATTTTTCCATCCAGGTTTTTCCAAAACCAACTTCAACTTTCAATGGTACCTTTAATTTATCACAAAATGCCTCATTTTTTTCCATTGTTTCAAGAGTTATTTTTTTAATTTCATCCATCTCGTCTTTATGAACTTCAAGTACAAGTTCATCGTGGATTTGAAGAAGAATTTTTGATTTAAAATCCTTTAATTTTTTGTTTAAATCAACCATTGCAATTTTAATTATATCGGCGCTTGTCCCCTGCAAAGGCGCATTAATTGCAGCCCTTAGGGCAAAATCTCTAATATTTGCGTTTCTTGAAGCTAATTGCGCCCCTAAATATCTTCTTCTTGCAAAAAGAGTCTCAACAAAGCCATTTTCCTGCACGAATTGAAGAGTAGAATTGATATAATTTGAAATCTTTGGATAAGTCATAAAGTATTTATCAATAAGCCCTTGCGCTTCATAAGGATCAATTGCTAAAGTCTTTGCAAGGCCGTATCTTGTTTGACCGTAGATTATTCCAAAATTAACGGTCTTTGCTTTTCTTCGCATATCTTTTGTAACGTCATCTAAAGACACATTAAATATCTTTGAAGCCGTGATTTTATGAACATCAATATCGTTTTTAAAAGCATTAAGTAAAATTTCATCTTCTGAAAAATGCGCAAGCAAACGAAGTTCCACCTGCGAATAATCGGCACTCATAATAAGATAGTTTTCATCTTTTGGAATAAAAGCGGCTCTTATTCTGTTTGAAAATTCTGTTCTAATCGGAATATTTTGTAAATTAGGGTCGGATGATGATAGTCTTCCTGTTGTTGTTACAATTTGATTAAAGTGGGTGTGGATTTTGCCATCTCTTTTTACAAGCTTAGGCAGTGTATCAATATAAGTTGTCTTTAATTTCATTAATTGCCTGTGCTCTAAAATATCAGAGGCTATTTTATATTCGCCTGCAAGATTTTCAAGAATTTCAGCGTTTGTTGAATATGTTCCTGATTTTCCTTTTTTCTTCGGTTTAATTTGAAGTTTTTCAAATAAAATTTCGGCAACCTGCTTTGGAGAATTTATGTTGAATGTTGTACCTGCAGCATCATAAATTTTCTTTTCGTAGTCTAAAACCTTAGAATCGATTTCTTTTCCAAGTTCTTTTAGATATTCAATATTTAAAGTGATTCCTCTATCTTCCATTTCCTTTAAAACAAAGCTCAAAGGAAGCTCAATGTTATCTAAAAGCTCTTTTTCTTTGTTTGTTAAATTTTTATTGTAAAAATCATTCAATTCAAAAAGATAATAACAAAGCTCAAAATAATCGTTTTCATCAGGTATAATTTGAAGATTTTCGTTGATTTGGGTTATAAGGTCGTGTTTTCTTGAAGAATCTTTAATGTAGCTTGAAAGTTCAACATCAGCTATAACGCCATCTATTTCTATATCTTCAAGAATATTTTTTATATCATAGGTAATTTTTTTGATTTCAAAATCTTTTAAAATATCTTGGATTTTATTTGTTTCAACTTTTGAAACAGTCGAATTTAGCCCAAGATAACAATAAGAAACATCTGAAAAATCTTTTAAAAATGAAATTGTTGTTCCTTTTTTGATATTTTCTTTTACAAAAGCGCAAGCATCTTCACCTGCTAATTTAGTTATTTCAAGGATTTTTGATGAATTTGTTTGACTTAAGCTTTCAAATAAATTCATCTGGCTCATTGAATTAGATTTTTCACTTTCTTCAATTGGTTCAAATTTAACAATTTCATCCCTGCAGGCATTATCAGACATAGTAAAAGGCAAAAGCAATTTATCAATATTTTTTACAAATGAATATATCTGAACTTTTGTAAAAAACTCTTTTACACTATCTTTGTTTGGAATTGTAAGGCAACATTCATTGAAATCATAGTCTATTTCAAGGTTTTGAACAATTGTTGCAAGAAATTTAGAAAGATATGCGCTTTCTTTTCCTGTTGTAAGTTTTTCATTTAAGGCTTTTTTTGTGATTTTATCAAGATTTTGATAGATATTATCAAGGTTATCGTATTCTTTTAAAAGAGAACTTGCCGTTTTTGGGCCGATACCGCGGATACCCGGTATATTATCAGAAGTATCTCCGCAAAGAGCCTTATAGTCTATAATTTGATTTGGATACACTTCCATTTTTTCATAGACTTTTTGTTTGTTATAAAGGACAATTTCGCCTTTAGAAGGGATTAAAACATTAATAAATCCATCATCATCTACAAGCTGGAAGCTGTCTTTGTCGCCTGTAAGAATATATGTTGTGTGCCCTAATGCCTTTGCTTTAGCTGCAATTGTACCTATGACGTCATCTCCTTCATATCCCATTTTGGTATAAATTGGAATATCAAGAGCCCTTAAGCCTTCCTGGATTAATTCAAGCTGGCTTCTTAAGGTATCCGGCATAGTGAGTCTGTTTGCTTTGTAGTCTTCAAATTTTTCCAGTCTGAAAGTTGCTTTCGATACATCAAAGGCTACTGCAATAGCGTTTGGATGGATATTTAATTTTTTATCTGCAAGAAGATCAAAAATCGCCTTAAAAAAGCCAAATACTGCCCAGGTCGGCTCGTGGTCCGTTGTTTGCATATTTGTTCTTTCAAGGGCGAAAAACATGCGAAAGGCAAGAGCGTGCCCATCTATTAAAATCAAAGTCTTTTTATCTTCCATATCAATATTCTACTATAAATTTGGAATCAAGGCACTAAAATTGCATCTGTTTATTACATGCGTCACTGTGAACTAAACACTTGTCACCCTGAACTTGTTTCAGGGTCTGACCAGGCTTGTGATACTGTATAAAGCTTATTATAAGTCTATTGATTTCATGTAAACATATCATATGCCGAAACAAGTTCACTTTGGCGTATGTAGGCATCAATTTATACATACGTCATTGTGAGGGAACTTAGTGACCGCAGCAGTCTGCATTCCTGTGAGTTTATTAGCCAATATCAGGCAGTTTTTGTATAATTTCTTGTATTTCGGATAAAATCAAATCCATATATTTACAAATATTATCTGTTTTTTTAATATAGAAATCTATATTAAAATCATCTGCTCTTTTTATTTCTATCTTAGTTTTCTTTAAAGCTGAAAGAAGAAATTTAAATTTAACAAAAGAAAATGACAATTCGGCAAATGCTATCCTTATGATTTCATATATAGATCCACAAAGATTTTTTCCGCTTTTGAAGTATTCTTTATAAAAAGCATCTTCATGCTCTTTCAACAAAAGGCAAAGTTGTTGTTTTTTCATAGTGTCCTTAATATTTTATTTTTAATTTAGAATAATTATTCTAAATATAGAATATAAATTAACACTTTATTTTATATTTGTCAACATTATTTAAAAATTTATATAATTATTCCTATATATGAACATAAATTCCAAAGAACAAGTAAAAATATTAATGGTTAAAGAAAACTTAACGTCTAAAAAACTCGCACAGATGTTAAGTGAAAGTACAAATAAAAAATATACCCAGCAAAGTATATTGCATAAGGTTTTTTTGAGTTCTTTCCGTTATGATGAAATTGTTGCGATGTGTGATTTATTGAACTACAAAATTACTATTGAAAAGAAATAGAAGATTTATTTTTTGGATTGCCACGGGCTTTATGCTCGCAATGACGATAATATACTTTAATGCAAACAACCGTCACTATGAGGGAGAAAATAGACTGCAGCAATCCATACCCTATGGGTTGGTATTTCAAAATTTTTCAACAATACAAATCTAAAAACAGTTAACTTGCACCAAAATATGCCATTGTATATAATTTAAACTATGAGAAAAATCATCTTTTCAATCTTACTGTTTCAATTTTTTATACTGCCTTCTATGGCTGTAGACTATACAACTCAAAAAGAACTTAAAGAAATTGAAAATGAAACTCAAAAATGCATAGATGAAAATTATATTTCAGACTATACAATGGCACAATGCACCATCGAACGAACAAAGAAATACAATATTGAAATTGAAAGAACAATTAAAGCTGCAAAAAATATTCTTTCAAAATCACAATATGAGCAACTATTAAAAAATCAAAGCAAATGGGAAGATTTTGCAAAAAAACACAATAAAATTCATAAAATAAATTATCCGCCATATCAGCCTTATTTACTTGCTGCAAACGATATATATGAAATTACCAAAGATAGAGCCGTATATTTAAATAAATTTATAGAAGGGCTTCTTTCTATGAAGCCCTAAACAACTTATTTTCTTAATTGTTAATCATCTAAACTGTTTTCTTTCCTGATTTTATCGATATCGTTAATTCTATTTATCCATCCCTTATAAAATTTTTGTTGGTTAGGTTTTTTTGAAAGATTTTCATAAATATTTTTTCTTCCTTGATAATATTTATCAAAATCACCTCCGGATAGTTCCAAAAGTCTTTTAGCGGTTATTACCCCATGATTGATTGCAGCATCATAGTGCATGTATGCCAAATTTTTGTCCTCAATTTTGTCTGCACCTGAACCAACCCAGTAAATTTCCCGATAAATTCTGTTTGCTTCAGCTTATGTGATATCTTTAACATCTTTTAAGGGCAGTCTGTGTTTTTTGTTGTAGTCATTAAAAGTTCTTTGAGTTACACCTTTGTTTGTTCTTCCACCCGCATCATCAGGGTCATCTACAAAACCACCTTCTGTATTATAAATGTGTTTCATTATAGAATTAAAACGCTTATCTTGAATTTCTGATGGTTGTGGATTATCTTCCTCATAGCTAAGATAAGCCTTAAGTGGTGTTGCTTCATAGTCTTCATCAGATTTCGAATTTAAATTAACCTCATTTTCTTTTTTAACAGGAATTTTATCAAGCAGCTTTGCTTTGCGGTTTGAATTATTTTCAAATTCTTTAATGTCATCCAACGAAACAAATTGACTTTTCTTTTCATCTCTCATTTTCTTTAGTTCAGTTGTTGGTGAATATAGAACATGTTTAGTTTCAATGGAGTCTCCAAGTTCACTAATTAAAGAATTTCTTAAATTCTTTTTCTCTTTTTCTTCTTTTGTTTTGCTGCCATATAATATTTTTGCAGCACGTGTAAAAATATTTTCATCATGCATAAACTATTTTTCTGCTCAAGTTTAAAGTAATAGATTTGGAAATTTAATAAATAAAAATTAAATAAATAAAAAAATAAAATGGTGGTGGTAAATAAAGTAACAGAAACAGTAACAGAAACAAGTTAAATAATATTTATTATAACACCTTATATTATTTTGTCAATATTTAATTTATTATATAAACTATATATTTACAAATTGATTCTTTTTTATGGATTGCCGTATCCTCACTTCGTTCGTCCTTGCAATGACGATACTTCGCAATAATTTACACAACCCGTCACCCTGAACTTGTTTCAGGGTCTGACCGGGTATAGTAAATAAAAATTTATTATTTCACCCTAACACCTCAGATGCTGAAACGAGTTCAGCATGACGTATACAAACATGAATTCTTACATGCATCACTATGAGGAACGAAGCAATCCAGTTCCAAGATGTATGCATATCTGCATTATTGCAACGGATTGCCACGCATCCAAAGGCGCTCGCAATGACAGTTATACACATCAGCGTCTAAAATAACAAATTATAATTATAATCTATTTTTAGGATTTAAAAATTCAGGAATATCTAATGAAGAACTGCTTGAAGGACTTGGAGCCTGTTCGCGGGGTCTTTCTTCAGAACCTGTGCCCATTCCAAATGGGAATTGGGAAGAATTAGACAATGTGCTTGAATTAAATCCGCCAAATAAGCCTGCTGCAGAAAGTCTTTCATGAGAATTTACCGCAGAAACTTCGCCATTTTTCAATTCAAAACCTGTAGCAATAATTGTAATTTGGATTTCGCCTTGAATTCTATCATCCACAACAGCACCAAAGATAACATCAGCATCATCAGCCACAGCATCATGGATAACATTTGCTGCTTCATTTACTTCAAATAACGTCATATCAGGGCCGCCGGTAACATTCATAATGATGCCTGTAGCACCATTGATTGAAGTTTCAAGAAGCTTAGAATCAATAGCCAATTTAGCTGCTTCCATGGCTCTTCCTTCGCCTGAAGATTTACCAATACCCATTAAAGCAGAACCTGATGACTGCATGATTGTCTTAACGTCAGCAAAATCGACATTGATTAAGCCGCCAACAAGGATAATATCTGAAATACCCTGAACACCGCAAAGAAGTACTTCATCTACAACAGAGAAAGCATCTTTGAACGTTGTTCTTCTTTCAACTACTTCCATTAATTTATCGTTAGGGATAACAATTAGAGCGTCAACATTTTCTTTTAATTTTTCTAAGCCTTGTAAAGCTTGAGCTAATCTTTTTTTGCCTTCAAATTTGAAAGGTTTTGTAACAACACCGATAGTCAAAGCGCCCATTTCTTTTGCAATTTTTGCAACAACAGGAGCGGCACCCGTACCTGTTCCTCCGCCCATACCTGCGGTAACAAATACCATATCGGCACTATCAAGGGCTACTGTGATATCTTCTCTTGATTCTTCTGCGGCTTTTTCACCAACTGAAGGATTACCGCCTGCACCAAGCCCGTTTGTAAGTTTTGTTCCAAGTTGGACTTTTCTTGGTGCACTTGACATTTCAAGAACTTGTGCGTCTGTGTTCATAGCCCAAAATTCAACACCCGATAAACCTGAAGCTATCATTCGATTTACAGCATTTCCGCCGCCGCCGCCAACACCAACTACTTTAATGTTAGCATTTGAAGAATACTTTGGGTATTCGCTAGGTTGTCTGTCGTAATTGTCTATTTTGAACTTGTCCACGTATCAGCCCTCTTAATTTTTTTACTTTTATTTACTATAACTATATTTTAAAAATAGTTATATGTAAAGAATTTATAATATAAGTATGCTCTAAATTTAACATAAATTCAAATTTTATTTGTATGATTTATTAACTAATTCTTTTCAAAACACAAAAAATACTATATAATTTAATAAAGTAAACTTTTGTAAACAATTTAGCTAAAGTTTATCACTTTATTTTTTGAGCTTACTTTAAATAAGCAAATATGCATGACAAAATCAGAGGTCAACTAATGAATTTTAAAAATTTCAAACTTGTTCAAAAATTAAAAGACATATCTCCAAAACTTAAATGGACTATGTTTTCTTCTTTCAAAGATTACAAGATAGCTTCTCGCTATATAGACTATCTTATACCTGAAGAAAACAAAGATATTGACCAGGATAATATAAACCTTCAAAAAATGGTTAGAGACACTTTAATCAAAGAATTTTCACCAAAAATTAAAGATATGAAAAGTTTTGATCTTTTAGTTGAAGCAACTGTTCACAAAATCAAACAAAAACAACTTGAAGATATGGGTGACTACGAAGAAATCGAATTCTAAAATTTAAAAGTCATCTGCTTTTATATTTTAAATGTTTTAATTTAATACCTGTTTTATGTAAAAATAAAACAGGTATTATTATAAACAAAGTAGTGTAAAATCAAAATTATGACTGTAGAACATTCCTTTCGCCCTGTCCCAGAGCTTTTCTTAATGAGCTTGCTACAGAATCTCTTACAATTGTTTGATTTGTCGAATATTTTATGGCTTCTTTTCCGACATTTCCTGCAGCAGATGCCATTCCATACATGCCGGCTCCCACACCCAAACCGACCGTTCCTGATACAAAGCTTGAAAATGCGCTTGACAAGGCAAGTTCTTTTAAATTAAATTCTTTATCGTCGAGAGCGACATCTGTCATATATGTAACTGCATTTGAAGCAGCTCCGCAGATAGCGCCACACTTTGCACCGTTTTTAACAGATAAACCGATTTGAGCTGCTTTAATTCCGGCTCCTACACCTGATGTTACAGCGCTTGTTGCTCCTGTCGCAGCACCTGATACAGCATCTTTTGCAATTTGTTTCATATCAAGAGCATCGCCTTCAACATCATTTGTTGCTCTATCTGCTATTTTAATTCCTGTTTTTAAAGCAGCGCCAATTGGTGCGCCATAAGTAAGAGCCAAGCCCCAGCCAATAGGACCCGAAGCTACTGCCGTTGTTGCAACTGCAATTGCACCAACTCCTGTTGCTATATTTGTTACAAGGTCTGTTGTTGTGTTTTGCTTTCTTTCAAAATCATCTATATATTTAACAGCCTCTTCAAAAGAAATTTCATTATTATTAAACGCCTCAAGTGCACTTTGACAATCAGACTTAGACAAACCAAGACCTGTTATTTCTTTAATTTCATTAAAAACATTACCTATAATACCTTGTTTGGCTTCAACCTCGCTAAGCTTATTTTCAAGATATTGAGATTTGTTTTTCACACGTGTCATATCGACAGATTGCATATTAACTTCCTGCATACTAATTACTAACCTTACTAAATAACCTTACACATGATAATAAAGTATTTTTGTCTTCAAAAATTGCCTGTTTTTAATTAAATGTAACAAATGTTAAAAACTGTTTTAAATTTTGTGTTTTAATTAAGATTTTGTACAATAAAATAAGGAATTTAGTATTACAAAAGAAAGAAAAAATATGGAAATTAAACCAATTGAAGCCGTCATCTACAATAAAGAAAAAATTGATATAAATGATGTTATAGCTCCTCCTTATGACGTTATAGACGATGAATACAGAAATAAACTATATGAAAAAAGCGATTACAATATTGTAAAATTAATTTTATCCAAAGAAAATGATCCCTATACCGATGCTAAAAATAACTTTGAAGATTGGAAAGCAAAAGAAGTTTTAATAAAAACCAAAAAGCCTGCGATTTTCTATATAATTCAAAAATATACAAATGAAAAAGGCAAGCTTATTGAAAGAAAAGGTTTTATTGCAAGAAACAAAATCCACAGCTTTGATGATAAAAAGATTTTACCTCACGAATATACAATGTCAGGCCCCAAAGAAGACAGATTTAAGCTTGTAAGCGCTTGTAAGGCGTTCTTTTCGCAGATTTTTCTTGTTTATAATGATGAACAATTCAAAATCGAAAAAATGGTTGAAAAATACCTGAAAAATCCTCCTTACTTTGATGTAACGGATGATTTGGGTGTTCAAAATCTTGTATATTTGATTGATGATGAAGCTGATATCAAATTAATCCGGGATACTCTTGAAGATAAGACTTTCTTAATTGCAGACGGCCACCACAGATATGAAACCTCTATGAGATATTCTAAGGAGCATATTGAAAATGAAAGCGCAAAATACGTTATGAGCTATTTTACAAACGCTTCTGATGAAAATTTGATTATTTATCCGACCCACAGAGTTATTGAAAAAAGCCTTAACCCAAAAGAAATTCTTGAAAAAGCTCAAAAACACTATGATATAGAAATTGAAAAAGACAAAGAAACTTTCCTTGAAAAAATTGAAGAAGAAAACAAAAAACAAATCACAACAGGGCTTATTTTAAAAGATGATGATAATTTCTACATCCTAAAACTAAAAGCAGGTCAAAATGCCTCTATAGATGCAATTGAGCCTCTTAGAAATCTTGATTTAACAGTCCTTCACGAAATTCTTTTAAAGAAAGAATTAGGTTTCAAAGACGAAGAACTTATGTCACAAAATGGGATAAAATATATTAAACAAGAAAATGTTGCATTTGACAGCATCAAAAATGGCGCAAGCGCTGCTTTCATTATGGCATACCCTAAGATGCAGGATATTTTGGATGTTTCAGCCGAAGGCGGCAGAATGCCCCAAAAATCAACATATTTCTATCCAAAACTATTATCAGGACTTGTTATAAACCCTTTGGATTAAAAAATGCAAAACATAATAGCAAAAGATAATACGCCCCTTGGCGCAAATTATAATGAAGCCACACAATGCGTTGATTTCAAATTATTTTCCAAAAACGCAGATGTTGTTAAGCTTCTTATTTTTGATGAGCCTCAAAACGCTGATGCTGTTATGATTTTGAATATGAAAAAGGAAGGAGATATCTTTTCAACTTCCATCAAAGACTACATCCTAAATTGCAAAGAAAAGCCTGTATATTATGGTTTTAGGGTTTTTGGAGATAACTGGGTATATAATGAAAAATTTGTCCCCGGAGGCGAAATTGGTTTTATTTCCAAATTTGATAAAAACGGTAACCGCTTTAACCCGAATAAGCTTGCCTATGACCCTTATACAAAGGAATTAAGCCATCTTCCGACTGACGTTAACCCCGGAGGCACCATGTTTCGCTCAGGCGCAAAGTTTCATTTGACAGATAGCGCCAAACTTGCACCAAAATCAGTCTATTTTAAAAATAAAGACTTTGAAATTCCAAAAGTCGCACCCCGTCCTTTTTTGAGTGAAATTATAGGGGAAGTTCATATTAAAGATTTGACTCAAAATCTTCCTATGAAAGAAAAAGGAACATTTTTGGGAGCAAAAAATTTTGCAAGCAATTTAAAAGAACTCGGTATAACAATGGTTGAATTTCTGCCTTTAAATGAATTTGATTCAAAACAAGCAGGGGGCAACTACTGGGGCTATATGCCTTTGGGGTATTTTAGTTTAAAAAGAAGCTATGCATATGATAAAAGCTATGGCAATTTATTAAATGAATTCAGGCAAATGACCGCCGAATTCCATAAAAACGATATAAAAGTCTGCCTTGATATGGTCTATAACCACACAGGAGAAGCAGGACTTATCAACCACGATCCAAATGATGCAACATTATTATCTTATGCGCTGATTGATAATGCATCTTATTACAAAAACTTTGAAAATGGCTATTATAGGTCAAATAGCGGCTGTGGCAATGATTTTAACCCATCTAATAAAGAAGTTTTGGATTTAATTGTCGATTCTCTTGTTTTTTGGGTTAATCAAGGAGTGGATGCTTTTCGATTTGACCTTGCTGCAGCACTTTTAGAATGCTCTGAAAGCTGCGAAGAAATTTATAATTCTATGGATTCCGCTGCCGCCCGCTTGAAAGATAAATTAAAAGAAAGAGGGGTTAATGTCGTTGAAGATTTCACAAAAGCAGACGATGGTATTATTCTAATTGCAGAACCCTGGACCTGCGGCGGTAAATGCTGCTATCAGCTTGGAAATTTTCCTTCTTTTTGGGCAGAATGGAACGATATTTCAAGAGATACAATAAGAAAACTAACTCTTCGCCCCGATGAAATCACCCCAAACCAAATAAGAAACGTTTTTGAAGGGACTCCTTCTGTTTTTAAAGGAAATGAAAAATCAATTAACTATATAGCAAGCCACGATGGCTTTACTCTTTTTGACTTGAATAATTTTACAAGAAAATCATCTTCAACTTCAGGAGGCTCCGACTGGGAAATATCGGGAGACTACAGCGGCGATAATGTTTTAAGAGAAAAAGCAATAAGAAAACAGCTTATCTTTTTGTTTTTATCTTTTGGAACACCTATGATACAAATTGCAGATATAATAATGCACACTAAAAACGGCAATAACAATAGCTATAACAAAGATGATGCGACAAATTATATCAATTGGCAAAAAGCTGTTCATAAAGATGGTATCGAAAAAAGGATGTTGACTTATACAACAAATCTTATCCGGTTTTTGAAAGACAACCCTATATTTAAATCAAAATATTTCTTAAGCAAAGTTACCTATCATTATGATAATGCTGATATCGCAGACGATAAAAATATGGGATACTGGACAAACCACGATGATATATTCTTTGGCGCCTTGGTAAATACTGATAAAAAAATATACATTGCTTCAAACAAAGGAGGTGCTAATATTAATATGACACTTCCAAAAACAGATAAAAACTGGAAAATTATAATGGACACTTCTAATTTAGATTGTTTGGATTTTAAAGAAAAAGAGCAGATAAATTCAAATTACAGCCTAGAACCAAATTCTGCAGCCATTTTTGTCGAAGGAAATTAAGGAAATTGTATGAAAAACAGTTATTTAAAATCATTTCTTTTAATTAAGCTTTCTTTTTTAAATGAAATTGAATGTTTTAAATCTTATATCGAATTTTTAAAAGAAGCTGATAATAGCGATTTAGAACAAATTTTAGAAAAATACAGCGCTTTTTTAAAAGCCTTAAAAGATAATAATTTGTCTTCAATTATTAAAAAAGAAATTCTAAAAAGAAACCCGATTTTTGACCAAATTCAAGATGAAATTGATATTTTAAATGAGATTTTAGCCTTTGATTTTAGGGCTTATAAAAATTCTTTAACAGAAAAATTTCAGCAATATTCAGATATCATCCAAAAAATGAAAAAAATTGAAGTTTCGCCTATAGAATTTAGCCAAAATGACTTAAATAAACAAATAACATCCACAAGAACATATATATTTAACAATGATTTAGAAATGGTGCCTGTTGAAACAACTGAAAAAATCTCATTTTATAATCTCAAAGGCTATGAATATCAAAAGAAAATACTATATGATAATACTTTAGCTCTCATGGAAAGTAAAAAAGGAAATAATATTTTATTATATGGAGATGCAGGATGCGGCAAATCATCCAGCGTTAGAGCGCTTTTAGAAGAATTTAAAGAGCTTCGTATGGTGCAGATTTTTAAAGACAATCTGGTTAATCTTGATAAATTATATTTAAAGCTTCAAAATCTGCCTTATAAATTTGTAATATTTGCAGACGATATCTCCTTTGATGAAAACGACAATACCTTATCAACCATGAAAGCAATTTTAGAAGGCTCTTTGATAGCACGCCCCGATAACGCAATAATTTATGCTACATCAAATCGCCGCCACCTTGTAAAAGAAAGCTTCAAATCCCGCCAAGGAGATGAAATCCACCTTAACGACACAATAAATGAAATAAATTCGCTTTCAGACAGATTCGGTATCAATCTCTTCTTTGAAAAACCCGGGTTTGATGAATTTAAAAGAATTGTTATAGAACTTGCAAAAGACCATAATATCGATGATAACAATTTAATTGATATGGCAAGAAAATTTGCTATACAAAAAGGTTCTTATGCTCCAAGAGTAGCACGCCAATTGATTGATGGCATTATATCAAATGTGGATGTTATATAAAATGAATGTATATGAGCTGCTTAAAAACTTTAAAAAAGATGATTTTTGTTCAAAGGTCAATTTGCATATACATTCTAATTATTCAGACGGGATTTGCGATTTTGATGATTTGATTGAAGAAGCCAAAAAACTCAATATGAAATATATTTCAATCACAGATCATAATACATTAAACGGCTATAAAAATTCAAAATATTCTAATGACCCTATTTTAATCAAAGGCGTTGAATTCGATTGTTTTTATAAAATGTCTTTACTTCATATATTAGGCTATGGTATCAAAGACGAAGAGTCTTTGAAAAAATATCTTGCAAAAAATGAAAAAGACACCAAAAATGATATTATAAGGCTTTTTAAATCAAGACACCCTAAAGATATCATAAAAGCAATACATAATGCAGGAGGTATCGCAGTTCTAGCGCATCCTTGCTGTATAACAGCTTTTTCTCTTTATAATTATGTAAAATCTTTAAAAAACCTCGGACTCGATGGAATTGAAGTATATTATCCTTATGACAGATTTAGAGGAATTTTAAAATTTCATTCGGCAAAAAAACCCTTTGAAATCGCGCAAAAACTGAACCTTCTTGAAACAGGAGGAACAGACGAACATAAAAGCTTAAATAATCACATAAAATAATTCAAAGCTATTTAATTTCGCTGTCAGCGTCACCCCACCAAACGATTTCACAAGCATAATCAGAAGAATCTATAAGCATTCCAAGCTTTGTGTATTCAACTTGTTCAGGGTTATTTTTTTCAATTTTTGAATTTTTGATTAATTTTGCAACTAAGCCAGCTCCTGCCATAACAACAGCACCGATTCCTGCATATTTCAAAATAGAACGGTCTTTAGCGCGAGCAGCCATTTTGGAATTTGTAAAAGTATCAGCTTTTAAAATATCGCCAAAAGAAGAAAGTTCACCTTTTTTTGGGACAACATATCTTGATAATCCCCCAACGACAGCTCCGGTTGTACCTAAAAGCATTGTATGAGCATTATTTCTTTTTGGTGTTTCTGTGATGTTTACTGCTTTTACTGTCATAATCTCTTGTGTACCTTCTTTAGATAATCATGTTTTTATTGCTATAATTTTACAGCTCAAAACATTCTTTGTAATTTTTGATTTAGTCAAAAAAAAATTATTGTCTCTTTCTTACTAAACCTCTTTTGGTTAAAAAAAAATTTGTGGAATTCACCTAACCGAATTCATAAATTTTTTCTATATTACCATGTAAATATAATTGTGTCAAGTGTTTGCCAAAAAATTTTTATTCAATTTTAAAAAAATCTTGAAAATACTTTGATATAAATCAAAATAGCACCGATTATAAGGATAATTCCTGATACTTTCATCAAAATTTCAGAAACACCTGATATATTCTTTAAACCCTTTAAAAAGGATGTAAATAGCCCTGCTAAAACTATAATCACCCCTTGCCCCAAAGAAAAGCAAAGAAGCATCAAAGATGCAAGAACAATATTTTTGCTTAAAGTTGCAAATCCCATAATGGCAGCAAGTATCGGAGTAGAGCAGGGGCTTGCTGCAAAGGCAAATAATACACCAATCAACATAGGATATAAAAACAAGCTTGTAGAATTGCCTTTTGGCATTCTTTTAACAAGCGGGGAGAAATTGATATCAATAACTCCGATTAAATTTAATCCCATAATCAATATTAATGAGGCAAGAAATAGTATCCAATACGCTCCTGCAATTGATGTGAATACATTTCCTGTAACGGCGCAAAATATGCCTATTGCAGTTAAAACCAAAGACAACCCCAGTACAAAAGAGCACAATTGTATAAATGTTTTTTTCTTGGCATTTTCGCCATTTTCTCCAAATCCGCCGACATAGCCCACAATCAAAGGCACCATACCGATTGAACAAGGCGAAACCGATGCTAAAATCCCTCCCAAAAAAGAGATTACCAAAAGCAATATCGGGAATTGTCCGTTTTGCATATATTGTGCAAGATTTGTACTGATTGTCTCTAACATAGTTTAACTATTTTACTCCATCTATAACTTCTATAATTTCTTCAGATTTCATTAATCCTTCGCGTTTTTTAACGACTGTGCCTTCTTTATTTACAAAAACAAAAGTCGGAACCACTGAAACTTTGAATTTTTTAATTGCAGCTTTGTTGTATTCTACACCTTTTCCAACGTTTTCTACAACATTAATTTCTTCTACAACAACAGGATTTTGAACATTTTTTAAGGCAGTATCAAGCTCTTTTTGTGCTTCTTTACATTCAGAGCACATAGGAGATGTGAATTTCATAACCTTTAATTTGGGGTTTTTAACTGCCGCATTGCCTTCAACTTTACACATCATATCGCTTTGTGCTTTAGCATCTAAAAACGCATATAGCGCAAGAGGAACAACAAAAATTAATAAAACAATTATCCAATTTTTCATTTTCTTTTCCTTAAATTTACTTAATTACAGATTATTATAAACACGAAACGTAATTTTTAAAAATTAGACATCAGGATGAAATAGAAATATTAATCAAGTTTTTAAATCAATCTGAAATTTCTTCATATAATGTCTGCGCTTCCTGGACCGGTACGTTTCCCGTTGGAATTATTAAAACCTTGTAGCTTTTTATCATATTTTTGTATTCAATTGAAATAACATCTCCGACTTTGAGTTGTTTAGCAGGTTTGGAGGGGTTATTATTCACAAATACCCTGGCCGAAGAACAAACATCATTTGCTGTTGTTCTTCTTTTAATCAGTCTTGAAACTTTCAAAAATTTATCAAGTCTCATAGTTCATTGCGCCTTTCTTAAACCTCAACAACATCTACTTTAAAGTTGTGGTTTTTATTGGTTTCTTTTTTTAGCATTTCTTGCATTTCATCAAATGTTAAAAATCCTTCCTGTGCACCAAAGTGCTTGCAGACGGAGGCTGAATTTATGCTTGCAAACTTAAGAGATTTTTCAATATCCCAATTGAATTTGTCCATTGAAGCACAAAAAGTAGAAGAAAAGGCATCACCTGCGCCAAGGGTGGAAGTTACAGGTGCCGGATATGTCGGACAAATATAGATTTTAGAGCCATCATAGCAATAGGCACCATTTTTGCCATCTGTTATAACTACAATAGTTTCATTTTTGCCTTTTAGATTTTTTAGCATCAAAACAACATCAGGATGCACTTTTTCTTTTGAAAATTTGGTTTCTTTAGTGTCGGGACGAACCAAAATTTTGGTCACCAATTGCGCTTCTTCTTTGTTCATAACTACAATTTGTGCGGTTTTTAAGATATTTGAAAAATATTTTTCACCTTTTTTAAGTGCTGTGGTTCCTGCATTAATTGCAAGATTAATCTTGTTTTCTCTGCAAAAATTAGAAACTTTATCTAAAATCTTATTACTTTGCCCCGATAGCGGCGAAACATATACCCAGCGCGCATTTTTGATAGCTTCAAAATTGACTTCCTTTTCAACTACATGGGCATTTGCGCCCCTGTGCGCTAAAACGGTTCTGTCTCCCTGGAAACTTACAAGAATAATAGAAAACCCTGTCAAATGTTTGTTTGAATCAATTACATTTTTAATATCAACTCCCGCTTTTGCAAGCTTTAGTTTGATAATGCTGTTTAATTCATCATTTCCAAGCTTGATTATAGTAGAGACCTTTAAGCCTAAATTTGCAAGATTTGTTGCAGTATTAACTGCACCTCCTCCAAGATTTTTAGAAAAATCGGAAATTTCTGTTTTTGCTCCATAAGGAAAAGACATAAATTCGCTTTTTTTAGCGACCTGGCTTACCGAAACAATACTTGCAACATCGGATTGAATAAAGACGTCTTGAGTTGCCGAACCTATCGTTATAAAATCATACATTTATTTTCTCCCCCTTAATCAATTTTTATTATACTATAAGATATATGAAATTAAAAAATTTAAAATTGACAAATTTCAGAAATTACGAAAGTTTTGAATACGATTTCAAATCCAATAAAACCCTGATTATCGGAAAAAATGCACAGGGAAAAACCAATATTTTAGAAGCAATTTACTATCTTTGCGCGCTTGATAGCGTAAGAATCAGAAAAGATTTGGAATTAATTACATTTAACAAAGATTTTTCAAATATAAAAGCAAATATAGAAAAATTAGGAATTGATATAGAACTTGAAGTCATCTTAAATCCTCCTAAAAATAAGCTTTTAAAAGTAAACGGGCTTAAAAAAACTAAATCAAAAGATTTTTTAAGGGTTTTATCTTGTGTAAATTTCTCGGTTAACGACCTTTTGCTTTTAAGAGGAGAGCCCGCTAATCGAAGAAAATGGCTTGATTTAGCAATTTTTCAGGTTTATCCTTTGCATAGTGAATACATTTCAAAATATAATAAAATCCGCCTTCAAAAGGCAAATTTTCTTCAAAATCCATCCGGTACAAATATCAATATGAATATGCTTGATGTGTATAACGCCCAGCTTGCCTCATCTGCCACAAACGTTATTTATCTAAGGCAAAAATACCTGACTGAGCTTAAAAAAATTGCAAAAGAAAAACATCTTTATATGGCACAGGGAGAAAATCTTGAAGTTAAGTACAATACGATTGTTGAAGATATGATTGAGCCAAAAGAGCTTAATCAAATTCTGCTTGATAAATTAGAAGAAAAAAAGGAAGAAGAAATCAGAAAAATGCAGTGTTTGGTGGGGCCTCACAGAGATGATGTTGATTTTTTCATAAATGAAATTAATTCTAAACAATTCGCCTCCCAAGGCCAGCAGAGAACAATTGTTTTAGCCCTTAAGCTTGCGGAACTGGATATAATCAAAAAAACAACAGGTGAAGCTCCTCTTCTTCTTTTAGATGATGTTTTAGCAGAACTTGATAATATTCGGCAAAATTATCTATTGTCTGCCATAGATAATGATATCCAAATGATTATCACAAGCGTTGACACTTTAGCTTTTGATAAGGATTTTCTTTGCAATGTTGATATTTTAAAAATTTCAGATGGCAAAATTGCAGGCTGATTTTATTAATTTTTTATTCTAAAAAATGACTTTTATCATTTAAAACAGCAATTACTCTATAAGTTTCTTCAAGTTTTTCTTTACTCATATCTTTTAAAATGAGGTTTATTTTTTCTATAACATTTTTTTCATTGTTGTTAACAGTTAAAAAAAATTCATGAGGGGCTATTTTTAAAGTATTACATATTTTTTGGAGATTTTCGGAGTTTGCAAGATTTCTTGCAGATTCAAAATTTACAACAGATTTCCACTGCATTCCGATAATTTCTGCGAATTGTTCCTGGGTATAGTTAAAGCTCTTTCTGATACGTTTTATGTTTGATGCAAAAATTTTTTTAATATCGTACATAGTAAAATAATGATAATATTTTTACCCTTAAATTTCTATGAATTTAATGAGAAAATATATTCCCCATGTATTGCATATTTTTAAAATTAAGTATAAAATGTCAAAGAAAGTAAATTTTAAACATCTAAGGAAATAACATGAATAATAAAGCTTTTTCTCTAATCGAGCTTTTAGTAAGCTTGATTATAATTTCACTTTTAATTGGGGCTTTTGCTCCGGTTATAACAAAGAAACTCAAAGCCACAGATACTGCAGTTGGAAGCTTTGGCGGCAAAAATGAAGGTGACTCATATCTTGTTGAAACAGAAAGAGAAGTTACAAAAGATGACTGCGATAAATTTGACGCAATGTATGTTTCAAAAGAAATGAACGATGGCAAAAAACCTGTGTGTGTCACAAAATGGAATATGGGAGATAACGGACTCCCTCTTGTCGGGGTTCAGGTCTTATCAGTCGGACAAACCTGCACAGATAGCGGCAATTGCTGTTGGAAAGGGCAAACTGCCAACTCTTCAAAATGCACATCAGGAAAAAACGGAAATAGCAAATACAGCGGCTGTACAAGAACCTCCTGTCAGTGGAAAGCTGCAAATAATGCATGCCGTTATTATGCACCTGATGGGACAACTGTTGGTTCCTGGAGGCTGCCGACAAAAGAAGAATTATTAGGTTGGATGAATAATTTAGATACATTAAATAAATATAAAGGCGAAGACGGCCTGCAGCTTTGTGATTATGAATCATCTGCTTATGGAATGGATCAATGCAGAGAAAGGGGCAATAGCTGCTATGGTACTGACGATGCTGATGTTTGCCGTGCACATTATGTTTTGACGTCTAATGCCGGAACTTCAGCTAATTCTCATTATGCTATGTGTATAAATTATGGCGCTATGTGCGCCAATGGCAATTATACTGCTTTTCCGGATTTAGGTGCTACTACTGCAAGATGCGTGTTAGATAGTATGATAAAAAAAGCTCCCAAAGAAGAGCCAGATAACGAAATCCGCTGGAGGGAACCGAGAAGCTATAGAGATTGTGCACCTTTTAACGCTATGTTTGTACCAAAAGAATACAATGGCGAAGGCGGAAAAAATTTGTGCGTAACACAATGGAATGCTATGGACAGAAACGGTCCAATGCTTACTCAATCGGCACTATTTAATTTAACATCTGTTGTTGTATCCGCCAATACAAATTGTTCTGATAATGCATGTTGCTGGGGAGGCATTACATCAGTTTCTGGTGATGTAGTTGGTAATAATACCAATAGTCAATATGGGACAAGTATTTATAGTCCGAGATATAGAACGGTGTGCACATATAAATCTGCTCAAAATTTATGTCATTATTGGGTGCCGTTTGGAACAAGACAGGGAAGCTGGAGGCTTCCTAATGTAGCAGAAGCAACAGGATGGGCGCAGATTATAAATACTGAAACAAAAGAAAATCCAAAATTAAGCAAATGGATGGGCGCAGGCGGTTTGCAGTTTTGCGACAGACAAAAAAGCAATTTAGGACATGACTATTGCAATGATGCTGCAGCTTGTACAGGCGGCACGGGAAATACTTGCTTAGCCAGTTATATTTGGTTAAATGGAGCATATCCACTTGCAATTGTTAATGGCAAGGCCGTCGTTTCTAATATACATAACGAAAGATTTGGAATGTCTGTAAGATGTGTCACTGACGAAGTTATGGATTTTGATTAGAGTATAGGTTTGTTATTTTTTGTGTTAGATTATGAGGCTTTTTCTGAGGATTTAGCCTCTTTTTTTACCATCAGCCATTATGAGGAGGGCATTTTCCTACAGTGGCAATCCGGTGCATTTAAACGGGCAGCCAAACACATCGGAACCAGATTGCCGCGGTCATTTCACAAGCTGACAGCGGCGAGTATTAAAAAAACGGAGGCTTTAAAATGCCTCCTCTAACACAAAATAACATGAAAATTTACTCTTTAGCACATCGAACACTAAAAGCAAATGCTTTATTATAAGTATTCTCTTTCCAAGTACCACCGCCCAAGCCTGTACTTTGGGCATTGCTGCCGCTGTCACTTCGAGCCCATACATTAGCCGGACAACAACGACCATCGTAAGAGGCAGGACAATTAGCCATATCAGAGCACATAGAAGCATCAGCACCCGATAGTGAATGATCACAAAGCATAAGTCCTGTTGATGCTGTAGAATTACTTAGATACCAATTTGCCATTGAATTGGATGTATTAGGAAGTTTCCAGCCATCCCCTATTGTTTCACAAATTTTCTTTGCAGCCTGCCACTTACAGACGGTCCTATTGCAGCCTGAATATATGCCACCTACATTAGTACATGTGTTTCCAGCAGCAGTTACTCCATACCAGCAACAAAGTTCACTGCTGCAATTGGTTCCAACCGGAACAAAAGTCACCCCTGACATCCCCTCTATTACACTTCTTGGACAAGCAGGATCATCTCCCATATTATATTGGGTTACTTTCATATTTGTATCACTCAATGTAACAGTTTTAGGGTTACAGGTTTTTTGGGATTGTTCGGGGTCGGGGTCTTTTTCTGCAGGTTTTTGAACAATTTGCGTACTATTTAAGCCGTCGTAGACACATCTTGTACTAAAAGGAACTGCATAGGACAAGTAAGCTTTGCTGTCTTTTCTGAAATTGTCAGTATAACCATAAACTGCATATTGTCCTTGTCCTTCTTCTGTACTGCTCCATATTCCATGTGCCCAACAATGAGCGTTAGGATTTTGGACAGAAGTATTATACGGACAGCCTGATGAGCCATGACCGCATTGCATCCCTCCTGTGTTGTTATAATTGCATAGTTGTAGACCATTTTTACCTTGTCCGTCATTTAAGATTGAAATATTACTTACCCAGCCGCCTATTTCATTGCTTGTGGGAAGTCTCCAACTTCCAATATTTGTTCCTTTTGGTGCATAAAACCTGCATGCATTATCAGCTGCATTCCAATTGCAGACAGTTCTGTAGCATCCAGAGTAGACACTATCTCCGTTTCCTGTGGAAGTACATGTACCGGATGTTTTTCCTTTCCAGCAACAGTTGCCCGGATTCATACATGTTTGACCGACACTTAAAACAATCGCACCGGTGATAGGTAAGTTATTATCTCCCATGTTCCATTTTGTAACACAGATATTGTTGGTGCCATCATTCATGCTTGCAGGGATGAATAATGCATTAAATTTATCACAGTCTGCCTGCGATTTTGGTGCGTTATTTTTAAGCTCAATTTTTTGTTCCGTTGTTTCAGTTATATGGTCTAAAACGCAACGATTAGTATTTGCAAAATATTTTGATTTTTCATACTTTACAAAACCGTATTTGTCAAAAGCATAATTGCTGTATGTATCCGTTTCTGTCATTGTGCTTGCCCACACATGATGCGCATCACATCTTTTATTAGGTGTTTGCGGGCATCCTTCATTTAAATATTCGCACTTTACCGAACCTATTGCTGTCGCTGCTGCAATACATAACTGTAAACCCTCTTTTCCTTGATTTAATGTCAAAATTGATAAATTTTCGCTCCAACCTTCAAGTTCAAGCTGGGTCGGAAGCCTCCAATCTCCTTTTTTTGTCCCGTTTGGTGCATATTCTAAGCAATTATTTGCAGCTGCTTGCCATTGACAGACTGTTCTGTTGCAGCCGCTATATGTACTATTGCCATTGCCATCGGCGGTGCATGTGCTGCTCGTTTTCCCTTTCCAACAACAGTTTCCGTTATCTGTACAGTTTAGACCAACACTTATTGATTTCACATTTTTTGCAAGCGGAAGATTATTATCTCCCATATTATATTTGGTGGCACAAACATTCTTTGTTCCGCCATTTAGAGATGCAGGGATAAAAAGAGCATTAAATTTATCGCAATCTTCTTTTGTAATATCTCTTTTTATTGTTCCATAGGCATTGCCTTCGCTTGTACCGCCACTAAAGCTTCCGACTGTAACATCCGAGGCTTTCAATTTTTTCGTTATAATCGGACTGAATGCTGCAAGAAGCAGGGAAATTATAATCAAAGTAATTAATAATTCAATTAAAGAAAAAGCCTGTTTGGCGATTGTTATTTTTTGCATTAGTGTTAATTTTCCTATGTATTAGATTTATAAAAAATTGCTTAGTATATGACTTATATTTTCGTACACTATACGAACATGAATATCATTAATTCATGTATTTGTCAACTGATAAAAAACAAAATAAGGTGAATAAATAGGATAAATATTATGGTTAATATCAAAGAAGAAATACAGATACTTTTACTAAAACGCGGGCTTTCGATGCGAAAAATTGCGCAGATTTTAAGAAACAACGGCGTTGATATTCCAAAAGCAAGCGGATTATCTTATCGATTCAATCAAAAAAGAGTATTATTTGAAACAGTGCAGCAAATACTGGATTACTTAGGCTACGAGCTTAAAATTGTCAAAAAAGAACAATAATTTATTTTTGCTCATCATTTTCTTCTTTTGTTTTTAATTTAGAACCTATATAGTATTGAAGCTTTGGAATTAAGATTCCAAGTGCAAAAGTGCTTATAATGAGCCCTGTTGAATTAAATGCGAAGTTTTTAATTGTATTTTGTTTTTGAACTTTTTCGATTAATTCTTTTGTGACTGTTTGATTGTGTTTTTTTGCATAGTTTGCAACTTGTTCCACAAATTTATCAACAGATTTTCTGATGTTTTCTAAGTATTTTTTAGAGACAAACCTATATTTATCATTGGATTTGCCGCCTGTTACATCATACATCACTTTATTTAAAAATTCAGGATTTGAAGTCAAACCGTCATTTAAAACGTCATATGCCTGCATTTTGGATAGGAAAAATTTGCAATCAAAAACAGGCTGCAGCTTGGACATTTCAAAAGCCTTGTGCTGATGATAAGGATAAATGTTGATAAATTCTTCCAACGGCATTATTTCTTTATCTTTAAACATTCTATTGCTTAAATTTTCAGCTGCATTTCTGCTTTCTTTGCTGCCTAAAGCCTTTTTGATAAAATCTTTATAATTCAAGCCTGATGCTTTTTCTTTTAATACATTAGCAGTATCTTCAAGAGCTTTTGGGTGAATATCAGCGTTTTTGGTTATGCTGCTCATAGCTTTTACAATATGCTTAGAGCAGAATAAATAAAAATAAATTGATGCAATGTCTCTAAAGAGATTTTCTATTTTTTCTTTTTTGCTTCTTGCGTTTTTATATCTTCCGCCAACGACACCGATATCTGTAATTAAAAGTCTTTTTGTTGCATCATTTTCAAGGCTGTAGGCAAGATTAGAAGATAAATCTATCAAAGAACCAAAAGAAATATTATTTGATTTTGTTTTCTTTTCAAAATCGGTAAAATTAACAAAATTATTCAATTTAGTGTCGTCTTCTTTGTTTTGCTCTTTGATTTTAGAAGATATTTTATAATTTATCTTTGGAAGAATAAAACCTATAAAATACGTTGCAATAAAGGTTGAAACAATTATGTTTCCTGCTTTAAAGCCAATTTGTTTAGCAGAAATTTTATTATTTTTCACAGGGTTTCTTAAGGCATCTTTTCCGATATCAAAATTAAGATTTTCTATGCCAAATGCCTTTGAAAGGCTATCGCCCGCTTTTTTTAAAAGCTGAATGCCATAAAGCCAAACTAAAGCACTGGCTCCTTGTTCGACGAATCTTTCTGAAGCTGCAGCTTTGCCTCTGGTTTTATTTGCTTGATGTGTTCGCCCGAGTGTAACGCCTGTTTCTATTAATAATGTCGGGATAATGGAATTTGTATTGTGAAATATATTATTAATACGCATTTCAATTTTTTAAAACTAATAAAGTAAATTTTTTGCCTTTTAGTATTAATTTATGGTTAAATAAGATTGGCTTATGAAACGTTTGACTCTGGATGATATTAAAATACCAAAGCCCGATTTCGCCGCTTCAAAACTACCCAAAGGACAAGTCATTACACAGTGGTTAATTGATTGGGTTAAACATTCACTTGAATTTGGAATAGCCGATTTTGGCGATATTATTCCAACAAAGGAACAGTTCGCCCAATTTTTGGATGTATCTTGTGCCACTATGCAAAATTCAATCAGAGCCGTTAAAAACCTTGGGTATTTTGTTTCAAAACAATCTATAGGCACATTTATTAATGATATCAATAATACGGATTTAAAGTCTCCTGATGAAATTACAAGAGGGGGCTTTATACAAACAAAAATCAAAAGAATAATTATCGAGCAAAATACAAAATTAAATTCACCGATTTTAAGTATAAATGAATTCTGCAAAATAATGGATGTTTCTAAAAATACTGTCCGCTTCACGCTTGATGATTTTGAAAGACAAGGATATCTTGAAAGAAAAAAAATAAAAGGCAATAAATATAATTGGATTTATATCAAAGAATTTGAGCTTACAAAAGAAGAGCTTGAAGAAAATATCCATGAAAACGACTATACTCTTATAAATAAGCTTGTAAGTAAAATTCAAAAATATATAGAAAAAACATATAAACCCGGAGAAAAGATTTTACCTAATCTAGCTTTTTCAAACATGTTTGAAGTAAGCATTAAAACCATAAATGATGCAATGAAAGTTTTAAATAACAGAAAAATCATTTTATCAAGAAGAGGCAGATACGGAACTGTATATTTAGGAGGCCGCCTTAAACAAAAACAAGAATTTGTGTCATCTGAAAGAAGGAAAATAACAAGCCCAAATTATAGCTATAGCTGGCAAAAAACTCTTGGAAATTTAGAAAAATACATCATAGAAAACTACAAGCAAGGTGATAAAATAGCTCCCATAAGAACACTTGCCGCTTTGTTGAATGTCAGCCCGAATACAATTAGAAGGGCACTATCAAGCCTTATTGAAAACGGATATTTGATTTCAAAAAGAGGCAAAACAGGAGGTATTTTTATAGTTGAAATACCAAATACATCTCAAGATGCCTACAGATGGCTTGCATTAAACATAGATGCAATTAAAAACCAAACAAATTAAATTTTCATGTTGCCATTTGTATACAGCATATAACTTCTCATAGAAAGAGGCTGATTGCCATGGTGTCTTCTATAGGGGCCATCTCCAATATGAGAAGGGTCAAAATATGGTCTGTATGGTTTTTGAGACATTTCAGGATTTCTTTTTTCCATCATTTTTTGAACAAAATAGGCGCTGACATCTCTTATTATGGGAGTTAATATAGCGCAGCTTACAACAGCTCCAACAAAAGCACCAAGTACACCTGCACCTGCAACTTTGTCTGCTTTATATGTTGTTATCGCTTCAGGAGTCGGAAGCCCTTTGCTATCTATAAAAGCTTCTTTCATTGATGCAATATAATTATCAGATTTTTTGAAAAGTCCTTTTGAAGCTTTATCAATTTGTTTTAGAGCATATTCTTTTGAATTTTTGACAAGATCGTCTCTTTCTAAAGCATTTGTTGCAGCAACCGCAGCATCTTTAAGCCCGTTTATTATTTTTATTGTAAGAGCATAATACAAACCGATATTTGCAACCCCTGTGGCAATTCCAGCCGGGATTAAAAAGCCTTTATCTTCTTTAGAGGTGTTTTTATCTATTGCAGTTGCAAAAGTATTACTTAAAGCTGCAAAAATCATGCCTGCAGCATTTAAAACAAGAAGAACTTTGCCTGCTTTTTCAGGGTCAGGGTTACAAGATTTCAAAAGTTTTGAGAAGGAATTTGATAAATCAGCCATTTATTCCCTCCTTACTTTCTTGTTTTGTATCTTTGCTTGTTTCAGCTTTTTCGGGTGCTTGGATAGTTTTAGATTTATCTTTAGCTAAACCATCAATAAAAGATGTCATTTTCTTATTAATTGCATTAATAAAAGGAGCATCAATAACAAAATTGGTAAACATCATAACAGCAATTGCAAGCGCGCCGCCTACAGTTTTGCCCCAATTTTCAGCATTTTTTACATAATGGTATTCGTCTACTGCTTTAGATATTTTAGTTGGGTTTATAATTTCTGCTATTTTGCCTCCTGCTTTTTGACCTGCTTTCATTAAAAGAGCAGTTGAGCCAAAAATACACGCAGCTCTTATCAAGACACCGGTTATTGTTCCACCCACTGATTGAGAGCAAGTTCTTATTGCTTGAATTTTTGAACTTTGGTTGGTTCTATCATCTTGTTCGTTTGTAATTTTAGTTATGCCTTTTCCGATAGCTATATCCATTAAAGGACCAATCGTGGCTTCGGAACCGGACATAACAATTTTTTGCGCAATAACCGAAGAACCTGCAAGCCCTGTTACAAACATAGGATGCTTGGAGATAAAATTAACAGCTTGATTTGCTAATTTTCCGTTAAAATTTGGTTGTTTTGCTTGCGCATTAATTGAATTTGTTGAATTTAGTGAATTTATTTTCATATAATTTGTTCTAACCCAAGTCATTTAATGGCACTAAATAAAAAATATTGCCTATTTTTATTGTAGCTTTTACATTTTTTTACAAAAAGCTTTTCTTCAATTGTATGTTTAAAACTTTTCGACTAAGATTTATTATAGCAAAAAATTTGCGCAGCAACCATATTTAGGATATTAAGATTATGCAAAGAAGCCAAAATAAAAATGATAAGCCGTTTTTCTACGATATTACACTTAGAGACGGCAACCAGTCTCTTAAAAAACCATGGGATTTAAAAGAAAAGCTCTTTATTTTTGAAAAAATAAAAGAATTAAATATCCCCGCTGTTGAAATCGGTTTTCCGGCATCTTCGTCTATGGATTTTGAAAGCTGCTCAAAACTGGCAGATATTGCAGGCGATACAAGGGTTTCCGTTCTTGCAAGATGCAATAAATCAGATATAGATAAGGCACTTGCTGCAGTTAAAAATGCAAAATATCCAAGAATTCATACATTTATTACATTGTCTCCTTTTCATATGGAATATGTGTTAAATAAAAAGCCTGATGATGTTGCAAGACTCGCAATTGATACTGTTGAATACGCGTCAGAGGAACTAAAAAAACTCAACAAACAAGGAGATATTCAATTTTCAGTAGAGCATTTCGGAGATTGCGCAAGCAACATTGATTTTGTAATTGATGTATTAAAAGAAATTGTAAATAAAGGGGCAGCAACAATCAATCTTCCAAACACGGTTGAAAGATATCGCCCTTTTAAATTTCTTGAGCTTGTTGAAAAGGTCAAAAAAAGCCTGCCTGATTATGTAGTTATTTCTCTTCATAACCACAATGACCTTGGAATGGCGACAGCAACAACTGTTGAGGGATATTTTAAAGGCGCAAGACAGCTCGAATGCTGCCTGAATGGTCTTGGAGAGCGTGCAGGTAACACGGATTTTAATCAGGTTGCAGTAGCACTTCATAATTGCGGAATTGATACAGGGATTAATCTTGATAAAATCTATGAAACGGCTTTGACGATTTCACAGATGTCAAAAGTAAAAATCTATGAAAAAGCTCCCTTAATAGGCCCTGAAGCCCTTGCGCACAGAAGCGGCATTCACCAGGATGGCGCTATTAAAACGAAAGATATGGAATTTGGCGCCTATAGGCCGATTAATCCTGACTTAATCGGAAGAGGCGGAGATGAAACCATAGGCTTTACTTCTCAATCAGGAAAAACCGCCATATATGATATTATTAAGGCTCTTAAATACCCGATTACAATACAAGAATCTGTTTACCTTACTCCTTTTGCAAAGCAGCTTGCTGAAAGCAAAGGTGAATTAAATCCAAAAGAGGTCTTGCAGCTGTATTTCGATAATATCTGTACAATTAAAGGTGCTTTTGAATTTGTGGCATTTAAACCTATCGAAAAAAATGTTTTTGATTTGTTCTTTAATTTTAAAGGCGAAAGAAAAGAAGTTATAGGACAGGGAAACGGACCCCTGGATGCCTGCTTGAATGGTTTAAAGCAATTGGGATTTGAAACAAGGCTTTCATATTATAAGCAATATTCTCTAGATGGTGATGAACTGGGATCTTCAGCTCGAGCTATGAGTATGATATCTATGCTCGATAACAATAATAATGAAATCATAGGAAGAGCGATAGATTCATCTACTGCAAGTGCGAACGTTAAAGCGATATTCAACGCACTAAATCAAATTTATAAAAACTAATTGGCTTCGATTTTCGCTATGGGTTTTTTGGTTTCTGCATCAAAAAGATAAATATTATTAGGATTTATTGAAAAATCTATAGTATCTTCAATTTGGGTGTCGCTTCCGACATTTGCGCAGAACTCTTTGTCGCCTATATTAAAATAAATATTTTTAAAAGAACCCAAATTTTCTTCAAAATTGACTTTTGCGGTAAATTTAATCATGCCAAGATAATAATTCGGGTTATCTTTAGCAATTATGTTTTCGCCTCTTATACCCAATAAAACGCTTTTATTATTATAATCATCAAGCTCATATTTCAGCATCTTAGTAGAAAAAGACACATTTCCAAATGTCAAAAAACCGTCAGATATATTTGCTTCAATTATATTCATCGGATTTGTTCCCATAAATTGGGCAACAAAAGTGTTAGCAGGATTTTGGTAGATATTTTTAGCGGTATCAATTTGTTCTATATTTCCATCATTTAAAACAACAATTCTATCTCCCATGGTAAGCGCTTCTGTTTGGTCGTGGGTTACATATATAAAAGTTGTTTTAAGTCTTTTATGTAATTTTTTAATAACGGAGCGCATTTCGCTTCGAAGCTTGGCATCTAAATTAGACAAAGGTTCATCCATCAAAAATACCTTTGGTTCTCTAACAATTGCCCGAGCCAATGCCACTCTTTGCCTTTGTCCGCCTGAAAGTTCTTTTGGTCTTGCTTCAAGTTTATCTTCGAGCTTTAAAATTTCGCAGGCAATTTTGGTTCTTTTTTCAATTTCGCATTTTGCAACACGTCTTACTTTAAGACCCAAACCAATATTGTCTTTGACATTTAAATGGGGATAAAGAGCATAGCTTTGAAAAACCATTGCAATGTCTCTATCTTTAGGGTGAACATTATCAACAACGGTATTTTCTATAATGATAGAACCTTTGTCTTGTCTTTCTAAACCTGCAATCATTCTTAAAAGTGTTGATTTGCCGCAGCCTGATGCTCCGACTAAAACGATAAATTCACCGTCTTTTATTTCAAGATTGATATTTTTTAAAATTTCTTTTTTGTCAAAGCTTTTTGAAATATTCTTTAAGACTACTTTTGCCATTAAAATTCGCCTTTTTCGCCGCTTTTTTCGATTTTTTCAGTTAATTCATTTTCTATTTGAATAATATTCGGATTGGTTTCACTATATAATGTATCAAGCCCGACAAGTGCATCTTCATTAAGTTTAAGAGTAGTTTGCGGTTCTTTTTTAGCTTCTTCTATGGGAGTCAGCGGGAGCACAAAAGTAATCATCGTTCCAAAACCTGATTTTGAATATATCCAAATATCGCCTTTGAAATCGGTTATGTATTGTTTTAAAAGATTTAAAGTAGCCTTAAGTCCGATTGGGCGCTTGGTTTGACCTTTGTAGTATGAATCAAAGATATTTTCAAGCTCTTCGGGTGCAAAAACCAAATCCTGAAGCTTCGCTTCAAAAAGAGCATAGTTTTCTGTGATTTGTCTTATTCTTGCTTCATTGAGGTTGTCTAAATCTACATCTTCTTTTGATTCAAAATCTTTTGTTTTAAGAAACTCTATAGGAGGATGCCCGATATTAAAAGAACAAGCTCCCATTTCGCCAAAGCGAAGGAAAATATCCATAATGCATCTTAAGATATATTCAATAATTTCGCCATCTAAATAGCAATCTCTTCTATAAAGACTTTCATAGTCAAGCGAAAACTGGAGATTTTTATCTTTGATGTCTTTTTGATAGACTCTTTCAATTGATTTAATCATACTAATTAAATCAAAAACTTTAAAATTGTATTTTGTCTGTCTTGATTCAAGCTTAAATAAGGCGAAAAGCTTTTCTAAGTCATAGTTTAAATCTTTAGAGCTTGAATTGATTATATTTAGATATTTGTTTTGTTTGTCGCTTAAAGGGCCTCCCATTCCATCTAAAAGAGCTCTTGAAAACCCGGAAATTGAAACAAGAGTAGATAAAATTGTTCCTGATGAAGCGATTAGAAAATCGTTTTTGCCATCTATAATTTTTTTAGCGACTGTGTATTTTTCATTAATTATATTTTGCTCCTTATGGGCATTTGTTACATCTCTGACGATAACAAAGGCTTTTTGGGTCTCAGGGCTTTTTGAAGCAGAAAATTCAAAGTATTTATCTTCTTTGGGTTTATTTTCACTTATGTCTTCAAATTTTGCTTTAGCGCAAATGGCGCAATTATTTTCAATTGCTTTATTTAAAATTGCACTTCCGCCTTCAACAAATTCTGAAAAATATCTGCCTAAGATATTAAAACGTGTTGCATTGTACATCTCTAGCGCTTTATCATTAACGTCAATAATTTTCCCGTCTAATTCGAGCGTAAAGACACCATCGGGCAGATTATTAAAATTATAGCTCACTTTATTTACTTCTTTTTTTGAATTTTTAATAAAGTTTGTTAAAATACTTAAAATATTCATATTCTCTTCACTCTTTTTTAGTTTATATTAACATAAATTATACAAAAGTTATAGAAACTTCATTCTTTTTAATGATTAAAAAACCAAAATCCACAGTTTAAGATGTTATTAAGGATGATAGACAATGGAAATTTATAAGTTAATATATAAGAAAGAAATCATCTTAACTATATTAAATGAGGTAATAGATGACGCATTAAGCCTTGAAATTATTAAAAATATAGAACAAAATAAAAGAGTAGGGCTTGATATGAAAAGGGTTAAGACTATAAAATCAAAAAAATTTATAAACTGTCTTTTAAACAACAGGTTTTCATTGTTTAATTTAAACAATGAAGTTATGTGTTATCTCATTATCATCCTTAAAAACGGTTTTTTAAAATCTTTTTTGAATAAACATGATTTTTTAAATAATAAGAGGGAATTAATTAAAAGAAAGCTTACTGCAGTATGAAGAAGGTTGCTATGTTAAAGAAATTTGTATCTTTGTGTATAATGAGCGGATTTTTATCCGCATCAGCTCTTTGCTATCAAGGTCAGATAGAGCATTTAGAAATCAATAAGCAGCAAAGAAATAACCTTGTAAATGTTACGCCATATGGAAGTATCATCCAAAGAGGAAATTATCTTGTTGTAAATTTTGCACAAAATTTCAATTCAAAATATTATAAACACGGCGATTATATACAGTTCACTTTTGATCACGATATAATGACTTCAGAAGGCACTATGCTTATTCCAAAAGAAGCCTCTTTGGTTGCAAGAATAAGTGAATTGCAAGACCCTGAATGGTTTTCAAAGAATGCAAAAGTATTTTTAGAATTTATAAGCATACTTATGCCTGATGGCGAAAAGGTTCCTGTAGCGTTATCTATCGCAGGCAAAAAGAGATTTCTTCAAAAAGGTGCAAGGGCAACAGCAGGAAAAATTGCAGCCTACACTCTTTCAATTGGTGCAGCAGGTTCCGGAATCGGAGCTGCAATCGGTACTGCAGCAGGAAACACTGTTACAGGCCTTATTGTAGGAGGCTCAATCGGAGGCGGTGTCGGACTTGTTACAGGTATTGTATCCCCGGGGCTTCATTATAAAGCTAAACAAGGACAACCCCTTATCTTAAGGGTGAGCGGAAACCTTGCAATACCGAATAACAGCTTATAATATTATTTTATCTTAACTCCTGCCACGCGGTAGTTTGCGCTGTTTTTTGAAATGAGCTTATTGTTTTCATATTTTTCAACGATAAAATCATCGGTGCCTGAAAAATTTCTGCCCGATAAAACAAAGCTTACAATTTCTGTATAGACGGTTTTTCCGTTGTTTTCTTTAACGACTTTTTTTCTTGTGAATTTTAAGGTTTTATTATCTAAACTTCTATCTTGAATTAAAATCTCACTTATTGCACCGCTTTGGGTATTTTGAAGAATTAATTTGTTACCATAACCTGTCAGTGTCCAAATGTCTCTGCTTTCTTTGTTGAATAGTATGGGGTTATTTGTGCTGTTTAGTTTTGAAATTACACCCCAGCTTCCAAAAAAGCCTTTTGGTATGTAGTCATAATTAACACCGCCTTTTAGGGCTTGGGCATAAACATTCAAACATAATAAGGCTATAATTATAAACAGGAATTTTTTCATAACTTTTTATTTTTAATCATTTTTTTGAAAAATTCAACCTTAGTTTGTGTAATATAATTCTTGCCTTTTGCAATAACGATTGATTGTTCACAAAAATTTATATAACCGTCACTTTTGAACTCGTTTCAGGGTCTAATCAGGCTTGTGATAAGACATAAAATCCATCATCACACCCCAGCACCTCAGATGCGCAAACATGTTCACTTTGGCGTATTGTGGGCATTGTTGTTACAATACGACATTGCGAGGGAACGTCAGTGACCGTGGCAATCCACCTCCAAAATCTATATCGGTCTATAATAATACTAGCCGTTATTCCTCCTTTTCTTCCTCTTTAATCTCCTTTTTTCTTCCTTTCTTTGCATTTGCTTTTGCTTTTTCTTTCAAGGTTTCTTGGCTAATATTTGCAATTTTGATAATTCTATTTATATATTCCATATATTGGGACTTATCAATATTTGCTTCTTTTAACATTACAAATATGACTTTTATCGCCATCAAATTAAATGACAAACTTTTTTCTGCTATTTTAGGATAGTCTTTTTATATACTTCCACATAGGTGGTAGAGAAAAATAAAAAAATGTAATAATATTTTTAATACAAATAAGGAAAATTTTATGCAGGAAGAAGAAAAGAAATGTCTTAAGGTAGAAGAATTTAAAAAAGCACAATACGATATAGAACTTGCTCATACATTAGTTGTTTTAATTAAAGAATATTTTCTAAGCCACTATGGAGATGAAGAAGGAACATATGAAATGATACCTGTTCTTAATTGTGTACAAGAAAATCTATGCAAAGTTTGCGTTAGTTTTATGGAGATAGAAATATAATACTCTGGATTGTGCCGCATCTAACTTCGTTCTCCTCGCAATGACGGTTATTTACATCAAAGCGCACATATGTCATTGCGAGGAATAAAATGACGAAGCAATCCAGCTCCAAGGTGTCTAATAATAAGGTTTTGACGTTTTTAACTAATTTACAGTTATAATTATTACTAACATGTATTAATTTTATAACAATTTAGACATGTATTAGTATACATGGTCACAATTTTAGTACAAGTAGGTTGTGGAAAAAACTTTCAAAAAACATCATTATTAGAATATGGATATCAAAAAACTTTTAGGAAAAAGACTGAGAACTATAAGAGAAGTACGCAATCTTTCTCAAGAATTATTGGCAGAAAAAATCAACATGTCACCAAATTCTATAAGCAAGGTGGAAAGAGGACTACATTTTATTTCTCCGGCTTTACTTGAAAAACTTTGTGAATTTTATAATGTTGAACCTGAATATTTCTTTAAATTTGATTCAAACATGACAAATAATGACTTTGAAAAACTGGATTATATAATTAAAAAACTAAAATCACTCAACAGCATAGACTTATCTTATATTTGTAAATTTATAGAAAGCTTATAATTTGAGCCTTGGATTGCCGCGGCACTAAAGTGCCTCGCAATGACGGTTGTTCACAAAAATTTATATAACCGTCACCCTGAACTCGTTTCAGGGTCTGACCAGGTTTGTGACAAATCTTCAAATTGAGGATTTTTTTCCTTTATCAAATTAATTTTCCAATCTCTATGCCAGCGTTTCAGCTGTTTTTCTCTGCTTATTGCACTTTGCGCAGTATCTGCCTGTTCATAATACACAAGCTTATCTACACCATATTTACTTGTAAAACCCTTAAACATTTTATTTTTATGTTCGTATATTCTTTTTTTCAAATTACTTGTAACACCAACATAGAAAGTTATTTTATTATAATTGGTTAAAATATAAACAGCCCACAATTTATCCATAGAAGCTATTATAGCACACTAACATCTCAAATACTGAAACAAGTTCAGTATGACAGTGGGCATTATTGTTTGCATACGCCACTACCTTAATCATTTTGTTACACTACCAAATTATTTCTATGATAAAATAGCCTTATAGTTAAATTTTACAGGAAATTAAGGTGAAATTCCTTAGCTGGGCCGCAACCGTATAGTCGGAAAACTGTGTTATAGTTCATTTTGCGAAGACTCCAAAATGACTATTCGTTTTGTCTGCCCTGCTTAAAAAATCAAAGCTTATGTCAATTCAGGCAACAAACATTCAACAAAGTCAAAACAACAAATGCCCCCACGGGCTTCCTGTGGGAACCTGCCCTATTTGCGCGGGTATGGGAGCAGGGGGCAGCAAAGACAAAAATAAACCAAGAAAACCGGGTGAAATGAGCTACAACGAATGTATGGCAGCCTGGCTTAAGATGCAGGCAGCAAAAAAAGCAAAGCTCAACGAAGATGCTCTAAGGCTTGAAAATGCAAAAATGCAAACAAGAGAATTGAATCATCAAAACAAGCTTAAAATAATAAAAAATTCTCTTGAAAATTATATTAATAAGCTAAATGAAATCCACAAAAACCTTGAAGTTAAATCAAAAATAATAAGTTTTGCTTTCAAAATCATTTCAAATTTTATAATCAAACCTGTTATAAAACTTGCAATTTTAATTACAAATACAATCAGTTTCATCTCAAATATAATTTCAAATACTTTGAGATTTATAAATGATATTTCTCAAAAAATTCTCACTTTTGCAAGAGAAATATTCACCGAAATCAAAGAAAAAATTAAAGAAAGTATCAAAAAAAGCTTTGAAAAAGCCAAAAAATCGCTTTTAACTCTTCTCAATTTATTCTGCGAACAAAAAGAAGAAGAAAATGAAAGCGAAAAAAACAAAAAACTCAAAGAAATTTTTAAAAAAATATTTAATAACAAGAACGACAAAGTAGAAAACAAGGAATAGTAAATGTTAGCGCCATTAAATGCCAATAACTTCGGTTTAAAAAACCAAATGAATCATAAAAAAACCTCAAGCGAAATAGCCAAAGAAACTTTAAAAAAGGAAAACTTAAACGGTTTTTTGATGAATACATATATCAAAAATTCTGCAGCCAAAGAAGCAAACAGCTGGGATAGTATAGATTATAGCCTTCCAAAAAACAGCTTTAGTCCGAATATTTCAAAACAAAAAGAAAATGAAGAAAAAAAAGAATTGTTTTCCTACAAAAACACTCTAAAACCCCTTATTGCCTTTAGCGCAATCGGGGTTGGAATAATTGGGACAATAAGTCTTGCTCTTTTTGGATATTCCAAAAAAATGGCAAATACCAAAGGACTCATTCTTCCTCCTGATATTCCAAGAAGTATGAATATAGTTGAAGAACACCAGCTTGCGATGTATAGAGCCTTGAGGCACCCTGATGCAAAAAATATCCTAGGGCTTATTGGTGTCGGTATTATGAGCGCTTTTACTTTGTGTGCTTCAAATTTTGTTGAAGGCATAAAAGAAATTTGGATTAAAAAACAGGAATTTGATATAGAACACGATTTTCAACAGGAATTAATTGAAGTTGAAAAAAATTCATTTGCAGGGAAATTGGATGTCGTAAATAACTTATACAACAACACTTCAAGATATTTTAAAAACGTATTTGATAAAAACAAAGCTGAAAATATCAAAAATAATATCTCTTTCACAGGAAAAACATCAGAAGATGAAAAGGAGCAAGAAAAAGCTAAGAACAAAAAACCCTTACTTTGGCTTGCTTTAGGTGCCCTTGGTGCAACAGCATTTAGTTTTGCTCTTTTTAAAAACTATCAAAAAACCATCCAAAATCTTCAAACTTTTGTCGATAAAACAACTGATAGCACCATAAGAGCCGAACTTAATAAAGCAATTGAAATAGAAGATAAAGAAAAAGCAATTAAAAAACTATCAGACATTTTTAAAATCTCAAATATGGACGATGAAGCAATGAAACAAAATCTTTCAAAAATCCAAGGGATAACAGATATTGAAATTGATAGCACCATTTCACAAATCAACAAAGAAAGAACCTATGTAACTCCTCCCGAAGCTCTTGCCGGAGTTGCAGAAAAAATCCAATACTATTGTTTTATAGATGAAGAAAGAGGGCATTTGTATAATTGGATTTTAAACCCTGAAAACAAATTTAATAAGTATTTGTTTTTATCTTTTTGTTTGGTAACTTCTATAGGCTATCTTTCAAAAAATCTTGTTGATGCGATTAAAAAAGTTACCGTCCAAAAGCAAAATGTTAAAAATGAACTAAATTTGAAAAAAGAAATGGTAGAAGTCGAAATAAATAACTTCAAAGCCAAAAAAGATGCTGCAATTAATCCTTTAATTGAAAATTTCAATCAAAATCTTCAAAATAAAAAAGATGAGGAAAAATTAAAACAAGAAGCTGAAAACATACTTCTTGAAATCAAGACAGGTCCTCCTTACATTTATTTTTAAATTTAGATTAAAAGGATTGTTGTCTTTTTGTTAAAAATTATTAAATATTTATCAAAATTATTAAATTTTTGTGTCGAAAATGCCGTAAACCATGGTATAAAGCGAACTAAAGGTGTGACAAAATGGCAATGAGAAATGACAATTTTATTTTTGATGAAGCAAAACTTGCAGATATGCTCAGAAACGAGATTCTAAAAGAATCCAAGCCATCAAAAGTATTTGAAAGAACTCCGGTCTTTAAAGAAATGGAGCTGATTTCAACAGTCAAAAAAGAGCCTGAAATTGTTGAAGAGATTCCTTATGTTTCTCCTATTTTTACTATGAGCGAAGATGAAATCCTTGCTTTTGTAGAAGAATTTGAAGTAGGCGAGCTTGCGACATTATCAGTTGAAGAATTAAATCACATAGGAAAAGTTTTAGGTGTTGAACCCAATATTTTGCTTGGTATGAGCGATTAAAAACTAATAATGCTTCACTGTTTTTAAGAATAACTTTCTTATGTATTGAATTTCTCGATAAATGGGGTATAATATAGATATAGGGAAAGAACCTCAAGAGGTCCAATCTCTCAAGGTTCTTCTTAACTCCCTATTTTGCAATTATGAGCGCTATAATTATCAATAAGATAAGCAATAGCGCTTTTTCAGTTATACTGAATTGCATTTCATCACCACCTTTCCGCTCAATTTCTGCTTAACAAGTCTGTGGCGGTTGGAAGTGAGCAGGAGCTTACCCTTTAAATTTATTATATCAAACATAACTCAATTTTACAAAAGCTAAAATAAAGATTATGACTTGCTTAAGGCACTTTTTCACCTTTAAAAATTTGTATGACCTTACAAACTTTGGCTCAAAAACGGGAGTTTTTAGCCTTGTACTGTTATAATAAAAATATCAACGGTACAAAATCAAGGAGGTGGTGGTCCAGCCCAAAGAAAACAGGAATTTTTATAACAAATCAGGACGTCTTGCTTTTGTTCTTTTTATGCTTTCTTGCTTTCTAAATTCATCAATTTCCTTGTGATTGCCGTTTAATAAGACATCGGGCACTTCCATATCTTCAAAAACCCTTGGTTTTGTATATTGAGGATATTCAAGCAGCCCCTTTAGTCCATCCGAGAAGCTGTCTATATCACTTGAAGCCTGCTTTCCTAAGTAATTTTCAAGGTTTCTTGAGATGCTATCTATCATAACAAGGCTTGCAAGTTCGCCCCCTGTTAAAACATAATCGCCTATTGAAACTTCCTTTGGCTTCAATCCAAGCCTTATTCTTTCATCAAATCCTTCATAGTGGCCGCATAAAAATATAATTTGCTTTTTAAATGACAATTCTTTTGACATTTTTTGATTAAATTTTTCTCCCTGGGGAGTGAGCATAATAAATTCAAAGTCATCAGTTTTTTCAATATCTCTATAACAATCAAATATAGGTTGGCACGCAAGCACCATGCCAGCACCTCCACCATAAGGAGTATCATCAACTTTTTTGTGTTTATCAAGGCTATAGTCTCTTGGATTATAGGTATTTATTTCAATAATTCCTTTTTCAACCCCCCTTTTTGTGATTGATTCACCTGCCCAGGAGCGGATAATTTCAGGAAACAAAGTTATAACATCATATCTCAAGATAAAAGTCCTTCTATGGGTTTGATTATGATTTTTTTATTTTTAATATCAACAACAGGGAAAAATTCATCCACAAAAGGAACAGCCGATATCTGCCCGAAGCCTCCTTTGATATTTAATAAATCCTGCCCTTTAGAAGCTGAAACACTTTCTATTGTGCCAATTTTTGTACCGTCATCCAAAAAAACGCTTAACCCGATTAAATCGTTTACAAGAAATTCATTGTGGTCAAGTTTTTTTACAGCGTCATCTTTTGAAATATAAATTTTTGAACCTTTATATTCTAAAAGCTCATTAATATCATTGATTTCCTTGAATTTTATAATTGCAAAATTCTTATGAAAACGGCAAGAAACTATATTAAATTCCAGTTTTTTATCATCACCTATAAAAACTTTTTTTGCCTTTTTAATTTGATTTTCGTTATCAAAACCAACTTTAGCTTCGCCTTTTATACCAAAAAAATTTGTGATTTTACCGATTGAAATATAATTTTCCATAAAAAAATTATATCATAGAAATAATTTGGTATTTTGGCTTAAATAATGTATATTAGATATATAAAACAAAGGAAGAATTATAAATGAAACAATATAGAGCTTTTACACTGGCAGAAACACTTATGGTACTTATTGTGCTTGGTGTTTTTGCAATAGTTTCGGTTTATCATTTGGCGCCATCTAAAACTTTTGAAGAAAAAAAGATTTTGACAAAAAGCCACACATTCTATTCTACAGCCGAAGGTGTTTTACAGCAGATATTAGCAAAGCATTCTACAGCTGATATAGTTAACCTTAAAGATTCAAACGGCGATAAAAAAATCAACTCAATTGATTTGAGAAATTATTATAAAAAATATATGGAAGGGACAGATTTGGACTGCTCCAATATAAAAATTACAACAAATGCCATAAGTGATTATTTAGAAGCTGCTTCGTGCGCCGAATTTGAACCTGATGGAAGAGCGGCATTTTTCTTAGATCCTAAATGCGAAAGTTCCGTTATCAGCTATGAATATTTCACTCAAGATGATAATATCCAAAGAACAACAGAAAATGCCTGCGGCTTTATAATGTATGCATTTAGAGGTTCAACAGGTGCTTTAGGACAGGATTTATTTATAATTCCGATTTCAAAAAGACAATTTAAAGCTAACTAAGCTTGGTTAGCTTTATAAATAACAACTTTATTTCTGCCGCCCTCTTTTGCTTCGTATAATGCTTCATCTGCATGCTGATAGAGCATTTCAGGTTCTTTATCCGTTTTTTGGTATTCGCTTACACCAATTGAAACAGTAACAGAAATTTCTTTTACGTTTTCTATTTTATATTCTTCAATATTGATTTTTTTCTTTTCGACTTTTTTTCTAAGCCTTTGCGCAACAACATTTGCTTCTTCTATATTTGTATTTGGAAGCAGAAAAATAAACTCTTCGCCTCCGTAGCGAGAAGCAATATCGTATTCACGAAGCTCTTTTTTGATTGTTTTTGCAACTGTTTTTAATACGCAATCACCCACACTGTGGCCATAAGTGTCATTAACTTTTTTAAAGAAATCAATATCGGACATAATGCAGCATAATGGAGTATTTTGCCTTTTGGCGCTTGAAACCGTTTCTTTAAGCCTTTTTTCAAATTGATGGCGGTTATTAAAACCTGTTAGAGCATCCATTGTCGCATGGGTCAAAACTTCCACATAGCTTTTTGCTTTTTTAAGAGTCATTTGCGCCTGCGATTTTATTTCTTCAAGATAAGATAATTCCTTTGATGTAATTTTATCAAAGTGATTGTATGCAACAATTGCCCCATATGGTTTTCCTTCAACAATTAAAGGAAATATACCCATTTTACCATCGGATTTGATTATAGTTGATGATTTTGAATTGATTTCTTCTAAATATTCGTAGATTTTTTCATCAGAGCATTTATTTGGCCAAATTAATTTATAGCCTTTTTTGTTTTTGTTTTTTAAGAAAATATAAATCAAATGGTCCAAAACAAAGCCATCTATCATTTCTCCCATAATTGGAAGAATATATTCAAGCTCATATTGTGTTTCTGTAATTTTTGCAATATTTCTAAGAGTTTTGTGAAATTTTGAAGCTATTTGCACCATTTCATTGCTTTTTAGAGTTGTAATAAGCATCGAAATTTGTGATGCTACAAGAGGAAAAATCTTAAAAAAGTCGTTTGTATTGAATTTATCTTCTTCTTTTATAATTTCTTTTGAAATAAGTTGAACTATTCCAAGAGTCTTATGCTGCTTTCTAATCGGAAAATACAAGATATTTTTATCTACTTTGTAGTTTGTCTTTTGTACCAAAAAATCATCAAAGCATTTTTTAATATCCTGATAATCCTTAGTGGAAGTCATATTTTGCCAGGGTTTAATAAAATCCTTTAGAACAAAAGAATATTCATCCATCATATAAATTTTAATTTCTTTTAAAGGGAAAAATATGCTCAAGGCTTTTAAAAAAGCTTCACTTAAATTTTGCCTGTCTTGCGCCTGCTCGAAAGAATTCGTTAAAGAATATATAAAATCATATAGTGTTTGAACATCCATTTATTTTTCGCCTTCTGACATAAAGATATCATGACCGGCACATATTTTAAAGTTTTTAATTAATTCTTCATCATCTTTTGTATCCCAAACAAGCTTTCCTGCCCTATAAGTGGATTTATTTTTAGATTCCAGTTCTTCGTTTAATTTCTTAAAATATCCTTTTGGTGCAAAAAGGGCAATTTTTTGGTTAACCTCGGATAAGGTATCATAGAGATATCTTGTTTTTTCACTATCTCCAATGCTATCTAATAAAAGCCCCGCTTTTTTAAATTCTTCCTGAGCATTTTTATAATCTTTCATATTATTTAATAAAATTGCAAGATTAAAATGCGCCTCATACTGCATGGGAGCTTTTTCCATCGCTTTGCAGTAATAGTATCCTGCTTGGTTATTGTTGTTTAATAATTGATGAGTCAAAGCAAGGTTATAGTTTGCACTATAGCTTTTTAGTATCTTTGAAGCCTCTTCATAAGATTCAAGGGCTTGTTTCAGATAAAATCTGCTTGTATCTTTGTTGACTCCGGCGAACAAGGATTTTGCCCTATAAGCAAGTCCCATATTATAATAAGCAACACCTCTATTATAATTATGCGCTTTTTTACCATTCGTTAAAAACGGAATATTGATATAACTTGGTCTTGTTGAAATTATTTTTTTGTATTCCTCAATTGCTTTATCTGTTTTATAGGTTTCAGAAAGGATTATTGCATAGTTTATTCTTGCAATTTCAAACTTGGGGCGGATAAAAAGAGCGTGCTCATAATTTATTAAAGCGGAATAATAATCTTCATATACAACATAGATATTTGCAAGATTATACATAGCTCTCCAATGTCTTGGATGAAGCTTTATTCCATATTCATAGCAATTAACGGCTTCTTGTAAATCCTGCTTTTTAAATGCTTTATCGCCTTTATAAACCCACCAATAGCCTTTGACTTTATTTGCTTCTCTGACATAAAAATCAAAACAAAAAATAACACTTAAGGCAAAAGTTATAATAAGTACAACGCCCACTACTTTTGTGACCGTTGATTCCATTATTCTTTTTATTTTTCTTTTCATTGTAATCATATGGTGCGGCAATTTATCTATGGTTTATTTATTATGTTTCAAAAAGCTTGTATAGTCTTTCTTGTATTATCAAATCATCAAGTTCTTTTTTAATTTTATTTAGATTAAGGGATTTTTGGTATAATTTTGCAGCTTGGATTTTTTCATTTAAAGCTTCATAGCTTCTTGCAAGATTGAAGCAGGCAAGAGTATAATCGGGGTTGATTTCTGTTGCTGTTTTAAAGTATTGTTTAGCACGATTGGCATCATCAAGCCCGTCTAAAAAGACAACTCCAAGGTTATTATAGGCAATTTCATAGCTTGAATCAAGTTCAATTGCTTTTGAATAATATATAATTGCTTTTTCGATTTCATCTTTTTCCCAATATGCCATAGCAAGACGGGAATATAATTTGGGGTTTTCACTATCTTCTTTAAGCGCAAAATTATAATAGTCAACAGCATCATCAAGTTTTTCTGTATCATAGTAGATATCAGCTATTGCTTCATAAATCTGCGCTTTATTGTTTGTTAAAAGAAGAGCATTTTGAAGCATAGATATTGCAGCATCGTGGTTTCCTTTGACCTGATGATAAATAGCAGCAAGAGCCTGTGCTACAATAGAAGACCATTCGTTATCAGGGTTTTTTTCAAGAGCTTTTTTATATAATTCAATGGCGCTATCATATTGTTCTAATTGAACATAAGCATACGCAAGAGAATTTTGATAGTATGGGTTATTGTTTTCGTGTTCCAGCGCAAGCTTAAAAGCACTTAGAGCATTTATTTTTTCTTCTTTTTTAAGGTATAGATGACCAAGTTCATAATAGCATTTTGAAACTTCGGGATATTTATTTACTAAAAGCGTATAATAGTCTATCAGGGTATCTGTTTTTTCGCTTTGATATTTTTCAACAAATTCAATAGCATCAACAAGCCTGATTGGGTCGTTTTCAGATAAAATTACGATATTATTCAGACAATCAAAAGCAATATCATATCTTTTCTTTTTTATTGCAATTTGTGCCATTCTTTCATATAAAGAGATTGATTTTTTAGAATTATCCGCTTTTGTAAGATATAAGTTATAGGCTTTTTTGTCGGATTTGATTTTTTCTAAAAATGAACCTGCTGCTTTGTATTTAGCATAGCTTAGGTCATCTTTGATATTTTTTACAAACATTTTTATACTTGCTTTATCAAACAAGCTCATTACACTTCCTGTAAGACCCCAATAAAGCAGATTTGTATAGTCTTTTATAGATTTATTGTCTGTTTCGGATTTGATTTTTTCAAGCATTGTAATAGCAAGTGCCAAGCGTGTTCTGGATGATGATGGCTTTAATCTGATTGCTTCCATAAATTCACTTTTGGCTTTATCGAATTCACCGTTCAAAGATAGAAAATATCCAAGATAAATATGGGCATTTGCATCATTGGGGTTGATTTCAACGGCCTTTTGGCATTGTTCTATAGCACTTGTTGTTTCAATTTGGCCTTTTTTATGTAACAAAGTTGCAAGATGATAATAAGCACTTTGTTCTTTAGGATTATTTTGGATAACATCTATATAGCCTTGAATTGCAGATGTTAAATCTTCATCTGTTTCTTTAAGTAAGTATCTTTGATGTGCCTGAATTGCACTATCAAGTGTCATTTGAGCATTTGTCATTGCGTTTTCTTTTCTTATGGGGTAATAAATATCGCTAATTTAATATACGATTATATTTAGATTATGCTTCATAAAACTTCACATTAAATCATCTATTTAATTGAAAACTATTCAATGCTTTTTAACTTTTTGATGGTTTCGGATTTTTTGGCAGATTCGCCTTCAAGCGCATATAATTTAATTTTTTGGAAATATAATCTTTTGTTATCAATATATTTTCTAAGGCCTGTATCAACTATTTTCATAGCGGCATCAAGTCCTCTTAAATCATAGAAAATATCTGATAAGTCTATAAATTCTTCTACAGTTGAAGGTTTATATCTTTTTATATCGACAAGAAGACTGTTTGCTCTATCTTGTTCATCTTTAAGCACACTGATATTAAATAAATAGTATTTATATAAAATTCCGTTTTTATCCTGCTCATTGAGTTCTGCTAAAAATTCATTTGCCATAGAATAATTTTTTAATTTAATGTAATTTTTTATATAGTAATGATTAATTTCATTTACATTATTTGCACTGTAGGGCATATTAAAGGCATCATTCAGGCTTTCAAGCGAAACTTTGTAGTTTTTTAGAATATAATTTAATTTGGCTTCTTCAAGATAATAATTCGGATTTTCATCTTCTCTTAGAGCTTCTTCAATATAATCAAGGGCTTCTGTGAAATTTCCCTGATAATAACAAATTTTTGATAGTAAATAAGAAATTTCGCTTGCATTAGGATTTAGCTTGTTTAATTTTCGAACCTGAGCAGAAACTTCATCAAACCTGCCAAGCTCAAGAAGGCATATAGCATAACCGAATATTCCTTCAAAATAGGCATCATTAACATTTGTCAGGATTTCAAAATATTTTCTGGCACTTTCCCAATCTTTGTTTTCAAGATAATAATTTCCAAGTTCGTTTAGAACATTTTGATTGTTGGGGTTAATTTTATATGCTTTTAAAAGAGTATTATGTTTTGCACTTTTATTATTTTCAAAATCAAAATAATTTGCTTTTGCAAGAAGTAAAGTAACGTTGTTTTCGTTTACTTTTATTGCAGTATCAAGGATTTTGAGCGCATTTTCTTTGATATTGTCCTGAAGCATCAAATTAACAAGCTTTGAAGCAATTTCAGGGTCATTTGGGTCTTTTTCGTTTGCTTTTTGAAGATAGGCTATAGCCTGCGATAAATCTCCTTCATAGTAGCTTTCAAGGGCGTTTAAGTTATCTGTTTGTTTGTCTGATTGAGGAATTGTCTCTATTCCTAAACTTTGGGCAAGGTTTGTTGATAAAAGCTCATTATTAAAAATAATCGCTTTTTCCATATATTCTCTTGCTTTTTCAACTTCGCCTTTGATATTTAGTGCACCTGCTTTAATATAATAGGCACTTGAGGATTTCGGGTTGATTTTAAGCATCATATCCGCATAAAATTCCGCTTCTTTGATATTGCCGCTTTCAAAATACATTGTTGCCATATCAAAATAGTCTTCAATGTTTGCGGTATTTTTGACATTGAATGTTATTTTGTCAAGATTTTTCTCTTTGTTTTCAAGTTCATAAGCTTTTTTGAAATTTGCAAGATATCTGCTGTCATTTAAGCTTTTATATGTTTTTGCAAGCCACCAGTAGGCATCTTTGTCATTTGGGTTATTGTTTAGATAACTTATAAAATAATCTTTTGCAAATTGGAAATTATTCTGTCTGTATTCGTTTTCCCCAACTTTCAAATCCCAAAGAAAGTTTGATGCAAATGCATCTTTATTGCCCGAAACAGTATATAGTATAAATAGCGCTACAAGTAGCTTTTTATAAGTTTTCATCCGTTATCTTTCTCACTTCTTCAAAAATTTCTTCAATAGTTTTAGATGCATCTATTACTTTTATTCTTTTGCTATCTTTCCCTGCAAGGGTTAAATAACCTTGTTTTACTTTGTTGTGAAATTCAAAGCTTTCTTTTTCGAGTCTGTCTTTAACTTTGCCTATTCTTTTTTGAGATGTTTCAATATCTATATCAAAAAGAAAAGTTAAATCAGGTTTTAGATTGTCTGTTGCAATTTTATTAAGATATATAAGGTTTTCAAGGTCGCCATCTCTGCCATAGCCTTGATAAGCTAAAGTTGAATCAACAAATCTGTCACACAAGACAATTTTTCCAAGTTCCAGATTTTTTAAGATGACTTCTTTGGTGTGCTGCGCTCTATCTGCAAGATAAAGGAAAAGCTCACAATTATTTGCAACAAAACCATCATAATGCAGAAGTATCTGTCTTAGGCTTTTTCCTATTTGGCATCCGCCGGGTTCCAGCGTTTCAACTACATCATAGCCTTTTTTTCTAAGACAAGATGCCAAAAGCTCCATTTGAGTAGTTTTTCCGCATCCGTCTATTCCTTCAAACGTTATAAACAGTCCTTTTTTATTATCCATTGTGTTTTAAAATAATCTCCTCAATATAAATTATATTACAGATTATAAAAATTTTGAAACAATTTTGCCTTTTTTTAAAAATATCTTATAATAAAGTATAGCTTAACTTTTAAAAAGCCAGGGGGAGTTCGTGCAAGAGTCTTTATATAACACAGTTCAAAACTATACAAAAGAACAAAAAGTTAATGTAGAAGAGCTTGAAGCTCTGTTGGATAGCGACATAGAGCAAGTTGTTGATTTATGTAAAAAGGCTTGTTTAAAGCCAAAGACAGATTCTATGGGCAATGCATATTTTACAAAAGATGAAGTAAATATGTTAAAAAAAGTTAAGGAATTGTATTCAAAAAGTGTAACTGTTGAAGAAAACACTCAGGATGATTTTTCTTATATAGAAGAAAAACTTACAAGCCCTAATAAAAAAATTAATTTTCTTCAAAAAGCAAAAAACAGAAATCAGATTTCAGAAAATCTTAATGCTAATGATAGCAAAACAATGATAAATACAAGAATTGATGCGCTTGAAAATAATATTATTACTAAAATGAGCGAAATTTTAAGCGAAAAAATGGATGGTTTTGATGAAATCATTGTTGAATTAATCAGAGCAAAAACAGAAAATGAAAACCTGAGAAGCCAGGTTAATAATTTAAATAAAGAAGTTTTCTCGCTTAAAAACCAGCTTTCAACATATGCACCTTTAGCTTTAGGGCTTTATATCAAAAAAGAAGATAATCAGCTATAATTTTATTATGAGCAACGCTTTAATAAATTTTTATCATAATCTTGAAGAGCCGATTATTATTTATGATAAAAAGTTAGATGTTTTATATCATAATTTGTCTTTTAAAAAGATTTTTGGCGAATTTAATAATTCACAAGGGTTTGATTGTCTTAAGAAATTAAGCTATAAATTTTCTTATCAGATGTGCTTTTTAAAATCGGAAGATGTTAGAACATATAACCCTGTGATAAGCGCTATTACAAAAGAAGTTAATTTTACAACTTTTGCAGCTTATCAAAAAGAAGAAGATGTTTTTTATCATTTTATGATTAAAGCATTTAGCGTAAAACGTTATAGAATTGTTTATTTTTATGATATTACAAAAGATTTGCAGACTGATAAATTAAAAGAAGAAAACGAAAGATTGCGTATTCAAAATATTAATTTCGTTAACACCAATTCAAAAGCGCAAAATCAGGCTGTCAAAATGGCACTTTTGAATAGGATTTCTATCAGTATTAAAAATGAGCTTGATATTAAAACATTGATTGAAAAATCTCTAAAAGAGCTTAGTATCGTCTTTGGCGCAAGTAAAAGCTATTTTGCGCAGTATGTTAAAAATGATTTTGTAATTAAATATGTGTATCCTGAAGTTTACACACCTCAAATCGGCGAAAAAGTTATTTATCCAAAAAATATAAATGATGATTTGCATAATGGCATAAATTCTATTCAAGCTTGCCTTAAAGAGCACGATGGCGCAAGTATTCCCCTTTTAAATTCGACAACAAGAATTATTATGCCAATTTTGAAAAATTCGCAGCTTTATGGAATAGCCGTTATTTTTACTCCTAAAAAAGAGGTCGGGGAATTAGAACGAGAGCTTTTGGTTGGGATTTCGATGGTTGTATCGTCTTCTCTTATTCAAGCAAGTCTTTTCCATCAAATTTCACAGAAAAAAGAAGAACTTGAAAATGCAATCAAAGAGCTTAAAGAAACACAATTGCAGCTTATAAATTCAGAAAAAATGGCATCGCTTGGGCAATTGATAGCATCAGTCGCTCATGAAATAAATACTCCTTTGGGTGCAATTAACGCAAATAACGAAATTATGGATAAAATGTTTGAAAATCAAACAACAGAAAACATTGAAATGCTCAAAGAAATCAATAAAATTGATAAAGAAGCAATTAAAAGAATAAGTAATATTGTTCAATCTTTAAAAAGGTTTGTAAGGCTTGATGAAAGCATTCAGCAAGAAGCCGATATTAATAAAGAACTTGATTTAACACTTGAACTCATCCGCCATAAGACCAAGCGCGGCTTTGAAATCATAAAAGAATTTGAAAATAATCCGATGGTAAATTGCTATCCGAATATGTTAAATCAGGTCTTTTTGAATATTTTGATGAATTCAATTCATTCTATCGAAGATATTAAGGCTGAAAATTCCGATTATGTGGGAAAAATTAAGCTTAAAACGTACATAGAAGGTGATTTTTTAAGAGTCGAAATTTTTGATAACGGGGAAGGAATTTCGACAAAAAATAAAAATAAAATTTTTGATGCAGGTTTTACAACGAAGAAAAAGGGGCAAGGCACAGGGCTTGGGCTTGCAATTTGTAAAAAAATTATAGAAAAGCATAAAGGTGTGCTTTCTTTTGAAAGTCTTGAAGGTGAGAATTTCGGGGATTATAAGACAGTTTTTAGAATAGAAATTCCAATTTAGTTTTGATTTGGTAATTTTTTGCTTGCCAAGATTTGTTTATTTGATATTATTGAGGTGTAAGCTTTTAGCATATTATTTATGCTTTTAGACTTGCTCAAAAGGTTTATGCGTCCGTAGCTCAGCTGCCAAGAAAGCGACAGCTTTCGATAGAAAGACAGCATCATATGCTCTATCTAGCTGAAGTTATAGGAAGTGAAAATTGAATAAAAGATATATGCGTCCGTAGCTCAGCTGGATAGAGCATCTGCCTTCTAAGCAGAGGGTCGCGCGTTCGAATCGCGCCGGGCGTAATTAAAAGGAGATAGCAATAAGCTATCTCCTTTTAATTTAAATTTTTCCCGCAAAAACCCCGACTATTATTATAAAAATGTTGCAGAGTTTCTTAGTATATCTTTAGTATCTTGTCAAGTTGAATATTTTGACAAAAACAAAAATCAGATTATGTATCACTTTGATAGAACATAAGCAAAAAAAATTTTTTTGCTTTTTTATATTCAATGTTACCCGGATTTATGAAAGAACATAAATAATGCTTATCACACCCATTAATACTCAACAATATAATAAAATCAATTTTAATCAACATAAAAATTTTGATGTACATTCACAACAATCTTTTAAAACTTCTGCTGTTACACAAACTAAGACTAATTGGTATTTATTAGGACAGCAAAAGTTAATTTCGTTTGGCAATAAAATTAATGTTAACAATGTTGAAAAAGTTAAAACAGATACTTCAAAGACACATAAAACACCCGAGCTAATTGCCGACGTTCTTGTAACGCATAGTTGCAATATGCATTGTCCTCATTGTGTAGATGACTTTGTAAATAAATCTGATGAAATTGTAAGTTTAGATAAAGTTGATGAGTTTTTTACACTTTTAAAAAATGAAGTAACAGATAAATGGGAAGAAAATTATGGTGAAAAACCAAAAATAGAAATAATGCTTTTAGGTGGTGAGCCTACTATGGCAGGTGCCGGGCACTTGAATAAAATTGCACAGTTGGCACATAAAAATGGTTTTGATATTCTTATTTCTACAAACGGCAGAAACAAAGAAGTTATAAGTAAAATTGTTCCAAACTTCGATTGGGTGCAATTAACTTGTAGGACGGATCAAGAAATTGACTCTTGGCGTCCTTTTAAAGACAAGATTAATATTAAAATGCCGGGTGATGAAAGTTTAACTTTTGAAAAATTTAAACATTTTGAAGAATATGCAAAAGATTTTGGACGCAGAAGTCTTATTATGTATTTTGATTCCAACTATAATGAAACTTGCGAAGATGAACAAATGTGGGATTATTTAAACGGGCTGGATTGGGAACAAAAAGGAAATTATCTGTTAGCATACACACCAAACGGCACAAGGATTAAAAGACGTTTCCATGGGGTTCCCGACACTACAACAAACCCGCTTTACCCAAAACTTCATCCGAATGGCAACTATAATACTACTTGGACCAATGATGAGCTTGATTTGAACCTTCCGAACAATATTTTTATAAATATAGAAAAAAGATTTAAAGACAACTCAGAATTAGAACAAGAGTCAAAACAGGGCTGATTTTTTATTTTGAAAGTAAATCTTGCAAAAAATACTACAATCCACATCTTGTATAACTTTGCTGCGTTTAGTTTTAATACCATCTGAAACTTTTTTTCCACCAATTAATAAATTTATAAAAACAATTTTTTATTATTGTAATAATATTTTTAAAAGTAACTATATCTTCAAATTTTTTAAGAAAATAAAATCTCTTTAAAAAGGATAGTTTAGGATATTTATGAATTAAAAATCTTGTTGTTTTATATGCAATAAAAGTATAAATAAAACCATCACCATATTTCATATATACCAAAATATTTAAAATTATTCTCTTCCATTCGTGAATTAAATATAAATCAATTGGCTCATGACTTGTATTTATAGGAAATGATATGGTTAAACTTACTTCATATACAATCAAAATTAAAACAACAAGCCAAATTGGGGACTTGTCAATAAATCTCACAAGTCCCAATTTTTTAGCTGTAAAGTATGAAAAAACTATATAAAGGTAATGTGCAACAACAAATGTAATATAAAATAAAATTAAAGATAATATTTCAGATGTTATAATAACTTCACCAATTAAAGTCATTAAAAAAAGCAATATAGCTATGCAATTAAAAAATTGTTTTTTTACAATCCACAAAAATATTGCCGATTTAATAATAAATAAAATTATTTCTTTAACACTATTCTTTGTCATTAATTTAATATTTGCCCCATAATTTTTCAAGATTTTCTTTTGGAATTATAGCATGTTTTATTACAAATTTTGGCTTTAACCAATCTTTTTTCATTGCAATATCGCCTGCCCTGACAAGTTTATTTTCATCGTTTTCGTTAAAATCATTAGTATCAGATATAATAAGTTCTAAATTACCATCAGAATCAAATTGATAATCTATTACATCTGCAAGGTGATGAGCATAATACATATTTCCCGTTTTAAAATTAACAGATGTTTTTTTCAGATTATTATTTAAAAATCCTTCCTTATTATCTTTTACATATTTTTGCATATAAATATCATCAGCCATATTTTGACTTGCTTTGGAATTCGGACCGAAATAATAACCTTTAATATCATCAATATTTGTTCCGTAATGTTTAAATTGTTGTGATAATTTATCTTTCAAATAATTTTGATATTTTTCAAATCTTTTATCTTTATAATTATCAATTTCAAAAACACTTTCAAGATAACTTTTATCATTAATATTTTCATGAGATATGTCGAGCATTCCTGCTGCATCTTCGCCAAGAAATGTTTTTCCAATTTTATTTAATGGGCTAATATACGTATTTCCAACAAGTTTCGCTGTCACGTCCACAGGAAGAGTGTCTATCGTTTTCTTAAATATTTCTTTCCCTTTTTTCTTTTCCCCAAACAATAGAATTATTTGCTAAAGATTTAACTTTGGAATTTGCATTAGATAAGTTTTGTTTTAATTTCTTTTCAAGATGATTTTCTTTCACCATTTTTTCCAATTGTTGAACATTTGAATACAATACTTGAGCAGGACTTGTAAGTTTATCTAACGTATCTAATAATATATTTTTATATTCGTTTTCAACTTTTTGTTTTTGCATTTTTTCAAAAGAATTTCCATGCAATATACGAGCAGGGGTTTCTTGTTGATATTCGTTTATTTCTGCTTCGAGTTTAAATACGCCATCTATTGGTTCATTATAATTATCTGTGTTTTCTTTACTTTTTGTACCTCCTGCATAAGTCCATCTTCCTTTTTCATCTCTTGGATGATCTGCTTCGTTATAAGTCATAATTTCTCCTTATTTATATAATACCGGCTATAAATATTTAATTGACAAGAGTAAATAAAATATTTATATATTCAAGATAACATATTTTACTGGTATTTCAAGGGGCAAGTAAATAAAAAACATTGATTTCAAAGGGACAAGATTCTTAAAATCATGATGAATGCATGACTCTAGGAGTATGTAAATTTTTGTAAAAAAGTTGATTTTTTAAAATCTGCATCTGCATTAAGAAAAAAATGTATTAAACAGCATTTTCAATTCAAACCAAAACAACAAAAGTTAAGCCTCAAACAACTAAGCATCCTTTTACAGCTGCACAAAAACCACTTTGGACTATATATCCTTATGAAGAAAATTTTTACAAAAACTTAAAAATTTGTAACAATCTAAAAATGACACCTTCGAAATACCTCTGGATTCAAATGTTTAGAAGCCGAAATATTTTTAAATTTTAAATATTTGATTTCAAAGCTTTTGCTTTTTATAATATCTTAATAAACTATTTATTTAAGAACAAAGGGGCTGATATGGACACTAAGGTTTTTCAAAAAATCAGTTACGGATTATTTATTTTAACTGCGCACAAAGACGGCAAAGACAATGGCTGTATCATAAATACGGCAGTACAGCTGGCAACAAATCCTTTAAACATCAGCTTTGCAGCCAACAAAGCCAACTATACCTGCAAAATGATACAAGAAACTAAAAAATGCACTATTTCAATAATAAATGAAGAAGCAGACTTTGAACTATTCAAAGCATTTGGTTTCTGTTCAGGAATTGACACAGACAAATTTAAAACATTCGATGACTACAAAAGAACATCAAACGGAACCCTTGCAATCACAAAAGGAACCAACTCATACATTTGTGCTGATATTGAAAAACAAATAGATTTAGGCAGCCACATCCTATTTATCTGCAAACCCAATGAAACTGAAATTTTAAACAATGTTCCATCTGCAACATATGCGTATTATTTTGAAAATATAAAACCAAAACCGCAGACATCTACCAATCAAAATGTCTATAGATGCATCATTTGCGGATATGAATACAAAGGCGATATTTTGCCGGATGACTTCATTTGCCCCTTGTGCAAACATCCTGCAAGTGATTTTGTAAAATTATAATGACTTAATCATTTTATCAATCTCATTATAAATAAGCATATTATATGCTCTTGCAAGAGGATTTAAATAATTTTCAAACGCTTCAAACAACTCTTCATCTGTTTTGCCTTCTGATTTGATATGGCCTTTACTTTCATCATTTCTGCTGTCATCTAAGATGTCAAAATGAGGGGTAGAAGACAGCTTGCCTATTCTTCCGTCTGCTTCTGCTACCGTATAATTAAAAACCGCCTTATCTTCAAAAATACTTTTATCTGAATCTTTTTGATTATCGGCATCTATTTTATTTAATGTTTTTGTAAGGTCAATTTGCAAAATTTTATCAGAATCAATACCCATATAATCGCTCAATAAATTTGCAAATCTTTTCAAAGTCTTTCCTTTATGGGTTATATCCATTATAACTATTTTTTCATCTTTTTTGTCTATATCTTTATTTATGCCGTTTTTTTCAAGATATTTTAAAACTTTCTTTAAATTAGGATAATGTTCTATATCTTTAATAGTATTATTTACGCAATTATTAGAAGATATAAGTCTCAATGAGCTTACAGGAACATAAGCGACATCCGCCCCTAAATATTTTATAGCATTTGCAATAATATCAGGACTTGTACCTATAGATATAATTTTATAGCCTTCGGGATTATTTTCATCCAAAAATTTCTTTAGGGCGAGGGCAAAATCGCAAGCGGTTTTTGGCGGCATACAACCTGTTATTTCATTTTCCCGTTGAATTTTTTGATATGCCAAATTTAATATCTGTTTTTTATATTTTCCTATATTTTCAAATTCTTCTTTTGTTAATCTTCCTTTTTTATTTATCAGATTTTCAAATTGCTTTTTAGCAGCAATTTGCAGCTTTATTTCTTTTTCCATATTTTCAGATTTAATAACATTTAAATCCGAATAAGAAAAATCAATGCCTCTAAAATTAAGATTATTTCTGCCATAGGAAGTTTGTTTCAAATTTTGATTAAAATTATATAATGCAATCGTATTTACATTCATTTGTTCAGCTTTTCTTAAGATAATTTCTCATAAATAAAACCCAAACAAGCTCTTAATTGACAAAAATCATAAAAAAGTTAAGCAAATTTTAACAATTTTAATAAATTGGCATTTTATAGTAAAATAAATACAAAATATGGAATTAGGGGTTTAAAGAATGAAAAAGTTATTATATATAATACTTGTCGGAGCTTGTTTTATTTTTCAAAATGCATTTTGCGAAGCACAATGGCAAGATGTTGCATCAAACAACAAAGATGCACAGGTATTTTTAGATAATTCATCTATCAGAACTACTGAAAACTATGTCTATTATAGAGCAAGATTTAATTATTCGGATAAAAGCACTATTTGCTGGCTAAAATCTGATTGTACAAAAAACTTAACTGCTGTTTTGAGCTGCAAGGCATATTCAAAATCCAACGAAAGAAACTTCTTTGCCTATGAAAATTCAACAAAAATGAAATCTTTCAAAAGCACAAGTGCTGTACGCTCGCTACACAATAATGTCTGCCAAATAAACCAAGAGGAAGAAATCTCGCAAACTGCTATGATGGAATCAGCCGTAAGAGATTCTGTTGTAAATTCTCAAGATGAAGTTATAACAAATGAAGCTATAACCGAAGAAAATGCAATTGTACAAGGTGAAGATACAATAAACGCAGCTGAATTAAAAAAAGCAAAAAATACCAAAAAACAAAAAACCCCTAAAACAGGCAATATAGATAAATTATCTCTGATTAATCAGGCAATAGATTTATTAAAAACCTGCCCTTTAGCCCTTCCTTATGATATCATAAGCGGAAACAACCCATATTTTAGACCTGTTGTAGTTGAATTTAAAAAGCTTACAGAAGTAGACAAAAAATATAAAAACTTTGATGCTTTAGGCTGGCTTATGGATGATACTCTTCATATATATGTAGATACAAAACACATCAATGCGCCTGTTGAAGCGCTCGCCGCTCTTATTGCAGGAAGAAGTGTTCATATTGATACCGAAGATTCAATAAATGAAGAGATATATGCCTGGGCAACCGAAGGATATGTTTGGAAGTATCTGACCAAAGATGTTAGAAGAGACCCGGAAAATTCTCTTGTTCAACGTGAATTAGTCTTAAACAAAATAATTGAAAAATCAAATGACGGGCAATATTTAAAGAAATTTATAACTTCGGATAGAAGCTACAAAGATTTTAGCCAAACTTCCGAAGGATTTGAAGAAGATGAATTTAATACAAAATTCAATGAACTTATGAATTTGTATAATGACTTAAAAGATTAATTTAATTTTTTGGAGTTTTAAAATTCACTTCGTCATTATTTAGATATTTTGCCATAAATTCGCTAAAGCGCTTGTCAAAACTATCTAATTGCAAATCTCTATTGGGTTTACCCAAATTTTCCCAGTCGTCATTTTTGTCGCTAAAATCACGTCTGCTATGATAAATTGTTTTTCTAACAGTTGTAATATCTTCGCTTCTGATAACTGCATCTGTATTTGGAGCATAACTTAAAAACAGAAAATATGTAACAATCAAAACCAAAACCAAAGTTGTTCCAACAGCCCAAATATATGGTTTATATTTGATATAATACTTCTTAATTTCATTTATTAATTCATAATTTTCACTATTTTGTTCATCAACAATTTCAATATCTTGCTTTTCTTCTTCTATAGCCTGTTTTTGCGCCTTCTCTTGTGCAATTTCTTGCGCCGCTTCTTTAATTGCTTCATCTAAAGTCTTTTTTTGGGTCTCATCAGCAGGTTTTTCTATAGTTTCATCACAGGTTTTTTCTTCTTTTTGTTCCTTTTGTTCTTTAATTTCTTCAATAATTTCTTTTACATCATCGGAAGAATCATGGACTTCATTTTTATTATTTTCTTCGTCTATATCATCTTTGGCATCATTTTCAACTGCTGTTTCAATTACTTCAGCTGCAGTCGTTGCCACTGTTGCTGCTTCAATTGTTTCAGCAGGTTCAGATTGAGAATCGTTGTTAACTTCACTTACTATTTGCTTATTTTGCTTTGATTCTTTTTTGGAATTCTTACAAACCATTTTTCCCTCTGACAGTTTATTCATATCTTTAATTAATTATATATTGAAAAAATTTTATGTATAATAAAATTATGAAAATCACTGTTTTGGTTGATAATAATTCAAAAATTGATAACTATCTTTTATCAGAACCTGCTTTCAGCTTATATATTGAACATTTGGATAAAAAGCTTCTTTTTGATTGCGGTTATTCAGATGTTTTTATAAAAAATGCCGAAAAACTTAATATTGATTCAAACAAAATCACCGATATTATCCTCTCCCATGGCCACAACGACCACACAGGCGGTCTTAGATATCTGCAGGCTAATAAAAATATAAATTTGATCGCCCATCCAAATATTTTTGATGAAAAAATTGATACAGATAAAAGTCAATACGGATGTCCGATTTCAAAAGCTGAACTTGAAAAGAAATTTAATCTGAAATTAACAAAACTTCCTTTTTGGATAACGGATGATTTGTGTTTTTTGGGGCAAATTGAAAATAATAATTCAGATGATATTGATGATTCTGCCCTTGCTTATAAAACTTCAAAAGGGCTTATAATTATCACAGGCTGCAGCCACTCGGGAACTATTAATATAATTAAATACGCTAAAAAAATTACAAACTGCGATAAAATCCAAACTGTTTTTGGAGGAATGCATTTATTAAATAAAAACCAAAAAGAGCTTTTTATTTTGACTGATAAATTGCAAAAAGATAATATTAAAACTCTTTATCCTGCCCACTGCTGCGATTTGAATTCTAAGATATTTCTTTCAAGATATTTTGAAATAAAGGAAGTCTGCACAGGCGATATTTTTGAATTTTAGATTATTAATCGTATTAAAAAAGAGCCTTTTATAAGGCTCTTTTAATTTACTAATTGCTTTGTGCTAAATCATTTATAAGCTTTATATATTTGTCGCGTTTCATAATTGCAAATTTATAGTTTTGATTATCTTTTGTAGTCACTATAAAAGCAACAGGAAACATCATTACAAAAGCTTTTTTGATTGAAGCAATTTCACTATATGGAATGCTTATATTTTTATCGGAAGAATTTATAAACATCCCTTTAAACATAATTCTTTTGTTTGTAAAAGCAATTTCGCCCGAGTTTTGAGATTCCTTCCACATAAATTCAGGCACCCAATAATCTCCTTTTTTAATTTCAATAATTTCTTCGCCTTCTTCAAGTTCGAATTTTTCCGGATGGGTTTTTATGCTATAAATAATCAAATAAACAATCAAGCAGAAAAACAAAAATCCGATAATGTTCCCGATAAATCCTATCATAACTCCTCCTTTAAAAAATAATTCAAATATTATTCTATTTTCAAATATATAACAAAAATAAGCAAGTAAATCATCATTGTTTACATTATATGTAATTTTTATGATAACATAAAATTTGAAGAAATTGGTATGAAATAAGTTATTTGGAAGAAAATAAAAGTGAGAATATTATTTGTTACAAGCGAATATATTAATCCAAATACATTAAAAGTTATTGACGGAGGCCTTGCAAATTATCTTTATAAAATAACAATTGCCCTAAAAAACCTTGGCCACGACATAGATGTAATTGTTAAAGATGATATTGAAAAACACTTCAATTTCAAAGGTATTAATGTTCATTTTCTAAATACAAACAGCGGCTTCAAAAAAACTTTTTTTAAAAAAATTATTTGGTGCTTTTTAAAAGGTATTCAAAGAAGAGAAATAAAATTAAATTATTTTTGTACCAAAACATTGCCTGATTTTATAAAAGAAGAAAACAAAAAAGCAAAAATTGATATTGTCCAATATGCAAGCTGCCTTGGTCTTGGCCGTTCTCCTTTAAAAGATATACCTTGCTGTCTTAGAATTTCTTCCTGGGCAAAAGTTTCTCAAAAATATTATGATTCCATAAATGAAAACGAAATCACCTTTGAAACGCAGCAAATCAAAAACCAAAAATTTATCTTCGGGCCTTCAAAACACATTGCAGATATTATCAAAAAAGATTTGAATGAAAAAAAAGAAATAAAAATAATCGAATCCCCCTATGATAATGAGGACATCGAATTTGACACATCAATTTTAGATGAAATTAAATACAAGACCTCAAATAACCCATATCTGTTGTTTTTTGGAACAATAAAAAGATTAAAAGGTGCAAAAGAAATAGCGCTGTGTATCAAAGATATCTTTGAAAAATATCCGAACCTTTATTTGGTTTTAATCGGAAAAACAATTGATTTGCCAAGTGAGCCAAATTACGTTGATTTTATTAAACAAAAAGCCGAAAAACATTTAAACAGAATCTTGCATTTTAATTCTGTCCCTCATGAAAAACTATATCCTGTAATTGAAAATTCTTATGGGGTTTTGATGCCATCTTTAATCGAAAATTTTTCAAACGCCTGCGTTGAAGCAATGAGACTTAAAAAAATCGTAATTGGAACCGAAGGCAATTTTTCGCAATTGATAGATGATAAAGTCAGCGGATTTTTAGCCAAAGCAGGTGATAGCAATAGCCTGAAAGAAAAAATTATTGAACTTATGGAACTATCTAAAGATGACAAGGGGGGGGTAGAGCTTGCTTCATATCAAAGAACCGAAAACCTAAGCCCGCAAAAGATTGCACAAAAATTATTAGAATATTATAATTATGTTATTGAAAATTGGGAGAATGAATAAAAATATGGGTAATATTAAAGTTGGAATAGTCGGATGCGGCTTTATCGGAGGTGCACTAAAACGTTGGATTGAAGAGCATAATCCAAATATTGATCTTTTAATAAGTGACCCTTATAAAGGCTATAATGATGATTTGAGCAGCTCTGATATTATTTTTATCAGCATTCATATACCAACAGAAGCAGACGGCAGCCAGGATTTGACTCTTTTAAAAGAAATTATCTGCAACCTGCCCGATAAGCCGATTTTTATAAGAACAACCATACTTCCCGAAACGAGCAAAAAATTATCAATAGAATGCAATCGCAAGGTTCACTTTATGCCGGAATTTCTCACAGAAAGAACAGCTTATCAGGATTTTTGTTCACAGCCGATGATTTTTACTGCAGAAGTTGAGCTTCTTAAAAAAATATTCACAGGCAAAAAATTTATCACAATGTCTTCCCTTGAAGCAGAGCTTACAAAATACGCCCATAATGTCTTTGGTGCTTTGAAAGTTACCTACTTCAACGGAATTTATAATCTTTGCGAAAAAATGGAAGCAAATTATAGAAAAATACAAGAAGGTATTTTATTAAGCGGCTATATTAATGCTCCCCACACAAGTGTACCGGGGCCCGACGGCAAATTCGGCTATGGCGGAAAATGTTTCCCGAAAGACGTTAATGCACTCACTAAAATGACCGAAGGGCTTCCTATCCACAATCTTTTAAAAGAAATGCAGCCTTTAAATATAGCTTTTAGAGGAGAGGATAAATAAATGAAATTACTTGTCACAGGAACAGCAGGTTTTATCGGGCATTTTGTTGCCCTAAAACTTCTAAAAGATGGCCATACGGTTATCGGAATAGATAACGTCAATGATTATTATGACGTTAATTTAAAAGAAGCCCGTCTTAAAAACCTTCATAAATTTGATAATTTCATTGAAGAAAGAATTGATTTAATTGATAGAGAAAATTTGGGGCGTGTTTTTAGTCAGCACAAACCCAAAAGGGTCTTAAATTTAGCAGCACAGGCAGGGGTCCGCTATAGCTTCGAAAATCCTTATGCCTATGTTGATTCTAATTTAATCGGCTTTGTAAACCTCGAAGAACAATGCAGAAACAACGAGGTTGAACATTTCGTATTTGCTTCAACTGCTTCTGTTTATGGAGCAAACAATAAAATGCCCTGGGATGAAACAGATGGATGCAATCATCAATTGAGCCTTTATGCCGCAACAAAAAAGGCAAATGAAGTTATAGCCCACTCTTATGCACATTTATTTAAAATACCGACAACAGGCTTAAGATTTTTTAATGCTTATGGCCCTTGGGGCAGACCCGATATGGCTTTGTTTATCTTTGTTAAAAATATTATTGAAGGAAAACCGATTAATGTCTTTAATAACGGCAAAATGATAAGAGATTTTACTTATGTTGAAGATATAGCGCAAGGTGTTTGCAAGGTTCTGCTTGGAGATGTTCCAACGCCTGACCCTGATTGGGATAGAAATGCAGCGGTTCCCGATCCATCCAGAAGCGGCGTTGCACCTTTTAAAATTTATAATATAGGAAATTCGCACCCTGTCGAACTTATGCGCTATATTGAACTTATGGAAAAAGAAATCGGCAAAAAAGCAATTATTAATTTTATGCCTATTCAACCGGGCGAAGTTGTAAAATCAGAAGCAGATAATTCGGATTTATATGAAACTTTTGACTTTAAACCTCAAATTGATGTCGAAGTTGGTGTTCATAATTTCGTTCAATGGTATAGAGAATTTTATGGAATTTAGGTTAACCCTATAATTCAAAATTAGAATAAGAATAATCAATTTCATCCTGGGATATTCCAATATATCTTAAAGTGATGGAAGGCGAGCTGTGATTTAGTATGTTTTGCAATAAAGCAATATTGTTAAATTGCTTATAGTGATGATAGCCAAAAGTTTTTCTCATTGTATGAGTCCCCACTGCACCAATATTTAATTTAAGAACCTGCGCCGCTTCATTTAAAAATCTATAAACTATAGAGCGATGCAGTCTTTTGCCTTTTTCTCCAAGAAACAAAGGAGTGTTTGATTTAATTAACGAATAATCTTTTAAATATTCTTTTGTTAGTTTTCTTAGTTTATTATTTAAAGGAATTTTTTTATATTTTCCTGTTTTCTTTTCTTTGATTGATATATATGTTTTTTCTTTTACATCTGATACATCAAGCGCCAAAATATCAGATATTCTAAGGCCTGTATTAATTCCAAAAACAAAAATCAGGCGGTCTCTTTTGCTTGACTTAGATAAATAACTTTCAATGCTTTTAATATCTTTCTTTTTTCTGATTGGTTCAACATAATTCATAATTTTCTCCTTTTCTTTACAAAAAAGAAGAAAGGTTTTTACAAATGAAGCAATTTTTTAATATGTTGAGAAATATTTTTTTCTTTGTAAGACTCATCAACTATTTTTAGCCAAAAATCAGTTCTTGAACATATACTGTAGATATCAAATAATTTCTTTCGAGCTTGCACAAAATCAAATTCAAATTTAATTTCATCGGATTTTATTTTTTCTATTTTTTTATTCCAGTCTTCACCATCTTTTACGATAAATTCTTTTGGATAGTTAATTAATTCGGCAAGTTCGATATATGGAGGGATATCACTTGCAAGAACAGCAACACCTAAATAAAGTGCTTTTAGCATTCTGCAATTGCCTTTAGATAAACCGACAGGCGTTTTTTCCTGTGGAATACACATTAAATCAAACTTTTGAATATCATAATCAACAGTTTCTCTATTCCATTCAATGTCTCCATCACGTGTGATTGTTTTCAAATTATTTATATGTAGATTTTCTACTATCGGCAAATTTTTCGTTGTTCCAAACCAACCGATTTTAGGATTTTTCAAATTGAAGTTTTTCTTCAATTCAATATTTTCATCAGTAACATCAAGGGCATCATCCAACACTGATATATTTTGATTGTATTGTTTATAAAAATCCGCCAAATATTTAGATCCTGCAATTACTAAATCAGAATATTTTACCAGCTTCAAATAATTGCCAACATACATATCATCTACATCAAAGACTATAAATTTGTTAGAAAATAAGTACTTAAAAAAATTTTTCTTTAAAAACTTATAGTCACTTTTTTGAAAAATCAAAATATCAGCCTGCTTTAAATTTTCATTTATTGAAACACTATAGCCTCTTTTTATTAATTCTTTTGATATTCTATACACCCTTTGCCTGGTAGAGCCTATATTTTCATGACCTGCGGTTATAAATGCTATTTTTTTATTTTCTAAAAACATCACTTAATGTTTCCTTATAGTTTTCAGGTGTAATATTTTTGACATTTAATATTTCATTTTTTCTTTCCTGAATATAGTCAAAAGAATAATTCATATATTTTTCAATAGTTTTGTCGTAATTGTCTTTTAAAACTGTCGAATTTGGATTTAAGTTTTTAACAATACATAAACCTGTTTTTGGAACATTTAAATTAATTAATTCCAAATCAGGTCTGAATTCTTTCAAAATTAACATTATTTTGTACACATCACCGGACCAATACTTTAAATTTTTTTCGGTAGAGATTCTTGTAGCAGATGGCGCATCAATAGGAATTGTATCATGCAATAAAATAACAGAATCTTTTTTGGAATTTTTTTCAACATTAATAAAATCTCTCAATACAAAATCAAATAAATGCATACCGTCAATAAAAGCTAAGTCTGTTTCTTGGTTATATATTGATTTAATATCGTGCAATTTGAAAAAATCATCACTGGTTTCTTTATAGATTTTGGTTTTAGAAGGAAGCTTATAAGCAATTATGGGATTTGGGTCAACTGCTATGATATCAGTTTCATCATTTGCACAAGTCAACGAAAAGCCGTCTCGAATACCTATTTCTAAATATAATTTAGGCTTCAAGATATTGTGAATTTCAGATAATACCGTTTTTCTGTCAAAAACAAAGGGCCCGTCTTCAATTTTATTTGTCTTTTTGTTTCTTATTTTATCAATAATATTTTGAATTATTTTTATCCTCATATTTTTCTCCTTTTAATTACACAACATTTTCTTTTACTATTTTTGCAATTCTTTTCACATCTTCTTCTTTGATATCAAGATGCAAAGGCAAAGATAAAATATGCTTTGATACATATTTTGCAAAAGGGCAGGTGCCTTTAGCGTAAGAATACATTCTATATTCGGTGTTATCAAGGTAGTGAACACCGGGGTATATTTCATTTTCATTTAATTTTGATATCAAATCTTCTCTTTTTGGAACAAGAATTTGATATAAATGGCGCGAAGAAATACAATCTTTATCCGTTAAGATAAGTTTAATATTTTCACAATTTTCAAATTCTTTATCATAAATTTTTGCTAAATTTCTTCTATAGGCATTATCTTGATCTAAATATTTTAAACCAACTAATCCAAGTGACGCCATAATTGAATTACCATGCGCCTTGTAGCCTAGGTATTCAACATCATATTTCCATTTATAGGCACCATCTTTATTTGTAGAGCGGGCATAGGTATCTTTATTTATTCCAAGCCAGGACATTTTCCTTGCAATATCGTCAAGTTTCTTTTCTTTAAAACAAATCATACCGCTATCACCTGTCGGACAATTTTTTACAGCCTGAAAAGAATAAACAATAGCATCAGCGTCTGCGCCCGGTAAACTGCCATCTGTATATTTAGTTCCTGCCATATGTGCAGCATCTAATATCAATTTAAGATTATGTTCTTTGCAAATTGTTTCTATTTCTTTCAAATTTGCGGTATTTCCCCCAAGCCCCACAAACATTATTGCTCTTGTTTTGTTTGAAATTTTCTTTTTTACGTCTTTAGGGTCTAAATTTAGCGAATTATCAATATCTGCAAAAATGGGTTTCATCTTGTTTCTTAAAATCGCATGGTTTGTTGATATAAATGTAACAGGTGTTGTTATAATTTCATCTTCATCATTCCAACCATATTCCATCTTTAAAATTTCAACTGCCATATCTAATCCGACTGTTGAAGAATTTAGATAATGGGCATATTTTAACCCTGTATATTTTATCCAAGCTTGTTCAAATTTAACTGTTTTAAAGCCTAGGCCTGTCCATCCGATTTCAAGGCATTCTCGAATTTCTTTTAGACATTCTTCAACTCTATATTTTGGTTTAAACAATTGAACTTTCATACTTTTCTCCAAATTCCTGCAAAGTCGGATACTATATTTTGAATTTATATCCTCAATATCTTTTGTATTTTCGTCTGAAACATATTATCTAATATGGACTTTTCTATGTATGTGGTATAATTAGCGTGGGAAAAATGAAAAAATTCGTTTAAAATCAACAAATAGTCTGACAGCACCTTTTTAGATAATATGTTGCAGACAAAAAATATTTAATCAAATATAGCAGGCAAATATAAATGAAAAGGAGAATTAAATGATACCTTTGTTTAAAGTTTATATATCAAAAGATATTGATGAACCTCTTTTGGAAACAATACACAGCGGCTGGATAGGAGAAGGTCCTAAGGTTCAGGAATTTGAAGAAAACCTAAAAGCCTATACAGGAAACGACAAACTTGTTACATTAAACTCAGGAACATCAGGCTTGCATCTTGCATATCATATGGCGCTGCATCAAAACGACTACAAAGGCTATTATAATTCAAATGAAGATGAAATAATCACAACGCCCATTACCTGTACTGCAACAAATACGCCAATTTTAAGCAACGGCGCAAAAATTGTTTGGGCAGATGTTGACCCTATCACAGGTTCAATTTCACCTGAAGATATCGAAAGAAAAATTACAAAACATACAAAAGCAGTCACAATGGTTCACTGGGGCGGAAATCCCTGTGATATAGAAAAAATAAATAAAATCGCCCACGAAGCCGGAATTAAAACAGTAGAAGATGGCGCTCATGCTATGGGCATGGAATACAAAGGTCAAAAATTCGGCAATCATTCAGATTATTCAATGAATTCTCTGCAGGCAATAAAACACATAACATCAGTTGATGGCGGCTTATTGTGGATGAAATCCGAAAAAGATTTTGAAAGAGCAAAACTGCTTAAATGGTATGGAATAGATAGAACCATAAGAGAAGGTATAGATTTAAGATGCGAAATTGACGTTCCTGAAGCAGGATACAAATTTCACATGAATGACATTTGTGCCGTTATCGGCAATGCCAATTTCAAACACCTTCCTGAAATTATATCTAAGCATAGAGAAAATGCAAAATTTTATGATGAAGCATTTAAAGATGCTCCAAATGTTACACCGTTATTAGAAAACCCGGACGGCAAATCTTCTTATTGGCTGTATACAATCCACATCAATAACAGAGACGAATTGATGTCAAAATTAAAAGAGCTCGATATCATGGCATCAAAAGTCCACGCCAGAAACGACACCCACTCTATGTTTGCTGAATTTAAAACAAATCTTCCGGGTGTTGAACAATTCAATAAAACCCATCTTTGTATACCTGTCGGCTGGTGGGTAACCAAAGAACAAAGAGAATATATAGCAGAAAAAGTTATAAAATATGCAAAATAAGGGTTTATAATGAAAAAATTTCTAAGAAAATCAGCAAATATACTATTTAAAAACAATATTTTATATACAAAATTATATGTGCTGTTTTCATATTTGAAGAAAAAAGAACTCAATTTGCATTTATGCGCAGGCCACCTATATGAAAAAGGCTGGATAAATATTGATACAAATAAATCAAATAAAATTGATTTGATTATGAATATGGTAAATATCAAAAACCATTTCAAAAATAATTCAATAAAAAATATCAAAATTATCCACGGACTTTCATATCTTAGATTTCATGAAAGTTTAGACTTTTTAAAAGACTGTTATAGCCTTCTTGAAGAAGGTGGAATGCTGACTGTGGAAATCCCTGATATAAAAAAGCTTGCTTTAAATATTGTTGATATAGATTCACTAAATAGTGAACAAAATTATTCAGCATATCTTGAAGCGCTTCGCGCCATTTACGCATTTGACTTAAATCAGCACAAAAACAAAGTCAAATATTTTACTTATCAATTCGGTTGGTCAGCAATGCATTTAAAATGTGAGCTTGAAAAATTGGGATATAAAGAAATAGAAATAAAAAATCCAAATTACCATGGCCAAAGATTTAATAGAGATTTTAGACTCGAAGCTAAAAAATAAACCCAAAAAATAAATATTACAAGGAGACAAAATGATTCAAAATGATGGCTTTAGATTAAGGCTTATTGAAAAAGAAGACCTTAACTGGCTCAAAGAACTCAGACAAGATGAAAATGTAAATAAATTTCTTGGAACATTTTGTCTTTTAAATGATACAAAACAGCAAAAATGGTTTGAAGGGCTTATATCCGATTCAAAACGTTGCTATATGGCATTTGAAATGACAAAAACCGATAGCTCATCTTCTGCAGGAAATTTTGAAAACGTAACCGTTCTTGGATGCGCCAGAATAACAGACATTGATTTGATAAACAGGTCCATGTGTGTTGGAGGAGATATTTTCCCTAAATTTCAATCGAAAGGATATGCAAAAGAACTATATCGTTTGATATTTAAATACGGCTTTGATTATATGAATATGCACAGGCTCTATCTATATGTTCTTGAAGATAATGAAAGAGCCATATCTTTGTATGAAAAAATGGGCTTTATCTATGAAGGCACCTGGCGCGAAAGTATCTTAAGAGACGGAAAATACAAAAACTACAATATCATGAGCCTGCTTGAACAAGAATACAGGGAAAAATATGGCAAAAATTAAACAATGGTTTAAAAAACACAAAACCTTTCGTTCAAAAATAGCTTCAATTTATCAGTGGTTCAATATATTTTGGGCAAAAAATATACTGTCTGATGAAGTTGAAATCATTGGAAATCCTGTTTTTAGAGTGCCAACTATATTCAAAGGTAAAGGAAAATTTATATTTGGCGGAAACAACAACTTTGGAGGCGATACTTCACCTGATTTTTATCAGCCAAATTACCTTGAAGCAAGAAACCCCAATACTACAATTGAATTTGCAAAACACATTTTTGTAAATAATAATCTAACAATTATTGCAGAAGGCGAAGGCGATGAAGGCGGAGTCTTTATAGACGATGATACGATGTTTGGTTTCAACGTTACAATTATGGATTCAAATTTCCACGATATTGACCCCAATAAAAGATGGCTTCTTCCAAATAGCAAAGAGGGGGGGGTTAGGGTTAAAAGTGCAAAAGTTGTCATTGGAAAAAATTGCTGGATTGGCTCTAATTCTATGATTTTAAAAGGAGTTCATTTGGGCGAAAATTCAATTGTAGGAGCAGGCTCAGTTGTTACAAAATCATTTCCAAAAAACGTCATAGTTGCAGGAAATCCCGCAAAAATAATAGCTACACTTGATAAGTATTTAAAGGAACAAAACCAAGATGAAAAAATGGACAGTTGCATTCGTTAATTATAAAACAGCCGTATATCTAAAATGGCAGCTAAAGATTTTATATGAATTCAATGACCCGAATGAATTTGAGATAATTATTGTTGATAATTCAAATCCTTTTCAAAAAGATGAATTAGAAGAACTCACCAAACCATATAACGAAAAATGGAATAATATAAAAATTGTCTACAATAAACCAATTGATTTGATTGATTCAAATCAACACGGTCAAGGGCTTACTATTGCACTCAAAATGGCTCAAAGCGAATATTTCCTGGCTGAAGATCCTGATTTCTTCTTCTGTATCAAAAATCATCTGAAATTTCTTGAAGGATTTTTAAAAGAAGGCAAGGTCGCAGTTGGTGCTCCCTATATCTATGGAGTGGGTCTAGGTCATCCAAAGTTCCCTGCTCTTTGGGGTGCTGCTCATCCTTTAAAATTAATACAACACCTGGATTGCTGTGCCGATATGTCCGATTGGGCAAGAAATGAATGCAAAACAACATTCAAAGATAAAAAAGACTATAGCTATGATGTCGGCTATAAAATAAGGCAAGCCCTATCAAACGAAAATGACGATAGCAACTTTACAGCGTTTGTCGGAAAGCCTGTTGAAGAATTAGCCAAAAAAATCGGCCAGCATTCATATGAAGTTCGAACTCAAGCATACAGTTATCAAGGAAGGGAAGTAGCATATCATTTGTTTAGGGGCTCATTTAGCGATAAACACGTTAAATTTGTTGATAAAAATACGGATATAGAAACAAAAACACTCATTGCAAGAGACAAATTAAGCGAATATTTTTATAATTATGTTCGTTTAGGACATAAACCCCATATAAAATCCAAGTTTGCAAATTTTATTGATGGTATAATAAATAAAATAACACCGGCGAAATAGAATAGCATAGGTATAAAATGGATAAAAATCCGGATTTAAAAAGAAAGAAAATTGTTTTTTATACATCAACCGATAAAAATACAGGTTCAACAAGAATAAGAGTCTATAATATAGCACAGGAATTAATCAAAAGAGGATATGATGTATCAATAAACGAAAATTTGGCAAAAGCTGATATTATTGTTTTTCAAAAAAGCGCTTATTCATTTTTGGCAAAAAAATTTTTCAGATATATGTTCAGCAATAAATTTATCATATTTGATATAGATGATTTATTTTTAGATGAACGTTTGAATTTTGTTATAAATTCGGATTTTACAATTACAAGCTGCCAATATATGAAGGAACAATATCTTAAATATAATGACAATATAGGGGTTTTAGACGGTACCCCTGACGTTATAGATGAAGATATGCCTATTGGAAAATATGATTTAAAAAACCCTAAAATCGGCTGGTTTGGAACTTCCGTTAATTATAAAATTCTGAAATTTAAAAATATAAGAAATGTTACTACTATTACAAAAAACGGTGACATTGAATGGTCGTTAGATACAGTAGACAAAAATATACAAAAATTTGATTTGGTTGTACTTCCTCAATTAAAAAATCCCCAGGGACTTGCAAAAGATAATTGCAGAATGCTAAAAACACTTTATTTGGGCATTCCTGCTTTAATAAGCGATATTCCTGAATATGTAAGACTTGCTGAATTTTTAAATTATCCAAAAGAATTTATTGTAAAAGATGATGAAGATTGGAACGAAAAAATCGAAAAAATAAAATCAGGTGAAATCAAATTTGATTTCGATTTTAATCAATGCAGAAAAATATTGAAAGATAACTATAGCACAAAAGCTATGACTGATAAATGGATTGATATAGTTTCAAAAGCTTATAGCAGCAATAATTTTGCCAAACACATTTCAAGACTCTTTAAATTTTATTTTACAAAAAGAAAGAAAATAAAATTACCAAAAATCTGTCTTCTATGTGACAGGCCAAACTGGGCGCATCATCATAGTGCAATGGAAATTAAAAAATATCTTGATAGAGATTTTTTGGTTGATATTAAATTTGTGGTTGATAAACCAAAATTAAAACCCAAAAAATATGATTTATTACATGTATTCTTTTGGGATGAACCATATTACAAAAAATTTAAATTTCCAAAGCGCAAAGTAATAAAACAAGTATCATCTCATAAATGGCAATTTGAAAAGGTATATGGGCCTTGCACACCTTTGGAATTTTCAAGGCGCTATTTGGATGAAGCTAAATATGTAAGCTGCCCATCTCAAATTCTATATAATTTATTAAAAGATGTTCATCCTAGAGTATTTTTAATAGGAAAAGGATATTCGCCCGAAAAATTCTACTATAAAGAAGAAAGAAAAGGGGAATTTTCTATTTGCTGGGCAGGAAATATTAAGCTTACTTTAAAAGGAGTTGAAGATATAATTATCCCGGCAGCAAAACACAGGTTTAAATTAAATCTGGCATCTAATTTACCCCATGAAGAATTACTTGATTTTTATAATGCAAATGATGTTTATGTTGTAGCCTCACAACATGAAGCAGACCCATTGCCTTTAATTGAATCAATGGCTTGTGGTTGTTTTCCTGTAGCAAATAAAGTTGGAATTGCACCTGAATTAATCAGACACAAAGAAAACGGATATCTTGTTCAAGAAAGGACAGTTGAAGCATATATTGAAGCTTTTAACTGGTGTAAAGATAATCTTGAATACATCAGAGAACAAGGAAAGAAAAACGCAAAAGAAATCTTTAAAAAAAGACGCTGGGAAGTCATGGCGCAAGGGTACAAAGATATGTACAAAGAGTGTTTGAAATAATCACTATTGATAAATTAAGACGAAATATTCACCTTATTAAACCTTTTTTCAAGGTCATATTTAGATTTAAAAGCGTGCATATTATCAGATAAAATTATTCCTTCATCTATATCAAAATATATGGAATAAGAGTTGTTGCCATTAGAAAAAACCGCTTCGTCTTTTTTAATATCAAATTCATCTAAGGCTTTTGAAATATTTTCATAAAGCTTTTCTGATATTTCTTCTACTCCTCCAAAAAGGAAACAGCGGCAGGATTTTCCGCCTTCCTCCAAATCACAAATCGCATCTTCAAAAGCTCCTTGCATTTCTTTAAGATATTTCGGCTGTTCATAACTATAGCTGTTTAAATGAAATAAATACCCTTTTTCATCATTGTATAAAAGTACTGCTATACAATCTAAGATTCCATTCGTGTAGCCTTTATCAGATACTATGCAGCCTTGCAGCGTATAATCTGCATCAATTGCTGCAAGATTTTTCTGATTAAATTTAAGATTTTCAATGTTTGAATTAAATAAATTTAAAAAATAATAACTGTCTCCGTCCCGACGAAAATTTACAGGAAGCTTAAAAGCATTATGTTTTTGAAAATCAATTTCACAAATTCTTGAATTTCTTTGAGTATTTGAAAATCTTCTATAATTATCTTCAAAATCAGGTGCCGGTTGTATATTTTTTGCACCTTTGAAATTGATTTTTGAAAAAATATTATATATATTTGGTTTTATATTTTGTATTTGCAATGTAACTTGTCCAACGATGTTTGGTAAATTTATAAGTATGCTGATAAAAAATTTTGAACATTTTTTGAACACTACCTTATGATATAATCAAACGAAAAGGATATTATATGAAAACAATAGCAATTATATTAGCTTCCGGAAGCGGTGAAAGATTTGGATTAGATGTACCAAAGCAATTTGTAAAAATTGAAGGAAAAACAATCCTTGAACACGCTATAGAAGCTTTTGAAAATCATAAACTTGTTGATGAAATTATCTTAGTCACTAATCCTGATTATATTGATTTATCTAAAGAAATTATTTTAAAAAACAGCTATAAGAAAATAACCAAGGTCCTAAAAGGTGGAAAAACAAGAAAAGATAGCTCTTATAACGGAATTATGGCAATCAACGAAAAAGAAGCCGGGGTTTTAATTCATGATGCTGCAAGGCCTTTTGTAGATAGCCAAATAATTGAAAATTGTATTTTAGCACTCGATAAATATAAAGCCATCTGCACTGCAATAGAATCTGTTGATACATTAGTTGAAATTGATGAAAATAATATTGTTCAAAATATTCCAAACAGAAAATTCTATATGCGTGCACAAACTCCCCAAGCCTTTGATTTAAAGATAATAAAAAAAGCGCACGAACTTGCACAAAATGCAAAGGATTTAACCTTCACAGATGATTGCGGTTTGGTTAATCAATTTGCTTTGGCAAAAATTTTTATCGTTAAAGGAAATGAAAAAAATAATAAAATCACATACCCGATTGATATTGAAGTTGCAGGTATAGTAAGGAAAATATAAACAAATTTAAATTACAAAAAACATAGATAGTTATTTACTATTATTATTGACAATAAAATTTATATGTATTACAATTTTTATAAAAATTTGAATTGTAGTTTAAAATCATATTTGCCATATGAAAGTACGTGTAGACAATCAAAGCAAGACAGATAAACAAGCAACATCAAAGCACATAGCTGTATTCTTTCGAAGAAGAGAATATAAGATAAATTCAAGAAAACTCCTGCAAGTCCTTAGAACGCTTGGATACAAAGGAACCAGACTAAAAAAGGACACAGAAGAACTTCTAAAGGAATACAAGCTTTTAGATGACTATATTTTGAAACGTATAAAATAACTGATTTTGTTATTTATGCGATAATATCAAGATTGTTTCCTGTGTTACCTTGAAGTGAGATAGGAACTACAGGTGCAGAATTAGTTGCGGCATTAAAGGGTTTTGCACTTGCTGCGATTTTGTCGTTAGCTTCAATTTTTTTATCATAAGATTCCCTTGCAGAAAGAGCATGGGGATTAGACACACCAAAAGATAATGCTTGGCTTTGAACAGACGAAATCATTAGGTTTATATCTCCTTACAACACAATTATATAAAACAAAAACACAATAAAATTTGCTAGTTTCTTAAGTATTATAGCACTTTTTTTTTACAAAGGGAAATAAAAATCATACATATGATATAAGTTTATCCAAAAGCTGGTTTTTTGTATGATAACCCGCAAATTGAGCTGCTATTTGGCCGTTTTTAAAAAGTATAAAACTTGGAAAGCCGCTTACACCATATTCTTGTGCAATTTGGGCATGTTTGTCGCAGTCTAATTTTCCTATCCAAAAACCATTATCACTTAGCTCTTCTAAGACCTTTTGCTGATTATTGCAGTATTTGCACCAGGTTGTATAAAAATCTACAAGCTTTAAACCTTGTTTTGTTTCATTTTTAAAATTATTGTCATTTAATTCTACAAACATCCTTGTTCTCCTTTGTATTTAAAGTATATTTGCTTGATTAAAAAACATTAATTGGTCTTTTTGGCAATCTTCGAATAATTTTTATTTGTAACAAAATATTAAGAATAATTATATTTTTTAGCAATTTAAATATAGAAAATTTGTTTATTAAGTATATACAAAGTAGATAAAAATCAAGAGAAAAAAATGGGCGATTATACAATTAATACAGGTGACAATCTTTGGAATATTGCAAAAGCACAATACGGAAAAGATATGTCAAATGCCGATATTCAAAAAGCAGTAAACAAGATTGCTGAAGCTAACGGTTTAGATGATCCGAATAAAATAAATGCCGGAAGCAAACTTACTCTTCCTGATAGTTCAAGCATTTTTGAAAAACAAAATAACAGCAAAGACAAAAAAGAACAATCTGCCAAAGATAATGGGGATGTTTTTAGCGAATTTAATAATTGGCAAAAGAAACACGCAATTAACATGAAAAAATTCGCACAGGGGGATTATGATAAAGAAGGGCAAGATGCCTTTAAAACGTATGAAATCCTGACCGACAAAATCGGAGAGACTTTTGATTTCATGGAAGGCAAAGATGCTTCCAATGATAAAGAATATGATGAGCAAACCTTAAAACTTGGTAAAGGCGAAGTTGCGCAAAAGGACGGCAACGGAGATAATCTTGTAAGTTTCAAAGAATATATTTCAGACGAACTTGCAAGCCAAGGGGCACTTCATGATATGAAAGAATTCGTTAAATCGGGACTATATAGCAAAGATGAAGCTGTTCAAATGCTGACTGATGTTTACCTTGAAGCACAAGCTGTGTTCAATGTAATTGATGAAGCTATGGGAAATGATGACGGCTTCCTTGATGAAACAGAATTTCAAGCATATTATCAACTTGTAGATACCTATAGTGGTGCTAAAGATAAAGACCGAGGTACAATTCATCTTGATGATGTGACAGGATACCCTGAATATATTTCATCCCAACTTCATTTAGATGAAATAGACACAACTCCTATCGAAAAAATGATGCGCAATCTGCTTGCTGAATAAAATCGCTATGTTATAATATTAAAAGTTCTTTGAAAATTAAATATGGGGATGAAATGGTTTCGACGGGGTGAAGCTTATCACAAGGGCTGCATTTCAAGCTGAATAACTTGTTAAACTTTTCAAAAAAATAAACGCTAATAATGGCAAAATCGTTGACGCTAGAGAAGCTTTCTCTATGAGAGCTGCTGCGTAAGACGCAGGTCAACCACTTCGTTAGCCCAACTTGCCGGCTGATGAGGTCAATTATGCAAGTACAGCGCGCGTTTTCATCTGATGATGCGCGTCAAGCAATAGTCAGATGAAGTTGTTAGTCTTTAAAATTAACTTTGGGTTTTGATTGGTTGCGGCAATTTTCCGGTCATAATCCAAGACAAAAGTGCCTATGAATGTAGAGGTTCTTTTGATATCATTTCGGACGCGAGTTCGACTCTCGCCATCTCCATTATTTGATTTTATTTTGATAATAACATATGTGAAGTGAAAGCTTGGTAAATCATTTATTCTCCACTTGTCAAACACAAATGAAAAAGTAACAAATATATATTGTAATATCAAAAATCAATTAATATCTTATAAGCCTTCTTTGGTATTCTATCATCAGAAATAACGTAGTACAAAATTTATCAAAAAGCGTGCAAAAATTTTATTTCCATAAAACAAATAGTTGCTGCGCAATTATAATTAATGACGAAAATAAAATTTTTGAAATACTTAATATGCTGAAAAATTAGTTTAATTAAATAAATTTTAATTTATTAAAATCTTTTTATATGATAATATTTGTATTTTATTACAATATCATCTTATAATCTAAATGAGCGTATTATATCCAATGCTTTTCGACTGCTTGATTCATACTGGTCAATATTAAATCGTTTTAAAAATTCTCTAGTGGTATTAATTTTTCCATCTTCAATAAAGGAAGCAAATGGTTCTATTTTTGAATCACTAATATAATCAGAAACCATAAAGCCACTTTTGCTTTGGTATTGTGCAGGTATTTCTATATCGGTATAATAAAAACTTGGCTTATAATCAAGTTTTTTCATTACTTCTTTGCTGCTATCTTGCCAGTAAGTAGCAAGATTTTCAGACAAAGAAAAATCAAAATCGGCATTTTCTTTAAATTTTGAATATAATAAGCGTTTTTTTGGATAGAATTCAGTTACTTTAATTGGCTTCCAAGTGCCATCTTGTAATTTTTCGTATTCGGTATATGCTCTTGGTGCAGCCATGTCCATTTCAAGAATATTTTTTCTATCGGTTCCTACATATTCTTCAATTTCACCAGGGTTACCCAATAATAATGTTGTTTTTCTGGTAACAGTTTTTCCATCTTGAGCATATTCAAGCATTTCATCGCCAAAATGTGTAATTTCTCTAATTAATGTACCGTCTGTTCTTGTTTCTGTACCTTTATTGTATGCTTCTATATTATTTCTCCACAGATTTTCTGCTCGTTTTGATGCTTCATTTGCTTCATTATCCAATTTTTTTATACTGTTGGAAAGCGCATTTAACCCTTCTTTTACTGTTTTTTCTAGAGAATCATCAAGCTTTTTTGGAGTTTTTGCATGTTTAATTATTGCAAAAGCACCAATAGCTGCTGTACCGATAGCTGCAAGTCCTGCAACAATGACAGCCGTTCGTTTTTTAACTTCTTTATTTAATAAAGGAATAGTAACAGTATCGCCGTCTTTGACTGCTTTATTATCAACGGCACCATTATTTACATAATTACCAATAACTTTATCTTTAACTATAAGATTATTTGAAGCTAACAAATTAGCTTTATTTTGATTATTTATCGGTTGAATATCTGACACAAAATTCCTTTACCTATACATAAATATAAAAAATAAAAACATTAATTTTTTTGCCTTTTATCTTGATATATTAATACAGTTGTTACAATTTGTATTAACGAAAACTACCTTCCTTCCACCCCTATTAAAACAGCATTACCGTTTTTATCTATAACAACTCTTGCGTATCCCCAATCTTTATTTTGAAGGGCATATTCAAGCTTCCTAGCTTCGCCTTCTTTTACAAAATAGCTTTCTATCCCAAATTTTATACATTTATCTTTAGTGCTTGTGCTAAAACCGTTGCATCTTGTCACCTTTCCTTTTATAAAAAGGTTTCCAAGCTGTGGCTTTGTTTGTTCAAATTTTGAAACGCTTGCAATATTTTTGCTATCAACATCTAATTTAGCATACACCGTATCATTATAATGAAAATTTTCCTTGTAGCTTGGCAAGCGAGAAATTTCATAGCTCAAATTAACATATTCTCCTCTTGTAATATCCCTTGGATCAACAGGCACTGTCTTTAATAAAACTTCTCTTCCTTTCTGCAAAATAATTTCTTGCGAAATTGTGAAAAGCGCAATTATCAAAAACCAAAAAATAACTATAATTTTTGCTGATTTTTCCATATTTTCTTTCAAATCTAGCCTTCCTTTCCCAAACCAGCAAGAGCTTTTTTCTTCTTTTCCAAATACATTCCAAGTACTAAAAGCACCACTCCTCCAAAAATAAAAAACAATGATTTATTCATATAATTCCAGCCCCAGCGACAATAATTTACAGCTACATAAATAGTCAACATCCAATTTGCCACACTTATGATATTTTCGTTTTCAAATTTATACCCGTAATTAAACCCAAATGCCACAAGCACAATAATTGCAACATTAGCTAAGAAAATCACAAAAGAGCTGTTTATAACAGGTGCTAAAAGCGCAGCAAGCATAAATGAAAGCAATATAATGCCTGCAAAACTTTCTTTATAAAGAAGGTCGTTTTCTTTGCCATCTTTTTTAAATGCATAATTCAATACATTTAGAACAATAACCGCCAAAACCGGCGCTAAATAATAAAAAGATAGCATCTGATATGATTTTTCGACACTGCAGGTTAATACAATAAGCGTAAAATAAATCGCAACAGAACCGACGATTTTATAGCATAGCGAAAAATCATTATATTTATTCAATACAACCGGTATATTTGCAACCGTATAAAGCAATGACCCGCACATCACAGGAATAAAAATAGTCCAAACCAAAAACTTATCCAGCGACAATTCCCCATAGAAAAATATAATAGTTAAAATCATCAATATTATTGAAAGAACATTAATTGCATAACTTTTAAATATATATGCTAAAGGTAAAATACTCAAAAGCCAAATAAACATTAGTAGCGAGCTATTGGCATTAATATTATAAATCTGCCCTATAACGCTATATGTTGCACCAATTAATATCGAAGAAAGCACAATCAGAGCATTTGCAAGCTTAGGAAATTTTTTATTTTCTTCTTTAAGTTTGACTCCACCCATAAAAGAAGCGAAGGTAACTAAAGACATTAAAATAATTTTTAAGAATCTATTTGAATTTAAAAGCTCCAATATCCAATCATTTGCACTTATAAATGTTATAACACCAAGCCCTAAAAGGATTGCAGCAATTGTATAGATTGTAATATTAATTCTTGTTTTTCTCAGCTTAATTTTTTCTTCTTTAATTTCAGCAAGCATCTGCCTTGAAGCATCTTCTGTGATTAAACCGTCTTTTTGCCATTTTAAAATTCTATTTTCCAAAATATTTCCTTTTTTCTTAATTATATTCTTTATCAATATAATTTGCAAAAATTATGCTATTATAAAGCAATAGCTGTTTGAATTGAAGGGTAAAAATGAAAAAGATTTCAGTACTTATATCAATATTGTTTTTAGCGCAATCACTTGCAATGGCCGAGATGGTAATGTATAACACAAAAACAGGCAAATTCCACAAACTGACCTGCAAATGGGCAAAACAGTGCACAGTTAATTGCATCAAAATAGACAAACAAAAAGCAAAAGCCAAAGGCGGCATCCCTTGTAAAGTTTGCGGAGGTTAGATAGTTTTAAAAAACTTTAGACCTTGGTTTGTTGCGGCTTAATAAAGCCTTGCGACAATACTTCGCTTTTTAAAAATCAAAAATCTAATTCAAATTAGAAACATCTGCGATTTTGCAGCCTTGATAGTAGAAAATTGAAACAGTATTTTTGCCGTTTCTTTTTGAATGATAAAGAGCGGTATCGGCAGAATTAATCAGTTCTTTACCATCAGCTCCATCTACAATATATTGGGCAATTCCAACAGAAACTGTGGGAGACAGCATTTGTCCGTCACCTACTTTAACTGAAATTTCTGAAATATTTTTTCTGATACGCTCTGCAATAACAACAGCGTCATCCTTGTTGGTTTCAGGCAGAATTACAATAAATTCTTCGCCTCCGTAGCGTGCTGCAATATCGATTGTACGAATAGAATTTTGAAGAGTGCTTGCAAGCATTTTTAAGATAGTGTCGCCTGTAAGATGGCCATAAGTATCATTTATATTTTTAAAATTGTCTATATCAAGCATAACAAGAGACATGTCTCTTTTGTATCTTTTGCATCTTCTTATTTCATTTTCAAGCAATGTACAAAAATGACGATAAATATAAAGCTTTGTCATGCCATCTTTTGTTGCAAGTTCGTATAATTTAGCGTTATCAATTGCAATAGCCGCTTGGTTAGCCAAAGATGTCATAAATTCAAGGTCTTTTTGATTAAAGAGCTTGCCATCTTTTTTGTTTGTAATGTTTATAACGCCTATGACTTCTCCTTTGGCCACCAAAGGAACGCAAAGAAGGGATTTGGTGTTGCTTAAGACTTCTTTAACGATGAATCTGGGATCAGCAGAACCTAAGTTTGTAATAATTGGTTTGCGCTCTAAAAATACGGTTCCTGCGATACCTTCGCCTGCTTTGATTTTAGCGCAATTGTAGGCGCCATTATTTATGCTTTCTTCAAGTTTTTTATCTTTAAGACCGCTTACAATTCTAACCTGCAGAGCGTTTTGAGCATAATCATAAAGCATCAGAGAGCCTTTTTCAGCATCAAGTGTTGCAATTGCTTTTTGGATGATAACCTGTAAAAGTCTTTTAAGGTCATCAATAAAATTAACCGCCTGGGAAATATTATATAGAATTGAAATATTATGCAGGGATTTTTGTAAATCTGCAATTTGTTCGTTTTTTTTGATTTTTTTGTGCAGTTTGATGATTATAGGTTCAATATAGTCAAATGCTTTATCTAAATTTTTATAAATTTCATTTGTAATCGGCTTTTGAGAATTTTCTTTTATGAAACAAAAACAAACCGGAAGTTTTTCATCAAAAAATACTTTAAGATGAGTTGCGCCAATCCCTGTCAGATTGTGGTTTTCAAGAAAGCTTTTATAAAAAATAGAATTAGTATGGTCTTTCATATCAGTAAGCTTTGTTTTACTAACTGCATCCCAAAAAGGTGTTATGGTTGCGTCGTATTCAAAGTATTCCGTATTTGAAAGATTATTTTGATTAACGCATTTAAAATTATTATCTTCTAAAAGATAAAAAGTTATATTATCGGATGAAATAAGGGAAGAAATAAAACCTTTTAATTTTTCCAAAAGTCCATATATATCGTCTGTTTGGTTTGCTATGGTGCTCAATTCAAACATCATGTCAAGGTATTTTATGCGGTTTTCTAAAGTGAAATTTTCTTCAAATGACATAATAGTTATTATACCTAAAATGACAAATTTTTCAAAGTATGTTAAACAAAATTAATTTATATTATGTGTTTTTTTGATATAATAATTTTATGAAATTTGCAATACGCGTAATTAAAAATCAATTCCACCCTTTAAAAGTCTCTGATAATGCAAATATTAAAGACGGTCAATATATACTTGTGCGCACGGATAAAGGCGAAGAAGTCCATAGAGCATTTATTGTAAATTCCTCAATACAAAAAATTTGGGAAAAAAATCAGCCGGAACCTTTTTCTGTAGTGCGCATTATGACGCCAGACGATATGGAAACCTATAAAGAACAGCAGGAACTTGAAATTCAGGCTTTTTATAAATGCAGGGAATTTGCCAAAAATCGCAAACTTGTCATGAAATTTACAAAAGCAAAATACACATTCGACAGAAAAAAAATCACATTTTATTATACAGCACCTGAAAGAGTTGATTTCAGGGAGCTTTTGAAAGATTTAACACGCGAATTTAAAAAAGTCAGGATTGATTTGAGACACATTGGCGTAAGAGATGAAACCTCCATTCTTCAAGGCCAGGGAATTTGCGGCGAAAATTATTGCTGCTGCAGATTTTTAAAGAAATTTGAGGCAGTTAATACAAAACTTGCAAAAGACCAGGGAATTCCGATTACTCCGGGCAAAATCACAGGAGGATGCGGAAGGTTATTGTGTTGTCTTAATTATGAATACAAAAACTACATCGATGCTGCAAAATCACTTCCTCCTGTAGGTTCGGGTGTTATGACCCCTGATGGCATCGGAAAAGTTTTTATGGTTAATTTTCTTAAAAAATCAGTTGATGTTAAATTAGAAGACGGCAAAATCAAAGAATACGAAAAGCGTGATATTGAAATGATAGATGGTGAAGTTAATATTGATATTGATATATCAAATAATTTGAATTATCAGGAAGACGAAAACATCGACATTAAATCGCTTGAAGATGATAAAAATTCTACAACAGGAAATATATAAGGAAAAAATATTTTAATGGAAACAACTAAACTGGCTTCAGCAATAGCAAGGATTTTAGATGACAGCAAAGCAGATGATATTGTTATTTTAGATGTAAAAAATGTCTGCTCGTTATCTGATTATTTTATAATTGCAACAGGCTCATCAAATACCCTTGTGCGCGGGCTTACTGAAACAGTGAGAAAAAAGATAAAAGATATTTTCAAAAGAATTCCAATCGGGGAAGAAATAGAAAAGCTAAATAAATGGAATTTGCTAGATTATGGCGATGTTGTTGTTCATATAATGACATCTGAACAAAGAGAAAATTATAAAATAGAAAAATTTTGGTCACACGCGTTGACATTGAATCGCGAAAGCTGGCTTGAACTATCCAAAGAATACAGTATGTACGAAAACTAAAATTTACAAAATAAGGAAAGCAAAATGAAATATAATTTTGGTGTTGTAAAAGAACTTAAAGAAGGCGAAACAAGGGTATCTATGAGCCCTGATGTAGTTAAAATGCTAACTTCAGATGGTTTCAGTGTTTTAATTGAATCAGGAGCAGGGGTTTTAGCCGGATTTAGCGATGAAGAATATATTGAAAACGGTGCTACAGTTGCAAAATCAACAAAGGAAGTTTGGGATAATTCAAAAATAATTGTTAAAGTTAAAGAACCTCAAAAGCAAGAATACCAATATTTTAGAGCCGACCTTGTTATATTTTGCTATATGCATTTGGCAGTCGATTGTGAACTAACTAAAGAGCTTTTAAAGAAAAAAGTTACTGCAATAGCATCAGAATCTGTTGAAAGAGCAGACGGTACACTGCCTCTTTTAATTCCTATGTCAGAAGTTGCAGGGCGCTTAGCTATTCAGATGGGTGCAAATTTCCTTGAATTTCATAAAGGTGGTTCGGGTGTATTGTTATCGGGAGTCCCCGGGGTGCAGCCCGGTAAAGTTATAATAATCGGCGCAGGAACAGTAGGAGCTAATGCAGCCAGAATGGCAATTGGCATGGGTGCTGATGTTTCAATATTTGATAATGACCCGAATAAACTTGTAAAATTAGATAATATTTGGGCAACATCTATTAAAACCCACTATTCAAATCATGCAAAACTCGAACAGGAAATTCCCAAAGCTGACCTTTTGATTACCTGTGTTTTAAAACACAGTGAAGTTGCGCCAAAAATCATTACCGAAGATATGGTCAAAAAAATGAAAAAAGGTTCCGTTATAATAGATGTTGCAATTGATCAAGGCGGAAATGTTGAAACAATTGATAATATAACTTCTCATCAAAACCCGACATTTGAAAAATACGGTATCTTGCACTGTGCTATACCAAACCTTCCTTCTGCAACTCCAAAAACTGCATCATATGCTTATTCTTATGCAATGTATCCTTATTTAAAAGCACTTGCAGAAAAAGGAACCATTGAAGCAATCAAAGAAAATCCCGATTTGCTCGCCGGCGTTAATACTTTCAATGGAGAAACCACAAATGAAGCTGTTGCAAATGCGCATGAGCTTGATTATACGCAGATAGAACTTTTAGTGGGTTTTAAATTAAAATGATAAACAAATTGAAAGACGTGAAAGATGCTAAAAGAATTGTTTTTAAATTCGGTACAAATACTTTAAGAAATGATACTGGCGAAATTTCGCTTTCCCATATATATTCTTTTATAGAAGATATAACCTGGCTTTTTAAGCAGGAAAAAGAAATTTTAATAGTGACATCAGGCGCTGTTGCCCTTGGAAAAAACAAGCTCAAAGTAGAAGATAACGATGCAACAACCTTAAAACAAGCTGCAGCAAGTATCGGACAGCCTCTTCTTATGGGCATTTGGAAAGATGGATTTGAAAAATACGGGATAAATACAGCCCAAATTCTTTTAACCGAAGATGATTTTTCAAACCGCAAAAAGTATCTTTCTTTAAGGCTTACTTTGAATAAGCTTTTAGAAAACAAAATTATTCCAATAATCAATCAAAATGACGCAACATCTGCAAGTGAACTTGAGCACGCTGCTTTTTCGGATAACGATAAATTATCTTCAATTGTAGCAAGCAAGCTTGATGCTGATTTGCTTGTGATGGTATCTGATGTCGACGGGCTCTATGATAAAAATCCAAAAGAATTTTCTGATGCTAAATTGATTAGAGTTGTTGAAAAAGTTACTTCAAAAATTGAAAAACTTGCAACAGGCGCGTCATTAGGAGGCAGAGGCGGTATGATAACAAAGCTTATTGGTGCAAAAGTTGTCACCCAAAGCGGCCTGTATGCTAAAATCGTAAACGGTAAAACCCCAAATATCATAAAAAATGTTTTTGATGAAAATGTCGGGACTCTTTTTTGCCCGACAGATAATCTTTCTCATAAAAAACGCTGGATTGCTTATGCAACAAATATTATGGGTGAAATTCAAGTCAATGACGGTGCCAAAAAAGCAATTATAGAAAACAAAAAAAGCCTCCTTTCAATTGGTATAACAGACGTTAAAGGCTGCTTTAAATCCGGTGAAATAGTTTCTATTGTAGATTGCGAAAATAGAGAATTTGCAAGAGGAATAACCTGCTATTCATCGGATGATATAGAAAAAATTAGAGGCTGTCATTCGGATAAAATCTGCGAAATTTTAGGCTATAAATATGATGATGACGTTATAATCAAAGACAATTTGGTTCTTATATAAAATTTGAGGCAAAAATAATGAATATTAAAGAAATTGCAAAAGCTGCAAAAAATGCTTATATTGAAACGATGTATTTTAATAATGATAAAAAAAATACCGCCTTGACGAAAATTGCAGCCCTCATCAATGAAAAAAAACAAGAAATTTTTGAAGCAAATAAGCTTGATTTAGATATTGCAAAAAAAATGGTTGAAGAAGGGGAACTATCCAAAGCCAATTTTGACAGATTAAAACTTGATGAAAATAAGCTTAAGACCCTTGTTGAAGGAATTTTGGATTTAACAAAACTAAATGACCCTGTAAATCACATAATTTGGCAAAAAGAACTTGACTGCGGGCTTATTTTAAAAAAAGTAAGTACGCCAATCGGTGTTATTGGTGTAATATTTGAAGCAAGACCTGATTGTTTCTGCCAAATTGCATCTTTGCTTATAAAATCAGGCAATACAGGGATTTTAAAAGGCGGAAGAGAAGCTAATCACACAAATACAATTTTTGCCCATATTGTTGATGAAGCACTTCTTGCTTGTAATTATCCGAAAAATACGATTAATCTGATTTATGACAGAGATGATGTTTCTAAAATGCTAAATTTGGATGATTATATTAATTTAATTATCCCAAGAGGCTCAAATAAGCTTGTTCAATATATTAAATCAAATACAAAAATCCCTGTTTTGGGTCATAGCAGCGGCATTTGTCATATATTTTTAGACGAAAGTGCCGAATTAGAAGATGCCAAAAAAATTATAATTGATGCTAAAACCCAATATCCAAGCGCTTGTAATGCTGTTGAAACTTTGCTTATTCATAAAGATTTTAAAGATATTGATAAATTAAAAGAAGCTTTAAAAATTGCAGGAATTGAAATTATAGAAAATCCCGAAAACTTTGAAACAGAATACGGAGATAAAATTTTATCTTTAAAAGTTGTTGAAAGTATTGATGATGCTATTAAACATATCAATCAATTCGGCTCAGGCCACACGGATGCAATCATTTCAAAAAACAGTGAAAATATCGAAAAATTTATGAATTTTGTTGATTCATCAAGTGTGTTTGCAAATTGCTCCACAAGGTTTTCAGATGGTTTCAGATACGGTTTTGGAGCGGAAGTCGGCATTTCAACCAATAAAACCCACGCAAGAGGCCCTGTAGGATTAGAAGGGCTTACAATTTATAAATATAAATTGTATGGTTCCAACAATATCGTTCTTCCTTATACAACAGGCGAAAAAAAATTCACCCACAAAGACATACCATAAAGAAACATCATAAAGAAATGTAACAATTTTTTAAAAAATTTACAATTACCTAAAACCCTCTGATAATCCCTAATAGAATAGAATGGAAGGGAAAAGCAGCATCTAAATTATGTCATGATTATCTATTACCGCGTTTTAATAAATATGTGTTATTGAAATATATTTAAAATAAGCTAAGAGAGGATAATATGACAATTGATAATTTAAGTGCAGCAAATGCAGCCCATATTCAAAATAAACCCGCTGAAAAAGCACCCGAGCAAGTGCCTGCAGCTATTGAAAATACTAATGAACAACACGATTATAAAAAATACTTAAAAATTGCAGGAATTGCAACAGCAGCGCTTGCAATCGGAGGCGGAATCATTTATTTTGCCAAAAAAGGTAAAGTGCCTGAAATAAGCGATGTTATAGATTTTACTAAAGATGGTATTGCCTATGTTAAAAAAGGTTCTGATGCCGCCCAAGATGCTGCCCAAGAGCTATTTACAGGCAAGGTCAAAAAGACTCTTAAAGATGGCGGCGAAATTATCTTGGAATATAAAGACGGGCTTGTTCAAAAATCTACAAAAGCAGGTAAAGACGGATTTGAAAAAGTCTTTAATTATGAAACTATAGGCGATGAAAATATATTGACAACCGTTCAAAAAACCGTAAACGGAAAAACAGAAAATATTGATATTTTACAATTGCAACAAGAAGGTGCAAATAAAGCCTTATTAATTAAAACCCAAAAAGAAGCAGAGAAACTGGCCAAAGAACAGTTTGAAGAAGGCTTTAAATATGGTAGCGAAGATTTTGTGCCTAAAAATATAAAAGAACAAAATAGAATTGAAGAATTAATGGCAGATGCTAATGCCGAAAGCTTGGCAGCGAAAAAAGCAGGTTATACCGAAGCAGATTTGCTTACAGGATATGAAGTTGAAAAAATACAAGCTAAAAAACTGGCCAAGCAACAAGCAGCTCAAGAAGCAGCAGAGAAACAAGCGCAGAGAGCTAAAGAGCAAGCACAAAAAGAAGCAGATTCTTTATTACGTTCAAGCAATTATAGAGATAGATTAAAAGCAATAAAACAAAATAACCGCAACTTAGTCAGCTATGGTGAACCTTCAAAAGCGCGCATAAATGCTCTTAAAAAAGCAAATCCGGAAATTATTAAAGCATTATCTGATGAACAAATTGAAAGATTACTTACTCATAGTGCAAAAAATGGCGATACAAAGAAAGTATTAGATATGATAGAAAAAAATTATACGCCTGAGCAAATCAGAAAAATTTCAACATGTAGTTATTCTACTGTTTTTATTCAAAATATGTTTGATGTTTTGGGTTGTGATGCCCAAGAAGCTAACAAAGTAATTAATTGGTATTCAAAAATTAAGTAAATAATTGTAAAATTTTTTAAAATTATATAAATAAAAGAAGAAAAATATACTTTATATTATTATAGAGTATATTTTTTATGCTCACTTTTTAGGATAAAAACCGAGAAATATCAATGATTCAACTGAATGTAGATTTTACATTATTAAACCGCTTTTTTGGGCTTTCCTTGCAAAAGATTGCCAAATACGGAAATACGGACCTTGAAGAAATCCTTAAAATGGAAGCCGCTCAAGGTAATACCAAAGCGCAGGATTATAAAAAAATACTTTCAGACCCTGATAAGCTTTTAGAGATATTCAAGCTTTCTAATTGGGAAAATAAATATATCATTTTGCAAAATATGTCTGAAGGAGACCTTGATAATTTCTTGCCTCTTTTAACTCAAGAACAGCTTGCAATGGGGCTTAATTTCTTTACAGATGAAAAACTTATTATGATGTCTAAAAATCTTCCGATTGAGACCCTTGCAAATATGGTTTTTGAACAGTTTGCTCTTGTTGATGTTCTTGCTCTTATGGAAAATGATGCAATGAATAAATTCCTGGAGCAGCCCGATGTCGATAGAAGATACTCTGAAAAATACTTTGAAACACTTGATCAAAAGGCTTTAGAAAAAATCATGGTCTATGCTTATGGCGTTGAAATGAAAGATAAAAAAAGAGATGAATACTTAGAGCACCTTCATAATTTGGAAGATAAGGATTTTAATAAATTTATAACTTCAATGGAAAGAGAAAGCAAAATCGGACTTATCGCAGGAATTGTTGAGCAAAAACCTGATTTTGTCTATCTTTTTGAAGCAAAAGACCTTGTTAAACCAATGGAGATGCTTACAAAAGCAGATAAAGTTAAGATGATGTCGACACTTGAACCTGAATTTTTAATTCCTATGATTCAAGAATTGCCATTGGAGCTTACTGCCGTTGTTTTAACTCAAATTGACCCGCAGGAATTCGCTAAAGCCCTATCAGAGGATTTTGAAGATATTTTATCTTCTGTTGTACTTTTTTCAAATAGTTTAGGCTAACCATTTATTTAGCTATTATTTTTTATTTAAATTTTTGAGCTCTTCAACGATTTCTTTAAGCGCAATTTTAACGTGATAATAGCTTAAGCCTCCCTGCAGATATATTGCATATGGAGGGCGGCAGGGGCCATCCGCTGATAGTTCTATTGTGCTTCCTTCAATAAAGCTTCCTCCTGCCATTAAAAGGTTGCAATCGTAGCCTGGAACGGTATCCGGAATTGGAGTCAAATAGCTTTCAACAGGGGAATTGTGCTGAATCATTTTGCAAAAAGCCTGCTGCTCAATTTCGCTATTTAATTTTATGGTTTGAATTAAATCCGTTCTTTTATCGTTTGATTTTGGAAAAGTCTTAAAACCCATATCTTCAAATACTTTTGAAGCCAAAATCGCTCCTTTTAAAGCCCCGATTGTGATACTTGGTGCCATAAAAAAGCCTTGAAGCATAGTTTTTGTAGTATTGTGCATGGCTCCTCCTTCAGAGCCTATTCCCGGGGCTGTGAGTCTTCGAGCTGCTTTATCAACATATTCTTTTTTTCCTGCTATGTAGCCACCTGCTTCTACTATCCCGCCGCCCGGGTTTTTAATGAGGCTTCCTGCAATTAAATCCGCCCCGACTTCGGTTGGCTCCTTGTATTCCACAAATTCGCCGTAGCAATTATCTACAAAACAGCAAATTTTGGGGTTTTTATTTTTAACTATTTTTATTATTCTTTCAATATCTGAAATATTCAATGGTTTTCTTAAGGAATAGCCTCTAGACCTTTGAATTAAAACCATTTTAGTGTCGGGGGTTAAGTATTTTTCAATATTTTCATAATCAACATCATCATCTTTTAAAGGGACTTCGTCATACAAGATGCCATGGCCCATCAGACTTGTGTCAAAGTCGTCATCTCTTCTTGAACCTATGATTTGCTGCATGGTATCATAAGGTTCGCCTGCAATTGAAACTAATTTATCCCCGTATCTTAAAACTCCAAACAAAGCACAGGCAATTGTATGTGAGCCTGAAACAAAATGAGGGCGGACAATTGCAGCTTCTGTTTTAAAGGCATCTTTAAAGACATTATCTAAAGCTTCTCTTCCTATATCATCGTGGCCGTAGCCTGTAACTGTATAGAAATGTTCTTCGCCGATTTTATTTTTTTTAAAAGCATCCAAGACTTTTTTTTGGTTGAATTCAGCGAGCCTATCAAGCTTTCTAAATGTTTCAAAAAGGCTATTTTCAGCTATATCTACAATGTTTTGATTAATTTCATAATTTTCCATAAGATAATTTTACAATAAAATTATCTTATGTAGGAAATTAAATTATTTTGTGCAATATCAAGACTTCTTATTTTATTTAATGCGCGTTTTTCAATTTGGCGGATGCATTCTTTTGTAACGCCCCAGCCGTTTCCGATTTGTTCAAGAGTCTGTTTCTTCTTATCTTCAAGACCAAATCTTAAAACAATCACAGTTTTTTCTTTTTCTTTTAAATTTTCAAGCGCTCTTTTGATATCTTCTTTGAGTTCATTTGAAACAACGGTTTTTTCTACATTTTGCTTTTCATCTTCAATAATTTCAGATAAGCTCAATTCTTTGTTGCCTGTAATGCTTGTGCCTTGTTCAATAGAAAGGGCTTTTGTATAAGCATTTAAAAATGTATCAATTTTTTCTTCCGTCATATTCATTTTTTTGGCGACTTCCTTTTTACTTGCTTCTTTTTGGCTTATTTGTTCCATTTGCTGTTTGGTTTTTTTGTATCTGGAAAGAGTTTCTTGAATATAAACAGGGATATTAAAAGCATACGATTGCTCGGAAATTGCCTTAAACATCGCTTGCTTGACCCACCAGCCAGCATAAGTTGCAAATTTATAACCTAAGCTCGGGTCAAATTTTTCAATAGCATAAATTAAACCTAATGTGCCTTCCTGAACAAGGTCAGATGTTGTAAGTGCACTTGATTGGATAGATTTTGCTGCAATTTTTTTAACTAAAGAAAGATTCATTTCAATAACTTTATTTCGAGCCGAAATATCGCCTTGCTTGGCTTTTAGGATAAGTTCATTTTCATTAACCGGTTTAAGATTGTAAGACAAATTTTTCATAATAATACCTCATAACTACTCATATATGCGAAATACTAACAGGGATACAACTAATTTAATGATATACACTAGATATATTTAATATATCATCTGTAACCATGGATTTCAAGGGGTTTATTAAGAAATGTGAAGTTGAGTTTTAATTTTTGAACATGTTCTTAAAGTTTCTTAATAAATTTATGCGGCGTTGTAGTTGGGTTTTGATGGGTTTATGAAGGATTGTTAAGGGAAATTAAAAATTAATGTACAAATACGCCAAAGTGAACTTGTTTGCGCATCTGATGTGTTGGTATGTAATGATGGATTTTATGTCTTATCACAAACCTGGTCAGGCCCTGAAACGAGTTCAGGGTGACGAATGTTTAAATTAAAGTGCAGAGTATGTCATTGCGAGGCATATTTTAATATGCCGTGGCAATCCAGTGAAAGCTAAAAAAAGGATGGCGATAATAACCGCCACCACTAACACAAAAAATAACATGAAACCTGTTTTTTAATTTATTCTTTAATACAGCGGACGCCAAAGGCGGTCGACTTATCGTAGGTACCCTCGTACCAAGTACCGCCATTCAGGTCCCTATACTGGGCAGCGCTACCGCTCTCACTGCGAGCCCACACGCTGTTCGGGAGGCAGTTACCAGTGTAAGAGCCAGGGCAGCTAGCCACGCTGGCACACTTAGAGGCCGAGGCACTAGACGCCCAGGTGTCACAAAGCATTAGTCCTGATGCCGCTTTAGAATTAGCAGGATACCAATTAGCCATAGAATTAGATGTATCAGGAAGTTTCCAACCTTCACCCAGTGATTCACATATCTTTTTTGCAGCATACCATTTGCATACTGTTCTATTGCATCCTGAATATATATTACCTACATTTGTACATGTACTTCCGACAGCGGTTACTCCATACCAGCAGCATAGTTCACCCGAACAAGTGGTTCCGACAGGTACAAAAGTTATACCTGCTTTTGCTTCTATGACTTCTCTTGGGTAATCCGGGTCATCTCCCATATTATATTGGGTTACTTTTGTGCTTGTACCTGAAAGTGTGACTGTTTTTGGGACAGATTCTTTAACGCATTTACCCGAATCCAATATAAAACCATCGTTACATTGTGTGCAGGTTTCACTGTTTGAGCAGGTTTTGCAGTTATCGGGACAGGTTATTTCTTCAATAGTATCATCTATAGTATCAAGCACACAGCGGACGCCAAAGGCATACGACTTATTATGGGTAAGTTCATACCAAGTACCACTATACAGGTATCTAACCTGTGCAGAACTGCCACTGCCACTTTGTGCCCACACGTGGCCCGGGTGGCAGCTGCCATTGTAGGAGCCGGGGCAGCTAGCCGCGTAGGTGCACCGAGATGCCGAGGCACTTGACGTAAAGTCGTCGCAAAGCATCAACCCCGTTGAGGCTGTAGAATTTATTGGATACCAATTAGCCATGGAAGCAGGATTATCAG
>CANENE010000005.1 GCA_947428835.1 uncultured bacterium | reverse complement strand
AATACTATATGATGTTTGGTTTTATCTTTTGCAATTTGCCTGATTTCCTGATTTATTGTTTTTAAATTAGCATATTTATTAAATACGGTTATGCTTGTATTATCTATGTTTATGTTTTTGCAATTTTTATAAGAGTCGCTGTTATTTGCAGCACTAACAAGATTGTTTATAAAATATCCAAGGGAGCTGTCATCTTCTTTTGAATATGTAACATATGTGTCATAGTTTTTATCTATACTTTCAATTAGTTGTCTGGATAGATTATCATAATATGGAAGAATGGCATCTTTTTTGTAGGGTTTCTTTGTCATTACTTCCATTGATATGTTATGTAAAAATGCTTTAATATCCTTGTTATTATATGTTTCTAAAGTATTGATAAAAAACGAATCATTAATAGAAAGCTGCTTTGCGTTTGTTTTACCTGATGCTCTTAGTGCTGAATTTAATACCGAAGAGAGATTTTTTTGCAATTCTTCATTTATTTCAATTGATGATACAAATCCATTTACGGTGGATTTTTCTTCAAGTTCTTTTGTTTTTCTTTTTATTTCTTTTTTAATATAGTTTGCAATTGTATCTGTGTATTCTTTTGCCGTAATTCTTGCAGAAGTACTTTGTACAAGAAGAGTTGGTATTACCATATGTTTTTCATTTTCAAATGTTTTTTCTGCTGCTTGAACATCTTTAAAAAAGCCATACAGTTGCTTTAAATAGGCAAGATAAAAGTGGTCTTCGGTGATTTCACCGATTTTTAAATTAGGGTTTTTGTATATAACGTATTTTCTTGCAAGGTTATGTGCAATACCTACCTGTTCTTTTGCAGAATTATCAATAATTTTGAGCATATTTAAATACTCTTTTTGGCTTTTTGGAACAATAAAATTTTTATTTAGAGCATGATTGATGGCGGTATTTATTTTCTTATCCTTAGAGCCAAAAGAAGGCAGACTTTGTTTTTCTAACCCCCCCTCTTTATACTAGACGATTTTAAAGAATTTTCTTTAATTGCATTAACAATCATTTTTTAACTTCCCTCTTGCCTTTTAGTTTTTGAAAATATAAGGCTTGTGAAAAAATTTTTTTGCTTTTTTCTTTGCTCTAAAATAACCTTAAAATACATATATTTGAATTATTGTTATAATTTTTGTTTGAAAGTAAAATAGTTATATTATTGAAGAAATAGGTGTTAAGATGTACCATGAAAGAGTTCTTGCAATGATTTTGGCAGGAGGACAAGGTAAAAGACTTTATCCTCTTACAAAAGACAGGGCAAAGCCTGCCGTTCCTTTTGGCGGAAAATACAGAATAATTGATTTTGTGTTGAATAATTTTGTAAATTCAGGCTTTCATAAAATCAAAATTCTAACACAATATAAATCGGATTCTTTAAATAAGCACATCACAAGAGGATGGAATTTGTGTTCTTCTATTAACCAGTATGTTGATCTTGTGCCTGCTCAAATGAGAACCGATGGTAATTGGTATAAAGGTACTGCTGATGCCATTTTCCAAAACATGAATCAAATAACAGATGAAAACTTTTCTCATATTTGTGTTTTTGGAGGAGACCATATCTATAAAATGGATGTTCGGCAAATGCTGAATTTTCATATTGAAAAAAGGGCGGATTTGACGATTTCGGCTATTGCTATTCCTATTGAAATGGCAGGCGAATATGGAATTATGGAAGTTGATGATAATTGGAGACTTACAAATTTCATAGAAAAACCAAAAACAACGCCAAAGCATATACCGGGCGACCCGACAAAATGCCTTGCTTCTATGGGAAATTATATTTTTGAACCTGATAAATTGATCAAAGAACTTAAAGAAGATGCACTTGATGAAACTTCAAGCCATGATTTTGGTAAAAACATTATTCCAAATATGCTAAATAACGGCTCTAATGTTTATGTTTACAATTTTAACGATAATCGTTTTCTTGGAATGGGTGCAAAAGAAATCGGCTATTGGAAAGATGTAGGCAGTGTCGATAGCTATTTTCAGGCTAATATGGATTTATTGGAGTATGAGCCGGAGCTCAATTTATATTCCGAAGAATGGCCAATCAGAACTTATAACCACAATCTTCCTCCTGCAAAATTCATAAGAGATGAGGATGAAAGAGTGGGAGCCGCTAAAAATTCTCTTGTTTCTCAAGGATGCGTGATTTCAGGCGGTATGATTTCAAGATGCGTTTTATCTCCAAAAGTCAGAATAAACAGTTACTGCAATGTTTCAAATTCTATTTTAATGGAAAATGTGACAGTTGGAAGATACTGTACAATAAATAAGGCAATTATAGATAAAAACGTTAATATTCCGCCATACACGGAAATCGGCATAAACAAAGAAGACGACCTTAAAAGAGGCTTTTATGTATCAGATGGCGGTGTCACGGTTGTGGCTAAAGGTGCTATTGTAGAATAAAAAGGGTAAATAATATGTCAGAAGAAACAATCAAATATCAAACAAGAGGAACTTGTGCAAGAGAAATCACAGTTGTTGTAGAAGATGATGTTATAAAGCAAACAAGCTTTCTTGGAGGCTGCAATGGTAATCTCAAAGGCATTTCAAGCTTGCTTTCGGGAATGAAAATAACAGATGCAATAAAAAGGCTAAAAGGTATCACCTGCGGTGATAAAAATACAAGCTGCCCGGATCAGCTTGCGCTTTGTCTTGAACAATATATAACACAAAAGTCTAAAGCTATTGTAGGATAGGGCTTGAAGACAATATAAAAAAGTGCTATAATTGTAATATAAATTATAAAGGATTTTATAATGTCATTTGATATTAATCCACCGAACAGAAATTTATCTAACGTACAAGCAAGCGCAAAATCTTGTGCCGGAGGTGGAGGTAATACGGGCTATTTCAGAAGAGATGGCGGAAGCGAAGAAGACGAAGTTAATTTGAGCTTTGCAAAAGATTATGAAAATGATTCCTTTGTAAAAGAAGAGATACTTGAAGCCGATGAAGATACAGAAGGCTTCTTTGAAATGATTAAGCGCTTATTTATGAAGCTTGTAGATGCCATAAAGAGCCTTCTTATTAAAAAATAATTGTATAAAATTCTTATTTAGTCTAAAATATCCTTATTAGAACGTAGAAATAAGGAGTTTTATACTATGAAAAAATCCATTAAAGATTTAGGCGACATCAAAGGAAAAAGAGTTTTAGTCAGAGTTGACGTGAATGTTCCTTTGGATGAAAACAATAATGTTTCAGATGATACAAGAATCAGAGCAATTTTACCCACTGTTAATTTCTTAAAAGATAAAGGTGCACGCATTATTTTAATGGCTCATTTGGGTCGTCCTAAAGGCGAAGTTAAACCTGAATTCAGCTTAGAGCCTGTTGCAAAATATTTATCAAAAGTATTAGGCGAAGATGTTTTATTTATTAAATCGCTTGTAGGCGAAGGTGCAGATAAAGAGCTTGAAAATCTAAAAGACGGACAAGTAGCACTTCTTGAAAACATCAGATTTTATAAAGCAGAAGAAGCAAAAGATGATGATATGACTTTTGCAAATGAATTAAAGAAACTTGGCGATTTATATGTAAATGATGCTTTTGGTGCTGCTCACAGATGCCACACTTCAACAGCCAAATTGGCAAAAGTTTTAAAACCGGCTGTTTCAGGGCTTTTGATGGAAAAAGAACTAAGATGTTTAGGTTCCGCTTTGGATAATCCGGCTCGTCCATTTACAGCAATTGTTGGCGGCGCTAAGGTTTCAACTAAAATCGGTGTTTTAGAAAATTTAATTGATAAAGTTGATAATCTAATCATCGGCGGCGGTATGGCTTATACATTTGTTAAAGCTCAAGGCGGCAAAATCGGAAATTCTATCTGTGAAGACGATCAAATGGATACAGCTCTTGCTATCCTTAAAAAAGCAAAAGACAAAAATGTTAATCTTTTGCTTGCAACAGATGTGCTTGTGACCGATGATTTTTCAGGAAATGGCACAAATAAAGTAGTTGATGTTACAAATATTCCTGATGGTTTTGAAGGGGTAGATGCAGGACCAGACACACAAAAAGCATTTGCTGATGTTATTAAATCATCTAAAACAATTCTTATGAATGGCCCTGTAGGTGCTTTTGAAAATCCAAAATTCGCTGAAGGTACAAAAGCAGTTTTAGCTGCTGTAGTTGAAGCTACAAAATCCGGTGCAACTTCTGTAATCGGAGGTGGTGATTCTGTTTCTGCAGCTAAGAAATTCTTCAAAGCTGAAGATTTCACCCACGTTTCAACAGGCGGCGGCGCTTCATTAGAATTTATTGAAGGAAAAGTACTTCCGGGCGTTGACGCTTTAGATGACTAATTTATAATTTTAAAAAATAAATTAATAAAACTAAAACCTCTCTTGAATTACAGGAGGGGTTTTAGTTAATATATTAATTATGAATCGCTTTGGAAGGACTATTATTTATATTTTTATATTAATGCTTTTTATGAGCTCTTTTGCAATTGTTGAGATGAAAAAGATTTCTCTTAAAGAAGCAATTGATATGGCACTCAAGACCAATCCACAGCTTAAAATTGCGCGTCTTGATTATGATATTAAAAAAAATGAAATAAAAATTGCAAATAAGCTTCAAAACCCCGGGCTTGGTGCGTTTCAAAATCTTGGAACTGCAGGAAAAACCCAAACGCAGATGGTTGGAGCAGATTTTGTAGTTGAAATTTTAAAAAGGGGTCCAAGAAAGAAAACTGCTATTTCAAAGAGCCAAAGTGCTTTTAATAATCAAAAGTTTTTGGAATATAAATTAATTTTGGAAATTAAAAAAGCATATTTTGACCTGCTTTTGAAAAAGTCTAATTTAAAAATCGTTCTTGAACAGCAGGAACTGTCGCGCCAATTATATGAGCAGGAAGAAAAAGAAGCAAAAGTCGACAAAATTTCTCAAACAGAAGTTTTGCAGGCAAAAATCAATTTAAACAGAGCTATAATGTATTCTAATATCGCAAAATCAGAAGTAATTTCGGCGCAAAACCGCTTTAATACCGTAATTAATTCTTATTCAATTGATTATGATACTTTTGATGAGGGGTTAAGCGTTGATTATAAAAAACTTTTGACGTATGAACCCGATTCAAAACTTCCCGATTTTGCAGATATAAAAAAATATACGCTTTCAAACAGATATGATTTTTTGGCTCTTCAAAAGGAAGTTGAAGCAAAGCAAAATAATCTTATAGAAGTTAAAAGGCAAGCTATTCCTGATTTAGAGCTGCAGGCAGGCTGGCAATATATTCCAAGAGGACATTCGGACACTAAAAAACTTGAAAACGGAAGCTATATAGGAGCAAATATTGTAAATATTCCTCTTTTATACCGCTATCAGCCTGAAATTAAAAATGCAGAATTGGAAATTGAGCAGGCACAATTGAGATACGAAGATTTAAAAATTGATATTATAAGAAACATAACTGATGCCTGGGAAAAATATACAATTGCAAGAAATAACCTGAATTATTATAACAAAGAACTTTTAAGCAATTCTAAAGAGCTGCTTGATGCCTCGTATAAGAGTTTGTCCAAAAAAGAAACAGATTTAACTTCTTTTCTTGTTTCAAAAAAGACATATCTGGAAATTATGCTTGGCTACAATCAGGCACTTGCAGAATATTATATAAGCTACGCAGAACTAATCTGTGAAATGAACAGTGACAGCTTAATTATTGAAAAGATTTAAACTTTCTCAGCTTTTTCGACTTTCTCAGCTTTTTTATCGGGTTTAATTATTCCAAAGGATTTATTTTCAGAGATTTCAAGTCTTGCATCTTTCAATTTTTCTCTGACTTCTTCGGGGATTTTTGCGCCGCCAAGAAGCCTATCGATAAAGGAATTATTAATTTTAACAGCTTTTTCTAAAGCGCCGATTTGCTCTAAGGGGTCTTTAATTTGAGAAAAATCATAAGAGAAATTCTTTTTGTGGTTATAGGTTAGAATTTCGCCACTGTTGCTTTTAATTTGTTTGCCGCCTTTTTCAAAATATATTTTAAAAATTGACCTTAAATCCTGAATTTCAGACTGCATTGTGTTGATTGCACTTTGGAGTCTTAAGTATCTTTCAAAAAGATATTCCACATGGTCTATTTGAGATAATTGCCAGTTGTATTTTTGAAAATATAGTTTTTTTAATTTTGGATAACATTCAGCAAGTGCCATAGCGTCTCCCATGGCTCTGTGTCTTTTTTCGTTGGTGCCTTGAAAAACATTAACCAAACAATCAAGTCCGCAGGATTCAAACTGGGGATAAACTTCTTTAAACATCATTTGGGTATCTATGTAGTTATTTGTAAGTTCTTTTTTATAGAGCCTTTTAGAAGTGTTATTCAAAAAGCTGAAATCGAATATGGCATTATGTGCAACAATTGCATTATCTCCTATAAATTCAAAGATTTTTGGATAAATTTCTTCTTCGCTTGGAGCATCTTTAAGGTCTTCTTCGCTTATTCCGTGGATTGCCTGCGAAGCCTTTCTGATATGTTGCTTTGCGTTAATTAATGTTTCAAAAGTATCTGTAATTTTGCCATCAGCAAGTTTTACTGCGGCAAATTCTATGATTTTTTCTTTGGTGTAATCCAGGCCTGTGGTTTCAACATCAACAACAATTTCAACTTCTTTAACTTTTTTTGCTCTTGGCATTAACTTTATATCTCCTTTTAAAAAATCATATCATAAAAATTATTTTTTTATAAATTCATTGATTTTTTCAACATTTCCGTTAATATTTTTTATGCTTTTTGTAAAGTCTGTCTGCTTGTTTTTTATTGTATGGATTTTATTATTTATATCATTTCCAAATTCTGCCATAGTTTTTTGAGCAGATTGCATAGAATCACTTTTTAAATCCGAAATAGTATAGAGTGCTTTTGTGGCACTTGTTATATCAAGGCTTTTTATATATTTTTCTATAAATTCAAGAATTTCAACAAAATTTGTAGCTTCTCTTGCAACGTCTGCTATTCTTATGGTATCTGTAGTCAAAATTCCGACATCGCAGGAGCCATCAGGCGGCATAAGCTCAATTGATTTAGAGCCCCCAAGCCCGTAGAATTCTACTCTTGCTGCAGTTCCGTTTGGAATTTTTACGTCTTTTTTGGTAATAATTATTTGAACTTTTATATATTTATCTCTTGTTTCAAGCTTTCTGACGTGGCCTGCTGTTATTCCCATTATGCGAACAGGAGAGCCTTTTGTAATCCCATCTATGTCTTTAAATTCAATTGTATAGACATTTGGCTCTACAAAAACTTTAGAGTATAGAAATATAAAGCCTGTGAAAAATAAGGCAAAAACTACTGTCCAAATAAATATTTCAATTGCAATTGAATTTTTCATTTTGTCTTTTATTGTGCAATAGCACCTTTATTTGCTTGTGTTACGCTTCTTTGATATTTTGAAAGATATCCTTTTGGAACTTCATTTTGATAAGGTTTGAAGCTTTGTCTCCTTTGTTCAAGGATATTTTCATCTACAAGAAGATTTATGGTTCTTTTATTTATATCAATTTCAATTGTGTCGCCATCTTCAATAAGTCCTATTGTGCCTCCCATACATGCTTCAGGGCAAATATGACCGATGCAAAGTCCGCGTGTTCCCCCTGAAAATCTGCCATCTGTTATAAGAGCACATTTTTTACCTAAGCCTTTACCGACTAAAAGGGAAGTCGGCGCAAGCATTTCTCTCATTCCGGGGCCTCCTTTAGGGCCTTCATAGCGGATAACTACAACGTCTCCTGCAACAACCACATCATCTTCAATAGCTTTCATAGCATCTTCTTCGTGGTTATAGACTTTCGCCTTGCCTCTAAAGGTGAAAACGTCTTTATCTACTCCTGAAATTTTAACAACAGCACCATCAGGAGCAAGGTTGCCGTGAAGTATAGCTAAACCGGGGTCATTTGTAATCGGGTTATCAAGAGGTTTTATAACATTATTATCTACCCAGGCAGATTTTGCAATATCAGAAACTTTTAGGCCCAATAAATTTTTGCAATCTTTAAATTCGGGGGTATTACCGAATAATGTCTTAAATACACCCGGGATTCCTCCTGCATTATCAAGGTCTGTCATAGTTAAAGTGCTGCTTGGGTCAAGCTTTATTATCTGTGGAATAATATTGCTCAATTGTTCAAAATCATCTAAAGATAAATCTATATCAGCACTTTGAGCAATAGCTAAAAGATGCAAAATAGAATTAGTGGAGCCGCCTAAAGCAAGGTCAGCAATGATAGCGTTTCTTAAGGCATCTTTGGTTACGATATCTCTTGGAAGAATATTTCCTTTAATAAGTTCGCATATTGTATATCCGGAATCAAAAGCTATTCTTTTCTTTTTAGATGAAACAGCGGCAGCTGTAGCACAATATGGCAAGCTCATCCCCATAACTTCCGTGAGGCAAGCCAGTGTGTTTGCTGTATAAAGCCCTTGGCAGGAGCCGATAGTCGGGCAAGCGCAATGTTCCATTTCACAGAGTTTTTCTAAAGAAATTTCACCTATTCTATAACGTCCCACAGCTTCTGATGAACCTCTTATAAATGTCAAGGTTTCGCCTTTGCAGTGGCCCTCTAAGCTTGGCCCTGCTGTTACTATAATGGATGGAATATTTAATCTTAAAGCTGCAATTAGCATTCCGGGGGTGATTTTATCGCAATTGGTTAAAAGAACGAGGCCATCTAATTGATGGGCGGAAGCTACTGTTTCAACGCAATCTGCAATAAGGTCGCGGCTTGGAAGAGAATATCTCATTCCGCTGTGACCCATAGCGATACCATCGCAAACGGCAGGAACGCCAAAAATGAAAGCTTGTCCGCCTCCTGAATGAATTCCTTTTTCAATTTGTCTTTCAAGTTCGCGCATACCTGCGTGCCCGGGGACTAAATCCGAAAAAGAACTTGCAATTCCAATGAATGGTTTTTTTATATTTTTGTCTGAAAGCCCTCCTGCATACAAAAGAGCTCTATGCGGAGCGTGTTCTACACCTGTTTTTAAAATATCGCTTCTCATTATTGTTTCCTTCCGGGTTTATTTTAATCTTTATATTTAATTAAAACATTTTTTTAAAATCTCGGCAATATTATTTAGGAAACATAATCATTTTATATGTAGAAAACTAATTTTATTTTGGTATAATGATTACAGTAAAAAAGGAACAAGATATGAAACAACTAATGAAAAAACTTTCAATATTTTTAATTATTTCACTTCTTTTTTGTATTACAAATATCTCTAATCCGGCGCTTGCTCTGACTCCCCAGGGTTTATATGATAAGGCTTGGAAATTAATCAATTCTAAATATGTGGACGATACCCAAAACCAACAGAATTGGGAGCGTTGGCGCCATAAATATGATAATGTAATTAAAGATGATGAAGATGCCTATGTTGCTATAGCAACTATGGTAGATAGTTTAGGCGATGTATATACAAAATTCCTAACCCCAAAGGAGTATAAAGAAGAATCCGAAAGTATTCAAGGTTCTCTTAAAGGAATTGGTGTTCAAATCGGTGTCCGCGATGGCAAGCTTTTAATTATTGCTCCTCTTGAAGATACACCGGGAGAAAAAGCAGGCTTAAAATCCGAAGATGAAATTCTTGAAATCAATGGAGTTTCAACAAAAGGTATAACTGTTGAAGCTGCTGCTGATAAAATCAGAGGGCCTGAAGGCACAAAAGTTAAGCTTTTGATTAAAAGAAAAGGTGAAGCAAATAAAACCTATGAAATTCAAAGAGAAAATATCGAACTAAAGTCTGTTTCAACTAAAAAACCAAAAGTCGGCAAATTAGACGATAACATTGGTTATATTCGTTTGAGTTCGTTTATTTCAAGAAATGCGGCTTCAGAGTTTCAGCAGGCGCTTAGCCAAATGCAGGATAAAGACGGCATCATTGTTGATATCCGCTCTAACCCCGGCGGCCTTTTAACAAATGCTATTTATATTGCAGATATGTTTTTAAGTAACAAAACCATTGTTTCAACAGTTGATAGAGACGGCTACAAAGAAACACAGCGTTCAATGTCGCAGGTTTCTACAAAACAGCCTGTTGTGGTTTTAATTAATGGCGGCTCTGCTTCGGCTTCCGAGATTCTTTCAGGTGCCCTTAAAGATAACAAAAGAGCAATAATAGTTGGCAAAAAATCATTCGGAAAAGGACTTGTGCAGGAAATAAATAAGCTTCCCGATGGTTCCGCCCTTCATATTACAATTCAAAAATATTTAACTCCAAATGGCACAGACATACATAAAAAAGGAATAACACCGGATTACGTTGTTAATATAACTGAAGCTGATATCAAAGCAAACAAAGACCCCCAGCTTGAAAAAGCTTGTCAGCTTATAAATGAACAAGTCGGGAAAGCAACAACTGCAAATAAATAAAATTATTTGTAAATATTCTTTACAAAATTATAAAAATCATTAAAGTTAAGCCATAAAAAGTCCGTAAATACATGATGTAAGGACAATAAAGGATTTTAAAAGGCTTAACTTTATGGCGCAGAATTATAATTTAAATTCATCATTTGGTTTAAATGTTCAGAAGGGCTCTCAATCAGTCTCTTCTAAGCAGGCTGTGCTAACAGGTGACTTAAATAAAATTTTTGAAAATATATCTGATGAATATAAAAAATTTGAAGGTGTTTTTGATGGCACGGTTCAAAAAGAAATCAATATGTATACCCGTCAGGCAATGATTGTAGGGATGAATTTAAAGGCATCCGATAAAACAATAAGAAAATTTGATATGAATATCTAGAATTTTATAAGTTTTGCATAAATTTTCCAAATCCTAATCCCGATTCGCATCGTTAGAACCCTTCTGTAGAAATACAGGGGGTTTTATGTTAAAGCCTTTTCATTATATTTTGTTCTTCATCGCTTAAAGTGTGATAAGCTATTCTTTTTGCTTCATTTTCAAATTTTTCAATATTGGATGATGTAAATGGATTTGGTGAAATCATAGTATAGTTTTCAAAATTTTCAAATTCTTCTTTTAAATTTTGCGGTGATATGAAGAAATTCTCATTATCGCTGTTAGACAAAATTATGGTTTTTCTTGAGCTTTCATTTCCATTTTTTACTATTTCTATGTCTAGAAAATCTCCTGCTGCATCATCGCTTAAATTTTTTTCGGTGGATTTTCTGCTATCTTGGAAACTAAGGTTATTTAGTTCATTGCATAGCCAGTCGTACGTTATAAAATATCTGTTATGTCCTATAATATCGTTCCTCGCTTTATCGGGCGGGATAATATTTGTATAATGTCCTGTTAAAATTTTGATATTATAAATATCATCTTTGGGTGTATTTTGGGCTAAATCTTCTTCTAAGTTGTGAATATTTGTTATAAGTTCTTCTTTTAACCGGCTGTTTTTCAAAGAGGCAATATGCCTTGCAGTTGTTGCTTTATTTATTTTTACCTGTCCTTTGAAGTTAACTGATGATATTTTTATTAATTTTCCTTATCTGATTTTATTTTTGTAAATAAAAACCTCTTATAATAATAAGAGGTTTTTAAGCCTTATTTGTTTTGAAATTTATGCTTCTGTTGTTTCAACAACTTCTTCTTCATAAACTTCTTTGATTGTTTCAGAAGCAGTTACTTCAACATTCAATTGAGCTTTGACTTTAGAAGAAAGCTTAATTGTCATAACGAAATTACCGATGTGGTTGATCGGGCTATCTAAAATGATAGATTTTTTATCAATTTCAAAACCAATTTTTGAGGTAAGTTCTTCTGATAATTTCTTAGTTGTGATTGTTCCAAACAATTTTCCTGATTCACCTGCTTTGGCACTTAGAGAAATTTTTTCTATTTTTTCGATTTTTTCTTTGTTATCAAGTGCTTCTTGGTGTAATTTTTCAGCTTTTGCCTTGATTCTTGCAATATTTCTTTCTCTTTGTTCTAATGCGCCTTTTGTCGCAACTTCAGCAAGAGAATTTGGAATAAGGTAATTTCTTGCATAACCGTCTTTAACATTTACCAAGTCACCAACTTCTCCTATGTTTTGGACGTCTTTTTTTAATATAACTTGCATTTATTTTCTCCTTTTAATGTTTGTAAGCTATGTTTTATATTATTTAAAACATGCCCAAATATCAAGCATGAGCTTTTTAGGGTTAAATTAGCTCTTTTTTTTGCTTTTTTTTCTAACAGGTTTTTCTTCCGATTGGTTTGAAGAGTCGATATCTTCGTTTTCGGATTCCGGCATGTCTTGGGGGTCTTCTTTTTCGTCTTCGCTTTTGCTATCTTCTTTATCATCGGAAGAATTTTCGTCATTTTCACTATCTTTACTATCTTCATCTTCTTCTGACATTTCAGCTAAGACTTTAACCTTTTCTTTAACAAGTTCCTGGATTTCTCCAACGATTTCTTGTGTTTTTTCGATTTTTGCTTTTTGTTCAATTGATAAAATTTCATCAATTTCATCATCTGTTTTAGGTCTTAATACAGGAATGCTTAAATTTAGAATGGTTGTATCATCTGTAGCATCTAAGCTTAAATCAAACGAATTTACATCAATTTCAAGATATCGTGATATGCTTTCCAGCATATCATCTTTAAGCATTTGCATAGCGCGTTCTGAAAAACCAACTCTATCTTGCATCAAAACTGATTTTAAACGGCTTTTTGCAAGAAGCTTTGATTCGTCCTTTTCGCTTTGAACTGTAAAAAAGCTTAAAACTTTATCATATAAATCTGAAAAAATATTATCTTTCATCTAGCCCTGCGCTTTCTTTAAAAAGAACTTTTTGATTTTTTCAATTATTGTTTTTGGTTCATTAATATCCAAAAATGGAATTTCTTCACCCATCAATCTTTTTGCCACATTCAAATAGGCTTTTCCTGCGATTGATTTTTCATCATTTACTACAGGTTCACCTTTGTTTGTTGATGTGATAATATTAGTATCTTCAGGAATTACTCCGACAAGTTCGCAAGACAGGATTTCAACAACATCATCAACACCCATCATATCATTTGATTTAATAAGATTTGGGCGGACTCTGTTAACCAAAAGACGATATTTATCAAGTCCTTCTTTTGATTCAAGAAGACCTATGATTCTATCGGCGTCACGAATTGCGCTCATCTCAGGAGTTGTAACAACTATTGCTTCGTTTGCTCCTGCAATTGCATTCTGGAAACCTTGTTCAATACCGGCCGGGCAGTCTACAAGTACAAAATCAAAATCTTCTTTTAATTTGTCGCAGATATCTTTGAGTTGTTCGGCATCAAGAGCCGATTTATCTCTTGTTTGGGCTGCTGCAAGCAGGCAGAGATTTGGATTTTTCTTATCTTTTACAAGAGCTTGTTTTAACTTGCAGCGTTCTTCAACAACATCTACAATTGTATAAACAATTCTGTTTTCAAGTCCTAATAGTAAATCTAAATTTCTTAAACCTATATCTGTATCAATCAGAACAACTTTGTTGCCCATATGAGCAAGGGCTGTTCCAATGTTGGCTGATGTTGTGGTTTTACCTACACCGCCTTTTCCAGATGTAATAACAATAACAGAACCTGTCATTTAATAGTCTCCTTTAGTTTTGATTAATTTTGAATAACATAATTTCATTGTCTACAACACGCGCTTCTTCGGGTGTAAAGACAGATGAGCGAATAATATACGGGATATTTGAATAATCAGGACGTCTTGAATAGCAATTGCCTATTCTTAATTGAACTGCGTTTAGTTTAAGTGCTCTGACTTTTGCATCATTGTTACCTTTATATCCCGCATGAGCAATTCCTGACAATACTCCCCAAACGGTTATATCGCCTGCTGCTCTGATTTCGCTTCCGGGGTGGCAATCACCAATTACTATTACATTTCCTTCGGATTCAAGAATTTGTCCTGAGCGAAGAGTTTGGGTTACATAAGTTGTAATTTTAGGGTCTGAAATAATGGGGTCATTTGTCGGCTGTTCGTTGAAATCGACTTCTTCCCATTCATTATTGATTTCATTATCGTCATAGGCTTTTTTATACACACCTATAGCTTTTTTGTTTTCAGTGTCTTGGCTATTTTCGCTATAGTTTTGTGTATCTTGGCCATCTTCGGTGCTTTGATTAATATTTTGCGCCATATCATTAGATATTGGTGTATCTGTATAATTTTGGGTATCTTCAACAGTGTTGCTTTGTCCAAAATCATTATTTATATTTTGTTGAATATTTTGAAAATCCAAAGAAGGGCTGATACCTGCTTGTTCAAGCGTGCCCATAATGTTTGGTTCATTATTTTGAAAAGCGTTCAAATCTGCTTCAAAATGAAGATTGGTTTGTTCGGTATTATCTTGATTTGGCTCTTGTACTGCTTGTAATGGTTCAAAAACATCGCTGTTATTTATTGGGAATTCTTCAATTTTCTTTTCAACAGGCTCTTGAACCACAATATTCATGCCTTCCGCGATACTTTTTGTATCTTGGTTAATTGTTTCAATTGTATCAAGTGTGCAGCCATAGCTTGTAATAAGTGATTGAATGCTCAAAAGCTGCGGTTGGTTTAAACGTGTATCGTTTAATTTCAGTACTATTTTTTTTCCGGAACGGTTCAGGGTTTCAAGTGCTAAAGAAAGATTATTAACTATCTCTCCTGTTGTAGTGCAAACAGCCATATCAACTACAAAAAATTCATTATCGTACATTTTCTTACCTTAAACTATAATTTCTTTTACAAAAGCATACCTTAAAAGTTTCCTTTCAACAATGGTTTATGACAGAATGTAAAATAATTCTTAATAATATAGTAATTTTTTTGGTTGAGTTGTTTTATTATTGTGTATCAAAATATATATATAATAACTACGGCAAATTATGATAGAAAAAATACAAAATCAAAATAATCAAACCCCTGACCAATATCAAAAAAAAGTTAATAAAAGAAGTGTAATTGGTTCAATTGCAGGGGTGTCGGTTGGTTTAATTGCTTCAATTGCGTTAAGCAAAAAAGCGATGCCTTTAAAAGATGTTTTTATCAAAAATGATTTCAAGGCAACTGCAAAGAACATATTTGATTACACAAAAGTTGACTATGAAGGCTTTAGGGGCTTTTTGGCAATGACAATGCAAGCGGCAGGTGCTGCTTTTGGAAGTTTATTTGCAGCTTCAACCGTTAAGGCTGACAACAAAGAAGAAGGCGATAAAGATAAAAAAGCAAGGCTTAAAGAAGCAATATTTATGACAAATAATGTTTTAATTCCGACAGCATTTGTAAAAACAATTGAACATTTACACGAAAAAAATATAGATTCAATAGAAGCTGCTAAAAAAATAAAAGAGCTAAGAAAATCAACAGGCAGAGGTGCAATGGGTGTTGAGCCCGGTAAAATTCGTATGTTTATGACAAATAAATATCTAAAAACAGCAGGAATTGCACTTGGATTAATTGCCGGCATGATAACAAGCTTAAGTGTAACAAACACAATTAATAATAAATATATAGAAAAAGAAGATGGCGTAGATAAGAAAATGCGCCCGTTGGACTTCATATATCATGTTGATGATATTATTCCGATTTTGATTTCTTCTAAAAATCCGATTTGCGAAAAACTCCCTATAGATAGAGTCTTACCGCTTATTTACGGATTTATGGGGAGCAAAGTTGGAAAAGAAGGTGCTGAAGAATAAAATATTTTACGTCAATAATTAAGTGTATATTTGACAGTTATTCAAAATATATGATTATTGTAGGGCTAAAATGTAGGAATAGCTTGAAAAAAATATTTTAAAAAAAGGGGTTGACAAATAAATTTTTTAGGTGCATAATAAAAACATAAAGATAAAGTGTTAATTAAACACTAATTAACAATTGAAACAAAGAGGTCAAAGACTGAGATGTTAACTATAACTCCAATAACAAATGTAAAAAATACAATTAATAATAGAATAAACTTTACTTCAGGTGTAAGAACAAACCATGGAGTAAAAGCCATAAACGAAGCAGTTGATGTTAAACATGAAGGAAACTTTATTGCAGACTTTATGGGAACAATTAAAGAATCTCCCTTATTCTTAAATACATTTTTAAAAAGACAAGAAAAAATTGAAAAAGAACTAAGCGGAACAAAAAATAAGATTGACGCAATTGCGTAAACAAGCATTATCAACACCTAACAACACAATCACGAAGCATAACAACAAACAACACAAGGCCCTATTGATTTTTCGATGGGGTTTTTTATTATGCAATTTATTGTTAATTATAAAAATGCTGTCCAGTCAAATGACAGCACAGCATTTTAAATATTTATAAATTTGTGATTTTATTTTTTCAAAACACCGCTTGCGCGAAATTCGTCTACTCTGTTATCATACAAGGGAGCAAGCTTAATTTCCTGCTGCGGGATTGTTCCTTCTTCAATTGGAAGATATACTCTATAATCGATATCGCAGAAACAATTATCGATTGATTCGATTTTGCTTAGTTCGTTTTCATCAATTGCGCAATTTTCAATCATATCTGCAATTTTTTCAAAGCGTTCAACGTGTTCTCTAAATCTATCTGTTGCATAGTCTTTAGCTTGCCAAGTAGTAATCAGGAAAGGCCAATCAGAGCTTTGAAGTAATAATTCTTCTCTTGCAAGCTGATTTAGGGCTCTATGAAGCAAATTATCAGATGGAACTGTTTCATATTTTGAAACAATATCAATTATTCTTTTTTCGGTTGCGTGAATAATTGGCCACATCCATTCTGTTAAATGGTTTTGCCATACCCAGAAGTGCCCCCCTTGTCCCCAGGAGCTTTCAGGAATTTGAATAGCTTCTGTTGGTGGATGAGCTTTTAAATATTCGCCTGCTGTCATCATTTCAACTTCAGGGATATGTTTATTAAGCTTTCTTATAACCTGTTTAATAAATTCAATACCTTCAAACCACCAGTGACCGTATAATTCAGTATCAAATGAAACCATTACAAGACCATCTTTGTTGTTTGCTTTTTTATAATCATTCAACAAATGATAGATAAGGTTTGTATAGTGATCCGAATTTGAATTTACTTGATTTTTAGCTAAGACAGGATCATAGAGCATTTTGTCACCTAAATCGGTTGTAGAAGATGTTATTCTCCAATAGTGCATACCGGAGTTGCAATCTTTTCTGTGGAATTCTCTATAGCAGCCATCACCGGGGTAGCCATCTGCTGCAGACCATACCTGAAAACCTGCTCTATCGTTTCTTCCCATAACAGCAACTTGCGCATCAGGAAGCCAATATGCGCTATAGGTATCGTAGCCTGTAGCTTCTCTTTTTGGAAGCGGAATGTATTCAATATTTCCATAGACGCCAATGCTTCTTCTGTTTCCTATTGAATTTCCGCCTTCAATTACGTGCGATTCTGTAAAGAAATATTCAATATCATTGTTTTGCAAAGTAACTTCTATAGCGGGGCGCCATTTTTTCTTTCCGTCGCTTCCTATGAATTCATATCCTTGACGATAAGCACATTCAGGAAGCCAGCAGCCTTTTGCCTTTTTGCCGAATAGTCTTTTTGTTGTGTCAGAGCCTACTTTAAATTGTGCATTTAAATTAGTATCTGTTGCAAGAAGAGGAGAAAATCCGTGGGTGGCACCTGAGGTTGTTATTTCGATACAACCAAGTTCTTGGAATTTTCTAAAGCCTGCAATAAGGTCTTTATTAAATTTATTAATAAATAAATCTTTGATTTTTGAAAACCAGTCATAATAATATTCTGCAAGATATCTTAGATGCTGGCTGTGTGCGACTTGCGGGTCAGGGTATCTTTCGATATCTTCTTTAACTGCTTTTAATCTTGAATCGAGGTAATTTATAAAACCTTGTTTAAGATGTTCATCGTTTAGTTGTTCGGCAAGGATTGGGGTAATTCCGACCGTCAGCTTCGCTTTAATGCCTTCATCATATAATTCGCTAATCATATTCAACAAAGGTACGTAAGTTTCTTCCATACATTCGTATAAACATTCTTCTCCGAATGGCCACATACCTGCCATTCTGTAGTATGGAAGATGAGAATGTAGCATAAAGACAAATTGTCCTATTTTTTCTGCCATAATAAAGGGTGCCTCCGTATTCTAATTTTTATATAAGTTATACCATAAATTATAATAAAAAATAATCGTTTAGGCTTACTACTTTTGTTTAAATTTACTAAAGTTAATATATTTTTTATTATATTCTTATATATGAAAGTTATATAGCTAAAACAATTTTCAAATTGTTGTAATGTGGTATTTATAATTGTAATAATTTTGAAAACTATAAATCAAATTTTTTAATATTAACCAAATCCAGAAAATCAATTTTTAGTGCAAGTGCAATTTTTTCAAGCGATTCAATTGTAGGCGAAACTTCATATCTTTCGATTTTGCCAATTGCACCTCTGCTTAAATTTGCTTTTAGAGCCAATTCCTCCTGGGACAAATTTTGCTTTATTCTTTCCATTTTGATTTTAAAACATATTTTTTAGTCAAATTGTTTATTTTCGTATTTTCCTTCTATATATCAATCAAAAAACTCTTTAATATCAATTTCAAAGAATTTGGCAAGTTCATATAAAGTTTCTGTATTTGCTAAATTTTTGCCTCTTTCTATACAAGAAATGTGTTCTCTTGATATATTAACGCATTCAGCCAGCTTTTCTTGCGTCAGACCTTTTTCTAAGCGCAAAGTTTTTATTTTCCTGCCTATATTATTTTTTAATTTGCGTATGCCCATATAACCATATTCGCATGTAATATTAATATTACAGTAATATTAATATTACAAAATTGGGTTATAATTCAATAAATATATGTATTTACTGATTTTGAATTTATGATATTATATTTACATACAAAAAAGGGATAAAACATGTGTACGGAGAAAAAATGTCTGACAATCGAAGAACTTAAAAAGCACAGTATAATGTTGAACTTGCACATACTTTAACAAAAATGACAAATGAATATCTGAAAAAAAATTATTGCAATGAAGAATGGGTGTGTGAAATTATTTCTGTTCTTGAATGTATTGAAGAAAAACTATCTATTGTTTGTGTAGATTTTATAAATAATGGTTTAATTTGATTTTGACTTTTCTTTCGGATTTTCTCTTTTTGAATTGTCACGGTCGCTTTACGTAATGACCTATGTAAGCATTAATGTGAGCAATCGTCAATTATACTTCTTTGTTATAAACTCTTATTTTTTCTTGGTTCATTTTTCTTTCTTGGTCCCTCAAACGCCGGAATGCCAAGAAAGAAAAACGGAACCAAAAAGAAAGAAGCTTCGGCTTACACCTTATATTAGCTACTTTTGGCACACTAAATTCACTTCTTGTGCTTCGGGCAACTCGCTTAACGCTCAAACAATCCCTACGCACAAGAGCTCATTAAGTGTGCGTGCAAAAAGCGTGTAACTAATTATTTGGCATATATGATAATGACGTATGTAAACAAAAATGCGCATAGCCGTCATTGCGAGAGGCAAAAGTCTTTGCCTCGTGGCAATCCAAAGTGAAAGGTATTTAGTTGCCTAAAAAACCAGTTACCAAACCACTGAACTTTAGAGTCGCTTCTTTTGAGCTTACAAATTAAATAAGATAAAATTGCCAAATTTGTGGTTCTAAAGTTAATATAATTTTTTTATTCTTTTTCTATATAACTTTCTATTTTTTTGTAGAAAATTTCTTTATCAATTTCAACTAATGCAAGAATTATTTTTATATCTGTTAATTTCATTTCTAGATTTCTTGTTAAAAATAAAATAATCTGTGCTTTTCTATAGTCGTTATAATCATACAAATTTTTATTTAAACTGTTTTTTTGGGACTTAATATTTCTATTTCATCCCAAACCTTTAGAGTGTTTTTGTTTATGCCAAGAGCTTTTGACATAGTGTTTACATCTATTTGTAATTGTTTTTTATTTTGCATATATGTTTCCTTAAATTGGCTAATCATTTATAAAATTTTAATTTTGTTCTCTTATAGACTACATACTTTTTACTCATTATATTTCAAAATAAAAATATGACAAATCAGACTACAAAACTTATAGCTCTTGGCAAAAACATTCAAAGAGCAAGGAAAAATTTAAAGCTATCTCAAAATGAACTTGCTGAAAAACTCAGCATATCAAGAGAGCATCTTGCAAAAATTGAAACTGCAAAAAGATGTATTAGTCTTGGGTTATTATTTAAATTATCTGATGTGTTGGAAATAGCTGAAAAAGAATTATTTGATTTTTGATTGTCAAATAAAGGGTTTTGAATTAAAATAGTTCTATGGATAATGTTGAAAACAAAGTTTTATTTGATCCGGGGTTTGCTCCTTTAATAATAAATTCTTTGGGAGTTGCAGGCTATACATATTATATGTTTAGCGCAAATAACAATGTTAAATTTAAAAGACTTAATTTTCCCCATACTTTAAGAAAAATTGAAGCGTCGCTGGTTGATACTGCCTCTTTTTATCTTGGATGTATGCTTTGGGCAAGCTATCTAAAAGAAGGCGCAAAAGCCGCTATTGAAGGAAATCAGCTTTTAGGGGAAGAAAACATAGAAAAAGAATATACATCAGAAATTGATTTTTTAATAGATTTAATTGAAAATCAGCTTCCAAGAGACTGCAAATATTTTTTAAACAAAGAATATGAAAAGAATGAAAAATTTCTTGTGATTTTAAAAAACTATAGAGAATTTTTAGTGGCAAACAAAGGCTTTACCGATTGCGATACAACAGATAAAATTATTCTGCCTGATAATTTCAAGCCTCTTAAAGATTCTAAAAAAGTTTGTGCTGATATTAAAAAAGCAATCGAAAACAAAAATATCCAAGAAATTCTTGAAATGTACAGTGAGCTTTTCTAATCAGATTAATCTAAGCCGATATAATTTTTTAAGCTTACTGAAAGATTCTTGTTTCTGCAAAGTTTTTTAAGTTTTGCAATAGCTCTTGTTTCGATTTGGCGGATTCTTTCTCTTGAAACTCCGTAGCGAGAGCCTATTTCATCTAATGTTTTCTTTTGCCCGTTGTTATCAAGCCCATAGCGCATAATAAGAACATCTTTTTCTTTCGGGTTTAATTGATTTAAGATTTTTCTTACATCTTCAAGTAAATTTTCCTGAACAACCTTATTATCAGGGGTGATGTGGGTATCATCCACAATGAAATCCGCAATTTTTGATGTTTCATCTTTTTGGTTGGCGGGAGTTTCTATTGAAATTGTGCTTTGAGAGCTTTTCATTAAAGCAACAAGCTTATTAACAGGCATATCGACTCTGGAAGCTATTTCTTCTTTAGTCGGGACTCTGTTTAATTCAGTAGAAAGCTCAATTGTCGCTTTTTTAATTCGGCTCAATGTTTCAATCATATGAACAGGGAGTCTTATCATTCTTGATTTATCTGCAATTCCTCTGGTTATTGCTTGTTGTATCCACCAGGTTGCATAAGTTGAAAACTTATATCCTTTTGAATAATCAAATTTTTCAGCAGCCTTCATAAGACCTAAATTTCCTTCCTGAATTAAATCAAGAAAAGAAAGACCGCGGCCTATGTATTTTTTTGCAATAGATACAACAAGTCTCAAATTTGCATTTATCAAAATTTCTCTTGCTTTTTGAGAGTGGTTTTCTTTGATTTGGCGTGCAATTTCAAGCTCATCTTCAAAGCTTAAAAGAGAAATTTTTCCTATTTGCTGCAAATATATCTTAACCGAATCATCGGATGTAATTGATTTATAATCTTCTTTTTTCTCGTCAATTTCTTCTTGGTCGTTGTTTACGCTTGCAACTATGTCGTTATCGATTTTTAAAAGAGTTTCGTCATCTAAATCGTCATACAAAAAGTCGCCTTTTGTTTCTTTATCGGTGTTTTTTATTTTCATTCAATTTCTCCGAGGATATCATTTATTATACAATTTTTTTGAAAGTTTATCAAAATTATTTTTTGGTTTCTATTTGTCTGATTGCTTCATACATAATAATACCTGCAGCTGTTGAAACATTTAAAGATTCAAAATTGCTTTTAATTTTTACTGTGTAATCTGCTTTATTTAAAAGAGTTTTTGTAATACCTTTGCCTTCTGAGCCCATCAGAAGTGCAAAATTCATATCGGTATAATCAATTTCATAATAATTATCTTTTGCTTCCATCTGAGTTGCAATTACCCAGTAGTCGGCTTTTTTTAGTTGGTCGATTGCGCAAGACAAACTTGAAGTTTTAATAATAGGAACACAATTTATGGCGCCTGATGATATTTTTTCAACAGTTGAAGTGATAGGAGCCGCCCTGTGGTTTGAAACCAAAATGCCATCAAAGCCGCTTGCTGCAACTGTTCTGATTATTGCTGCAAAGTTATTTGGGTCTGATACATTATCAAGCACAACAAGTTTTGAAAAGCCTTCTTTTTCTTTTTGTTTTTCTAAAAAATCATCAAGTTCTATATATTCAATTGGAGAAACTGAAGCGATAACTCCTTGCAGATTTGGATTTTGTTTTAAAAGTTCCTCATCATTTTGGAGGATTTTTTTAAGAGAAGTCATTTTGACAACAATCTTGTTTTCGCGCGCTAAATCAAGGATTTTTTTCATACGGTTATCAAAAAACAGGTCTTTTTGGATGTATATTTTATTTATTCTTTTAGGATTTTTCAAAAGCGCCTCTGTTACAGGGTTTTTGCCGTAAATAAAATTTATTTTCTGATTTTTTATCATATATATGTCCTATTTTTGTGTACAAAACGTAACGTATTTGCTATACTATATTTACTTATTGTAATATAAATAAGTGTGATAGATAGTTTTAGTTAAGAATTATATTAAAGATGTTAAAGTTTTTATCTTCAGAAAATCAAAAACAGGTAGTTGGAATTTCACTTACACCCGGTGTAGGCTTGGAAGCAGTTATCTTAGACAAAAAGAAAAATTCCGTTTTAAATTATGGAGTTAAAAAGGTTGAATACAATTTCTCTACAAGAGAAATTCAAGACTATGTCCAATTTAAAGCGGCTCTTGTTGAATTAATGGATGAATTAAAAATTCTTCCAAAATCTTATGTATATTTGATTTTACCAAATGTATATTTTGATTTTATTGAAATTCCTCACACAACAACGGATAATGAAATTAAAACAATTTTGCTATCCCGCGCAGAAGAATTTTATGTATTCAAAAGAGAAGAGCCGGTTTCAGGATGGGCAGAAGTCTATAATCCCGAAGGAAAAAGTCAAAAAAGAATTGCATTTACTTCTTTCCAAAGAAGCTGTATAGATGAAATTAAAGAAATTGTTTCTGATGTCGGCCTTCAAATAGCAGGAGTTGAAAGTGCTTATAGTGCAACTTTAAGAGGTCTTTATGTAACAGGCCTTATGGATGATATGGTTAAAGACGATGCTCCATGGGTTGCGATGCTTGTTAATACAAACAGCTACACATTCTTCCAGATGGATGGCAAGAAATTCATTGATTACAATGAAGTTCCTCTTGCAATTAAATCTTTCTCTGCCGAAGAAGCATATCAGGCTATTGTTTCGGGTTCATCCCAGCTATTAAATTCAACCACATCGGAAAGACTTTATATCATAAGCCAAACTGATGATATTTGTGCTGATGTATTAAAAACGCAAATGCAATATGACAGAGAAATTATTGCAATCGATTCAAATAAATATTCAAAAGACCCGCTTTTAGATGTTATACACGCATCTGATTTAGAACATATTAATTCTATGACATTATCTGTTATAGGGGCAGCTTGTATTAAATCAGATTTGAATTTGACACTGAATGTATTGGCTGATGATCCTGATGCAAGTTTAGGAGTATATTTTACTGCAAATATCCTTGGAACTCCTGTTGATATTACAAGTGAATTTGTTCAAAAAGCATCATTATTCTTGAGCTTCTTGTTTGCAGTTGTCTTTGGAGTTTTATGCGCAGGTTTTATGCTGCTTGATAAAACTTGGCAAAGCGGTCTTACAAAATGTAACGAACAAATTGCCCAATTAGATGCACAAATAAAAGCCGAAGGTAACGGAAGTGATGGACAGGAAATTGATGTTCTTCAGGTGATAGATGAAATTGCAAATCAAACAGTTACAGCAATTAGCTACTATGATTCAATTTCAACAGATATTCCAAAAAATGTATGGCTTACAAAATATTATAATAAAATGGGAGACAAAATCGCAATTCAAGGTATTGCTGCAAGTATCTCAGATATTTATGACTATTATAAAAACTTAAGAATAGTTTCGCCAAAAACTGATATAAAACTTACTGAATTAAAAGTGGTTACTTCAGATGAAAGCAATGGTGCTCAAAGTATAGCGGCACTTGCTACAGCTGACAGATTATACAGTTTTGAAATTTCGAATACTGATGTTGCCTTCAGTGATGCAATGCTTGCTCAACCTGCATCAGTTTCGGGCGGTCAAAGTGAAAATGATATTATCATAAAAACTGTGGCTCCTCCTGTAGAACAACCCTCTGCACAAATGCAACCTGCAAAATAGGAATTAGATAAACGATGGAAAAACTTATTAAAGAAAACATAATTTATATATTATTGGCAATTGCCGTTTTATTTGCCGGTGTTTACTTCCTGTATAACAATGGTATGACGGTTTATCAAACATATGGCGAATTATCTGCCAAAAAAGCGGATTTGCAAACTAAAAAAGATAAAGTTGAGCAAATTGAAAGACAAAAAGAGCAGGATAAAGCCTCGCTTCAAGAAAAGGCCCAAAGCGGAAAGACTATTTATCCCGTACCTTCTAATCAGTTTAGTTCTGAAGCTTCGTTTGGTATAATGTTTGAAAATATTCTTGCAAATGTTACACAAAGCGGCATTAGAATAAGATCAATAGATTATAACTATAAGCCTACAGAAGATAAGATTCTTGCTGCAAATATCCCCGGATACAATGCTTGTGAATTATCTTTTACAGCTGCAGGCAGTTACGTTGAATTACAAAACTTCTTTAAAAATCTTGTCAAAGAAAAATACTTAAGCAGTATTTATGAAGTCTATATAGAGCCTTATGACCAAGATAAAACTATTTTGATTGCTAAATTTAAAATTAGAATTTATACAAAATCAGTTTAAAGATAATTAAATTTTAAAATTAAAAAGCCCTTAATTTAAGGGCTTTTTAATGCATTATTTTATTTTGTTTAACTATTCAACCGTTACGGATTTTGCCAGGTTTCTTGGCTGATCCACATCTTTTCCCAAGTATTCTGAAATATAATAAGCCAAAAGCTGCAATACAACAATATTAACAGCAGGACTTATTAAATCCGAACAAAAAGGAATTGTAATTAAATCATCAAACAGTGGTATATCTTTTTCGGCCATATAATTTGTGACACCTATTAATCTTGCCTGACGGGCTTTTGCTTCTTCGCAATTTGATAAGACCTTATCATATACAATACCTGTATTCAAAATCGCAAGAACAGGCATATTGTTATCAAGCATTGCAATAGGTCCGTGTTTCAATTCGCCTGCGCCATAGCCTGTTGCATTAATATAACTGATTTCTTTTAATTTCAGGGCGCCTTCAAGGGCAGACGGGAAATTTATTCCTCTTGCAATGAATATGAAATCTTTGAAATTTGAGTATTTTTTTGCAATTTTTTTGATATTTTCAGTATCTTCAAGCAACGCTTCAACTTTATTTGGAAGTTCTAAAAGCTCTTGTTTTAAATTTTGAATTTCTTCTTTAAAATCGCTGAAGCCTAATTGTTCGTGCAAGTATATTGAAAGAATATAAAGGCTTATCAGCTGTGCCATATAGGACTTTGTGGCTGCAACAGATACTTCTATTCCGGCACTAATAGGAAGAAGGCTGTCGGCCAGTCTTGCCATTGTTGAATCTGCTCTGTTTGTAATGATTGCAATATGTGAATGTTTTTGTTTAACTTGTTTGATGGCTGTAATTGTATCTGCCGTTTCTCCGGATTGCGAAATACCTATTACAAGGGTGTTTTCATCTGCAATTGTGTCTCTATAAATGTATTCGCTTGATGGTTCCACGTCAACCGGTATTTTTGCAAATTTTTCAATTATGTATTTACCTACCAATCCTGCATGAAGGCTTGTGCCGCAGGCTATAATTTGGACTCTTGAGATTTTTTTGATTTGTTCTTTATTGAGTTTAAATTCATCTAATTTAATGGATTTATCTATTTGCAGCAATTTTCCCGATAGCACATTTCTTACAACGTCGCCTTGTTCGTGGATTTCTTTGAGCATAAAATGCTTAAAGCCCATTTTTGAAATTGCCATAGCTTCAAATGGCAGATATTCAATTTTATTTTCAACTTTATTATCGTTTTCATCATATATTTCAACAGAATCTTTTTTAACGACTCCTACCTGGTGGTCTGTTAAATATATTGCTTTTTTGGTGTATTCAATAATGGCGGGGATGTCGGATGCGACAAAATTTTCCCCTTGCCCAAGACCGATTACCAAAGGAGCATTTCTTTTAGCAACAACAATCTTATCGGGTTCATCTTTATGAATTGCGCAAAAAGCGAAAGCACCTTTCATTTTTTTAACTGCCATTTGCATAGCATCTAAAAGATTTTTTGTTTTGGTATATTCTTTTGCAATCAGATTTGCCGCAACTTCGGTATCTGTTTGAGATAAGAAATTATAGCCTTCTTTGATTAATTCTTCTTTAATTTCCTGATAGTTTTCAATAATACCATTATGAACAAGAGTCAGGTTATTAAAGCAGCAAGTATGAGGATGAGCATTAACAATAGAGGGTGCTCCGTGGGTTGCCCAACGGATGTGACCGATTCCAATGTTATAATTTAATAAGTGGTTTTCTTTTTCTTTTAATATATTAATTAAATTAATTAATTTACCCTGGGCTTTATAAACTTCGACATTATTGTTATTCATCAAAGCAATGCCTGATGAGTCGTATCCCCTGTATTCTAAATGAGAAAGCCCCGAAATCAGTATGTCGCTTGCTTTTTTATCTCCGATATATCCGATTATTCCACACATATATTACTCCAAAGTCATTTATTTTGTAATTTTAATACACAAATCCTATAGTTGCAAATTAAGAATATGTAAACATTCTTTTTAAAAATTATACCATAAAATTGTGATATAATACTTTTATGAGAATTTTGGTCCTTGGAAATAATAAAGCTGCTTTAACTTTTTTTAATATTTTTAAAGATGATACTTCCAATATTGTCTTTACAACCATAAAAGGCGAAGCAGCTTATTGCGAATTTGATAGCGGCGACGATATTGTTGAATTTTGTGTGGCAAATGAGATAGATTTTGTTTTAATCACAGAAGAAAAATATATTTTATTTGGAGTTGAAAAAAAATTAAATGAAGAAAGTATAAGCGTTTTTGCACCTTCTAAAAAAGCAGTTAAGACAATATCATTTCAATCGGATGCTAAAAGATTTATGCATAAAGCAAAAATCAATACTCCTAAATTTTTTATCGCCCAAAAACCGCAATTTGCATTTGAATATATAAAAGAAAACAACTATCCTTTTGCAATAAAGCCTGATAGGAAAAATAACCTTGAAACAACGCATTTTATAGAGCATTATAAAGATGCAAAGGAAGTGATAAATAATCTTTTTTTAAGTGACAATGAAAAAATTGTTATAGAAGATTATGTTGAAGGAAGAAATATTGAAGTTTGGGCACTATCTACAGGATACAGTGCAAAAATTATTGGCATAAATGCAAAATTCCAAAATGAAATTGCGCTATTAGAGCCTGAATTTGTTGATGATAATTTAAAAGAAGAAATTCAACAAACAATAATAAACCCGACAATCGATGCTCTTTGTGCCCAAAATAGCGAGTATATGGGAATAATTGGCTTTGATATAATTCTTACTTATTCAAATGAAATTTATTTGGTCGGCTTTAATACATTCTTTGATGAAATTAGTGCTCCTTTGTATACTGAAGAATGCAATTGGCTCGATATTATGGATTCGACTTTAATTGGAGACGTATTTTTGAAATATGATTTTAAATCTTTAGATATCCATAAAATCGCACTTAAAACAAAAGACGGTATAGAGACTCTTGAAGCCTGCAGCAAATCATCTCTCAAATGGCAGCTAAAGGAGCTTGGAGTGGAAAATAAATATTTGGATGAAGCTTTTAGAGGCTGGAGTTTTTAACTGTGTTTAAAAAACTTTGTCTAAAATTAATTTCTATATACAGATATTTTTCAAAATTTACACCGTCTGTCTGCAGGTTTGAGCCTACTTGCTCTAAGTATACTTATGAAGCAATAGAAAAATTCGGCCCGATGAAAGGGATTTGGCTTGGAATAAAAAGAATTTTAAGATGCCACCCTTATTCTAAAGGCGGATTTGACCCTGTGCCAAAAGAATTTAAGTGGTAAATTTTTATGTTCCTGATGTCCAGGAATTTAGATATTCAACCTGCTGGGGTGTTAAAGTATCAATTTCGACACCCATAGATTTTAGTTTTAAACTTGCAATTTCAAGGTCAACACTTTTTGGAAGAGTGTACATTTTATTTTCCAATTTGCCTTTGTTTTTAACTATAAATTCCATACCTAAAGCTTGATTTGCAAAGCTCATATCCATAACGCTTGCAGGATGTCCTTCTGCACAAACAAGATTAACAAGTCTTCCTTGTGCTAAAACATATACTGATTTGCCGTTATCTAAAACCCATTCATCAAGATTTGGTCTTATGCTTTTATATTCAACCACATGTTTTCTTAAGCCATTTACTTCTGCTTCAACATCAAAGTGACCGGCGTTACCTACTATTGCACCGTCTTTCATAGAAAGCATGTTTTCAACGGAAATTACATTGATATCTCCTGTCGTTGCAATAAAGATGTCGCCTTCTAATGAAGCTTTTGCAATAGGCATTACTCTGAAGCCATCCATAACGGCTTCAAGAGCCTTAAGAGGGTCAACTTCGGTTACAATAACATTTGCGCCCATTCCCCTTGCTTTTGCTGCTATTCCTCTGGAGCACCATCCATAGCCGCAGGCAACGAATGTTTTTCCTGCCAATAGAATGTTTGTTGCTCTAATAAAGCCATCCAATGCGCTTTGACCTGTTCCATAGCGGTTATCAAATAAATGCTTTGTTAAAGAATTGTTTACTCCAAGTGCCGGAAATTCAAGAGAGCCTTGTTTTTCCATAGCTTTTAGCCTTATAATTCCGGTTGTTGTTTCTTCGCAGGAACCTATGATGTCACCTAAAAGCTCTCTTTTTGAATTATGAAGTGTTGCAACAAGGTCGCAGCCATCATCAATAATTAAATTAGGCTTGTGATTTAAAGCCATATCTATGTGTCTTTTGTATGTTTGAGAATCTTCGCCCGCTATAGCAAAAGTCGGGATTCCATAGTATTTAACAAGGGCAGCTGCGACATCATCCTGGGTCGATAGGGGGTTGGAAGCTGCAAGAACAGCATCTGCTCCTCCTTCTTTTAAAGCTATACATAATGCTGCCGTTTCTTTTGTTACGTGAACGGAGGCAGTTAATTTCAAGCCTTCGAAAGGTTTTTCTTTTCTAAATCTTTCTTTGATTGAATTTAAAACAGGCATGTCTTTTTGTGCCCATTCAATATTTTTCTTTCCTTGTTCTGCCAAATTAATATCTTTTATTTCATAATTTAAAGTTGTATTCATAATTTATTACCTCATATCTTTGATAATAATTTTATCATAAAAACAACTTTATAAAGAAAATAAAAAAAGCTGCCGTTTGGCAGCTTACAATTTCAAATAAAATAAATTTTATTATTCAAATTCCTGATTTAAAGCCTGGTTAAATGCTTCAAGTTCGGCTAAATCTTCTTCGCTCATTGAAAAATTATCTTTTTTATCAGTTTGTTCATTGTTCATTGCAAAGAAATTTTTAGCTTCAGCTTTTATTATTTTAAATCCTTTATCAAAAAGGCTTTCATTGTTAATATTGCTTTCATTTTGCCCAATATTTTCTCCTTCTGCTTTAGGCTTTTTTTCGGTAAATAAATTAACCAATTTATGTTTAACACCATCAACATTGCTCATTTTAAAATTCCTTCCGATTAATTACCGCTATAATATTATTTTCGGCATAATGACTTCCAATCTTTAGGGAAAAAAGAATTTTTGTTACATTGCTTAATTATTTTTTAAATTATAAAACATAACCCTCAACAATTTTTGTTGAGGGTTAATAAATTTAATCAATGTTTTGCGTTTATCACAAGGACCCTAATTTGGGCTAATCTCCTTGCGAATAATCATCAGAGTCCGGAATAGTTGGCGCCTGTGGCAATTCATTTATGCTTGGTGGTTCTTCGGGTCCTGGAGGTGTAGGATCGGGATAGTCTATTATTTTTGTATTTTCTACAGGCTTCTTTTCTTTTTCTTCCTTGTATTTTTTAACTGCCTCTTTGGCTTCGTCTTCGCTTAAGCCTGCGCGCATGAATTCTTCTTTTTTGGCTACATCCCAGGCTTCGTCGTGTGAAAGATTTTGTGTTTCTTTAAGTTCTTCAATTCTTTCCCAACGTATATCAAGATTTGCCCGATTTTGTGCAACATTTTCTTTGAGTCCTTTTTCAAGATATTGTTCTTTATATACTTCAAATTTTGCCTCATCTCTTTGTTTGCCTTGTTCCATCAAGGATGCAACTTTTTCTGCGGTTTCAAGTTTTATACCAGAATCATATAATTCAAGTATGTTGGCTGTTTCTTGTTCACTTTTGCCTTGTTCCAGATATTGCTCTGTTTTAGCTGTACTCCACGCTTCTGCGGCAGATAGTCCTTCGGTTTCTAATTCGCTAACTCTTTCAGAAAATTTTTGCTGATTTGCCTTTCTAGCTTCCAATATTGCATTTTCCCCTATTTTGACAGCTTCTTTTGCAAAAGATGAAACATTATCTGCCATTTCTTGTTTGTTTTCGGATGATGAAAATATATTTTCTTCATCCACACTTTTTTCCTGGTTTTGTGGTTTAGTGCTGCCGGTTGCCTCTGTGCGTCCATTAACGCCTAATAAATAATCACTCATTTTGTCGTCCTTATTATTGTACTAACCTTTATGTTTTAGTATTACGGCACAAACCTATGAAAACTTTAATTTTTCAAATTTATTGTTACAAAATTTAATACAATATGTATTCTAATATTGAATATATATAAAACTTATTAAATTAAATACAATGTTTATTATGAAAGAATTCAAACCGATTAAGCAGGAAAAAACAGTCATAAGTATCAGAATTGACACAGACATTTTAAAGACTATAGACAATCTTTCAAATAAAACAGATATAAGCAGAAACGAACTTATTGTTCAATGTATTGATTATGCTTTAAAAAATCTGAAAACAGACAGGGGTTAAATAAGAGTTTTTGCAAAATCCAAAGATTCCTGATTTACTGTTCCGCCTGCAATTTGAGCGAGTTTTTCAAGCCTTTTTTCATCATTTAAGATGCTTATTTTAATATCAGTTTTTTCTTTATTTTCTTTTTCAATCCATATGAAATTATCCGCTTTAGCGGCAATTATAGGCTGATGTGTTATACAGATTATTTGTGTGTCTTTAGAGACTTTTAACATGCAGTTTTTGACGGCATTTGATGTGATACCTGAGATACCTGTATCTATTTCATCAAAGACGATTGTTGAGATATTATCGGTTGAGGCAAAAACAGTTTTTAAAGCCAGCATCACTCTTGAAATTTCGCCTCCTGAGGCAACTTTTGATAAAGGTGCGGGCTTAAGGTTGCTTTTGTTGGTTGAAATTAAAAATTCTATTTTATCTTGCCCAAGTTCACTTAAAGTTGTATTTTCTGTTGATATTTCAAAAATTGCATCTTTAAGTTCAAGTGACGTTAGTTCTTGTTCGACAAGCTTTTGCAAAATTGAAGCTTCTTCTTTTCTATAGCTTGAGATTTGTCCTGCCATAAAATTAACGGACGTTGAAAGAGTTTCAAATGTATTTTCAAGCTCATCAAGATTATTTTCGCCTGAGGTTAATTCGTCATATCTTTTTTGAAGGTTTTGGCGCTCTAAATCAATATCTGATCCGTATTTTCTTTTGAGCTTTTGAATAAGGGCTATTCTTTCGTTTAATTCTTCAATTTTACCTTCATTCACTTCAAGCGATGAACTATAGTCTCGTAAGGTATTTGCGGCATCTTTGAGATTTTCAAAAGAATCAAAAATAGTACTTAAGGCACCTTCAAGATTTTTATCAATGGAGCTTGCGCCTTCTACAATATATCTTACATTAGACAGGGCTTCAACAATGCTGTTGTTGTCTCCATATAATGCCCAATAAGCCTTGTAGCTTTCTTCTTTTAGGCTTTGGGCGGATGATTGGATATTTAATTCTTCTATTAAATCTTCTTCTTCATTTTCTTTTATACCGGCTTCATCAATTTCATTTAATTGAAATTTTAAAAAATCGATTTCTTTAAGATTGTTTTGGTAATTTTCTTTGAGATTTTGAAGCTTTTTTTCGACACTTTTGTATTCAAGATAGGTTTCTTTGTAGTTTTTTATAAGCTCAAAAAATTCATTGTGTTTTTTTGAAATATAGTTATCTAAAAGCAGAATATGGTTTTTTGGGGTGATATAGGTATATGTTTGGTGTTGGCTGTGGATATCCAATAGTTTATTTCTTAGGGTCAAAACATCATCAGCACAGGATAAAATACCATTTATGCGGTATTTTGAAGTAGTTGAAATTTGTCTTGAAATAACTGTTTCGACTCCTTCTTTTTCAAAGACTGCCTCAATTGAAGCAACATCTCCTAAAACCATATCTTTATTGGCTTTTGCACCTAATACAACATCAAGCGCTTTTATAATAATACTTTTACCTGCTCCAGTTTCGCCCGCTAAAATATTAAAGCCTTTTGTAAAATCGATTTTAGCTTCTTTTAAAAGTATAAAATTTTTAATATAAAGCGATTTTAGCATTTTAATTTCCCAAAGGATTTAACCAGTGCAATTTTTCTTTTAAAATATCATAAAATTTATCTTTTTGCTCATCTAAAATTAAAAGATTTGCAAAATTATCGTTTTTGGTGATTTCAATTTCATCTTTAATGGTGATATCTTCTTGCCCGTCAAAGGAAACATTTAAAATTTCATCGTTTTCGTTTTTTTTCTGTGCTTTAATTTTAATTATTTCGTCGCTTGGAATGACCAAAGGGCGCGTATTAAGCGTGTGCGGGCAGATTGGAATGATTAAGAAGCAATTTAGATTTGGATGAATTATAGGTCCTCCTGCTGAAAGTGAATAAGCGGTAGAGCCTGTAGGAGTTGCAATAATTAGCCCATCGGATACATATGAACATAGTTTTTTATTGTTTATATATAAATCAAGTGTTGAAGTGCGGGCTAAATTCTGTCCTTTGATTACAATATCATTTAAAGCACACAGATTAGATGCGGAGGCTTTTAGCATCAATCTTTTTTGTATTGAAAATTGATTGTTTTTTAATTTTTCAATAACATTATTTATATCGTTTGGTTTTGCCTGTGCAAGATAGCCAAGATGCCCCATATTAAAACCCAATACCGGTATTTCAAATATGCTAAAGTATCTTGAAGCTTTTAAAAATGTACCGTCTCCTCCAACAACAATTGCAAAATCTATAGAGGAGGGCATATTATCCAAATTATAGATTTCAGATGAGCTGATTTTGTTTTTAATAGCCCAGCATAGCTCATATGCACCATTTATTTTAGGATTATAAATTATTCCGATACTGCTTAACATATTGCTATTGTAGCAAAAAAATTGTTTTATAGGAATTATATTAATATTGACGTAGATTTTTTACCATGGTAGCATAAGTTAACTGTAAGACAAATGAATTCCTAAGGAGGTGAAAACAATGCCTGAAGTAAGAGTTCGAGAAAATGAAAGTATCGAGTCTGCTCTTAAAAGATTTAAGAAGAAAATTCAAAAAGCAGGAATTTTATCTGAAATCAAACGCAGAGAAAGATATGAAAAACCTTCTGTGAAAAGAAAAAGAAAATCTGAAGCAGCAAGAAAAAGAAAAGTATAGACAATAAAAGCTTTAACAACATGTTTAATTTGTGTTAAGGCTTTTTTACATAAAACAAAAGGAACTTGATATGTGGGAAAAAGACATAGATATCAACGAAATTAAAGAAATCAGAACAAGAACAAATGTCTATTTTGGCGTTGGTGCAATTAACAAAATAAATGACATAGCCTCTGACCTTAAAAATAAGGGAATAGATAAAGTAATTGTAATGTCCGGGAAAAATGCATACAAAGCAACCGGTGCTTGGGATGTTGTCGAAAATGCCCTAAAACAAAACAATATTGCTTATGTTAACTATGACAAAGTTACACCAAATCCCACAAATATTTCTATAGATGAAGCGGCAAAAATTGCCCGCGATTTTGGTGCAAAAGCAGTTATCGCTATAGGAGGCGGTTCTCCAACAGATGCAGGTAAATCTGTTGCAATTTTATTAAAATACCCTGATAAAAATGCAAATGATTTATATGAATTTAAATTCAGCCCCGTTTCTGCAGCTCCTATTGTTGCAATTAATTTAACCCACGGAACCGGAACCGAAACGAACAGATTTGCAGTTGCAACAATTGTCGAAAAAGACTACAAACCTGCGATTGCCTATGATTGCATTTATCCGATGTATGCTATAGATGATCCGAAACTTATGACAAAATTATCTGACAAGCAGACTAAATACGTTTCAATTGATGCGGTTAACCACGTTATTGAAGCTGCTACAAGCAAGGTTGCAAGTCCTTATACGATTTGTTTAGCCAAAGAAGTTATTTCAATCGTTGCAAAATATCTGCCTGCTGCAATTAAAAATCCTGATGATTTGACTGCGAGATATTTTCTTGCATACGCTGCTATGATGGGCGGTGTTTGCTTTGATAATGGACTTTTACACTATACCCACGCTCTAGAGCATCCATTATCCGCTATTAAACATGAATTATCCCATGGCCTTGGTCTTGCAATGCTACTACCTGCAGTTGTAGAAAATATGTGGGAAGATAAAAAAGAAACCCTAAGCTACATTCTTGAACCTGTTGCAAAAAATATCAGTACTTCAACAAGCGCTAAAGAAGCTAATTCATTGGTATATGAATGGCTGAAATCTGTTGGAGTTTCAAATAAATTAAAAGACGAAGGATTTACAGAAAGTGATGTTGAAAGGCTTGTTGAGCTTGCCTTTACAACTCCATCACTGAAAGGACTATTGGATATAGCTCCGACGGCTGCCACTAAACAAGCGGTTTCGGAAATATATTCTAAATCGATGTAAAATAAAGTAGAGAGTTTTTGTGAATTATGGGGCATATTTTTAAAAAAACATGTCCCATTTTTATTATTTTGTTAATATTGTTTTATTTAGTTTCTAGCATTTTTCATAAAATACTATATCTTCAATATTTTTTCTTTGTTTATTTGTTTTTTCTTCTTTGTTTTCGCTGTACCCAAGTGTAATCATAGTGGCAATTACTTCGCCATCTTTCAAATTCAAAGTATTGTTTACTTTTTCAATAATTTGTTTTTTATCATCTGTATTTTTTAGGGTAATTTCATTTGCAATAGCGCCAATTATACAAGAATCGATATTGAGCTCTTTTGCTTCAAGCATCATATAAGATATAGCATAGGTTAATTGTTCTACTGACCTTAAAAGAGTAGTTTTTTGACCTAATAGAGGAGGATAGAAAGTTTCAATTTTAAAGATTTTATCAATACCGTCATCTGTCATTCCTCTTTTTTTCAAAACTTCGCCAAAGACTTCTCTATTCCAGGCATTATTGTCTGCAACACAAACTATAACTGCGTCTGCATTTTTTACATGGGGCTGAAAACCGGCCAATTCCGACAACATTGCTTTTGTTTCATTATTTTGAACAGCAATAAATTTCCAAGGCTGGCTATTCATCCAGCTTGGAGCAAGCCATCCTGCTCGTAATATTTTATCTAAATCTTCTTTTGGGATTTTTTTATCTTCATATTTTCTGACGCTTTTTCTTGCCTCAATTAAATTTAATAAATCCATCTTTCCTCCTTCGCCTTTTGGTTCATTTATTTTAATAATTCTTTTTCAAGGTATTTTTTAGCTTCTGCTAATTGTGTATCTATGTTATTTATAAAATCGTTTCTATTTATATTAACAGTATAATCAGGCTCTACTCCGATATTATTTATATCAATATTATCAGCTGTGAGATATTTTGCAATAGTTAAATTCATTCCTGTTTGATTCGGCATTGAAAAAATCTTTTGAACAAGCCCTTTTCCATAGCTTTTTGTGCCAAAAAGAACAGCTCTTTTATTGTCGTGAAGGCTGGAAGCAAAAATCTCGGAAGCGGAAGCCGAATTGCCGTCTATCAAAATTGCAATAGGGTTATCATAGATACAGCCTTTGTTTTGGGCTTTATATGTATTTTTTTTATTTTGTCTTGCAATAACGTTTACGATTGTTCCTTTTTTTAAAAATAAATTTGACATTACTATTGCATTTTGAAAAAGGCCTCCTGAATTTCCTCTTAAATCTATAATAAGGCCTTTTGTATTATTTAATCTATTTAGTGCTATTATAAATTCTTTTGGAGTTTGGGCTCCAATAAAGCTCGAGACCCTAATATAACCTATATCTGATGAAAGTTTTTTGCTTTCAACTGTTTTTATGTTAATTTCTGCTCTTTTTATTATTTTTGTATATTTTTTGCTTCCCCTCAAAATTTCAAATGTCACAGGTTTATTAATGTCACCTCTGATTAGTTGTGCTGCTTTGTATATGGATTCGCCTTGCAAAGGCTCATCATTGATTTTTAAAATCACATCTCCTGCTTTTAGCCCCATAGTGTCGGCGGGAGTATTTTCAAGAACATTTATTATGCTGATTTTTCCTGCAATGGAGGCTATATTTATCCCGATTCCATATAATTTTGAATTTATTGCACTATTTTGTTTTGAAAATTCTTCTTTTGAAAGAAACTTGGAATATGGGTCATTTAGGCTCATTAGCATAGAATTTATTGCAACATAAGCGTCTTGTTCATCTTCAATTTGGCTTAAGTATCTTTTTTTCCACTTAGAGAAATCCTGCTTATTTAAATCGTGGTTATAATAATTATGCTTAATAATTTTGTAGCAATCTAAAAAAAGCTCTTTAGAATCAACCTCTTTTTCATTTAAAAGGTTAATTTCGGATACTTTGTTAATTCTTTCAACTTTATTGCTGTGTTGATTTTCCTGCGTGATAAAAAACAGAACCACAATAGCAAAAAGAAGCACAAGAAATTGTTTAATTTTTTTATGATTTTCCATCTATTTCTTTTCTATACCATTTGTATGGAGGATATAACCTCCTTTGTATATAGTCTGAATATATTTATTTTTTTCATCAGAAATTTTATTAATCTTGTGTCTTAAGTGATTGATGTGCACCCTTATTGTATCTACTATATTAAGGTCTTGTTCGTATCCCCAGACTTCTTTTAGAAGTTCTTTAGATGATACCATCGTTCCTTCTTTTTGCATCAATACATTTAAAATTTCAAATTCAAGAGGGGTAAGGCTTGTTTTTTTATCTTTGATTTGAACTTCATAACTATCGGGAATTAAAGTGATATCGCCTTTTGAAAGAGTTTCTTTTATAACCAAAGAAGATGAAATTGCGCCTGTTCTATTCAAAAGAGCAAGCACTCTTGCTTTTAATTCTTCTATTTCAAAAGGTTTTGTAAGATAATCATCTACTCCTGCCCTAAAGCCATCAAGTTTATTATTAAGCTCTCCCAGTGCCGTTAGCATAATAATTGGAATTTTAGAGATTTCTTGTTTGTTTCTTATTTTTTTTGCAATATCAAAACCGCTGATTTCACCCATCATAACATCTAAAATAATAACAGACGGGTGTTCCTGCAAAATCAAAGCGTAGCCTTTAGTAGGCTCTGTTGCATAAATGCAATCATAACCTGATAGTTCAAGATTTATTTTTATAAGCTCGCAAATTGCAATGTCATCGTCTATTATAAGAATTTTATTCATAAGATAAATTTTATATCCAAAAATTTTTGCTGTATCAAAAGATTAAAAATTGTAAAATTTTTTTTGAAAAATAGAAAAATTGCTACTTGTATGTTTTTTTGTTATAGTGTATATTGTTTTTTGTACAATAATTATTTAAAAATATAAGGGGGAATATGAATTGGCAATAATGACACCTATTTCTTGTAAAGAAGGATTAAACACCCAAAATTACCTTGGAAGACACATACTGGCAGAATTTTTTGAATGCGATTCAAATGTTTTGAATAACCCGGAATTAGTAGAGCAATATATGCTTGAAGCAGCTCTTGAATGCGGAGCAACAATAGTAAATAAATGTTTTCATCTTTTTAGTCCCCATGGAGTATCAGGTGTTGTAATCATTTCTGAAAGTCACCTTGCAATTCATACTTGGCCTGAATATGGTTATGCTGCAGTAGATTTATTCACCTGTGGCGAACAGTGCGATCCTAAAGTTTCTTATGAATATTTGAAAAAAAGATTTAATTCCAAAGATGCAAAATATTCTCAATTAAATCGTGGTTTGATGGATGAAAAAGATCAGGTTGAACACAAAACTTTTCAGGTTTTGTAAAGCCTTTATTTAAACTTAAATGCATAAAATAGAAAAAATGAGCTATAAAGATATTGACACCATTCTTCAAATAGAAGAAAAGTGCTATGGTGCGCACCATTGGTCAAAAGATTCTTTTATAGCAGAGATTAATAATCCGATTTCTGTATATTTATGCGTGTTTTTGGATGATGTTTGTGTCGGATATATAGGTATTTGGAAGATAGGTGACGAAGCACACATTACAAATTTATCTGTTCATCCCGATTTTCAAAATCAAAAATTTGCCCACAGGCTTTTGCTTGCGGCACTTGAAGAATGCTATAGAGACAAGATTAAATATGTAACTTTGGAAGTTAGAGTGTCAAATGCTAAAGCAATAGGCTTATATGAGAAATTCGGTTTTAAGTCTTTGGGTGTTAGAAAAAAATATTATCAAGATAATAATGAAGATGCTTATATTATGTGGAGCGAAAATATTTTCGATAAGAAATACAAAGATTTATATGATAAAATTAAAGATGATTTAGAGCAATTAGTTAAATAAATATGTTTAATAAAAGATTTCAAGACATTTTTTCGCAATATATTTATAGAGGAGAACCAACCCCTCACACGCTTGGCACTTTGTGTATTGTAGCGTTATGTTTTTTAATTTTAATAGTTGCAACATTTACCCAGCTTAGTTTTTTGGTTCCGACCGTTGTTTTTGAAGATGAAATATTAATTGATTTAAAAGAAACTTTATATAGTCCTTTAATTCCTGCAATGGTATTTATAATATATCTGTTGAGGAAAAATTATTCCTTTTTAATGTATGTAATTTTTCTTCTCACGGGGTTTTTTATATGGCCTATATTTGTTTATGGCGGTGGTCTTGGCTATGTTCAAAATTATATCTTTGGATATGTTATTGGTTTTGGTGTTGCAATAATAGTTGAAGGGAATGTTTTAAATGTAAGTCAAACTTTAAAAAACAGAATGAAAGCCGCAATAAAAGGGGTTATTACAATACATATAACAGCAATTATCTATTGTGTTATTTTAGCTTTGTTTAAAGTAATTGAATTTCATATGGTGCTGCCTATTGTCTCTGTTGCAAGTGCGAATAATATATTTTATGATATTGTTTTTAGCTGCATATTGCTTTTTGTGGCTCCTTTTATAAAAAATATTTTGTGGATTTGTATGAAGCCAAGGCTGGATAGAACAAAATTAAAAAATATTCGCATAAGAGAGCAAATAATCAGTAATGACATTTATTAGCATAGGCAAAATTACAATTAATATAAAAGCTCCCATAACGGGTTTAAATAGAAAGCTTAAAGAAAAGACATTTACCTGCGGCGCTGTTTTGGAAATTATACCAAGAATAATATCTTGTGCCAAAGTTGCAAGCAAAACAGGTCCTGCTATATGAAGCCCCATAAACAATATATTTTGGGTAATTTCGGTTAAATATTGAAAATTTACAATATTTTCAAAGTGAAAATTTGTGCTATACATAGGAAACAGCTCAAAACTTCTTATAAAAGCATTAAAAAGCCAGTATATTCCGCCTGAGTACATAAAAATAAGAAGAGCAAGGACGGAAAAATAATTCGCCATAACGCTTACCTGGCCTTTGGTGCTGGGGTCTATTACCATAGCGGAGGAAAGCCCCATTTGCGTATTTATCATATCACCGCCTGTTAGAATTGCAGCTAAAATACAATTTGCAACAAAGCCGATTATTGCACCAAAAATAAAATTCAATGCCATACAGATTAACAGGGGTGTTTCAGGTGAAGGCGGAGCGGGTTTTATAATTCCGACTAAAATAATTGTTGAAATTAGTGCAAAAGATAACCTTACCATAACGGGGATTTCGCTTTTAGATAAAACAGGAGCAAGCCTCATTAAGCCAACGAGCCTTACAAATATCATAATGCCGGCACCCAGGGCATTATTCAATTCAGGAAAAATTATTGCAAATTGTTTTAAAATTTCATCCAAGGTTTTTTATCCTTTAGCTGCCTTTTTGAATTTTAATTTTTTCAATAAAATTGGGTTCAACGCTTTTTGTTTGTTTGGCAGGAACATAAATTTGCCTGTTTATTGCCTTTTTGTCCCAAGGGATGTTGCCTCCGTTTAAAAAGGCTTTATTTAAAGAGGCATCCTGGTTGATTTTGTCTTTCATTTCTTTATCAAAAGGACGGGTGTATTTATAATAATTTTCAGGCAAGACAAAGGTTTCATTTTTTGGAACAACCTGAAAAGCCAGGCTTGTTCCTTCGTAAATGTAGTTTGTTAGAATTTTTATAAAATAGCCGCCCAAAAGTACGATTGTTAAAAATACTATGACGATTTTTGGAGCTGCGGCGATTGTTTGCTCCTGTACTTGTGTTACTGCCTGCAAGATACCAATCACAAGCCCGACCATTGCTGCCATAAGAACACAGGGCATACTTATTGAAAGCATTACCATAAAACCTTTTGCTAAAAATTCTACAAGCAATTCCATAAATCTTACCCCCGCTAATTAAAACTTTCTACAAGACCTTTGACAATAAGGCTCCAACCGTCTACTGCAATAAATATCAGAAGCTTAAAAGGCGTTGATACAATTTGAGGCGATAACATAAACATCCCCAGTGCAAGCAATATATTTGCAACAACAAGGTCAAGCACAATAAAAGGAACATATATAATAAATCCGATTTCAAAAGCGGTTTTAAGTTCTGATACAATATAAGCAGGAGCCACCTCCCATAATGTTAAATCATCAGGGCTATTTGGTGCCTGCCCTCTTGTTTTTTCGACAAAAAAGGCTAAATCCGCTTGTCTTGTTTGTTTGAGCATATATTCTTTTAGAGGTTTGGAGCTTGCGTCAAGCGCTTCAACTATATTGTGGTTTTTTTGATAGGGTACTTGATATGCCTGATACATGCTATCAAACGTTGGCGCCATTGTATAAAATGTTAAAATCAAAGACAAACCAATCAAAGTTATTGCAGGAGGAACTGAATTTGTTCCCATTGCTGTTTTAAGCATTGAAAAAACGATTGTAAATCTTAAAAAAGGCGTCATAGAAACAAATATAAAAGGTAATAGCGAAAAAGACGCCATTACAACAAGAAGCTGTATAATAGGATTTATGTCTTTTAAAAGAGTGTCCATTATCTTGAACTCCTTGATTTATAACCGTTGCTGTTAAGGTTTTTTAAAAGTCTTCTTAGCATTTCTTTTCTTGGTGCTGTTTTTTCATCTCTGATAGTAATCACATCGTTTGCCTGGTCAAGTTCGTCAAATTCATCCTCAAAAAGCATGCTTTTTGGTTTTAATATTTCATATGAATTGTTTCCCATTGTGTTTTTTGCTTCGCTGTTGCTATCTGAGCCTTTAAAAAATGCATTGTCTTTGAGGATATCAACATTTTCTTTGATTCTATCTATATCGACTTCATCACTTAAATCGGCAAGAAAAGTTGTATGTTCCATACCGGATGCGATTAAAAATTTTCTATTTAAAACCTTAACCACAAGAAGGTTTTTCTTTGGTCCGATTGCAATGCTGTCTAATATCTTCATATGAGGGCTTCTATTTATGTTTGTTGTTATCATTGTTTTTTTGTAAATAACAAAAGCTGCAAGTAATACCCCGATTATTGCGCAAGTGTAGAATATAAAAGCTGTTATATAAGTTATCATTTTCTTTTTCCTTTGGTTATTAATTATTTTTCAAAATCAGAATAGTCAAAATCTTCGTCTTTGGTTTCTTGTGTCTGCTGTTGTTCTTGTTCTTGTTCTTGAGCTTGAGTTTGCTGCTGTTTTTGTTCTGCTGATTCTTTTTGCTCTTTTTCAACCTCTTTTTTAGCTGCAATTTCAACAGGTTTTGCAGATAAAATCTCGTTTAATTTAACGGCATATCTGTCATTTATAATGACAAGCTCGCCTTTTGCAATTTTTTTGTTTTCAACATAAAGGGAGATTTGATGGTTGAAAACAGAGCCAAGGTCAACAACCTGCCCTTTGGTGATTTGTTTTAGTTCGCCAATTGTCATCTTGACTTTATCAAACTCGGCACTTACTTCAATTTGAATGTCGTCCCAGAGATTTTTGCTCATATTTACCTCATTTTCTTCGATTCTTATATTTTCTTCAACTTCGTCTTCATCATCTATGTTTAGAATGATTGAAGGGTCGGTTTTAACATTAAAATCAATTGCCAAATCTCCCGAAATAAGCTTTAGAGAAGTGCTATTGCTGTTTTCAAGAAGAATAATATCATCTTTTGAAAGATTTTTAAGCTCATCAAGAGTTATTCTGGAGCTTCCGGCTTTGATTTTAACAAATGTGTTTGATGTGATGAAATCCTCATCACTAAAGGTTTGCTCTTTGGTCAGTTCATCTAAAATAAGCCTGTCTTTAGGGATTGAAAGCATAATTCTGGATGAACCCTTGTTTGGGATTTGTATCAAAAAAAGGAAATTTAGATATTTAGAACTGTCATCCGTTAATTTAACATCTTTAATAGGGTATAGGATTGTATCGATTTTTTTGTATAAAAATTCCGAAAAGTTGTTTAGAAGCTTTGTTTCAAGCTTTGTAAGGGTACTTAGTTTAAATCTCCTGTTTTGAGCATCATCTTCAAGAACCGTGCTTAAGATGTTTCCTGCAAATTTTTTGCTTAGTCTTATAATTATGGGGTTGTGTTTTTCAACTTTGATTTGGCTTGAAAAAAAATCCGTGTTAACGGTTAGAAGCTCTTGTCTGAGTTCCCTAAAGTCATTGACTGCTTCAAGGATGATATTTATGTCAATTTGCCAGTATTTTTCTATGGCAGACTTAATTACCTCCTGATAAGAGGTTTTAAGAGCGTTGAAATTTATATTGTGGAAAATATTTTTCGATTTATCCATACAAATCCCCACAAATATTATATAATTCAAATCTTTTCAAAGGCAATTTTTTAAAGAAACGTAATGTAGGCGGGTTTGGTGACGAGGTGTATGAATCATTCCGAATAATCGTCATTGCACGAGGCAAAGAATCTGCATTGCAGTAATCGGGTGCATCAAGGTTAGTATACAAACACATTGGACCAAGACTGTTTCGCTAAAGCTTGCAGTGACGTGTGTTTAGATTATCATACAGCAATCCGGAAAAACAAAGTATAAAAAGAAAACTTGACAATAGAAATTGATATAATATTATTAATAAGTCAGTTTAATATCAAGGGCGCTTAGCTCAGTTGCCCGGTAAGCGTGTAGCTTACGAAATACAGAGAATGTGTCTCCCTTGGGAGGCGTGAAAAAATTTAATATTGAGGGCGTTTAGCTCAGTTGGTAGAGCGCCTCCCTTACAAGGAGGATGTCGGGAGTTCGAGCCTCTCAACGCCCAATTAAAAAAAGAACCTTTTCAGGTTCTTTTTTTATGGGCAGTTGGAGGCTACGCCTCAGCCGGCTTGCTTGAAAATTAAGACCTTTGGTCAAATTTTCTTACGCAATCTGCGCATACTTCACTCGTAAGCCTCGCTAAAGCTCGGCAACGATTGAAGCATCAACGCCCACCATTTATAAAAAGAACCTGAAAAGGTTCTTTTTTTATTGTGTTTTAAGATTGTACTTTGGCACATGTTTTAACTTAACATATTATTTTGAATTATTCAAAACAATATTTTCCTCTGTTCGGTTTTTTGATTTTGACCAATTTCATTTTGTTGTCTATTGTATTTTTTTATTCTGTTGTATGCCTGTGGTGCAAAGTGTCTTGGCGAACTGTCACTATTGATACCATAAACATAAAGTTCCTTGTTTTCCAAATATTCAAAAAGCCATTGTACTTTCCTGTGATATTTTCTGCCCCAGGCAGCAAGAATTTTATTGCTGCTTTTCAGAGTTTCAATAATATAATTTTTATTATTTTCTTGCTGTTTTTCATCTTTATTATACTTGTCTATTAATTTTGATAAATTACTACTATTTGGCATTCTGATGGGAAACAGGTTTAAAACTTCAAATTCGGAACAGTTTTTAAGAATTCTCATACGTTACACAATGTAGCACCAAGCCCGCTGCTATCAGCATAAGAAGGATTCATTAATATAACAGTTATTTTTTTTCACCCTTTTCTTGTATTTTGCATTTTAAAGAAAGGCGAAACAAATGATTATCATAAAAATTTTTAACGGTTCTTTTTGAGGTATTTTTTCAAAAACACAATAACCTGTGTATTCTTCTTTTTTGTTAATAAAAATATCCTCAACAAACGTGCAATCATATTTATTTTTCATTATTTTTTCCTTTTCAATATTTCCTATCACCTTATTTATTTTATTGTACCGTCTCAAAAAATCTTTCATAAAAACATAATTAACCCATGCCTTATCTATTTGCATCTTGTATTTTTCAAAACCATTATATAAGCTTATATTAAGCAATTTTAAATACTGGCAAAGAGAAACTTTTTTGTGTTTTAATAATATATAATGTGTTGTAAAAGTTAGAGGTGTTAATTGAGAATAAATTCAATAGGAAACAATAATATAAGTTTTAAATCAGCTTATTCCGCTCAGCAAGAGTCCGGTTATAGAAATATTATTGATAAAGTTTTAGAACTTCAAGGAACAAAATATGGCTTAAGAATGGAAGAAGTTTATCTTCCTGCTTTTCCGTCTAAAGAAAGAGATGATATTGGCATCGGTAAGGCAAATTCACCTGAAGCTATTGAATATTATAGCCATTCTAAAACCTATAATGCAACAAACGCCATTAAGTTTATGCCAATAGGACAGCTAACAGACAAACAAACCTATAATGATGAACACAAAGCAAGTGCCTATGACAGATCTGTCTTTGCAATAGGAGAAGACCATATAAATATCGCAAAACTTGCAACAAAAGAATTTGGAAATCTTATTCCAAGACAAGTTGTTGATGATATGGTAAGTGATCATAAGAAATACAGAAACGATGAAACAAGAGTAGATTTTGAAACTTCTCTAGGCTACAAAAACCAAGAAGACTACGAACAGACAAACACAATACTCAGAAGGGCATATTACGAATTTATACATAAACAAAATGCCCCAATGGAATTAAAAATATTAAGAAGGGATTTTGAAAAATTTAAAACCCAAAAAGAACCTGTTAATTATGATGAAATACTTACAAGATGTGCGCTTTTTCCTTGGCTTAAGGATTGGGGAACAGGAAGAACCGATGTTTTTGTCGGCTGGAATGATAATGATTACCATAGATACTTAGAACTTGAAGGCAGGCTTAAACAAGCAGAAAAAGCAGGAAATTATCTTGATTGTCAAAATTTTGAAAATCAGATAAATTGCAATTATTCAAAATACAAAACATTTGAAGATTGTAAAAAAGCACATCAATATGAAATAGATTTTTATAAATTTAAACAGTTTTTAGCAAGAAAAACAATTCAACAGGCGGTTGATGAAATCCATAAAAATGGTCAAAAAGCTTATATTGACCTTCCAATCGGACGTTCCTGGATTGAAGAAAATTGTTGGCCGGATGCTTTATTGAAAAATCAGGAAGGAACAACAGCGGAAGTCGGCTGGGGTAAGCCTGCGGCAAATTTCTATGATTTGGTCAATGATAGAAGCCAAAGCAGTCCCGCGCATCAATTCTTGAGAAATGAAATTTTAATGGCTCTTGATATGTTCGATGGTATCAGAGTGGATGTTGGCTGGCAGTATATGAGGCCTAAATTTGATTTCAACAGAGGTGAAAAAATTACTCCTTGGCATAATGGAACAACCGCTATAACAGATTTTATAGCCAAAGTTGCAAAAGAAGCAAAAGGCAGCGATTTTAGCAACCAAACAATTTTATATGAATGTGATGCCGATGGAAATGATTTCAACCTATGGCAGATGAAAGATATAATTAATAATCATCTTCAAGGTCTTGTTATTCTATCAAGCGAAAATGAGCACGCAGATGGCAATGGCTGGGCAAATTGGAAGTTCTTAACAGAAACGGTTGGAATTAAACCTGATAAAATACTATTTATTCCAAATAATCACGATGGAAAAGGTATATTAAGATGTGCTGATGATAAAAATATCTCAAGCAAACAAGCAGGAGCTCTTCAAAGAGTATTTAACAAGCTCGGAGCTGAAGATTGGAGAGAATTCAAATCAGATACGGATTCTTTAGAACACGCTCAAAAGCTTACAAGAGGAAGATTTGCCGAAGTTGCAATGGCTCCAAATCAAGGTTTTGAGATTCACGATGTTCTAGGAAGAAGGTCGAGAACAGATTATAAAACAGATTTTGGTTATGAAGCCGAAAAAAGCTATAAAGACAGATTTGAAAGAAGCTATATTGAAAACTACCATCGTGCGCTACAGGCAGGTGTTGGTTATAATGCAGCAGAAGCCTTGTATTATAAAGCAGCGCAAACAGGCGAAATAAATAAAAATCCAAAACTTTATGAAACACTGTTAAAATATGCGCTATATTTGAAAAAGCCAGGTTTTGTATCAAAAGAGCAGGCTGATAATTCTAAATATGCTAATTTAAAAATTGATGATATGAGCTTGGATGAAATCAGAAGATTAGATTTTTCTGCATAAAAGTTGTAAAATCTGATATGTGATGAATAATATTTTTCAAAACAAAAAAATAAATACAAAAAAGCTTCTTGCTTTTGGATTTACAAAAGATGGCGATATTTATAGTAAAAACTATGATATCATGGATGGCGATTTTTGTCTGAATATCAAAATAAAAGCGCCAAATATCGTTGAAACAAAACTAAAAGAAACACAAACAGATGACATTTATATTTTGCATCTGACTGATGCAACGGGCGATTTTGTTGGAAAAATAAAAAAGCAGTATAATGATATTCTTAAAAAGATAGAAGAAGAATGCTTTGAAAGTGATGTCTTCAAAACAAAACAAGCGTTTGAAATCATAAACTATATTAAAGAAAAATATAATAGTGATCTTGAATTTCTTTGGGATAAATTTAAAGGCAACGCAATTGCAAGAAGAAAAGACAATAAAAAATGGTATTTAATAATTTTGACAGTTTCAAAAGAAAAACTTGGAATAAAAAGCAAAGAAAAAGCAGAAATTATCGATATCAGAGCTAAAGCTGACAAATTGCCTTTGCTTATTCAAAAAAATAATATTTATCCCGGATACCATATGAACAAAAAGCATTGGATAAGTATAATTTTAGATAATTCTATGACAATTAATGAAATTTGCAAAAGAATTGATGAAAGTTATATTTTGGCAGATAAAAAATAAAAGTCGGTTTATTCATCTTTAATTTCAAAATTTACAACTTTAGGCAGATGCAGGCTATAAATAGGGGCAAGAACACGTATTGAAATCGTTGTTATAATTGGTGCAAATACGCAAAGCATCCCGTTTAAACCTGATTTTTGCATATAATAAAACATAGAAGCGCCAATTATAGCTGCAATTGCATAGATATCCTTGTATAAAACAAAAGGTATTTTTTTAGCTAAAATATCTCTTAGCATTCCACCACCTATTGCAGATATTACACCTACAAAAATACACAAAAATGCCATATCCCCATATCCTTTAGCAATTGCTGTATTTGCTCCTGTTACTGCAAAAATCCCAAGTCCTATTGCATCAAAGAAGTTAATGGTATCTGAAAAAAAGCGTCTTTTCTTTTTAAATTTGAAATGCAAGACTCTAACACAAAGAAATGACAAGCAGGAAGTAATAAAAGCAAGAATTACATAAATCGGGTTTTGAAACATAAAAGGAGGCTCAATCCCAAGTATAATGTCTCTAATAGCACCACCGCCAACTGCCGTAATTACCCCCAGGACTATTATTCCAAAAATATCAAAACCTTTTTTAATTGCAACAATTGCCCCTGTTATTGCAAAGGCAATTATTCCGATTGATTCAATTATTGTGATTAAATTTGTGTCCATTTTTAAACCTATGTAAGTATTATAAAATAAAAAATTACTTTTTTAGGCAATTATTTTTCGTTTGCGGTTTTATAAAAGAATATAACAAAAAGGAATAAAATTATGATTAGCAAAATAGGTGTGTTTAGTAATCCAAGTGTGTTTAAAAAAGCTGCATCTTTAAGGCAGATATCTAACACCAAAGCAATAAATAGCATGGAAGATGCCCTAAAATGTGTTGGAAAAACTGTTGATGATTTGGTGGTTTTAGAAACAAAAGGTTTATATAAGCCTGCAAAACACATTTCTATTTTAGATGGCACATCATATGCCAAAATGCTTCAAAAGTAATTAATCTGCAATTTGTATTAAATTATAATTGTATTAATTTTTGCATTTGCATTTTTTGGAAGGTTTTCCAAAAAACAGGCGAAAACCTCCAAATCTATCTTTCATTGTGCAATCAATGCTTTCTGTAATGCCGCTTACGTTTGCGGTAATTTCATTAATGTGTTCCATGGTTTCACTTAGGTTTCTTGTTGCGCAATCGACGCTTTTTGTAATGCTTTTTAAATTTTTGGATGTGTCTTCAACATTTTTCATTGTTCTATCTAAGCTTTTTTGGTCGACTGTGCTGCTTATGTTTAATGTGGTTCTATTCAGGTGGCTTGTTGCAGTTGATAGGTTTCTTGTTGAAATTGAAATATAATTTTCATTGTTTTTAAATGTTGTGCGAACATCTTTTAAAAGCCCTTCAAGCTCTTGAACTGTCTTATTGACATTTACTGCAATTTCTCCAACTGTTGTAATGATAAGGTCAAAAGAGCCGTTTTCGCTTTGACGCTCTATGATTGAATCGAAAGACATGTTTGTCTTTCCCTTGATTATGTTTCCATCTTTTAATTTTTTGACGGAAGGTTCGTCCGGAAGCATGATTTCCGCATATGTCAGGTTCTTTTTATAGCTTCTAACTTGCAGATAAATATTTTGGGGAAAGCTGATTTCTTCGGGAAACAAAGTCACATGCATTAAAGTTGTTGTGAAATCATCTTTCGGGACAATCTTTGTGATTTTTCCGATTTTAAATCCTTTAAAATAAACGGGCATTTTCTTGGAAAATGGCGCAAGTTCGGTAAATTCTGCCTTAATGTGTGTTTGTTTTGTAATGTGGACAATGTGTTTGATTAAGAAAAATAATCCCAATATAAAAAATATTAAAAATAATATAGAAATTGCCTGTACTATGATTTTCATAAGAAAAACATACACAAGTCTTTGGTGTCAGGCTATTAACCATTGAGTTATTTTTAAAGATAATTTTTATACAGGTACACAAAAATATATTATCTTATTTTGACTTTTTAAATATCTTATTAAAATTTTCGCGACATAGCTGATAGGTATCGGTCAATTTAAGATTTTTTACCATATGCAATGTTGATTCTTTGTATTTTTTAAAGTGCTCAGATGAAATATGTTTGCTGTAGGCATCTTGGTTTTTGTATATTTCTAAAATTCGTATTTGTGTATTATCTTCAATTGTTACCATAGGATAATTGAAACTACATCTTTTTCTTTTTCTATAGATATTTTAGCAACTTCTTTGGCATATTCTAAATATTCATCTAAATATTTTGGATATACTTCAATTTCAGATATCCTTACAATCATTCCGTTGTTGTTATTTTGAACTAATTCTTCTGCTATTATTGAAGCTACTCCTGTTAAAAAAGTTATTAATATGAATAAAATTCGTATTATATAAGTTATAATATCCCCCGGAAGTGCTTGTATTATATCATATCATCTGTATTATCGTTATTCTTATAGCAAATAACTTCTGTATTTTTATATTAAAAAAGACCGCGTTTATAATATATTTGCGGTCTTTTATTAAGTTTGGAGTGCAAGAGGCGAAACCCGAACTTTTATTGAAACAATTTGTAATAAAATTGAAATCAGAAGAAATGGCACAAATTGTCTATATGATTGATTTAATAAATAAAAAAGCGGCTTAATCCAATATTAATTGCCAATTATCTATTGAGTAACCTTCTTTTTCTCCATTTTCAACTAGAGGATATAAATATTCGTAAAAAACATCAGTATGTTGAACACAATTATAAACATAACAACCATTTTGATTGATGTTAATGAGTACAGATTCTAATAAATTTGAAATAAAATAACTAAATGCTAAATTGTCAACTCTATAAAATCCGCAATGTTCCCTCTGGGTAAAACTGCGTTGTGGATCATTGTGCCAATATCTCATAAAAATATCCTTGCCAAAACAAATATGCCTTACTTGACCATGATATTCTGTTAAGGAATCTGCAATAGGTTTAGGAAGTATATCATTTGTTGTTTTTAAATCTGTTTCATAACCAAATATTCCATTAAAGAGTAATTTTAAATTATTACCAACAATTAATTTTCCGTTTTCATGTGCTTTTTTGTTTATTTCCTTAAATTCATTTTTACGTATAGTTGTTTTGACTTCAATAATGCCAACAACACTTTCTTTAACTACAATTACAAAATCATCTATCTGAAATAAAGGAGGAATTCTATTATCATAAATAATGATATCGATTTGAGAAGTAGCTTTATGATTATCGCACATTACAAAGCCTGTACCAATTGAAACAGTTTTGGGTAGATGTCTTGATAAAACGTTTCTTAAAATAATCTCTTTGTATCTTCCATCCTCAGGACAATGTAGAACAAAGTCTCTTACTCTATCTTTCATTGAAATGAGTTCTTTGAAATTGATTCTCGGTAATGTTTGTAGTTTGGCATATATAATAACTTCCAATTAAAATTATAAAACAAGAAAGGAAAAATTATTTTATGACAAACAAAAAACCAAACTTTACTTACAGTTTTGACGGGAAAGAATATTCAAAAGAGGAACAAGAGCATTTAATTTTAGATTTGTTTCTTGTTTGATGAAACTTGAAGCAAAACAACAAGCGAAAAAAGCAAAAACTAAAAAAGAACAAATACGAATAGAAAGCAATTTTATGAATTTCGGTTCAAAAGTATTAAAAGGAGTTCTAAACAGCTCTATGGTTGACAAAATTAACACTCGAATTTTTGAAGCCATACTAATAGCGAATTATAGCGAATTGGTCATTTTTGGTATCTCATCTTGGAAACAAATATAGAGGCTAAAAGCAACATTTTGTATGATAAAAGAGACTTTCGTTTTGAAAGTCTCTTTTATGGTGGGCCATCTTGGACTCGAACCAAGGACCTCACCCTTATCAGGGGTGCGCTCTAGCCACCTGAGCTAATAGCCCGAAATCAATTGCATTTCTGCATAAACTAGACTATCAAGAACAAAATCCAAAGTCAACTACATTTTTTCAACAGCATCAACGCCGATTAAATCAAGCATTGTCGCCATAACAATTCTAAAGGAATTTACAAGCGATAATTTCATCAAGCTGTCTTTTTTATCTTCAGATAATACTCTTGTATAATTATAAAAATGATGAAATGCTGTTGCAAGTTCTGATAAATACTTACAAACCATATAAGGGGCTCTATATTTAACAGCATTAAACAAAAGCGCTTTTCCTTCTTCGAGTTTTAAAATTAATGACTTAACAGCTTCCATTTGTTCGTCGTTTAAATTTTCAAACAAAGCCATAATATCGGGGGTTTTATTAAATTCATCAATTTCATTAAAGTTTAAAAATGGTTCAAGCTTTGTTTTATTATCAATATCAAGCCTTTCTTCAACAGCTTTTCTAAGTATTGAGCAGGCTCTTGCGTGGGCGTATTGAACATAAAAAACAGGGTTTTTATCGCTTTTTTCTTTTGCTAAATTAATATCAAAATCAATAGTTGTATCAGATGAGCGCATTATCATCCAAAATCTTGTTGAATCAACGCCGACTTCATCAACCAAATCTTTTAAAGTGACCATTTTTTTGCGTTTTCCCATACGCTGTTTTTCGCCATCTTCAATAATATTTACAAGCTGGCCTAATATAACTTCAAGCTTATTCGGGTCATAGCCTAATGCTTCTATTGCAGCTTTCATTCTTGGAATATAGCCGTGATGATCTGCGCCCCAAATATTAATCAGAAGGTCAAAGCCTCTATCTAATTTATTTTTATGATAAGCAATATCGGATGTCAGATATGTATTTTTGCCATCTGTTTTAACAAGCACTCTATCTTGGTCATCGCCATAATCAGAGCTTTTAAACCAAACTGCTCCATCTTGATTATAGATTTTGCCTGATTTTTTAAGAGCTTCCATACAAGAGGCAACTTCGTTATCATCATATAGGCTAAGTTCTGAAAAGAACACATCAAAATCAGTTTTAAATTCTTTTAAAAGTTCTTTTTGCTGTCTTAGCATATCTTGTTTTGCAAAGTCACCATAAGACATATCAGAACCTGTTTCTATGTATCTTTTAGCACAATCTATAAGATAGTCTCCAGGGTACAAGCCATCAGGCATTTCAATGTTTTCGCCTTTTAATTGGTGAATTCTTATGTCTAATGATTTGGCGAGTTTTTCAATTTGACCGCCTGCATCATTAATATAAAATTCCTGAATAACTTCATAGTTGCAGTATTTCATGATATTGGCTAAAGCTGACCCCAAAGCAGCCCAGCGGCCATGACCTATATGAAAAGGCCCTGTGGGGTTGGCGCTAACATATTCTATATTAACTTTTTTGCCTTTGCCGATATCGGTTTTAAGATAATCTTGTTTTTTTAGAAGAATTTCTTTTATAATTTCATTTAAGAATTCTTTTTCAAGCTTAAAATTAATAAAGCCTGCAACTGTGTTTACTTTAAAATTTTCTTCTTTGATATATTCTTTGACTGTTTCAGATATCACATTAGGCGCTTTTTTTGCATACCTTGCAAGTGATGAAACATTAATTGCAAAATCTCCAAAATCTTTGTTTTTAGGAGTTTCGCAGGTTAAATCAATATTAATTTCTTTGTTTTCACCGAGTTTTCCGTCGTTTAGTGCGCAATTAATCGCATCTTTTGTAATTTTAATAAAATAATCTTTCAGCATAAGATTATTTTAATACAAAATAAATTATGTACAAATGTAAATATTTTTTACAAAACAAACAAAGCAGTAGCAACTTGACTTTTGTTTGGTTTTAGTTATAATGTTAAAGCGCCCGAAACGGCTGATATAAAAGCAATATAGCAAGGAAAAATGGCAAGAATCAACGGAATAAGTTTTAATATCGCAGGCAATGGTCCAAATCTTTCTTCTAAAAGAGGATGTTTGGATAATTCCGAACTATATATTTCTTCTAAGCTTAATATGCTCTACAAACAGGCGCTTTCATGCGGCAATCTTCAAAAAAGCAGACGCGCTCTTAAAAAGCTTGTTGAAGGCAATAACTTGGACGAATGGGTTTAGTTTCCCTTATTCTTTTCTTTGTTTTTATTTTTTAATATTTGCCTCATTAACAGCATTTATGTATCTTACAAGGTTTTCGTACCTTGAGTCGTTTTCTCCGTAGGGGACTGATTTTTCAAGAAGATTATTTGTATCTATATTCAAATCGCCGATTTTTTTTAGAATTTCTTTTGCAACTTTTGCCTGTTTGAGCTTTGGAAAAACTCTGAATAAAAAGTTGTCTTTATATTTTTTAAGTCCCGTTTTATCAATTTCTTCAATAATTTCGACATCAGAAGTATTTAATCTTCTATTATAGCTTGGGCTGATTGGGTTTGTCTGCGCAGGATTTTGCCTTATTTCTTCTTTTGTGTCAGGAGTTGTATTTGATTCTATGGAAAATTCAAAGAAATTTTGACTGCCATCTGCATTGTTTGATGGTAGAATCCCGTTTCTTATGAGTTGGTCTTTTAAAGAGTTATAATTACCCATGGTTATATTATGCGATTAAATATAATTTTTTTGTACATATACAAGTAGGATTTTTAAGTGATATAATGCTCTATGTAGATGACTAGATAAATGAGAAAAATTATGTGGGAATATTCTGATAAAGTTAAAGATCATTTTAAAAACCCAAGAAACGTTGGCGAAATCAAAGATGCTGATGCTATAGGACAAGCCGGTGCGCTTTCTTGCGGGGATAAATTAAAGCTATATTTAAAAATAGAAGACAACATTATAAAAGATGCCAAATTTCAGACTTTTGGCTGCGGCTCTGCCGTTGCTGCAAGTAGCATTTTAACTGAAATGATAATAGGAAAAACAATAGAAGAAGCAAAAAAAATCACAAACAAGCAAATTGCAGATGAATTAGACGGGCTTCCGCCGGAAAAAATGCACTGTTCCGTTATGGGAAGAGAAGCACTTGAAGATGCGCTTAAAAACTATTTAAATGATGAAGATTGGTCAGAACTGGATGAAGAAGAAACGGAGGAAGAATCAAAAATCATCTGTCATTGTTTTGGTGTAAACGAAAAACAGATAATTGATGCAATTAAGATAAATGGTGCAAAAAACCTTGAAGATGTTTCAAAGCTGACAGGGGCTGCTATGGCTTGTGGCAGATGCAAAGATGCAATTGAAGCTATAATTCATACTTATGTCAAAGAAGAAAATAAGGTATTAAATCCTATTCAAAAGATAATAAAGATAAATAATGTAATTGAAACGGTGATTTCTCCCGAGCTTCAAAAAGATTTTGGAGATATAGAACTTATTGATGTTAAAGATAATATCGTTATTGTTCAATTAAAAGGGCACTGTTCAAGCTGCAGCAATGCTAAATTGACTCTTAAAAATTTCGTTGAAAGAAAATTGAAAGAGCTCGTAGATGATGAAATTACCGTAACTACCGAAGAATAAAGCAAAAAAGAAGAAAACAATGGAAAAATTTATATATTTAGATAATAATGCAACAACAAAAACGGATGAAAAAGTCCTTGAAGCAATGCTTCCATATTTTAAAGAAGATTATGCTAACCCTTCAAGCATGTATAATCCGGCCTACGTTACATCCCGCGCTATAGATAATGCAAGAAGCCAAATAGCGGATTTTTTAGGAGTCGAAAACAAGAAAAATATAGTTTTTACTTCCTGCGGCACAGAAAGTGCTAATAGTGCAATTATGAGTGTTTTTAATAAATCTCAAAATCCAACCAAACACATTATCACAACTGCTGTTGAACATCCTTGCGTTATGGCAGTATATGAGCATCTTGAAAAACACCATGGGGCTAAAGCAACTTATGCAAGAGTGAACGAAAACGGCGAATTGGATGTTGAAAATTTGCTTTCAAAAATAACACCTGACACTATTTTAGTTTCTATAATGCATGCAAATAATGAAACGGGTGCAATTTATCCTGTTTATGATATTGCAAAGGAAGTTAAAAAAATCAACAAAAACATAAAAGTATTTGTTGATGGCGTCCAGGCTGCAGGAAAAATCCCGATAGAGCTTGATAATACCGATATTGATTTTTATTCAATTTCAGGGCACAAATTTCACGCTCCAAAAGGAATAGGTGCACTATATATCAAAGAAGGCACGCTTTTTGATCCTTATATTTTAGGCGGCCATCAGGAAAATCTTAAAAGAGCAGGAACGGAAAATGTTCCATATATCGTAGGCATAGGCGAAGCTTCTATGCTTGCAAAAGAGGCTTTAACTATTGAAAATACGAAAGTAAAGGATTTGAGAGATAAGCTTGAAAAAGGTATTTTAGCTAAAATTCCAAATGCCAAGCTCAATTCAAAAAGTAAAAGCAGGGTTCCAAATACAACCAATATCGGTTTTGAATATATTGAAGGCGAACTGATTTTACTATACCTAAATGACCTCAATATCTGTGCTTCATCAGGAAGTGCCTGTACGTCCGGAAGTTTAGATCCAAGTCATGTTTTAAGGGCGCAAAAAACCCCTTTTACCTGTCTCCATGGTTCAATAAGGTTTTCTCTTTCAAGATATACAACCGAAGAAGAAATTGATTATGTGATAGAAAAATTACCCGGTGTAATTAATAAGCTTTCTAAAATTTCGCCTTTTCAAAATGAGCTGAAAGAATTATGGGGAGACAAGTTTAATGAATGAAATAAATGATACAGGTGAAGCAAACCAATTAAGCAGGCTTGATTATATAAGAGAATTAATTGCAGACTGCAGATATGATGATGCTCTTGAGATGCTTCAAATTGCAACTGAAGATGAACCTGATAATGTTGACTATAACTATGAATTAGCCAGAATATTTATGGAGATGGGCAATTACCATAGTGCAATTTCTAATTTAGAATTAACTGTAGAAAAAGTTAGAAGTCACCTTTTGTTTTATATGCTGGGTAATGCTTATGAAGCGGACAATCAGGTTGATAGAGCAATCGGGGCTTATTTAAAATCAATTATGCTAAATGAAAAATTTGCTCTTCCTTATAAAAAACTCGGTATCTTGTTTTTAGGAAGAGATGACAAAACTTCTGCAATTGAATACTTTGAAGACTATCTGAATTTTGATATAGCCGAAAGCGAAAAAGAAACTATTCAAAAAGTTTTAGATAGAATTAAAAAGGATTAGTTTTATGCAAAAAATTGAAATTTACACCCTTGGTTATTGCCCTTTTTGCCAAAAGGCAAAGATGTTTTTTGATGAAAAAAATATCAAATACACTGAAATCCACTGCGATGATGATGAAGAAACCAAAAGGAAAGAATTGACTGAAAAATTCAAATTGCCTTCGCTTGCAACATTTCCTCAAATTGTAGTCGATGATATTAACATCGGAGGCTACAGCGATTTAATTGAAAAATATAACTCAAAACAAATTGTTTTTGATTAGAATTAACCCAATAATTTTTTAATATTTGAAGTTATGGCACTTTTTGGCATCATGCCTGCCATAACTTCTTTAACAACGCCATCTTTAAAAATCAAAACGCTCGGAAGTGAAGATATTCCGTATTCTTTTGCGGTATTGATGTTTTTATCGGCATCAACTTTGACAACTTTGATTTCATCTTTAAATTCAACTTGAATTTGTTCTAAAACGGGAGTAAGTTTTCTGCAAGGTCCGCACCATTGTGCCCAAAAATCAACTACAACCGGAACTGCAGAATTTATTACAATGCGCTCAAAATTATTATCATTTACTTCTTCGATTGTTGTCATAATTATTTCCTTTTTTTTGTTATTATTGTACCATGATTGATTATATAGTTGAAAATTTGAAAAATGATTATCTGACAAATAAAGTGGTTCACAGCGAATTTGTCGATTTTATGGAAAATATTAAAGACCCTTATATTGTCCTTATTTGCTGCATTTTATCTTTAAGAACCAATGATAAAACAACAATAGGTGCTTCAAGAAATATGTTGGCGCTTGGAAAAACTCCATTAGAGATTTCAAAGCTTGATGTTGAAACACTTTCAAATGCCATTTATCCTGTCGGTTTTTATAAAAACAAAGCAGGGCAGATTATTGAATTATCAAAGACTTTAGTTGAAAAATATAATTCAAAAGTCCCAAATGAAATAGAAGAACTTATTAAATTTAAAGGTGTCGGAAGAAAGACCGCCAACCTTGTTTTGACCAAAGGACACAATATCCCTGCTATTTGTGTTGATGTCCACGTGCATCGGATTTCAAACAGGCTTGGTCTGGTTCAAACAAAAACGCCTGATGAAACCGAAATGGCTTTGAGAAAGACACTGGCTAAAAAGTATTGGATTGATTTTAATACACTTTTAGTAACCCATGGTCAAAACATATGCAAGCCCATAAAACCAAAATGCGAGCTTTGTTCTATTAAAAAATACTGTAAAACATTTAATTCATAAATGTTTCGATGTTATTGTCCAATAATTCAACATTTGGCGAAATTGTTGAAGAATTTTTGATTTTGAAAACAAGTTTCCTAAGCTTTCCAACGCACAAAACTTCTTCATTTAAAATTGTTGAAATAAATTCCATGGAAGCTGCGTCATCTGTCTCAAAAGCAATTTTATACAATTCATTCAATTGAGTCAGCATAAATTCTTCGTGATTTAAGGCACTTGCAAAAATATCGGTTGCATTAATCCAATCGACTTCAGGTTCATCTATTTTATATAAACTTAATTTTTCGTCTCTTAAAATTATATATTCATAGATGTTTTGTGCTCTTGTGAGTTTTTCGCCCGCTTTGTGTTTCATAAACTTGCTAAAGCCTTCCATTGCAATTTCTTCAAAATATGTTGACATTGCAAAATATAAGTAGGCACTATAAAATTCATTATTTATCTGTTTTGAAAATGCGGTTGTAAGTTTATTATCCATTTAGTGCTGCTCCTTTGTAGTCCAAACACCGTCTAAATTACATAATAATCTTATAATATAGCCTTCTTTACAGTCGCATCTGAAATACATTTCAGCCGGCTCATTTTCTTTTAAGAATTTTCTTTTAACGTATTTACCATCCATTGAAATAGCTTCAATAAATTCTATGTGATGTTCAGGAGTCATCGGGTGGTTAAAAAATACTTTTTTTGTTTCGCCATCCAATCTTTCAACGTGTGCAAAATGCGCATTTTCGGGATTTGGAGTGTTTTCGCCCATTTTGTCCATTGCAGCATCACAGCAGACAAGTTCGCCCACTCCATCGTGAACCACTTCAACAACATTTGTACAGCTTACGCATTTATAAAGCTCTAATTTTTCAGTCATTTTTATTCCTTTCTTTTAAATTATTAAAATCAATTTTATATAGTTTTGTTTATTTAAAAAATTAGCTGATAAGCTAGATTAGATTTTAGCTGTTTAAAGCTTCAATTATCTTTTCGGCAAGCATAGTAACAGATTTATTGTTTTGCCCTGTAATTAAGTTGCCATCAATTTCAACATGCTCGGCCCAAGGTTTTGCTTCTACAAAATAAGCACCTTGACTAACTAATTCATCTTGAAGAGAAAATGGCATAAGTTCTTGGGTTTTAACTATTTTTTCTTCTTTATTTGTAAAAGATGTAAGCCTCTTTCCTTCTATAAGATAATTATTTTGATTGTCTTTAATACCCACAAATGCACTTGCCCCATGGCAAATTGCTGCTATAATTTTATTTTGCTCGTTCATTTTTTTAACTATGCAAGATATTTTTTCATTGTTTGGAAAATCAAACATAGCACCGTGGCCGCCTACAAAATAAATAACATCAAAGTCATCAGGATTTATTTCATCAAGTTTTTTAGTGTTTCTTAGAATTTTAATGCATTCATCCCACTCGTCAGGGTTTGAACAAGACATCGAATTTATATCAATAGGACAAAGCCCTCCTTTGATACTTGCTGTTTCTATTTCATAGCCTGTTGATTTAAAAATCAGATAGGCTATAGCATATTCTTCTAGTGTTACTCCTGTTTCATCCAAACCTTTGGCATTTGCCGTATTTGTTGCTGTAAATAGTATTTTTGTCATAGATTATTCCTTTTTATTTTTACTAATTTTATGATATAAGTTAAAATAAAAGAATTAGACTTGTTGTTTAGCCAAGAGGAGAAAAAGATGATTTTAGATAAAATAGCCTCCCCTAATGACTTAAAGGGTTTAACAGTTGATGAAATGGAAATGCTTGCCGATGAAATCAGACAAGGTATTTTAAATAGAGTAGATAAAATCGGAGGCCACTTAGGGCCGGACCTTGGTATAGCAGAAGCCACAATTGCGCTTCATTATGTTTTTAATTCTCCAAAAGATAAAATTGTTTTTGATGTATCGCATCAAATATATCCTCATAAGATGCTCACAAACAGAAAACAAGGCTTTTTTGATAATGAAAGATTGCTTGAAATAACAGGCTATTCTTGTCCAAATGAAAGCGAACATGACCTTTTTACTATAGGGCATACTTCAACATCAATTTCTCTTGCAACAGGGCTTGCTAAAGCAAGAGATTTAAAAAAAGAAAACTATAATGTAATAGCTCTTATTGGAGACGGTTCTTTATCAGGGGGCGAAGCGCTTGAGGGGCTGAATAATGCATCTGTTTTAAATTCTAATTTTATAATAATTCTAAATGATAATGAAATGTCTATAGCTCAAAACCAAGGCGGCATTTATAAAAACCTTGCAGAGCTTAGAAAAACAGAAGGCAAACGTGAAAACAATTTCTTTAAAACAATGGGTTTTGATTATTTATATGTTGAAAAAGGTAATGATATAAATTCTTTAATTGAAGCTTTTAAAAAGGTTAAAGACACTTTAAAACCCACAGTTGTTCATATCCACACCCTTAAAGGAAAAGGCTATGCGCCTGCTGAAAGCAACAAAGAAAGATACCACTGGCAGCTTCCAAATTTTATTGAAAATGATAAAAATCCTTCCCAAAGTTGCATTTGCGAAAGTTATGAAAAAATTACAACCGATTTTATTTTAGATAAAAAATCAAAAAATGAACCTGTTGCAGCGATTACCGCAGCAACACCCGGGGCACATGGTTTTAGTGTAGAATTTAGAGATAAATTAAAAGAAAATTATACAGATGTTGCAATAGCAGAAGAGCACGCAATAGCTTATGCTTCAGGACTTGCAAAGGGTGGCGCAAAACCTGTTTTAGCACTTTTAAGCTCATTTGTTCAAAGAACCTATGACCAAATATCGCAGGATTTAGCTTTAAATAACTCTCCTGCAACAGTTTTAATCTTTTGGGGCGCAATATCTGCTGCTGATTGTACTCATCTTGGAGTGTTTGATATTCCTTTGATATCCAATATTCCAAATGTTGTTTATCTTGCACCAACAAACAAAGAAGAATATATTGCAATGCTAAATTATGCATATAATCAAAATGAACACTCTGTATTTATAAGAGTGCCTTTTGGTCCTTTGAAATCTGCTGGTTATGAAGATAAAACAGATTATTCTATTTTAAATAAATATGAAATGGTAAGCCGCGGACAAAAAGTTGCAATATTGGGGCTTGGCAATTTCTTTGAACTGGCTAAAGATGTTCAAGATGAGCTTAAAAACAAGCTCAATATTGAAGCAACCCTGATTAATCCAAAATTTATAACAGGGCTTGATGATGAGTTGCTTCAAAATCTTAAAAAAGACCATGATGTTATTGTAACTTTGGAAGATGGTATATTAGATGGCGGTTTTGGACAAAAAATCGCAAGTTATTATGGTTCAAGCGATATGAAAGTATTGAATTTCGGAGCCAAAAAAGAATTTACGGATAGAGATTCTTTGGATGAATTATATCAAAGATACCATTTGACTAAAGAACTTATTGTTGAAGATATTAAAGAAATTTTGTAATTAATATTCAATTTGATATGCAAGAGGTTTTGAAGATTTGTTGCTATCTTTAAAATTTAACCGAATATCTGTCTTTGTGGTTATATCATTAAATGCAACAATAACTTTTCCGTTTGGATTAATTACTCTTGTAATCCATTCGGGTTCATATTCTAATACTTCTTTAAAATAATTTATGCTATCTTCAATATTATCGGGTTCAATAAAAAGACCTTGCGCTCTTCCAATTGGTCTTACTTCGCCTGCATTTTCTTTGGAATTATTTCTGTAATATTCTATAAAATATTCTATGTCACCTTTATTTTTTGCATATTTTTGTTTGCCTTCCAAATCTTTTGTATACATTTCTTCAAGGCAGCTAAAAATCTTGTTTGTAAGTTTTCTAAGGGCAATTTCGTCAAGACCTGTATTTGTTTTTTCCTTGGGAATCGCCCTTGCAAGAATATTTACATTATGCTTAATAATTGGAGTAAAGGTGAATAAAACATTTGCCATTCTTTTAATATAATCTTGTTCCATTTCATCTGCAAGCTCTATCTTGCCTTCTTTTCTTAATTCAGCCGATTTTGTATATAAAGAATGATATGGGTTAATTGAAATATTTATATTGCCTTTGAGATTACGATTTTCAGGGCGCAATACATAATCAACAAACTTTTGTGCTCTTTTTTGGTATTTTTCTATATTAGGATTCCATCCCGATGTATCAAAAAGAGGGTTAAGGTCCGATACGTCTTTAATTTCTTCGAGGCAATCTATATAATCATAAATATTCCCGTCTTTATCCGAAATTTCAATATCAATGCAATCCGAATCATAAAACAGTTCTTTTATTGTGCAGTCATCGTAGTCAAGTCTTTTTTTTAGTTCTTTTATTCCATCTGAAAGACTTTTGAAATTTTCATAAGACATTTTATCAAGAGTTTTATTTGTAATCGGTGTTGCACTGCAATAGCAATGGGCGCACATGTTTTTGCAACCCCGATTTAGTGCGATATTAATTTTTCCGTTTAATGCCATATAGGCAATTTCTTTCATAGAAAGTCCTTCAAAGACTTCAATCCCTTTTTGGATGCCGTTTAATTTTTCAAGGTCAATTTTATTACTTGGAGACTTTAAATATGATTGCCAGTACTCTTTTGCATTGTTATAATCTTCATCTGTCAGTTGTGTTTTTTGAGAATTTCCAAAAGAAACAGGAAAATAATATGTCTTTACAGAGCTGCCTTCTTTTTTATTTTGCAAATGTTGGGTATTTGGATGCGCATTTGCTTTTTTTGTTTTGGAGCTGTGTGAAATAATAAATTTTGGAGAAATTTTTGTAATATTCATAGTTTTAACCGATATTTAATTGTTAAAATGCTCTAAAGCAAAAAATTTGCCCTTGGTTGTATTTTCCAAGGGCAAATTTATTATGAATTATGTTTTTTAAGCTTCAACTTCAGCTTCTTCTTTTTCAGGGATTGGATTTCTGATTGATTCACCTTTTGATTTAGATAAACCTTTTTCTTTATATTTTTTAACTTGCCTGTCTAATTTATCGCATACAAGGTCGATTGAAGCATACATATTTTCGGCTTTTTCTTCAACGCGGATTGTCTCGCCTCCGACTTTGCAATTGATTTCTGCGATATGTGATTCGCTTGCAGATGGATTTTTGATTACTGATAAAACAGCATCAATTGCATCTATTTGCTCATAGTGCGCAGCAACTTTGCCTGCTTTTTCTTTTACATAAGCTTTAATAGCATCTGTAATTTCAATGTTACGTCCGTTTACGTGAATATGCATCGGGTCTCTCCATTTCTAGCGCAGATAGTGTCCATCTCGCATTTATATATTATACCCCATAACGGAAATTTTTTAAACAAAAAAACGACAAAAGTAAAATTTATTAACGAAAAAAATATGAATTTCAAAAATTTGTATTATAATTTATTTTGTAGAATTTCAATTTATGAGGAATAAAGATGGCTGTAAATTTAGATAACAACTTAATGAATAAATTTAATAACCAGATTAAAAATATGGAAAATTATATAATGTTTATTATTAAAGCCCGTCAAATAGCTTTAACTGATGAACTAACCAAAAAAGGAAGAAAACCTATAGCGCTTTCTATGGGTGCGCCTGTTGAAAGGGTCAGCGATTATGTAATTCAAAAGACAAAAGAATACTTAGATGTTGATTCTCTTCATACTTATTCTACTCCAAAAGGGGAAATGAAATTCTTAGAAGCTGTTAGAGACAGAATGCAGGTTCGATTTGGAGTCGATTTTGATCCAAAAACAGAAATATTTTCTCTAATAGGTTCTAAAGAGGGGCTATCCAATATGGTTAAAGCTCTTGTAAATCCGACAGACGACATTAAAAACCAAGATGTTATTTTGATTCCAAGCCCCGGTTATGCTTCATATTCACAAATGATTAAAGCGCAAGGTGCAAGAGGATATGGAATAGAATTGTCTAAAGAAAACAATTTTATGCCTGATTTAAATATTGTGCTTGACAAATATACAAAAGAAGGAAATGATCCAAACAAAATCAAAGCGTTGATTATAAATTACCCAAATAACCCTCTTGGCTGCACCTGTGATTTAAAATATTTGCAGCATTGCGTTGATTTCTGCAAAAAACACAATATTATTTTAATTTCGGATAATGCTTATTGTGAAATGTATTATGATGAAGATTTTAAACCGCACTCTGTTTTTGAATGTGATGGCGCAAAAGACATTGCAGTCGAACTTTATAGCTTATCTAAATCGTATGCTATGACAGGCTGGAGAGTCGGATATGCTGTTGGCAATTCTACAATAATTACTATGCTATCTCGCGTCAAAGGTACGATAGATACAGGTATATTCAAGGTTCTTCAATATGCTTCTGCCGATCTTATGACGTCTAGCGAAGGACAAAAATACATTGACGAACAAAATATCAAATTTAAAAATAAACTCGAAAGATTTGTTAAAGGTTTAAATTCACTAGGTTATAAGATAGATGCTCCAAAAGCAACATTTTATCTGTGGCTTGAAATCCCTGAGCGATTTAAAGATTGCGTAGAATTCGCGGATAACCTGCTTGAAACATCAGGTGTCGTAGTGGTCCCGGGGACTGCTTTTGACCCTAATGCTAAAAGATATGTCAGAATTTCTGTTGTTGCAAAGGATGATGACCTTGATGAAATCATAAGAAGAATGAAAGAAGATGGCTTCCAATATTAAAATCGCTATACTCGACTACGGTTCAGGAAATATTCAAAGCTTATCTAATACTATTAGTTATCTTGGATTTGACCCTGTTATCACAAGTGATAGGGAAAAAATTTTGAGTGTAGATAAGATAATTTTCCCGGGCCAAGGGCATTTTAGACAGGCTGTTGAAAATTTCAAAAAATCAAATCTTGAAAAAACAATCCTTGAAGCTCTTGATAAAGGAATTGATTTTCTTGGGATTTGCTTAGGGCTTCAAATACTTTTTGAAAGAAGCGAAGAAGCGCCTGATGTTAAGGGTCTTGGGATTATAAAAGGCGAAGTCAAAAAATTTAAAAATATAAAAACACCGCAAATCGGCTGGAATAAGATAGCTACAACCGGAATTGATAAAAACCTCAATAATGAATTTTTCTATTTTGTAAATTCTTATTATGTAGTACCCGACGATAGCTCAATTATCAGTTCAAAAACAAACTATGGAATAGAATTTTGTTCGTCGATTAAAAAAGATAATCTGACTGCCGTACAATTTCACCCCGAAAAAAGTTCAAATAGTGGAATTAATTTTTTCAAAAACTGGTTAAAATAATATTATGAGAAAAATATTTTTTATATTTGTTTTAGTATTTTTTATAAGCGCCGCTCAAGCTGATATCAGGCCAAGATACATAGATTCTGTTATTAATTGGGGTATTGGCTTTACATCGGTTCAAAGCCCGATTGTTTTTAAAAAAGAGCCCGATAATAACTCAAAAACGCTTGAGACTGTGCATTTCGACTACAAAAATAATATAATGTGCGAGCAAAATAAAAATAATTGCGAAATAGAAAAGATTTTTACTGTTTATTCAACAGAAAAAAGAATGGCGCTTTTATCAACATTGGATGAAACAGAAGGCTACAGCTATGTTTGCTATAATCAAACAAACCCTTTGTGCGGCTGGGTGGAAAACAAAAATAATATTTTTTATAACTGGAGCAGCTTCATTGGCGTTTTAGGCAAAAAATACGGTCTCTACCCTCTAAAAAATATTTCAAAAAATGATAAAATCTTATATGCTTCATCAGATAGAAATACGAATTCTCTTGGGTCTCTTGATATGCCAAAATACATCACTCCTTGGCTTGTGCAGGGGAATTGGGTACTTGTTAAAGTAAATGATTTTAATTCAAAAACCAAAACCGGCTGGCTGAATTTTAGAGGTGATGATGGCAAATTAAGGCTTTTTGTCAATTTTTAAAGAAAGTTTGTTAAAAATTTTGTTTTTATGCTAAATTTATTTTATAAGCTTTAATTAAAGGATTTTAAAATGATAAACTTTTTCTACGCTCTTCAAATAATTTCAGGAATATTTACTGTTATACTTGTACTTTTGCATTCACCAAAAGGCGATGGTATTGCTTCAATCGGTGCTGCAAGCCAGTTATTTTCTTCCCAAAAATCAACAGAAAAAGGCCTAAATAAAGTTACTTACTTTTTTGTTGGCGTGTTTATTGTTTCAACATTTTTCTTAGGGTTTATTTTAAAGTAGTTTAAATTGTGATTGCGGTATATAGGGACGTTCCAACTCATTGCGAGGCGATTTTATCGCCGTGGCAATCCGGAAATTTCATGTAGCAACCAAGCACCACGGATTTGGATTGCTTCATTCCGTTTAAGCAGTGACGAGTATTTATAATAATGCCCACATACGTCACCCTGAACTTGTTTCAGCATCTGATGTGTTTATATGAAATCAATAGATTCATAAATAAGCTTTATGCAGTGTCACAAACTTGGTCAGACCCTGAAACAAGTTCAGGGTGACGGTTGTTAAATTATTGTGGAGTAACACCATTGCGAGAGCTTTTTAAGCCCGTGGCAATCCAGAGTATAAAATTAGCAAATGAATTTTATTGCTTTTTCGAAATTTCAAATGTATAACCAAGCGAATCTAATATAATTTCCAATTCATTATAATTTATTGTACCTTTCTTCAATTTTGAAGAAAGATTTTGAACAGAATATGGCTTACCTTTCTTTTCTGAAATGTTTTTTGCAAGATTGGTTAGAGTTGTACCATTTTCTATTGCCAGTTTTTTAATTTCATTTCCAATATTCATAATTTAAATTTATACTATTATTTTAAAAATTAAAATATAATTTAATAAAATCTTGACTATTTTAAATTATTAGTTTAAACTTAAACTTATAATTTAAAAATATTACATTTTACTTAATACATTTCTGATTGTTACAAAGGAGAATTTATGAAATTAAAATATAAAGAACTTGAAATAATTGAAAATAAAGTATTGAGTATATCATATAAACTATCTTTAATAGTTTCTCTTGCAAAAACTATAGAAGAAGCAAATTGCAATATGGATAATTTAGAAAAAAGAGACTTAGCAGGGCTTTTGGTGATACTGAATACCTATATAAGAATAGCAAATTCTAAACTGCAAAAACTTGAAACATATTTAATGCATATAAAACACAAATGATTTTGGATTGCTTTGTCATTTCATTCCTTGCAATGACAAATGCACACAAGCATGTCTGCACCATATCTGCTAAAAAAGACCTTGGTAAGGTCTTAAAAGTTTTATTTATGGTGGGCGATACGTGACTCGAACACGTGACCTCCACAATGTCAATGTGGCGCGCTACCAACTGTGCCAATCGCCCAAATGTAAGATTATTTTATATAAATAGGCGGTAATTGTCAACTTTAATCAGGAATCTTTATGTTTCCACGAACATCTTTATTAATCCCAACTGTTTCAAACAAGGAATTTGTCAGATCTTCTTCGCTGTCTGCGCTCAAAAATTTACCGCTTGTCATAAGAGCAGTACATTTTAATTGATTATTTGCTTCAGGGTCTTGCAAGTCAAAAGCAATAACATCTATCACGACATCATCTCTCGTTTTCATAAGGTTTATAACATATGTGCAGGGGCTTTCATCACAATTTTCCCCGCCATCGGTTAAAAGAATAATATGTTTTTTACCTTGAACAAGAGTAAAATCATTATTTATGGATTGTTTCAAAGAATAGGTTATAGGAGTCCAACCAATAGCGGAAGTTCTATTTAACCCTGTTAAAATCGCATCATAGTTATTATATCCCAAAGGAACAAGAAGATTAGATGCCTGGCAGCCCTGAAGATAAGTAAAGCCTGCTCTATGCCCATACACTCTAAGTCCCACTTTAACATTTGGAGGAATTTTGGGTAAAATTTGAGCCAGTGTCCCACGCGCAACATCAACTTTACTTTTTGAACCTAAATTATCATTCATTGAATTTGAAAAATCTACAATAAAAATTATGGATGAATCTTTTGAAGCTGCCTGCACTCCTTTTGAAACATCGGTAAAATTTTGAGGGGTATATATTTTGTAATTATAGTTAGGCTCGCTTTCGCTTTTATTAAAAAGCAAGGCCAAAGACGAACAAGTCAATACAAAAACTATTATGATTATATTTTTAATTTTCATTTTATATATTATACACCTTAAATTATTAATTTTTATAGCAGGTTGTATTAGTTAATCCCGCAAGGCTCTACCGCAAAATCGGCAGTTAATTCTTTTCTTAAATCATTAGCTGTTACAACTAAAATATCAGCATCATCGTCTTTTTTTAGGTATATTGTTTCAATTCCTGATTGAACAATAAATCTTTTGCATAAAATACAAATCATATTATGACCATATATATATAAGCTTGAACCCATACATCTATCCTGACCTGCTTGAATAATAGCATTTTGTTCGGCGTGGATAGAACGGCAGGTTTCATAACGGGTGCCGGATTTGATATTATGCTTAATTCTATAGCATTCGCCAAGTTCCATACAAGAGACGACTTTACTTGGAACCCCATTATATCCGGTTGCTTTAATTTTTTTGTCGCACCCGACAACAACTGCTCCAACATGTGCCCTTAGGCAATTAGAACGTTTGGACACAGTTTTTGCAATTTCTAAAAAATAATCATTCCATTCAATCGGGCTTAGTCTTTGTTCCATTTTAAATCTCCTTTGATTTATATTTTATCATAAGAAAACTACAAATAAATTTGCACAAAATAAAAATGCACTTTCAATCAAGTGCATTTCCAACTTCTCTACTTAATATACTAATTATTCATCACGACTTTATCGTTTTTATGATTTTGTCCACATTGCATCTGTGGATAGTTTTGAATTTACAATTTCTTGAGAAATATTTATATTTGATGGAGTAAAGATAAATACGTTTTCACCGATTTTTCTTTGGGAACCTTCAAGAGCAAGTGTGCAACCGCAAAGAAAATCGACTATTCTTTGGGATTGTTCTCTATCGAGCAATTGAAGATTTAAGATGACAGTTTTTCTTTCTTTTAGAGTTTGAACAATTGTAATTGATTCATTATATGCTTTTGGCTCAATCACTACAACTTCATAAGCTGCTTTTTGAGGTAATACTCTTAAATTTGGTCTGCTTTTTCTGATTGGATTTGCTTCTGAAAAGCTCGGTTGAAGAGCGCGATTAGCATCTGTCGGATAATCTGTATCGTATCCGTTGTCGATTTCTTCGTCATAGACTTCTTCACCCATTGGATTCAAGGAATCTGTTAAAGCTCCTATGATTTCCTTAATTTTTTCTGAAAGCGCCATCTTTTCTCCTTTTATCTTTAATTTAATTATTCAAATAATATTCTTCCTAATCTAATCATCGTTGCGCCGCATTCAAGCGCTATTTTATAATCTTTGCTCATGCCCATTGAAAGCTCTTTTAAATTGTATCGTTTTTGAAGTTCTTTCATTTGGCTAAAAAGCACTCTAAGCTCGTCTTGTGTTGCATCAATCGGAGCTATATTCATAAGCCCGACCAAATCAAGAGATTTTAACTTAGAAATTTCGCTGATTAAATTTTCAATTTGCGTAATGTGAACCCCAAACTTTTGAGGCTCCTGTGCATTATTCACCTGAAGCAGGATTTTTTGGACAATACCTTTTTTATTAGCCTCTTGGTCTATGCATTTGGCAACTTTCAGGCTATCTACCGAATGGATATAGTCAAAATTACCTACTACATATTTGACCTTATTTGTTTGTAAATGTCCAATAAAATGATATACCGATTGGGATTTTATTGTCTCATCCATTTTGCCGATTTTTTCAATTGCAGCTTGCGCTTTACTTTCGGCAAAATTTCTTATTCCCGAATTATAGGCTTCTATCATTTTTTCAATATCGTAGTATTTAGTTACTGCGATAAGAACAGGATGGTATTTTTCAATTTCTTTCAAAATTTTTTTGAGATTTTCTTCGATTGACATTTCAAAAGCCTTAAAAAATACTCTCTAACTTGTTTTTGTTAAATTCGTTCTTATTTAATTATAAAATATTGTTGGGGACTTGCAAAAAATTGTATTCATTACATTTTTGGAATTTTTAAATCATGCCAAAATCATGTGCTGAAGCATGTTTTAGCATGGCGCAATTTCTGTAATATTTCTTAATATTTAATACATTTGGAGTATTTTTGTAGCATGGAAAAAATTATAAGGCATGCCGGCTGTTATGATTTTAAATAACCTCTTCTAAATATTTTTGGGCAATTGCCTTTAAATTAGGGTTTTCAATGCATTCTACGGTTTGTAATATGTCTTTATTTAAAAGATTTATTTTATTTTTACCGGATAAAATCTCTAATGCTTCAACCAGATTTGTAGGCGAAATTTTTTGAGTATTTATTGTATCTGCAAGCTTTTTGTCAAATTCATCAGAATTAAATTCTCTAATAACATCCAATATTGCTGAAAATTCATTATCGGATTTATATTGTATTTTAAGTTTATTCAAATCCATGTCTTTTAAAAGCAAATTTATATTTTTCAATTCATTTTTGAGGTCATTGTCTAAATCAAATGTATAGTTATCATTATCTAAAAATTCTTTAAACTTTGCTTTTGCATAAAGCAAAAGAGCAAGATTAAAGTTATTTTGCCTGTTTAATAAAAATCTTATGTATTTTTGAACTTCATAGTATTTGATAGTATTAAGGCTGATATTTTCAGGATATCCTTCCATTAAAACTTTGAATATATCAGGAATTTTATCTTCACTATTATTTTTTATTTCGTCAAAACTATTTTCATCAAGCAAATTTGCAATAATATTCTGGCTAAAAGGCAAATTAAAGCAGTTTTTTAAAACAAAATCGATTTCACCTTCAAAAGAAATTATAAATTCAAATGCAGCAAGCTTTTCATATTCATCATTTGAATTTAAGATAATTTCTTTAGTTTTATTTAATGTTTCTATATCACCAAATGCCTTCAAAGCCTTGGCACAATTGGTTTTTAAATAATAAAAATCGCTAAAAGCTTCTTTTTTTAAATAATCAAGTGCTAAGGTGTCTTTGATTTTTGTAAAATATTTTGCGCAATATGCTTTTTGATTTTCATCGCCACATTCAAATATATCAAGCATTCTATCTGTTAAATCTTCATTTGCGTATTTAAGCAGGGGCATAATCACCATATCTTCAAAATCATACGAATAATGCTTCATAAATTCAAAAACAACATCTAAATTTTCTTTATTAATTAACTTAACAAATTCGTTGATAATTTTTTCTTTAACAAAAGAAAAAATGAAATCCGAACTATCATCTAATTCGACAAAAAGTTGTACATCTTTTGAATTTATAAGATTGTTTAGAGCTTGGTTAAAAATATTTTTGTCTTTTGAAATTATGTTTTTTACAAAATTTGAAGATTTCATAAGATAATTATTACATATTCGAAAATTCTTGTGTATAATTGATTTATATTATTTTTTATTGGAGTGATTACAGATGGATTTAAAATATAAAAAGATACTTTTAAAAATATCAGGTGAAGCACTTTTAGGAAGCCAGGCATTTGGAATTGACCCAAATCCTGTTCATAAAATTTGTTCTGAAATCAAAAAAGCATACGAAACGGGTTGCCAAATAGCGGTCGTTGTCGGAGGCGGCAATATCTTTAGAGGCATGAACAATTCTTCTAAACTTGGAATGGACCAGGCTTCAGGGGATTATGTAGGAATGCTTGCAACAGTTATGAATGCTATAAGCCTTCAATCCGAACTAAGAAAATTGGGCGTTGAATGCCGCGTTCAAAGTGCTATAACTATGGATAAAATCGCAGAACCATATATCAGATTTAAAGCAATTCGCCACCTTGAAAAAAACAGGGTTGTAATTTTTGCAGCAGGTACCGGAAACCCATTCTTTACAACAGATACTGCAGCTGCTCTAAGGGCTGCTGAAATTGGAGCTGATGCTATGTTGATGGCAAAAAACGGGGTAGACGGCATTTATAATGACGATCCAAAAGTTAACAAAAATGCTAAAAAATATGATAGAATAAGTTACGATGATATTATTATTAAAGGTTTAAAGGTTATGGATTTAACTTCTTGCGCCTTGTGTAAACAAAATAATATCCCGATATGTGTTTTTGATTTTAATCTTGAAAACAGCCTTGTTAAAATTTTAAACCACGAAGAAGTCGGAACAATTGTAGAATAATCAATCTTTAAGGAGAATAAAATGTCAATTGATGAAATTAAAAAGCAAACAGAAGAAAAAATGGAAAAATGTATCACCCAGCTTAAAAAAGAGCTTGTTCAAATAAGAACAGGAAGAGCAAATCCTATGATTTTAGATAAAGTTTTGGTTGATTATTATGGTGCTCCAACCGGTCTTCGTCAATTGGCACAGGTGAGCGTATCGGAAGGTACCACTCTTGTTATCACTCCTTTTGACAAATCAATTTTAAAAGAAATTGAAAAAGCAATTGTAAAAGCAGATTTAGGAATTACCCCAAATTCAGATGGAACAGTTGTTCGTCTTCAATTTCCTCCTTTAACTACAGATAGAAGAAAAGAGCTTGCAAAAGACGTTAAAGCAGCCGGAGAAGATGCTAAAGTTGCAATCAGAAACGTTAGACGCGATGGACAAGATGCAGTTAAAAAACTTGAAAAAGCCGAAAACCTACCTGAAGATGCAGTTAAAGACGGTCTTGACCAAGTTCAAAAAATAACAGATAAATACACAAAAATTGTTGATAGTGAAGTCATTAACAAAGAAAAAGAAGTTATGGAGATATAATTTTGGAACAAACAAATTCTGAAAACGTTAAAAAGAACAAAATTGCAAGAGTAATTACAGGAACAATAATTTCTCTTATTTCAATAGGGGCGATTATACTGGGCTCAATTCCTCTTTTTGTTTTGTTAACCGTAATCATCATATTATGTTCAAAAGAATTTGTTAAAATCCTTACACACAAAGGGTTTCATCCAAGTTTATCAATCATTCTTTTTTCTGCAATAGTTTTTATAACCCTGACATTTTTCCACAGATTTGACCTTGTACCATCAATGCTTACTTTGACAATTGCGGCATCTTTTTTAATAGTTTTATTTAGAGGAAGACAACCTTATATAGTAAATGTTGCAACAACAATATTAGGAGCACTGTATTGCGGATGGCTTCCTTGTCACCTGCTTTTAATCAGACAAATCGGTCTAAATAGAGTTGCAGCTTTTGAATTCACTCCTTCAATAGGTTTAAGCCTTCTTTTATTTACATTTTTAGCTGTTGCAATGACTGATATCGGTGCATATTATTTTGGTGTAAACTTTGGCAAACACAAGCTTGCAGAAGTAATCAGCCCTAAAAAAACCGTAGAAGGAGCCATAGGCGGCGGCATCTGCGCTATTTTAATTTCACTTTTGGGTACAAAATATGCTTCTTTAAGCTTTTGCCAGGCAATCATAGGCGGGCTTTTAATTACAGTATTTGCGCAGCTTGGCGATTTATCGGAATCATTGATTAAAAGAGATGCAGGTGTCAAAGATTCAAGCGATATACTGCCCGGTCATGGCGGAATGCTTGACAGATTCGATGGCTATATCTTTGCGCTTCCTGTTGCATATTATTTCTTTACACATTTTTGCATAGGGAAAAACGTATTTGTTGAATTTTTGAGTTACTTAAAAGGCGTAATTGATGTCTACTTCTAAAAAAACGGACAAAATACCTGTTTCAAATTTGAGGTTAAGAAAGCTGGAAGAATTTCAAAAGCAGTATAAGCTCAATTTCAAAAATATAAACCTTTTAAATCAAGCCTTTATCCACAAATCCTATACAAATGAAAATGAGCTTAGTTCTTTCTGTTCTTATGAAAAGCTGGAATTTTATGGCGATGCCGTTTTAAAGCTTGTAACAAGCGATTTTTTATATAATAACTTCAAAGACTATGAAGAAGGAGAACTTACAAAACTTCGAGGGGAAATTGTCTCAGATAAAAATATTTCAAGATACGCGGCTGCTTTAGGTTTAGAAAAATTAATTTTGCTCGGTACAAGTGAAGCAAAACAGGGCGGGGCAAAAAAATCTTCTATTTTAGCTTGCGCTTTTGAGGCACTTCTAGGGGCTATTTTTATAGAATACAAAGCATCCGGTTACAAAAAAGTAAAAGAATTTTTAAAAGATAATTTTGGCGAAGATATTTTATCTATAAACCAACAGATGAATCAAATAAACCCGAAATCTACCCTGCAAGAGTACACACAAGCAATAAACCATAGTCTTCCGATTTATAAATTAATCAAAGAAGAAGGTCCGGCTCATAATAAAAAGTTCTTTGTTGAAGTTGCTTTTCAAGGCAAAATTTTAGCCCAAGGCAAAGGAAAAAGCATAAAAGAAGCAGAACAGCTGGCAGCACAAGCTGCTGTTGAAAAATTGAAACTGGAAAACAAGGAATTAAACAATGACTGATGATATTATTGTCTCTCCATCTATATTATCTGCAGATTTTGCAAATTTGAAGCAAGATATTGAAAAAGTAGAACCATATGTCAAATGGCTTCATATTGATGTTATGGACGGGCATTTTGTTCCAAATATTTCAATCGGTGTCCCTGTAGTAAAATCCATTAGAAAAGCGACAAAATTATTTTTAGATACCCATCTTATGATAGAAAATCCGGTTAAATATGTAGATGCATTTGCTCAAGCAGGAAGCGACCTTATTACATTTCACTTTGAAGCAAGCAAAAATGATACAGTGAAAACCATTGAAAAGATTAAAGAAAATGGCATTAAAGCAGGTATTTCAATAAAGCCTCATACATCCGTTGATGAAATCAAAGACTATATTAACCTTGTGGATTTAGTTTTAATTATGACGGTGGAGCCCGGATTCGGGGGGCAAAAATTTATGAATGAATGCGCTGATAAAATTGCAATTGTAAAAAAATATTCTAAAAACGAAAATCTTATTATTCAGGTTGATGGCGGTATAAACAATGAAACAGGAAAAATCTGCACTTGTTTTGGCGCAAATTCGCTTGTTGCAGGAAATTACATCTATAAATCCAACGATATCAAAGAAGCTGTTCAATTACTTCATTTGTAGTAATTTAATCCAAAAACACTTATTTTAAGCAAAAAACCGCTATAATGAATAAGTGCTTTTATAAAAGTTGTTTGGATTTAAAAAATGATTAGTAACGAGCAATATCAGGAATTAATTGAGCGATACAGCTATACCTTCAAAGAAGGTGATTATATTGAAGGAACCATTGCAGGTTTTGAAGGAAACAATGCTCTTGTTGATATTGGAGCAAAAACACTTGCAATCTGCAAAGAACAAGAATTTTTAAACGTTCAAAACCAAAACATCAAAGATGTCTTTAAAATCGGAAGCAAAATAAAATTTGTAATTAGTTCAAAAGAAGATGAAAACGGGGTATTTTATCTATCCCATAGAAAAGTTGCAATTTTTGACGCTCTTGAAAAAATAAAAGAAAAATTTGAAAACAATGAAATTGTGACAGGTACAATCACAAGCATAAGCAAAGGCGGCGCAATCGTCAATGTCTCGGGAGTCAAAGGTTTTGTTCCATTAAGCCACCTAAAGCAGGAAAATGCCAAAGTCGGCTTGGATATTGAACTTAAAATTTTATCGATAGATACAAGCAAAAACGATTTTATCCTTTCAAATAAAAAAGTATATCTGGATTCTATTGAAGAAATAAGAAAAGAAATTTTTGATAAAATTGAAGTCGGCATGGTAGTTAAAGGTGAAGTTGTCCGACTTGCAGATTTTGGAGCTTTTATAGATATCGGAGGAGTTGACGGGCTTTTACCATTATCGCAAATGTCTTGGAATTGGATAGATAATCCTAAAGACATTCTTGAATTAAATGATAAAATCGATGTCGAAATCATCAATATTGATAAAGATATGCAAAGAATTTCTCTAAGCATCAAAACTTTAAAAGAAAATCCCTGGCTCGAGGCAAAAGACGAAATACAAGAAAATAGCATAATTACAGGCAAAGTCACCAGAATAAAGCCTTTTGGAATATTTGTTGAAATCCATAAAGGTGTTGAAGGGCTTTTAAATAAGGCACAGGCGAAAGCCATTCAGGCAAAACTTCAAAAACCTCTTGAAATAGGCGATAATATTGAGCTAACAGTCAAAAAATTTGATATAGAAAACAGAAAAATAATATTTGAAACACAAGAAAAGTAAAGTTTTATAAAGCTACGGTCAAAAAACTAGCAAAATTTTTCGTAAAAGTGTTTTATATGTATGTAGATACTTTCCTACCATCTGATTTTCAAGACAGCGTTAGTTTGTTAATTAGACGCTCAATTTGAGTTACTTGAATTTTAATGCTAGAGTATAGGTTAAAGCTCATACACAAAACTTAAATTTTGATTAACTATTTTTTCAATAGTTAGGAGAACAAAAGAAATGGAAAACGAATCCGGTAAAGTGTTTTCGGGTTCGTTTTTAAATTATGATAAATTGCATACTATTTTAGTTTATTAAGTATTGTTACATTTTAAAGCCATAAAGGCAATTTTTGAGCCCAAAAATACTTTATTTTACTGTAAGAGTTTATATTTATAGGAATAGTTTACAAAAATGGCAATTGATGCAGTAAGTCCATATCAATATAATCTACCATTTGGCGGTTTAACAGGGGTTAATAAACAACCTTATCAACAGCCAATTGAAAAAACAGGTCAATTTCAAATAAACCCAAGCAAGCAGCAGCCTAAAGTTGAGCAAAAAGGGTTTTATGAAGGAATTGGTGAACTGGCTAAAGCTAAAGAGCAAGGCTACAACCTTGAAGAAATAAATGGCTTAATCGAAGAAGAAAAAGCAAATGCAACCAATCCAATGGCAATGAATTATATCTTTGCCGAAAAACAAGCAAAAGACGATGGCGAATTATCACCAAAACATGACGGTTTTGCTATATACTGCTAACAAACAAGAAGGACATATATATGTATCAAATTTAAAAGCCTTATGTAATACATAAGGCTTTGTCGTATTTATAAATGTTTGTGCTTTGAAAGGGATATTTTTACTCTTTTTTCTTGATTTATCTAGCTAAACGTCTTAAATGTAGATTCGACGTTATCTTTAATAACCTTTTCAACGCTTTCAATTTCTGTTTGAATTGCTTCACGTTCACTTTCAAGTTTTGTCAGTTGAAGTTCAAGTTTTTTATCTATGCTTTGGATTTTATCTTGTGTTGTTTTATATTCGGCCTCTGCTGCTGCATCATCAGATTTATCATAAACTTCTGATATTGCACCGCCACCAAGTGAATCCCAAGCTTGGGTTTTGAATTCAAATTTGTTGGTTTCATTGTCCATTTCGCGTTTTGCAAAATAGTATATGCCATTTTGAATTGCATTTTGGAAATTATCAACATCATCCAAATCATCAACAATCATAAAATCGCTTTCGGTGTATTGTCTGTTTACAAGATAGCTTTGGCTTTCACCTTCATCGTTTTCTTTTTTGATTGTTTCAAGTGGCTTGCCATTTTCATCAACTGTTGCGGTATCTGCCGTAATTGGCGTATAAATCGTATTTTTTTCAATTATATCAAGCATTTCTTCTCTATTTGCAACAACAAGTTTGTTTCCTGAAGAAGATACCAGATAATATTTATCCTGAGAAGTGTGCAAACCTTCTAATTGTTGATTCATATAGTTTTTGTAGTTGGTATATGTAACATCAACTTTTTGAATCTCAGTTCCATTGTTGTAGGAAAATACCATTTTTCTGTTAGAAGTTTTGTCCTGATAAGCGCTTGATGCGGCAGAAAGCTTATCGGCCCACTGAAGACGTTGGAAATTTATCTGTTGAGCTTGATATTCAACATTGCTTTTTCTGGCCGTTAACTGTAAAAACCTTGCCTGACTTGCAGAAAGCCCCATTAGTATTCTCCTTAAGCTTTATTGTCTAACAACATGTTTATCGGCATTTTCACTATTATTCTTTAGTTTTTTTGGTTTAAAAGTCAGATTTTGTTACAAAAATTAATATTTTCGCTAATTGGCTTTAAAAACTCTGTCATACCTGTTTAGCCAAATAAGGCAATGAAAGTTTTTTCAAGTTAAATTAGCATAATATTACTATGAGAAAACAAATTATTATTTTAGGTTTATTTATTACTACACTATCTTCTATGTCTATGGCATATGAGGTAGTATCACTTCAAAGACCAAGCACAAACAGCGGCTTTAATTTCCCAAGAAGAAGCACATTTTCCAATATGCCATCTTACCGCTATGGCTATAATACCAACAGGCCATACCGTTATGGCTATGGAAATAACACCCGTTATTGGACAAATGACGATAATGTGCTACGAAGAATCAAAATCTTAAGAAAACTGAGGAACAATATCTATAACAACTTGAGTTTTGATCCGATTAAAAGTATTAAAAACAGTCTTCAAGGCAGACCCACAGGCTGGTCGACCCCGATTACAAGCGATGCTTATGATTTGTTAAATCCAAATTACAGCCCAAGCTATAGCTCAAATCGCAGATATACAAGCCCTGATACAAGCTACACAGACACACCATCTATGTCTATGCCCGTTAAAAACAGCAAAAGAAACAACAATAATACTAATATCTTAAAAGATAACGATATTAAATCTCCTACAACACAAACAGATATCTTTGTGCTTCCGGGTAGAAATAATGCTACAGGCAACAACAAAGGCCATAGGGAAAATGACACGGGAGGCATTGCGGGAAGAACGGGTGTCACCATTATTTATGATTAAAGCTAACAGCCAAGGGTAAGCCCTGCGCACAGATTAATATTTTGCCCTGTTATACCTTTGGCACTATCGCTTATCAAATATTTGCAAAGTTGTGCCACCTCAATTGGCTCAATAAATCTTGATTGTGGAGTTACATCAATCACTTCCTGTTTTTCTTCATCAGATAAAATATCATTTAATGGTGTTTTTACAAATCCGGGGCTGATTTGATTTACGGTAATTCCATATGGTGCAGCTTCAAGTGCAAGAGCCTTCGTAAGCCCTAATAAAGAGGCTTTTGTAGAAGAATACAATGTGGCATTGGCTTCGCCTACTATAGATGAAATTGAGCCGATATTAACTATTCTTCCAAACCCGTTTTTTTTCATATCCGAAATAACAAGTTTCGATAGGATATAAGGCGCTTTGTAGTTGAGATTTATAAGATATTCAATTTCTTCAGATGTTGTTTTTTCTATTTCTTTATAGATATATTGCCCTGCACAGTTTACTAAAACATCAACAGAACTATTAAAATACTCTTTTGCTTTTTCAATTAGACAAATAAAATCCTCTTCTTTGGCATTTGATAAATCCAAAGGAAAGTGGTTGGTGCATTTCGATGCCCTTCTTGAACTTAAAAAAACTTTATAATCCCCTTCAAGAAAATGTGCTATTTCTAAACCAATCCCCGAAGAGCTTCCGGTGATTAATACATTTGTCAAATTTGAGCCTCCGGATAATATTTCAAAATTAAATCTGATAGTTCTTTGACAATTTCATCGCGCTTGTCTTCTTCTAAATCCTTTATAGATTCAATTGCCACATGGATATTGGGGTTTTTGTCATACCATCTGTTGTAGTCTTTAGGGTTATAGTCTGCAACATCAGCAATTATATTTTCATATTTCCTATCAAGCAATTCTGACGTTTTCATTAAAATATCAACTGCAATTTCACATTGAATATCATCGGGAAGCTCTTCAATAAGAGCAAAAAAAGCCCCCAAATGTTCGTCTTTTTCGTACCATCTTTTCTTTGAATTTATCATAGCTTCGATTATAGCAAATTTAACCGTTAAAATAAACAGTGCAAAGTTTTGTGAATTTTAATAAAAAAACTTGCCACATGTCAAAAAGTTCAATATAATCTACATATTAGATATAGAAAGGGGTTCATAAATGAACAAAGAAGAATTAGTACAAGAAATTGCAAAAAAAGCTAAAGTTACTCAAAAAGAAGCTGGCGAAGTTTTGAACAGCTTAGTTGAAACTGTTCAAAAAACTGTTGCTAAAGGCGAAAAAGTTACTTTAGTTGGCTTTGGTACATTCGAATCAAGAAAAAGAGCTGCTAGAACCGGCCGCAACCCACAAACAGGCAAAGAAATCAAAATCGCTGCTAAAACAGTTCCGGCATTTTCTGCAGGTAAAAAATTCAAAGAATTAGTTAACAAAAAATAGTTTTTTGAATAAATATAATTTTAAAGCGATAATCCTTATTTTAAAGATTATCGCTTTTTATTTTGCCATTAAAACTTAATTATTTTAGAACATCCTTTATAATTCTATATATCATTTTAATTTCGCAGTCTGTTGCATCACCTAAAAGCTTTTGAACTTCTTTGATTAGCTTGTCCCTTTCTTTGTAGTGGTTAAACTGAAATAATTCCTCTATTTCGACATCAAGAGAGAGCGCAATTTTTTCTAAAGTCGGCATTGTTGTAAAATATGTGCCTGTTTCTATGTTGCCGATTTGCTTATAGTCAATTCCAACAAGCTCTGCAAGTCCCTCTTGAGTGAGCTTTTTCTTTTTTCTAAGCTCTTTAATCCTTTTGCCGAATAATTTTAAATTGTTCATATTTTCCCTTTAAAAGCTCTCATATCGTATGTTTTAACTACTATTCAAATATTATATTTCAATCTCATAATTATTTAACCCAGTTAAACTTCTAATAATTATTGACAATATATAGTTTCGCAAGTAAAATGTAAGTTAAATTAGGTATTTATATTAAAAAAAGAAGTTTAACTTATGATTAACAAAAAATTATTACAAGCCTTTAGCTTAATTGAATTATTAATTACACTTATTATCATCTCTCTTTTAGTTGCGGCATTTACGCCGATTATCACAAAGAAGCTTAAAGCTTCCGATGTTACTATAGGAAATTTTAAACAATCATCTTCAAAAGGTTCTAAAGAAGTTTTAGTTTCAGAAGCAGATTGGATAGTTCCCGACAGAGTAACAGAAATTATGGTTTATATGATAGCAGGCGGCGGTTCGGGCGCAAGCAGCTCTACAATCGAAAGATACTTGTATGCAGATATTCCTGCATTAACTAATGCAACAAGCTCTATTTTAGAAGCAGGAACTTATGATTTCACAGGAGTTCCGACACCAAATGAATATAAAGCACCTGTTTTGCCTAATCAATGTAAAAATGCAGAATCAATTTGGATTGTAGATTCAACAAATGTTTCCGTAGCTTCAGAAGGTAAAATTCCTAAATTCTCACCCAAAACAAATGTAACAATAGCAAAAGCAACTGCTTGCGGAGCAGGAGGCGGAGGTTCTTACAGTGCTACATATATGGATACTGCTCCTGGTGGTGCAGGAGGCTATATCGCAGATAAAACTATTAATTTAACTAATATAGCAAATAATATTACGATAATAGTTGGTTCAGGCGGGCAGCCAGGCAACAGAATAGGTTCGCAAAATAAAGATATGCAGCCACATATTACCCCGGGCGGTGCCGGTGGTACCGGATTATCCAATGGAATTGCAGGTACAAACGGTACTTTAAGTACACAATATTCTTGCGATGTGGCTGCCGGCTCCGGAGGCGGAGGTTCAACCGGAATTATAGGAACATCTCTTGAAGTCCCGGGTGGTGGCGGAGGCGGTGGAAACGGAGTAAGTGGTGTTAATGGCTGCTCTACATATGGCGGCAATGGCGGCAATGGCGGAGGCCCTAACTGCGGACTTGGAGGAAGTGGTTCATACTGCACAAATACTTATGTTTGTACACTTGGAAAAGGTGCAACCGGATACATAGCAGGAAGCAATGGTTACTTTCAAACCAATAAAACAGAACCTCGAGCCGGTGGCGGAGGTGGCGGTATCGGAAGCAATGCTGCTAACAAAATATTCAATACTTTAACAAATTGCTCCGGTTCATCGAAAGGTAAGGGTAAACCCGGCGCAATCCAAATTACATATAGTACCGATATTGTCAAAAACGGATTGTCTTGTAAATATTATGGCTCTGCCCAAGGTGCAGGCGGTGGTGGAGCCGGTCAAGTTTGGATCGGAACTATAAAAGTTGTTCCCGGGCAAAAATTGAGCTTTATAATCGGGAAAGGCGGAATAAGACAGGAAGAAAAAGCAAAAGACGGTTTTACAGGTGGTGATACATCAATTTTAGTTAATGGTGTAGAAATCGCCAAAGTCAAAGGTGGCAAAGGCGGAAATTTTGCAGATGGTAAAGGTGGACTAAGCGAAAGCCTGCTGCAAGAAAATCTTTCGGATAGGGCAGTTTTTCTAAACTGGCTTGGAATATCCGAAGAAGCAGGGCAAAATGGATTTGATGGAACAAACGATGGCACGGGTGGCATGGGTGGAAGCACCTATAGCATATTTAATAGCTGCCTTTTTGGTGGAGCCGGGGGCAGCAAAGGAAAAAACGGTTTTGATGCAAATGAAGCTTCTTATGGTGCAGGAGGTGGCGGAGGAGGAAGTGATAATAATTTCTGGGGCTATGGCGGCAAAGGCGCAGATGGATATGTCTATCTTGAATGGAAAGAAAGTATATAAATAATTAAACAGCTTTTCATGTTATTTTTTGTGTTAGATTACGCACCTTTGATTTTCAAAGGTGCTTTTTTTGATTTTTCTTGGATTGCCATGTCCTCACTTCGTTCGTCCTCGCAATGACAGTATTACACATGAATTTACATAATCGTTACCCTGAACTCGTTTCAGGGTCTAATCAGGTTTGTGATAATGAAAGAAGTTTATTCGTAAAAACTATTATTTCACACCAACACATCAGATGCTGAAACAAGTTCAGCATGACATATATAAGCATTAATGCCTACACCGGTCATTGTGAAGACTGGAAAATAGCACTCTGCTGAACAAAGCCACGCAGCAAAGCTGCTCACACTAACATTTTAAATATCATCTACACTTCCAAATCAAGCGTCCTTGCTAAATTAGCGACATCTTGCAATCTATATTCATCTTTTTTGACTTTTTGCATATTTTCGCTCAGTGCAAGTGTTCCAAGAAGCTCGGGTTCATTTTCTTCGGTATTTTGGAATATGCAAAATTTATCACTTTTATATTCAATATCGACTTTATCGCTTTCCATAACAGTCAAAATATCATCAAAAGTATCATTGCTGCTTCTTGTAAAGGTATCCTGGCCATACATTTTATTAAGTTCTTCCTGGCGCTTCATTCTATCTATCAATTTATCAAATGTAGCTTCGTTTATACCTTTAAAATTTATATTTGATACCGTTAAATTCATTATAATTATACCCTTATATACTTTATGTATTATTTGTAAAGCACCTGAAAGAAATTTTTTGCAACTATATATTTTCATGCTAAAATTTTTGTGAAAACAGTTAAATTTAAAGGCAAATTAATGGAAAAGATTAGCAAAGAAAACTTAGAAAAACTCCACACTTTAAGACATTCTACTTCTCATATTATGGCTCAAGCCGTACAGGAATTGTATCCTCAAGCCAAGCTTGCAATCGGCCCTGCAATAGAAAATGGCTTCTACTATGATTTTGATATAGAAGGTGTGAGCTTAAACGAAGAAAATCTTAAAGAAATTGAGCAAAAGATGAAAAAAATCATCGCCCAAAATTTGACCTTTGAAAAATACACTATCCCTGATGTTGAAGCTCAAATAGCAGAATTTAAAGCACAGGGTGAAATTTATAAAGCAGAATTATTAGAAGAACATAAAAACGACAACCCGACTTTATATTTAACTAAAGATAAAGACGGAAATATCCTTTTTAACGATCTTTGCTCCGGTCCCCATATTGAAAATACCAAAGAAATCAAGGCTTTTAAGTTGCTTTCTGTGGCAGGAGCATATTGGAGAGGCAATGAAAAAAATAAAATGCTTCAAAGAATATATGCAACAGCATTTCCAACCAAAGAAGAACTCCAAGACTATTTAACAATGCTTGAAGAAGCCAAAAAGCGCGATCATAGAAAACTTGGAAAAGAGCTTGATTTGTTTTCCGTTCACGATGAAATAGGTTCAGGTCTTGTTCTTTGGCATCCAAATCTTGCACTTGTTCGAGAAAACATTGAAAACTACTGGAGAGAAGAACACAGAAAAAGAGGCTATGTAATTGTAAATACTCCCCATATTGCAAAAAGCAAATTGTGGGAACTATCAGGCCACATTGACCACTATAGAGAAAATATGTTCTTTGTTCAAAAAGAAAACGAACAAGATGAACAATTTATAATAAAACCAATGAATTGCCCCTTCCATATCCTGATTTATCAAGCACAAAGGCGCTCATATAGGGATTTACCCATCAGAATGGCAGAACTTGGAACGGTATATAGAAGAGAAAAATCAGGCGCTCTTGGCGGTTTAACCCGCGTTCAAGGTTTTACACAAGATGACTCTCATATCTTCTGTACTCCTGAACAGCTTGTTAATGAAATTAATGAAATTATTGATTTCATTTCTGATGCTATGGAAATATTCAATATGAGCTTTGAAGTCGAATTATCAACCCGCCCTGAAAGCTATGTAGGCTCTCTTGAAAACTGGGAAAAAGCTGAAGCAGGGCTAAAAGAAGCTATGGATAAGCGCGGTATGAAATACGATATCAACGAAGGTGATGGTGCATTTTACGGTCCGAAAATCGACTTTAAATTCAAAGATGCAATAGGAAGAACCTGGCAGTGTGCAACAATTCAGCTTGATTTCAATTTGCCTGAAAGGTTTGATTTGAAATATCAAGATAAAGATGGTGCTCTTAAAACCCCTGTTATGCTTCATAGGGTAGTCTTTGGCTCAATGGAAAGATTCCACGGTATCCTTATCGAACACTTCGCCGGAGCATTTCCAACCTGGCTTGCTCCAAAGCAGGTTGCGCTTGTAACCATTTCAGATGCTCAAAATGACTATATGGAAAGTGTCTTTAATAAACTCAAAAACGCAGGTATCAGAGTGCTTTTTGAAGATGATAAACAAGAATCAATGAATCATAAAATTAGAAACTACCTAAGAAATGTCAAGGTTCCTTATGTTCTTGTTGCAGGCGACAGAGAAAAAGCGCAGGGCACCGTTGCAATCAGAAAAAGAGGTGTCGGACAAATCGGCGAAATGCTTGTTGAAGATTTCATTGAAAAAATTAAACAGGAAATTGAAACCAAAGGCAGCTTTGAAATTTCTGAAAACTCATAAAATGCCTCAATTTTAAAATAAAAAGCCTCTTATTTTTAAGAGGCTTAAAAGTTCAAGTTAGTTGAATTAAATTCACTATCTAACCATATCCATAACGGTTTTAACCGTTTGAACGATTTGTGTGTAGTTTTCTTTATCATACAACTCGCGCCCAATGCCAACTGCAATGGCGCCTTTTTCAAGATAATCTTTGACTTCTTCAAGCTTAACAAAACCGCAGGGCAAAAGATTTAAAAACGGCATCGGTTTTGTCATATCTTTTATATATTCAGGCCCTCCAAGCTCATTAACAGGGTATATTTTAATCAATGGCATTCTTGCTCTCCAGGCGCTATAAGCTTCGTTTGGAGTTGTAACCGAAGGGATTAAAAATGTCTTGTAGCAAGAAGCAAATCTTACAAGATTTGTTTGGAAAATAGGGCTTGATATAATCTTTGCTCCTGCCTCATAGGCGCTGTGGGCTTGCTGGGTTGTAATTATTCCGCCTTGAATGATAAAAATATTATCAATCTTGCTTGCTTTTCTTGTAGCTTCCAAAGGTGCATTAAGTTCGATAAATTTTATGCCGCCTTCTTTATATGCCATAACCTTTTCAAGTGCAATTTCGGAGTCATCTTCTCTGATGATGCCATAAATTTTCTCTTTTTTGATGCTATCCAATATATTCAAGATGCCATCTCCAATCTTTTTTCAATCAGCATCTGATCGATATTTTTTAATCTTAAAATTGAAATTGCTTTTTTAATTTCTTCATCTGCAACAACCCAGCAAATCTTCTTTTTAAAATCGCGGATAAAGCAGTATGTCGAAGTTAAAATTGCAATTTTTACTGCATTAATGAGGTTTAAATTGCTGATATCAACGATATATTTATCGTTTTCTATCTTGTATTTTAATTTTAGGGAAGAATTTTCACTGATGACAATAAAATCGTCTTTTGAAAGTTTAATTTGTTTAACGCTGTCCATTTTTTATTTCTGCAATTTTCCTTGAAAATTATCTAACTATTAAAAGTTACGGCCCAATTTCGGTTATTTTTATCATAATTTTTAAAATTTGGTTCATTTGTTGTATAATTATTTTTATGAAAAATGATATTGAATTAATTGCCCTTGCAAAAAATATCAAGCTTGTTGCTTTTGATGTTGATGGTGTTATGACAAATTCAACTTTGACTTTTCTTGAAGATGGAAGAGAAATCAAAACATATAGCGCAAAAGATGGCCTTGGCGTTGTAATGCTATCTAAAGCAGGAATTGTGACTGCTATCATTACTGCGCGCCAAAATCCTGTCGTAAAATTAAGGGCTGAAATGATTGATATAAAAGAGCTTTTTGAAGGTGCGAAAAATAAAATTGTTGCCCTTGAAGAGCTGAAAAATAAGTATAATTTAAAAAATGAAGAAATTGCCTATATGGGAGATGATTTGCCGGATTTGTGTGTTTTAAGACAAGTTGGGCTAAAAGCTTGCCCAAATGATGCAATTGGTGATGTTAGAAATGTCTGCAATTTTGTCTCAAGCTATGAAGGGGGCAAAGGTGCCGTCCGCGAACTTTGTGATTTTATATTGAAATCCAAAGGTATCAGCTATGATGACCTTGCAAACGCTACAAAACAGTAGAGTACAAAGTACCGGATTGTCACGCAGCGAAACTGCTTGCAATGACGATACTTTAACATCAATTTTAACACTCGTCACCCTGAACTCGTTTCAGGGTCTGACCAGGTTTGTGATAATACAAAAAAGTTTATTCATAAATCAATTACTACACCCCAACACCTCAGATGCGCAAACATGCTCACTTTGGCGTATGTGGGCATTATTGTTTTCATGCGTCATTGCGAGGACGAACGAAAGTAAGGACGCGGCAATCCAGTGCTTCAAGGCTTGATAATCGGGCTACCGTTTAGTCCTTCTTTTCCTCCTTTTCTTTCTTCTTCCTTCCGCGTTTAGAATTTTTCCTTACATTTTCTTCCTTCATTTCTTTGGTTATTTTTGCATGTTTTTCAATTTTCAGTATAGCCTTATACTTATCCTTAGAAAATTCACTATTTAATTCTAGTGCACTTAAAAGCATTTTTACACCCACAATATTTAAACTTACCTTTTTCAAAAGATGCCAAACAACCTTTCCATCTTTTATATCTTGAAGAGTATAATATCTCCTGTCACTTTTTGTTCTTTTTGGAACTAACAATCCTTGCTTATCCCATATTCTAAGTGTCCTTGAATGGACTCCAAGATAACTTGCTGCATTGGATATGCCAACGTGTAATTTTTTAGAATTTTCTGTTTTACTAAACAAATCAAACATGGTTACTCCTTTACTAGTTGCAACATGACTATTTATAGTCACAACAACATTAAAAATTAATCACGATATGCTTATTATTTACACGTTATGATGTAGAGAAGGGTAAAAAAATAATTTATCATATTTATATGGACAGCGTAGATATTCAAAAAATTTTTGGTGCTTCTTTAAAAGAAATCAGGAAAATGAAAGATTTGACACAAGAGGAACTTGGTGCGCTAATTGGAGTGGAAGCAGGCACAATTTATCGTCTTGAAGCTGGTAAGAATTTCCCTAAAAGTGATACTTTTGCAAAACTTTGCGATGTATTAAACATCCATCCCAGTATACTCTTTGCTACAAATCCAACATTAATTTTAAAAGAACACGCTGATTCCATAAAAATAATTTCAAGATTATTACAATCTTTCCCACAAGATAAACTAAATGATGCATATAATATTTTAAGGATAATGAACAAATAATTTTACACTTTACCTCCTTATTTTTTTATAACAATAACAAATATTTGCGTTTAAAAATATTACATACTTCCCTTGCATTAGATATAATATTCACTTGCAGTAATATATAAGGAAATATCTATGCAGGAAGAAGAAAAGAAATGTCTTAAGGTAGAAGAATTTAAAAAAGCACAATACGATATAGAACTTGCTCATACATTAGTTGTTTTAATTAAAGAATATTTTCTAAGCCACTATGGAGATGAAGAAGGAACATATGAAATGATACCTGTTCTTAATTGTGTACAAGAAAGACTATGTAAAGTCTGTGTTAGTTTTATGGAGATAAAAATATAATACTTTGGATTGCCGCGTCGAACTTCGTTCTCCTCGCAATGACGGTACTTTAACATTAATTTAACCAACCGTCACCATGAACTTGTTTCAGGGTCTTGCCAAGTTTGTGGCAATACATAAAAGCTTATTCATAAATCCATCCTTACATACCTACACCTCAGATGCTGAAACAAGTTTGGCATGACGTATTGTGTGCATCAATGCTTGCATTCATCACTGTAAAGCTTTGAAAATAGCACATCAAAACATCTTTATTCCAAATTCACTTTATGATAACTTTTTTATATGAAAACTTTCAAATTCAAAATCGCAACAAAATTAAAAGAAGAAATTAAAGACCCCAAAGGAATCGTCATTGAAGATATTTCAAAAAAACTTGAAATCCTAAATAGCCCCAAAATTAAAGCAGGAAAATACTATGAAATATCCTTTGAAGCGAAAGACAAGCAAGAGGCAGATGAAAAAATCAAGCTCCTTGCAGTTGATATTCTTACAAATCCCATAATTGAAACTTTTGAAGTAATTGAAAGCATTGAATTATGACCAAAATCAAAGCCGCGATTGTTGATTTTTTAGGCTCAAATTGCACCATAGAAACCTATGACGCTCTAAAATCAAGAAAATATGAAGTTGAAATAATAAAACCTGATGAAAGCAATATTGAAAAATACAATTTAATTGTGCTTCCGGGCGGGTTTTCTTATGGCGACTATGTTAAAGCAGGAAGAATTGCAAAATTTTCTCCTGTTGTAGAAGAAATTAAAAAAATAAATAAATCAAATAAGAAGGTCTTTGTTTTAGGAATTTGCAACGGATTTCAGATTCTAACCGAAAGCGGATTTTTAAAAGGAGCATTGATTGAAAATATTACCGATAAATTTATCTGCAGGGATGTTTTGGTTAATTTCAACAATCAAAATTTCACACTTCCAATTGCCCACAAAGAAGGAAGATACTACATAGAAAACTTTGAAGATATCAAAGACTATGAAATTATAAAATATATTGATAACCCAAACGGCTCAAAATTTGATATAGCAGGATTATATGACAAAAAAACCCTTATTATGGGGCTGATGCCGCATCCTGAAAGAAATATGATAACTCCATTTAAAGCAAAAGGCGGCAGCATCATTTTTGATTTTATAGAAAACGAAATGAGGCAAAATGGAATTATATAAAAAACTAAATATTTCTGATTTTCTATATGAAGATATAATTTGCCGCCTTAAAAGAAAGCCAAATGACTTTGAAACATATCTTTTTTCTGCAATGCATTCGGAACACTGCGGCTATATGCACTCTAAAAACTACATAAAAGATTTTTATAATAAAAATAACCACAAAGATGAAAACGCAGGCTCTATTAAAATCAAAGACCATCACTTGTTTTTTAAAATAGAATCTCACAATCACCCCTGCGCAATTGAACCTTATCAGGGCTCAATGACAGGAATAGGAGGTATTGTAAGGGATATTTTGGCGCTGAACGCCAGACCCATTGCTTTAATGAATTCCATTAAATTTGAAAACACAGGCTATCATTTTCAAGGTGTTGTTAAAGGTATAAGCGACTATGGTAATTCAATCGGTGCTGCAACGATTTCAGGCGAAACTATTTTTGATGAAGCTTTTAAAGACCTTCCTATAGTTAATGTCTTTGCAGCAGGAATAGTCAAAAAAGATAAAATCAAGCTTTCAAAAGCCAAAAAAGATTGTCTTATTGTGCTTTTGGGTTCAAAAACGGGCGTCGACGGGCTAAATGGGGCAAATTTCGCTTCAAACCCTTTGGATGAAAATTCAAACAGGCAAAGTGTTCAAATAGGAGACCCCTATACCAAAAACAAGCTTATTGAAGCGACCCTAAAAATAAATTCTTCTAAAAATACAATTGCCTGCCAGGACCTTGGAGCAAGCGGCATATTGTCTTCAACATCCGAAATGGCATATAAAGGTAATGTTGGAATAGAACTATATCTGGAAAAAGTCCACACTCAAATACCAAACATCAAGCCATCTGAAATAATGCTATCTGAAAGTCAGGAAAGAATGGCTTTTGCGATAAAAAACACCCCAAAAGCGATAGAAGAAATTGAAAAAATTGCGCGTGAATACGAGCTTGAATATTCAATAATCGGAAAAACCACAAATGATAAGCACTATAAGGTGTTTTATAATAACGAACTTTTAGGAGACATTGAGCTTGAAATCTTATGCAATCCTTATGGATATATATTGAAAGAAGGGAAGCAGAATAAAAAGCCTGAAAATAAAAACTTAGACTTAAAAAGGCAATTTGAAAACCTTATTCAAAACAAAAACTTTTCTTCAAAAGCCTTTATTTATGAACAATTTGACCAAAATGTCAAAGCAAGAACCTGTTTCAGTCAAAATGACAATATGATAGGCATTCAATATTTAAAAGAAACAAATTCTTTTGTAGGTTATATAATACATAGTGCTCTAGGCGATACAGCCAAAAACAACGTCAAAAATACTTTTCTTCACTGTTATAGAAGTCTTGTATCCTGCGGGATTGAACCCAAGGGGCTTACTAATTGCCTTAATTTTTCAAACCCTAATTATATTGAAGTTCAAAATGATTTTTTAGAAACAATTGAAACATTGAAAAATCTGAGTTTTGAATACAAGTTGCCTGTCGTTTCAGGAAATGTTTCTTTTTACAATGAAACAAAAGAAAATAAGCTCAAACCCGTAACTACTCTTGCTTTTGTAGGATGTGCAAATAAAAAGAACATAATCCCATTTGCACTTAAAAAAGACTATGAAATCTATCTTTTAAACCCAAATGACCAAACGAATTTTAAAATAGAAAATGAAATGAAAAAATACATTTTTAAAAACAAATACATAACCTGCCCTATTGGGTCTTTAGGTCTTATTGGCACATTAATTAAAAAAAGCCTTTTTTATAACCTTGGTTTTGAAATCAATCTTGAAAATAAAGAATTTTATTTTAAACCCTATCTTAATTCTTATCTGATTTTTATTCCAAAAGGACAAACCCCTGAAAAATCCAAAATTCCTTTGTGCTATATAGGAAAACTTGTTGATGATAAAATAAAATTCGACAATTTAAGTTATGATATAGAAGATATCAAAAAACATTATCAAAAATTTGGAAATTAATTTATGTCTAAAATGCACCACGAATGCGGAATTGTTGCTTTTTTAAGTAAAAACAATAAAAATATAATTCCAAAGACAATTTCAAACCTTTTAAAATTGCAGCATAGGGGCCAAGATAGCGCAGGCATCTGCTATATTAAAGATGATAATATTAAGCTTAAAAAAAATACAGGGCTTATTAAAGATGTTTTAAACGATGTAAAAGACAAATCTTCAATAGCACTTGCACACACAAGATATGCAACTTTTGGAGATATAACAGCCCAAAACGCGCAGCCTGTGGTATTTAATGATGTTGCACTTGCCCACAACGGAACAATTTTTGAAATAGAAAAATATAAAAATATTTTAATTAAAGAAGGCTATAACTTTGATGGCACAAGCGATAGCGAGGTTCTTTTAAAATGGCTTTTTTATAAAATAAAAAAAGACCCCGATAATTGGACGCCAAAAGAAATCAAAGAAGCCCTAAATGACATAAAAGATGGTGCCTGGGCGATAATTCTGTTTTTTAAAAATAGATTAATTGCACTTAAAGATGATTTTTCTTATCGTCCTTTGGTTTTTATAGAAACAGACGATTTGTATTGCCTTGCAAGCGAAAATATCATTTCAAAAGCAAAAAGAAAAATAGAACTTAAAGGAAACAGCATAATCGAAATAAACAAATCAGGTTATAAAATAACAGATTTTGGCGATAATGATAATAAAAGACAATCTAGATGCCCTTTTGAAGTAGTTTATTTTGCAAAACACAATGTTTTTAATTTTGATATCAAAAAATCAAGAATGATTTTAGGAGATATTTTAGCTTCATACGATAAAAAAGAAAATCTAAAAGCAGACTACATTGTTCCTATTTTAAATAGCGGCTTATATGGCGCAAAAGGTTACAGCAAAAAAGCAAAAATTAAATTAAAAAAACTAATTAAATTAAAAAATCCGAAAAGAACATTTATTGAAAATAATAATTCAAGAAGAGAAGCAGTTGAAGAAAAGTATGTTATAAAAAACGTCAAAGGAAAAAATATTATTTTGGTTGATGATTCTATAGTCCGCGGAACTACATCTAAAAAACTTGTTGAAATGCTAAAAAAAGAAGGTGCAAAAAAAATTCATCTTCGCCTTACAAGTCCGATGATAATAAATTCTTGTTTTTGGGGAGTCGATATACCGGATAAAAATGACCTTCTTGCATATAATTTAAAATCTTGTGATAATATTAAAAAAGCTCTTAATGTTGATAGTGTCAAATTTATCGGCTTTAGTGACTTTTTTAAATATTTTAATAACAGCAAATGGTGCAATAAGTGTTTCAAGGAATTAAAGAAAAATATAGCTACAAAAGCTCAGGCGTAGATATTGAAAAAGCAGATGAAATAATAAAAAATATTTCAGGTAATTTTCAAGAACAAAATTTTAAAAATTTTGCAGGAATATTTGAAAAAGAAGATAATTGCTTTGTTTCTTGCTGTGATGGCATAGGTTCTAAAATAATTCCTTTAATTAAATACAATATGCCAAATATTATTGCAAGCGACCTTGTTGCAATGAATATAAATGATCTTGCGACACTGGATGCTAAGCCTTTATTTTTTCTTGATTATATTGCGGCAAATTCTCTTCAAAATGGTCTTGGTGAAATAATAAAAGATACAATAAACCATCTTAAAAGCATTCTAAATAGCTATAACTGTACCCTAATCGGGGGAGAAATTTCTGAAATCCCGTCTTTAATTAAAGAAAATTATTTTGATATAGCAGGCTTTTTAGTCGGGCAAAAAAACGACAGAAAAAAAGAAAAAATCAAAAACAAAGATACTATAATTGCCTTTAAATCCAATGGTATTCATTCAAACGGTTTTAGTTTGATTAGAAAATTATACGAAGATAAAAAAATAGATGAAGATACTTTTAAAGGCACTCTTGCGCCTACAAAAATTTATTATAGCGAGGTTTCAAATTTATATGAAAAAAACCTTATAAAGGCATCCGCTAATATCACAGGCGGGGGCATTTTGGGAAATTTAAAAAGACTGGTTGATTCTGATTTTAAATTAAAAATTGACTATAGCGCCATTTCAAAACAGGAAATTTTTGAAATTCTGTTAAAATTCACAGATAAAGAAGAATGCTATAAGGTTTTTAATATGGGGGCAGGTTTTTGCGTTATTTCAGATATAAATAACGTTGATAAAATCTTATCTTTGGTGCCCGAATCATTTGTCTTGGGAGAAATAGAATGTTAAATAATAAAACAATTTTAATTATGGCATCAGGCATAGGCTCTAATTTTGAAGCAATTATAAAATATTTTAAACAAAGAAAAAGAAATGATATTAAATTTCAGCTGCTTACAAATAATGAAAACGCACCTGTAGTTAAAAAAGCAAAAAAGCTCAAAATCCCATATCTTTATCTGCCAAATGAAAAAATCAAAAGTTATCTTTTAGATAATAATTTCGAATATGACCTTATTGTTCTTGCGGGCTTTATGAAAATTCTAGATGAAGAAGTTACAAGTACATCTAAAATCATAAATATCCACCCTTCCCTGCTTCCAAAATATAAAGGCAAAGAAGCTATTCAAAGAGCATATTTTAACAAAGACGCCCATAGCGGAATTACAATTCACTATGTCAATGAAAAAGTAGATGAAGGTGAAATCATCTATCAGAAAAAAATTGAAATAGAGGCTAATTGGTCATTGGATAAATTTGAAAAAGAAATACATAAGCTTGAACATTATTATTATCCAAGAATTATAGATTATATTTTAGGTTTAAATGTTCTTGTAGTAGGAGGAGGTGCAAGAGAACACGTTATAGCGCAAAAAATCTCCCAATCAAAGCATCTTAATAATTTATTTTTATATGATTGTAACGATGGTTTTTCGGATATCGGAATACAACTTAGAGCAAAAAACTACACTGCCCTTGCAAAAGCCGCAAGAGAAAAAAATGTTTCTCTCGCAATAATAGGCAGCGAAAATTATCTTGCAGCCGGGATTGTGGATATTTTTAAAAAATATAATATTTCAGTTATCGGCGCAGATAAAAATACCTCAAAGCTTGAAAGCTCAAAATTATATGCAAAAAAAATAATGCACAAATATTTTATTAATACTTCAAAATATGAAAAAATAACCAAAAAAGAAAGTATAGATAAAGTTTTAGATAATTTTAAAAACCCCGTAATCAAAGCAGATGGGCTCACAGGAGGCAAGGGTTGTTATTTAGATGATGATATAGATGAAATTAAATATCAGCTTAAAATGTATCTGCAAGGAGTATACGGAAAAGCTTCCAAGACAAGCCTTGTTGAAGAAAGGCTTTATGGAATTGAAGCAAGCTTGTTTTCGTTTTTTGATGGCGAAAATATATTGCATTTTCCATTGTGTAAAGATTATAAACAAAATCAGCAAGGTCTAAACACGGGAGGTCTTGCTTCAATTTGTCCTTTTAAAATAAATGAAGAAAATGAAAAGCTTTTAGATGAATATAAAGACAAAATCTTTGAAATGCTCAAAAATGAAAAAATCAAAAATCCTTTTATTTTATATTCCGGGCTTATTTTTACCGAAAAAGGGCTTTATGTTTTAGAATTTAATGTAAGATTAGGCGACCCTGAAGCACAAAGTCTGATGAATTATGTTCAAAATGATTGGCTTGAAATCTTTTATAAATGTGCAAATAGAATGCTTAAAACAATTGAACTTGTTTTAAACGACGAAAGGCAATACTGCATAGTTGTTGCAAGCAAAGGCTATCCGGGACCGATTAAAACAGATGTTGAGCTTAAGAACCTTGAATTATTAAATGAATATGATAAAGATGCAAATTTGTATTTTTCAAATGTCGAAATAAAATACGATAGAATTTTTTCAGCATCGGGAAGGGTTGTATCTGTTGTGGGGGCAAACAAAGGTATTATATATGAATTTATCAAAAAAATTGATTTTGAAGAAAAAATGTTCATTAAAATATAGGGTTCAAATCTTAAATATAATGGTATAATAAATATATGAACGAAGAGATTATTGGTCAGTACTGTCAAATAATTAAAAACAAGCTTTCTTGTCTCAGGTTGGATTCTGCCCAAACAAGCATTGAAAAGCTTATTTATAATTTCCCTAAAAATCCTGTAGGCTATTATTTTCAGGGTGTTTGCGATTTTGCGCAGAGAGATCATGCATCAGCTATTGAAAACTATAAAAAAGCACTCAAACTTAATCCAAGATTTGCAAAAGCATATTTTAATCTTGGTGTTTGTTATTATCTTTTAGATAAGTGGGATATGGCTCTTATTTGCTTTGGAAAAGCCCTTGTAATTTTTACTGAAGAAAAAGAGCTTGATAAAAGACAAAGATGCGTTAATGCCATAAGGCACGTAAGAACTAACGGTTAAAAATATTGCTTTTTTGAAAAATAAATAATATAGTAATAGATAATATTTTTATAATTAATGAGGAGACAGGTTTTGAAAAATGCTAAAAATATATTGTCTTTTTTGGAAAATAAGACAAATGCATATAAAGATAGAATTGCCCTAGGGATGAAAAGCGATTTCGGCTGGGTAGAATATACATATGAAGGCTTAAGCAAGATGAGCAGAAAAATAGCTTCATATTTAATCAATGACCTTCAAGTTAAAAAAGAAGAAAAAGTTGCAATTATTTCTGAATCCAGAGTGGAATTTGGTGCAGCTTTTTTTGCAAGTGTTATAGCAGGAGCCACTTTTGTACCGCTTGATATTAAACTTACAAAACACGAAATGGTGTCCATACTTTCAAGCTGTGAACCAACGACAGTGTTTGTTTCACATCATTATCTAAATGCCGTCTTAGAAATTCAAAAAGAAGTAACTTCTATTAAAAACATTATCCTGCTTGATTCAACAGATAAAGATTCTGAATATATAAGCATTTATAATTTGCCAAATAACTATGATGCAAAGTTTCGTCACAGAAGCTTAAACAGTACTGCCTTGATTGTTTATACTTCAGGTACAACAGGCAGACCGAAAGGAGTACAGACAACATTCAATAATCTGCTTTCTCAAGTAAATGATATGAAAATCGTATTAGATGATGCATTTAAGCACAGTAATAACAAAAATTTCAATATACTATCAATTTTGCCTATGAACCATTTATTTGAATTTACCGTAGGTTTTGCAACATTTTTAAATGTAGGTTATTCAATATATTATACAAAATCTCTTCGTCCAAGAGATATTTTAACTCTTATGGAAGATAAAAAGGTTCGCTTTATGATTACTGTTCCATCATTTTTTAGAATGGTAAAAGCGCAATTTGAATCCGACCTTTCTAAAGAATCAAAATTCAAACAGGCTGTGTTTAATTTTAATTACCATTATGTAGCAAAGTTTATCCCTTTCAGATGGCTAAAAAAAATCTTATTCAAAAATATCCATAATAAATTCGGAAATAATTTCTATGGCTTTGTTTCAGGCGGCGCCCCTATGGATCTTGAAATGGGTAAATACTTTGAACGCATAGGTATCAATGCTTTCCAGGCTTATGGCTTATCAGAAGCAAGCCCTGTTGTTACAATGAACCTTAAAAAAAGTCTTGATATGAAATCGGTTGGTATTCTTTTAGATAGCTTTGAAGCTAAAATCGATTCTGAAACAGGAGAACTTCTTGTAAAAGGACCTGCTGTTATGAAAGGTTATTATAAACAGGAAGAACTCACAAACGAAGTAATAGAAGATGGCTGGCTGCACACGGGCGATATTGCCAAAATTGATAAAAAAGGCCAAGTCTTTATAACGGGCAGAATTAAAAATATGATTGTTTTAGCGGGCGGAAAGAAAATATTCCCCGAAGAAGTTGAAGCAGTTCTTGAAGAAAGCAATCTTTTTAAAGAAGTCTGCGTATTATCAACCATTAAACAAACAGGCGAAAAAAAAGGAACCGAGGAAGTTTGTGCCGTTGTTGGAGGTGTTGATGATTTATATGAAAAATATGACGATGCTACAGTTGAAAAAATGTTAATTGAAGAAGTTAGAAAATTAACTTTAAAACTGACCCAATACAAACGCCCGACAAATATTATTGTTCATAAAGGAAATCTTCCAAGAACAGCAACAAGAAAAATCATAAGAAATGAGGTTAAAAAATTAATTTGTGCAAAATAGTGTTGAAAGCAGAAATATTGCACAATTAACCCTCCAATATATGTCTGAATACATAAATTATTTGGAAGTTGAAAAAGGGCTTTGTCAAAACACTTTGACTGCTTATGAATGTGATTTAAGACATTTTTTTGATTTCATTGGTACGGATATAGAAAAAATTGTAAGGAAAGATTTTTCTCTATATATAAAATATCTTGCAAAAAATGAAATAACACCTTCAACAATAATTAGAAAAATAGCTTCTATAAAAGGGTTTTTTAAGTATTTGTGTTTCAAAAGATATCTTGGAAAGAATCCTGCTATATCAATTTATGCTCCAAAACTGCCCAAAAAGCTTCCAAGAGTGCTTTCTGTTAACGAAATTGATAAAATTTTAAAAAATGACTTGGATACTTTAGAGCTTGCTATAGTAGATTTGTTGTATTCTGCAGGAATAAGGGTGTCTGAGCTTGTTAATTTGAAATATAAAAATTTGGATATAAAGAAAAAAGTTATAAGAATTTTTGGAAAAGGCTCAAAGGAAAGAATTGTACCTGTTAATAAAAAATGTATTGTATCTATTGAAAAGTATCTGAAAGAAAGAAAAATAGCAGCTTTAAAATATGATGAAGAAAACCTTTTTTTAAAACCTGACGGAAAAAAAATTACAAGACAATTTGTATTTAAAATTATAAAAAAACAAGGTAAAAATATAGGCAAAAAAATCTCGCCACATACCATGCGCCATAGCTTTGCAACGCACCTGCTTGAAAACGGGGCTGATTTAAGAGTTGTTCAAGAGCTTTTGGGGCATTCAAGCATAGTTACAACGCAACTATACACTCATATAAGCAAAAAGACATTAAGAGAAGTTTATTTTAAGATTAATAATAAATAAATATTATGTGGGTTCTCATCCCTGCTGAATGTAAAAAGACACAAGGTTTGGTTATTTGTGACAGATGGTTTGATTATTTTGGGCAACACTATCAAAGTCTTTTAATTTATTGTACAATTAGTTTAAAAATTGAACTATACAAGTCAAACAAATTTATGGAGAGCTTTGTTGTATGTCATTTAATCTTGAAGAATGGTTTAGTGTTGTAATAAATAAACTGCAAAAAACTTTTGATGAAAAACTCCTTTTTGTTGGCTTACAAGGAAGCTACAACAGAGGAGAAGCTACTCCAGAAAGTGATATTGATTTAGTTGTTATTTTAGAAGAATTAAGTTTTGAGAATTTAAAACAATATCGTCAAATTATAGACGAAATGCCAAATAAAGAAATGGCTTGCGGTTTTATCTCCGGCAAACAAGAACTGCAAAACTGGTCAAAAGCTGATTTGTTTCAATTCTTCTACGATACAAAACCATTAGTAGGAAATTTAGAAAATATTATTCAAACGCCAACAATTGAGGATATAAAAAAATCAATTAAAACGAGTTCTGAAACATTATATCACGCAGCAGTTCATAGTTTTGTGCATTCGGCTAATTTTGCAGAAGATTTACAAAATTTGTATAAAATGACATTTTTTATTTTGCAAGCTAAATATTTTATTAAAGCCAACACTTATGTAAAAACGAAAAATGAATTACTTGAATGCCTGCAGGGCAGGGACAAAGAAATCTTAAATATTTGCATAAATCGTCAACAACTCAATTCAATAGAAAAAAATGAACTTGAAACTTTATATGAGAAACTTATCGATTGGACTTCAAAAAATATTTAATTACCATTGTAATATATGAGAATGGCACATAAACTATTAAATATGCAGCTATCCCAGAATTAAAAAATAATGCAGAAGTCATCAAAAAAACAGCATATCAAGTATTGGTAAAAACCACAATATTTTTGATTTCTTTTGGCTTGTTAAGGGTGCTGTTATAAAATAAATCGGTAAAACTGCAAGAAAATAAATTATTGATAAAATAAATCCTAAGTATTGTAAGGGCAATTTTGTTAAACAACAGGGTATAACAACAATTACAAAAAAACTTACAAGAATATATTTATATAAGAATCTATTCTCCATACTTTTCACCCCACTTCCTTAATTCAAGTAAAATCGGAATCAAACTTTCACCCTTTGCAGTTAAAGAATATTCAACTTTTGGCGGCACAACAGGATATACTTTTCTATCAATTATTCCATCATCTTCAAGTTCTCTTAATTGTGAAATTAACATCTTTGGTGTAATATCTTTGATTGTTTTTTGCAGTTCATTATATCTTAAAATTTTATTCTGATACAAAAACCATATAATCATCACTTTATATTTCCCACCAATAACCCCAAGAGTTAAACCAAGCGGACAATTATATTTTTCAAGTTTATTTTTCATTATTTTCCACAATTCTATCTTTTTATATAGTATATTACAAAAAAGTAAATACTTGTAATAAATATAATATTGAATAAAATTAAGAAATAAAAAGAAAGGAGATATTAATGACAAAAAAAATTTATATTATAAACGGATCACCAAGAAAGAATTGGAACACATCTAAACTATGCGAAAGTTTTGCTCAAGGAGTAGTTGATGTCGGAGGATGTGCTGAAATAATAAATCTTTATGATGTTGATTTTAAAGGTTGCAGGGCTTGTTCAGCTTGTAAATTAAAAAACGGTAAGAACTATGGTTTCTGTTCATACCCCGATGAATTGAAAGAAATATTAAAGAAAGTTTCTCTTGCAGATGGAATTTGTTTTGCTACTCCTATTTATTTTGGTGATGTATCAGGCGTTATGAAAATGTTTATAGAAAGACTTGTTTATCCGTTTGTAAGATTTGATAAACAATATACACCAATTCCACCTAAAAAATTAAAAACGGCGGCAATGTACACAATGAATGTTGATGAAAATACTTTTTTAAATCAATATATAGGTAAAAACAATTCTGCTCCTATTGGCTTTTTTGAAAATTGGATTACCCATATTTATGAAAAACCGAGAAGAATTTGTGCATTCAATACATTTCAGTACCACGATTATTCAAAATATGATGATAAGAGATGGGATATTGAAGACAAAATAAAACAACATGAAGAAGTCTTCCCAAAAGATTTAGAAAATGCCTATAATGCCGGAAAAAATTTTATATAGAACTACTTATAACATTTCAAATTAATAAAATCGATAATATTCAGATATAATTTAATAAAATCATTATCACTATTTTGTAATTTATCTATAAAAGTATTCAAATCTGTCTTATTTACTTATTCAGATTCATCAAATTCAAAAAATGATTTAATAGGCATATTGAATAAAACACTTAATTTACAGAATGTGTCAGCAGTTGGAAACGTTTTTCCATGCTCAATTTTACCAATAGTTCTAATATGAATATCTAATTTTTCTGCCAAAGTTTCCTGAGACATTTTATTGGCTCTTCTTTTTTTGGCAATTAACTCGCCAACTTTGATTTTTAGTGTATTCTCATCATATTTTTGTATACATTTATGCTATATGATATACACTTTTTGTTCTATACGCCTTATAACAATACAATAGGGTTATAAATTCAGGTCTTAAGGTTTGTTTTATGTTTTATTTACTGATTTTGCTCAAATTCACTTAATGTTGTACCATTTTTAAGTTTCCATTCAATTCTGCTGTTTGTACTGCTTCGTGAAACAACATCTGAAGCTCCTGACGGAGATTTAAAATAGATATCTTCTCTTGCTATACAAACATCGCCATTATCTTGCAATAAGCCTTTTCAACAAGTTCGTTTCTTTTTTATAAGCTGACATTTTCAAAAACGACGGTACTTCATCTTTGGCAACATAAGATCCTTTTATTAGTTTGTAGCCGTTTGCAGTAATCGCGATGCTTGCAGATTTATCTTTATGGTTTCTTTTTAAATTCATTGTAAAAATTGCATCAGGTTGATTTGATATTCGCTTGGTTGGTTTTTCTTCGCCTGTATTTAAAATTCTAAAAGATTAAGGTGTTTATTAACGTAAGAGCCTTTTTCCTGAATCCTTGCACTCTAGGCATATACATATCTGTTAGTCTGCCTCAAGATATTCTGCGTGGCTGCTGTTCAAATCGCCATTTTTAGATGTGAAAACTATAAATTTTTCAAACCAGTCTTTATTTCTGTCTGAATTATGGGTTTGTAGTCTGCTTGCAATATTACTGCTTTTTCCAATGTATGAAATATTTTCATTGGTTTCTTTGTCATTACCTATGAAAAAATAAATACCCGGATAGCTCAATTGTTCTATTTTTTGCATTACAGTGATATGTTTGCGTTCTCCAATATAAGCAACGCCATCCCAATTATCTAACGTGGCTTTTTTAAGCCCATTGTAGTGGTTCATTATTAGTAATGTTATGCATTCATTATAGCTATCCTTACTTTATAAATTCCCAATAATAGCCGTACGAGCATTGTGTTGGTTTTGTATCAATAAAAATACCGGCAAATTTGGATAAATCTCAAAACGGTCACTGCCGAAATAATCAAACTATTTGTCAAAGCCCCTACGTGAGCCGAAAAACAGGAATACTCTCGTTTTAAACCCAAGTTGCCAAAATAATACAACTTTCTGTCAGGCCATCAAAAGAGTCATTTAACCGTTTTGTTTGACACTTAGTTTGATTATTTCCGACCCCTTAAACCTCGATATATAGCCAACTTTTCCAAATAATACAACTGCCCGCCATAATCCAAATGCCTCACAAAATACACTGAACATAATTTCAACAAACAAAAAACGGAGGAAGTGGGATTCGAACCCACGGTGAAGTTTCCCTCACACAAATTTTCGAGATTTGCACCTTAAACCTCTCGGACATTCCTCCATAATCAATATCATATTACAAAGAAAAAAAGATTAGCAAAAATCTTACTGCAATTTCATGAAAATATTTCTTTCTGTTTAATCATTTTCAAAAGGAAGATGATGGTAGCCATCCCAAAGCACTTTTTCGGTTAAACCTTTAAACAAGCGATCCCAAATATCTTGCCCTGTTGCGATATTTTTAAGTTTCCAATTATCATCCATATCAACATCAGCAATTACTATATCTTTTGAAAAATATTCATTAGATGTATCCAATGCATCAACTTTCATACCAAAATGGTAGCAGCATTTAAAATCACTGCAAAATCCACCACTTGGAATAATTTTATATTTTTTTAAAGGTGATGTACTTTCTTCTATTCTTTTGGTTAGAGTGTTAATATTATCAATTATTGCACATTTAAGCTCATTTTCTTTTTCGCCGTCATTAAGTGACTGAACAGCTCCTATAATGGCATAAGCTATTTCTTCTTTATCTATTATAATTCTTTCATCTCTATCTTCAATTCTATCTGTAATTTCTCGAACCTCTTGTGAAAAATTGCCTTTTTCGGACAAATTTTGCGAATATGTATATTGTTTGTTTATTAATTTTTCTGTGATTTCTTCAAAGCCTTTATGCCAAATTGTTTTTCCATCTGGAACAAAATTGCGGTTTGCTAAAAATTTGCCGCCTAATTGTCCAAGGTCAAAGGATTTTACTTCACTTTCGCCATTTTCGTCTTTTACACGAATTATACCTTGGTAGTAAGTCGGGCTATATTGACTATCCCAAGAAACATCGTGGTAAAATTCTATATTGAATGTTTTCCACTCGGGAGTATTTTGTTCAAGTCTTGCTTTAAGGGAATTTATATTTCCAATCAAACTTTCCCGTGCAGCTTTTGGACAGCTTGCAATTTCATTGGTAATCTTCATTTTATTCATTACAACCCTGCCGTTAAACGGTATTGAAGTATTTATGGGATTAATTCTCATCTTTCGTTCCTCGTTTATGATTGATATTACATATAAAAAACCTGTAAAAATTTTATAGTGCGCTTAAACATTTGATTAAATATCCCAATTATACTATTATAAAATTAGTGTTGTTATTCAAAAAGGAAAATTAAAGTGAGCGCAGAAACAAAAACCAAAATTGATTTTCATCAAATAGATGAAATTCTTGAAAGCTTCGGCTACGACAAAACAAATCTGATTATGATTTTGCAAAAAATCCAATCAATCTATAAATATCTTCCGCAAGATATCATAACTTATGTTGGAGATAAAATTGAAGGACTTTCCCCGGCTTCAGTATACGGAGTAATCACCTTTTATGCTCAATTTAGCTTGGAGCCTAAAGGCAAATACGAAATCAAAGTTTGCGACGGAACTGCCTGCCACGTTAGAGGCTCAATGCCTGTTTTAGAAGAAATCAAGAAAAAAATCCCTCTTGAAAAAGGAAGAATGACAACAAAAGACGGACTATTTTCGATAGAAACCGTTAGCTGCCTTGGTGCTTGCGGTCTTGCTCCGGCGGTTGTAATAAATGATAAGGTATATCCTCAAATGACACCTGCTGCGATATCAATAATTATAGACACACTATTGAAAGAGGACGAATAATGATAACACAAACAGGCTTAATAAAAAAAATTGAAAACGAAAAAAAGATTGCACAAGAAAATATTAAAAAACAAGGCTTAAGAGTTTTAGTTTGTACAAGCACAGGCTGCAGCGCAAATGGTGCCTTAAAAATAATCGAAAAATTCAACGAACTTGGAGTAGAAACAGGCGCTTTAACTAAAGAAGCAAAAATGAGCGTTGTTCCAACCGGTTGTATGGGTTTTTGTGAAAAGGGTTGTTTTGTTGTAGTTCCCGACAAAAAGCTTGCCTATGTCCACGTTAAAGCAGATGATGTTGAAGAAATATTTGAATCACTCAAAAACGATACTATAGTCGAAAGGCTTCTATATGTTGACCCTGCTTTGAATAAAAAAGTTGTTGATAGCAGCGAAATTAATTTCTATAAAAAACAAACAAGAACAGCTCTTATGAATTGCGGTCATCTGAATCCTGAAAGCATAGATGAAGCAATAGCGCTTGGCGCTTATGAAGCACTTGTAAAAGTTTTAGAAAAAAATGACCCTGATGGTGTTATTACAGAAATTGAAAATTCAGGGCTCAGGGGCCGCGGCGGCGGCGGATTTCCGACAGGTAAAAAATGGCGCTCTGTTTCAAAACATAAAGGCGGAAAGTCCTATGTTATCTGTAATGGAGATGAAGGTGATCCCGGTGCTTTCATGGATAGAAGCGTTATGGAATCCGACCCCCACAGGCTCCTTGAAGGTATGGCAATAGCAGCTTTTGCAGTAGGTTCTGATGAAGCATATATTTATGTTAGAGCTGAATACCCGCTTGCAGTTAAGCGCTTGCAGATGGCAATTGATCAGGCAGAAGAAAAAAATCTTCTTGGAAAAAATATCCTAGGAACCGATTTTAGCCTCAAAATCCACATAAGAGAAGGGGCAGGTGCATTTGTTTGCGGCGAATCTTCAGCTCTTATTGCCTCCATTGAGGGTGAGCGCGGTATGCCAAGACCCAAAAACATTCACATGGCTGAATGTGGTCTGTTTAAACGACCGACTCTTTTAAATAATGTTGAAACATTTGCAAATGTTCCTCAAATAATCATAAAAGGAGCAGATTGGTTTGCTTCAATGGGAACGGAAAAATCTAAAGGTACAAAAACATTTGCCCTTACAGGCGAAGTAAATAACACAGGTCTTATTGAAGTACCTATGGATACAACTTTAAGAGAAATTGTTTTTGATATCGGAGGCGGAATAAGAGGCGGCAAAAAATTCAAAGCCGTTCAAATAGGAGGCCCGTCGGGTGGTTGTTTAACTGAAGAACATCTTGATTTGCCTATGGACTATGACGCGTTAAAAAGTGTCGGCGCTATGGTTGGTTCAGGCGGTCTTGTTGTTATGAATGAAGACACTTGTATCGTCGAAGTCGCAAGATTTTTTATGAATTTTACCAAAAACGAATCCTGTGGAAAATGCGTTCCTTGCAGAGAAGGCACCAAAAATATGCTTGTAATACTGGAGCGTATCGTAAAAGGTCAAGGAACTATGGAAGATTTGGACAAACTTGAAGAACTTGCTCAAGTTGTTCAATTAGGCTCGCTTTGCGGCCTTGGTAAATCTGCTCCAAATCCTGTTTTATCCACTTTGAAATATTTCAAAGATGAATACATTGCACACATTAAAGATAAAAAATGCCCTGCAGGCGTGTGCAGCGCTCTTAAAACCTATAAAATCAAAGAAGATTTATGCAAAGGCTGTACAAAATGCGCAAGAAACTGCCCTGTTGGAGCAATCGAAGGCAGTGTTAAAAACCCGCATACAATAAATCAAGACAAATGTATCAAATGCGGGGCTTGCCAGAGCGGATGCCCATTTAAGGCAATTGTAACAGAATAAAACAGTTAAAGGATTTATATAAAATGACAGATAAAAAAACTCTTTTTATAAACGACACAGAAGTTGGATTTACAGATGAAAAAAATGTTCTTGAAGTTGCAAGGCACGCCGGGATTAATATTCCAACCTTATGTTATCGCCCAGATTTAACATTCTATGGTGCTTGTAGAATGTGTGTTGTAGAACAAGTCGGCCGAGGTATTCAAGCTGCCTGCACGCTTCCACCTAAAGAAGGGATGCAAATTAGAACCAATACAACCGAAATCAGAAAAATCAGAAAAAATGTTATAGAACTGCTTTTAGCAAGACACAACAGGGAATGTACTTTGTGTACTAAATCAGGAAGCTGTGATTTGCAAAAATTCGCTCTTGAATACGGAATAACAGAAATCAGATACGAAAAAATCAAAGAAGAAGATTTTCCTAAAATCGATAATTCAAGTCTTTCCATTTCAAGAGATATGAGCAAATGCATCCTGTGCGGGGCTTGTATTAGAGCTTGCAGTGAATTTCAAGGAATTGGCGTTTTGGGTTTTTCTAAAAGAGGAGCAGACACCCAGATTCAGCCTATGGCAGGATATAATTTGGCAGAAGTTGACTGTGTAAATTGCGGGCAATGTGTGAGCGTCTGCCCGACCGGAGCACTGACTGTTAAACCAAATATATCAGAGGTTATGGATGCTCTTTGTGATTATAATATCAAAACCGTTATTCAAATAGCGCCATCTGTTCGTGTGGCTCTTGGCGAGATGTTTGGCTTAAAACCCGGTGATAATTCAATCAAAAAGATTTATGCGGCAGCCAAAAAAATAGGCTTTAATCTTGTTTTTGATACAAATTTTTCAGCAGACCTAACAATTATGGAAGAAGCACACGAATTTGTTGAAAGAGTATCAAAAGGCGAAAACCTTCCTTTATTTACTTCTTGCTGTCCTGCCTGGGTTAGATATATGGAATTGAAGCATCCTGATATGCTAAATCACTTATCCAGTGCTAAATCGCCTCAAGGTATGCTTTCTGCCGTTATGAAAAGAATTCTTCCTAAAGAATATGAAGGCTATACTAAAGAAAACATAAGAGTGGTTTCTGTTATGCCTTGTACAGCTAAAAAATATGAAGCAAATAGAGACGAATTGTTGGGTCAAACTGATTATGTTTTAACCACCTATGAATTTGCAAAATTAATCCAAAGCCAGGGAATTGATTTCGACAAACTTGAAGAAATTGAAGCAGATTCTCCGTTTGGAACATACTCCGGTGGCGGTACAATCTTTGGCGCTTCAGGAGGTGTTGCAGAAGCCGCAGTTAGAACCGCTTATAATATGATTACAGGCGAAAACCTGGACGATATCAATATAGTTGCTCTAAGAGGGGTCGATGAGCATTCCCGTTCTAAAGAAGCTCAAATTGATATCAAAGGCAAAAAAGTTAAAATCAGAGTAGTTTCCACTCTTGTTGAAGCAGAAAAAGCTGTTCAAGAAGTAATAAAAGGAACTGCAGATTTTCAGATGCTTGAAGTTATGGCATGCCCGGGCGGCTGCATAAATGGCGGCGGACAGCCAAGCGGTTGTAAGGATTCTCAAACCAAAGTCAAACGTTCAATCGGATTATACAAAGAAGATGAAGCTTTGCCTATCAGAAATTCCCATCAAAACCCTGATATTATAAAGCTTTATGAAAAATATCTTGAAAAACCGGGGTCTGAACTTGCACACAAACTTTTACACACAACTTTTTCAAATAAAAAAACAGGTTCTTATACAGATTTTTCAAAATAATTTTGTTTTTAACGGTTGGTTTTATTTTTTGTTTAACATACAATATAAGAGTTGAAAAAAAAATTATTAAAGGAGAACAAAATGAAAGTTACTATTGAAGATTCTTGTGTAGGATGCGGTGCTTGCGAAGCAATGTGCGATGCCGTATTTTCAATTGAAGATAAAGCCGTTGTAAATGAAGCTGCAGTTGATGCTAATGTTGATGGCGTAAAAGAAGCTGCTGCAAGCTGCCCTGTTAGCGCAATTATCGTTGAATAATTACTAATTTAAAAATCGTGCCTGAAATTCATACTTACCTAAAGTATAAAAGGCACGATTTTTTACATCTTAAAAATTTGTAAAAAAGGCCAAAAATGTACAATAAAAGTTCTAAAACAGCATCTGAATTTATTAACCACGAAGAAATTCTTGAAAGCTTAAAATGGGCCGAAGAGAATAAAAATAACCTTGAACTCATCAATAAAATTATAGATGAAGCAAAGCCATATAAAATAGGCAATGAAACCCATGCAAAAGGTTTATCTCATAGAAGTGCAAGTCTTTTGCTTGCTTGCGTTGATGAAACCGTTTGGAATAAAATCTTCAATCTTGCGCGTGAAATAAAACAGGCATTTTATGGAAACAGAATTGTAATTTTTGCGCCTTTGTATCTTTCAAATTATTGTACAAATTGTTGTATATATTGCCCCTATCATATGCAAAATAAGCACATTCCAAGAAAGAAACTTTCGCAAGACGAAATTAAAAAAGAGGTTATTGCTCTTCAGGATATGGGGCATAAGCGCCTTGCAATAGAATCAGGAGAAGACCCTAAAAATAACCCCATCGAATATATTTTAGACAGCATCAAAACTATTTATTCAATTAAACATAAAAATGGCGCCATAAGAAGGGTAAATGTTAATATCGCAGCAACTACCGTTGAAAACTATAAAAAGCTAAAAGAAGCAGGAATTGGAACTTATATCTTGTTTCAAGAAACTTATCATAAGGAAGCTTATGAAAAACTTCATCCGTCAGGTCCAAAGCACAATTATGCTTATCATACAGAAGCTATGGACAGAGCCCTTGAAGCCGGAATTGATGATGTTGGTTTAGGAGTTTTATTTGGTCTTGAAAGATACAAATATGAACTTGCAGGTCTTTTAATGCACGCTGAGCATTTAGAAAGTGTTTTTGGCATAGGGCCTCATACAATTTCTGTCCCTAGAATTAAAAAGGCCGACGATATTGACCCAAATGCCTTTGATAACGGCATTGATGATACCATATTTAAAAAACTCACTGCCCTAATTAGAATTTCTGTTCCATATACGGGGCTAATTATTTCAACAAGAGAATCTGAACAAATTAGGCGCGAACTATTAGAGCTTGGTGTAACACAGATTTCAGGCGCATCAAGAACAAGTGTCGGAGGCTATAGCCAAACCGAGCGCCCCACTGATACAGAGCAATTTGATGTATCTGACCAAAGAAGCCTTGATGAGGTAGTTAATTGGCTGATGAAACTTGGATTTATCCCATCTTTCTGTACAGCCTGCTATAGAGAAGGTAGAACGGGCGATAGATTTATGAAACTTTGTAAAACAGGACAAATTCAAAACTGCTGTGCTCCTAATGCTATTATTACCTTGAAAGAATTTCTTGAAGACTATGCAAGTGCTGATACTAAAAAAACAGGCGAAGCTTTAATTAAAAATTACCTTGAAAATTTGAAAAACGAAGCATTAAAAGAAACCTTAAAGAATAATCTTACAAAAATTGATCAGGGAGAAAGAGATTTCAGGTTTTAATATGAATTTATCACAAACTCCAATTGCAAACAGATTTCATATAGCTTTTTTTGGCTGTGTGAATGCAGGTAAATCAAGCCTTATAAATGCATTTTTAGGACAAAATGTCTCTATTGTTTCATCAAAAAAAGGAACAACAACAGATCCTGTCAAAAAAACTATGGAGCTTGTTCCCTATGGTCCGGTTGTTGCAATAGATACAGCAGGACTTGATGATGAAAGCGAGCTTGGTATTTTAAGACAAGCCAAAACAAATGAAATTTTAGATAAAACAGACATTGCAATTGTAGTTATAGATAGTTTAAAAGGCATAAATAAAAAAGATATTGAAATTATTGAAAAACTAAAAACCAAAAACATCCCCTATATTGTCGCCTATAATAAGTCTGATTTGTCGAAAGAAGCTCTATCGCTTAAAGAAAATGAAATTATAGTAAGCGCTGTAGATAAAACAAATATTTCATCTTTAAAAGAAATGACAGGCAAATTAATTGAAAAAATCAAAAAAGAAAAAAATAAACCAATTATAACTGATAAAATAAGCTCTGATGATACAATTATTCTTGTTATTCCAATTGATGAATCTGCCCCTAAAGGAAGGCTTATTTTGCCGCAACAGATGGTTTTAAAAGAGCTTCTTGAAAATCACAATTCAGTTATATGTGTTCAACCTGAGCAATTAAAGCAAATACTAAATAATCTCAAAACTAAACCTAAGCTTGTTATAACCGATTCGCAGGTTTTTAATAAAATAAAAGATATTGTAGATAGTGACATCTTTTTGACGTCTTTTTCAATTCTTTTTGCAAGATATAAAGGGGAATTAGAAACCTTAATAAAAGGAATTGAAAAACTATCCGATCTTCAAAATGGCGCAAATATATTGATTTCAGAAGGCTGTACACACCACAGACAATGCAATGACATAGGATCCGTCAAAATCCCGAATTGGATTCAAAAGCATACAAATAAAACCTTTAATTTTGAATTTTCATCAGGAGGCGAATTTAGCCAAAATATTGAAAAATATGATTTAATAATCCACTGTGGCGGCTGTATGCTAAACGAAAAGGAAATGAAAATAAGAATTGAAAAGGCAAAAGAAAAGAATGTGTCTATTATAAACTATGGAATTTTAATTGCTCATATCAATGGAATTTTAAGTCGTTCACTTGAAATTTTTTACTGAAAAATTTAGAAAATCTTAATATTTCAAAGGGGCATTATTGTTGTTAAATAATTATGCTTGTGCTACATTACTGTTAAGAATAATAGAGGATTTAGGAGAGATTAATTGAACAATAACAGCCAATATATCGATATTAAAAAAGAAACAATGACAAAACTTATTGAAGCATACTTGTCCGATAATTTCCCCGAAAACACAAGATTAATCCCTTATGATATGCGCCCTGTAGGTTCTGAAATTCCCTATAGATGCTGCATTTATAAAGAAAGAGCTATTCTTAAAAATAGAATTATAGCGGATTTAGGCTTCCCTCTTGAAGAAGATGATGAAAGAATTTCACTTTCAACATATGCTAAAGGCGCCCAAGACAGAGAAGAAATCAGCGGCAAAAATCTAACCGTTGTGCAACAGGCTTGCAAGGGCTGTGTTCCAAACACAATCTATGTTACAGACCTTTGTAAAGGATGTGTTGCAAGACCTTGCGAAAAAACTTGTAAATTTGGCGCAATTGAAGTTAAAGACGGCCATTCTAAAATTGATAACGAAAAATGTAAAAAATGCGGCATGTGTATTAAAGCCTGCCCGTATCATGCAATTGTTAAATTAACAGTTCCTTGTGAAGAAGCTTGTCCTGTAGGAGCTATGAAAAAAGATGAAACAGGACTTGCTAAAATTGACTTTGATAAATGTATAAGCTGCGGCAAATGCATCTCTGCTTGTCCTTTTGGAGCAGTTCATGAAAAAAGCCAGATAATTGATATTTTAAAGGCTATGAAACAAGGTAAAAAAGTGGTTGCAATGATTGCTCCTGCTATTTTAGGACAATTCAGAGGTAATTTGTATCAAATGAAATCTGCTATATTGAAGGCAGGTTTTTTTGATGTTTATGAAGTTGCGCAAGGTGCAGATATTACAACAGCTAATGAAGCAAAAGAATTTATTGAGCGAATGGAAGCCGGCAAAAAATTTATGACAACTTCTTGCTGCGCAGGCTACATTCAGCTGGTCAAAAAACACCTCAATGAAATTAAACCTTTTGTTTCAGACACTAAAACACCTCTATACTACACAGCAGAAATTATAAAAAAACAAATGCCGGATGCTGTGACAGTATTTGTAGGACCTTGTGTAGCAAAGCGTGCAGAAGGTTTTGAAAATGAAAATGTTGATTATGTAATGAGCTTTGAAGAGCTTGGTGCACTTTTTGTTGCTAAAAAAATAGAAGTTTCAGAGATGGATGAGACTCAATATGAAAAAGAAAGTTCAAAACAAGCAAGAAACTTTGGTGTCTCAGGCGGAGTTGCGGGAGCTGTTAAAAAAGCTCTTCAAAATGAAGATGCTGTAAAGCCTTTAGTTATTAATGGCTTAAACAAAGATTCAATTAAACAATTAAAGCAATATGCAACCTGTGGCACTTGTGAAGAAGGGTGCAATTTAATAGAAGTTATGTGCTGCGAAGGCGGCTGTATTGCAGGAAATGCAACCATAAACAACACTAAAGTTGCACAAAAGAAAATAAAAGAAGGTATTCAGACAAGTTCTGATATAGAAAAAATTTAAATAATACAATCAGTTATAAGTAAATAAAAGGGAGATATGAAACATGACAAAAAAAACAATTACTGTTGACGGTAATTATGCAGCAGCCCATGTGGCCTATGCTCTAAGCGAAGTTTCTGCAATCTACCCTATCACACCATCTTCTACAATGGGTGAATGGGTTGATGAATGGGCATCTCAAGGCAAGAAAAACATTTGGGGAAAAACTGTAAAAGTTGCTGAAATGCAATCAGAAGCCGGTGCAGCAGGTGCTGTTCACGGTTCACTTGCAGCAGGTTCTTTAACCTCTACTTATACAGCTTCTCAAGGTTTGTTGCTTATGATTCCTGTTATGCACAAGGTTGCAGGTGAAATGCTGCCGCACGTTATCCATGTAACAGCTCGTGCGCTAGCTGCTCAATCACTTGCTATTTTTGGTGACCATACAGACGTTATGGGTTGCAGAAATACAGGATATGCTATGCTTGCTGCTAATTCAGTTCAAGAAGAAATGGATATGGCACTTGTTGCACACCTTTCCACATATAAAGCAAAAGTTCCTTTCTTGCAATTCTTTGATGGTTTTAGAACTTCCCATGAAATTCATAAAATTGAAGAAATTTCTTATGATGATATTAAGAGTCTTGTTGAACCAAAATATATTGAAGAATTCAGAAATCGCGCTTTAAGACCTGAACAACCAATTTGTAAGGTCGGCGCACAAAATACTGACGTATATTTCCAAGGCAGAGAAACTGTTAATAAATACTATGATGCCGTACCTGATATTGTTCAAGAATATATGGATAAAGTTGCTAAAATTACAGGCAGACAATATCATCCGTTCGATTACGTCGGAGCACCTGATGCAACTGACGTTATTGTTTCAATTGGTTCATCTTGCGAAACTATCGAAGAAACAATCGAATACCTAAACTCCACAAGAGGCACTAAATATGGTTTAGTTAAAGTAAGATTATACAGACCATTTGATGTTAAACGCTTTAATGAAGCACTTCCTGCTTCGACTAAACGTATTGCGGTATTAGATAGAACAAAAGAACCGGGTTCAATCGGTGAACCATTATTTATGGATGTTGTTGCAGCACTGGCCGGCAAAGATATTAAAGTAATCGGAGGCCGTTATGGTTTATCTTCTAAAGAATTTACACCTTCAATGGTTCTTGCAATCTATAAACACGTTGCAAACAATGGCTTCCACGGATTTACAGTAGGTATAGAAGATGACGTTACACACAAATCTTTAAAAATAGACGAACACATCGTTACAGAACCAAAAGGTACTACAAACTGCATGTTTTGGGGCTTGGGTTCAGACGGTACTGTTGGTGCCAATAAAAATTCAATTAAAATTATTGGTCAATATACAAACAAAGATGCTCAAGCATACTTTGCATATGACTCTAAAAAATCATTCGGTGTAACTGTTTCACACTTAAGATTTGGTGATGAACAAATTAAATCAACATATTTAATTACAGCTCCTGATTTTGTATCATGTTCAGCTCATGCTTATATCGGAAGATATGACCTTTTAAAAGGTATTAAAGAAGGCGGAACATTCTTATTGAATTCACCATATACAAAAGAAGAAGCTTTCAACCACTTAACCCGCGATATGCAAAAAACAATCATTGATAAGAAAATCAAATTCTATAATGTTGATGCTGAAAAACTTATCAAAGAACAACCGGGGCTAAGAGGTAAAGGTGCAAACACCGTTATGATGGTAGCTTACTTCAAAGTTTCAGGAATTATTCCTTTTGAACAAGCTCTTGAAGGTATGAAAGAAATGACCAAAAAGACCTTTAAGAAAAAAGGCGATGACGTTGTTAATATGAACCTTGCTTTAATTGATGCAGCAGTAAATGCAACAGAAGAAGTTGTTATTCCTGCTTCTCTTGAAGCTGCAGGATGCATAGATGAAGTTCAATTGTTGCCTGAAAACGCTTCAGAATTTGCAAAGAAAATCATTGAACCTTCTATGAGACAAAAAGGCGATGATATTCCTGTTTCTGCTATGAGCAACGACGGTGTTATCCCGACAGGAACAGCATGTTTAGAAAAAAGAGGAATCGCCCCAAGAGTTCCTCATTGGAACAGTGAAAACTGCATCCAATGCGGTATTTGTGCTTCTGCTTGTCCTCACGCTGCAATTAGAACTAAATTAATCGAATCAAAAGATTTAGCAAATGCTCCTGAATCATTCAATACAATTGATGCTAAACCGGCTTTAGCCGATGAAAAATTCAAAGTTCAGGTATATTGTCAGGATTGTACAGGTTGCGGTGTTTGCTTAGACCAATGTCCTGCTAACAAAAACCCTGAAAAACCGGCACTTACCTGGTCATCTATTGAAAAAGAAGTTGACGCTTGCGAAGTCGTTAATGAAAAATTCTTTGATGCACTTCCTGATAACGTTATGGGTAAAAATACAACAAAAACAATCAAAGGCGCAATGCTTAGAAAACCATTATTTGAATTTTCAGGCGCTTGTGCAGGTTGTGGCGAAACTCCTTATGTTAAATTGGTTTCACAGTTATTTGGTGAAAACGCAATCGTTGCAAATGCTACAGGATGTTCTTCAATTTATTCGGGAACTTTCCCAACTATCCCATATACAAAAACAAAAGAAGGCCGCGGTCCTGCTTGGGCTAATTCATTATTTGAAGATAACGCTGAATTTGGTTTTGGTATGAGACTGGCAGTTGACTCCAATAGAGAACTTTTAAAAGAATATGTTCAAAAAGTTCTTGAAAATGATAAGACTCCATCTGACTTAAAAGAAGCGCTAAACGAAGCTATGGCTCACTTTGAAAATTCAAAAACAGATGAAGCTTTGAGTGCTCAAAATAAAGTGAAAGAAGTTCTTGCAAAATATGCAGATTGCGGGTGTCCTGATTTAGCGAAAGTTAAAGAACTTCAAGATTACTTTACAGATAAATCAATTTGGATTATAGGCGGTGACGGTTGGGCAAATGATATCGGCTACGGCGGTATCGACCACGTTCTTGCTCAAAACAAAAACGTAAATATCTTAGTTCTTGATACAGAAGTTTATTCAAACACAGGCGGTCAAGCTTCTAAGTCGACTCCAACCGGTGCTGTTGCAAAATTTGCTACAGGCGGCAAACCTACATATAAGAAAAATATGGGCTTAATGTCTATGTCTTATGGTTATGTGTATGTAGCATCCGTTGCATTAGGTGCCGATAGAATGCAAACCTTAAAAGCATTCCAAGAAGCTGAAAGCTATGATGGTCCATCTATCATATTTGCTTATGCTCCTTGTATCGCACACGGTATCGATATGAGCAAGACCCAAACAGAACAAAAACGTGCCGTTGAAGCAGGATACTTCCCGCTATACAGATACAACCCGGCAAATGAAAATCCGTTTACTTGGGATGCTAAAGATCCAAAAGGAAGCTATCAAGACTTCATCAAATCCGAAGGCCGTTATAAATCACTGCTCAAAACAAACCCTGAAGCTGCAGAAGCTCTTTATAGCCAAGCAGAAAAAGATGCAGCAAATAGAATGGCTGTATATAAAGCAGTTGGCGAATTGATGAAATAGCTTAAATTTATTTCATAAACCAAAAAAGACCACAGGCAAAAGCTTGCGGTCTTTTGTTATTTAAATACGTCACTGCGAGCAAGACGAAGCCTGACGTGGCAATCCAAAAATATATATCTTAGTTTCTTACGTTAATCCCTGCTTCAACAAGCTCTTGTTTCAATTTTGGAATCGGAAGCTCATCAAAATGGAAAATCGAAGCAGCAAGAGCCGCATCAACATTTGTTTTATTAAATACATCTGCAAAATGCGCTGCATCTGCTCCGGCACCGCCTGATGCGATAACGGGAATATTGACATTAGATGAAATTAAATTATTAAGTTCAATATCAAAGCCTTTTTTGGTGCCATCATAATCCATTGAAGTAAGTAAAATCTCGCCTGCTCCCAAATTTTCAACTTTTTTTGCCCAATCAAGAGCTAAAATTCCTGTGTTTTTCTTTCCTGCGTTAATAAAAACATAAAAATCATTATCGATTTTTTTAGCATCAAGCGCTACAACAATGCATTGGCGCCCGAAATAATCGGAAACTTCTTTAATGATATCGGGGTTTTTAACTGCTGCTGAATTAATAGAAACCTTATCCGCTCCTGCTTTTAAAATAGCTTTGATATCATCAAGCGAACTTATGCCGCCTCCTACCGTAAATGGTATGAAGATATTTTTGCTTATTTGTTGGACAAGTTCTACAATTGTTTTTCTTTTTTCATTTGTTGCTGTTATATCCAAAAAAACAAGCTCATCTGCGCCCTCGCTGCTATATTTTTTAGCAAGTTCAACAGGATCTGCTACTTCAACAAGGTTTTCAAAGTTGACCCCTTTAACGGTATAGCCGTCTTTAACATCTAAACAAGGGATAATTCTTTTGGTTAGAGTAGTAGACAAGCTCATTTTAGCATCCCGGGTTCATTTTTGAAAATTCGACGATTTTATTTTTACCTGATTGCTTAGCGTGATATAAAGCGTGTTCCGCGTATCTTATTACTGTATTTGAATTTTCTTCAACTTCTTCCATATAAGGATATGCGCTTATTCCACCCGAAATTGTAATCGGATGGCGTTCTTGCTCATTTGCGGGAATAAATTCCATCTTTTCAACATCTTTTCTGAAACGTTCCGCAAATATCATAGCCTGCGCTTCTGTGGTTTCAGGAAGAACAATAATAAATTCCTCATCGCCGTATCTGGTCAATACATCTTCTTTTCTAACTAATGCACTTAACATTTGAGCGATTTTTTTAAGCAAAATATCGCCCCAGTCATAACCGTACATATCATTTACGATTTTGAAGTAGTCTATATCAAGTAATAATACTGATAATGGAGTGCCATAACGTTTTGCACGGGAAATTTCAGCATCCAATCTATGATGAAGGTATTTCCTATTGTATAATCCTGTTAATTCATCGCAAATAGCTGATTTAACAAGATTTTTCTTTGTTTCATATGTTTTCAAAAGGGCTTTTATTCTGACATTTAGCTCGGTTTCATTGATTTCTTTTTTAATATAGTCGTATGTTAGAGCTCTGACTGTCAAATTTTGGGGGATTTCATCCACAACCACCAAAACGGAACATTCAAGTTTTCTTACGGCACAAAATTCTCTGACTTTATCTTTTTCCATATCTAAAATCATTAAAGAAGGGTTATATTGTTTGTAGTTTTCAAGTTCACTTAAATCAAATTCGCGAAGCTGTGTTTCATCATCAAGATGTATTAAATTTTTTAAATCGGAACTGCCGTTTTCGCTATATAAACTTATGTTCATTTCTATTGTCCTTTATGCTTTTAACAAAGATAGTATATCATAATTAAATTGGCTCTATTTCATACATATGTATTATGTTTGGCCCTATTAAAATTTATAAATTTCCCTTGACTAAATTGATTTATCATAAGATAATGAGCTTAATAAAATGTTGGTATAAGTTATACAACAATAGGAATAGGAGTATGTTTTATGAAAAAAAGTGCAAAAGCTCTATCGGTTACGTTAGCTTTATTTTTGGGCTGTAATTTAGCAATGGCTAAATGCGATCAAGAAAAAGTACAAGTGTATGCTCACCCTTCTTTGATGAATGCTGATGCTACAGAAATTAAAGATGCTAACAATGTTTATAGAATCGGTGGTAAAATTCTTAAACAAAAAAATAGAGTTGGCTTCACTAACAAAGAAAATTTATATGTTAATGCTTGGGCAAAAGATCTTCTAAATGCAATGAGCGTTAAAAAAGGTGATAGAAACTTTGATATCAAAATGCCTGTTTCAAGAGGTGAATTGGCATATATGCTATCTCAAGGTTTAAATATTCAAGATGCTAAAAGCAGCAAAAGATATACAGATGTAACTACTTCATACTGGGCTGATGCTGAAATTTCAAAAGCAACAGCAGCAGATGTTATGATTGGTTATCCTGATAAATCATTCAAACCTGATCAAGCAATCACTAAAGCAGAAGTATTTGCTACAGTTGCTAAATTAATCGAAGTTCCTTATGAAAATGACGGAACTGCTCCAACTATCAATGGTGAAGTTGTTCAAAATATACCTTCTTGGGCATATGGCTGCACAAAAGAAGTTATTGCTTCAGGTTTAACAGCTAACCTTCCTGATCAAAAATTGCTTCTTGAAAATCCATATCTTTCAAGACACCAGGTTGCAGTTTTAATTAGCGATTTAAGATTAAAATATGCTTCTAAAGGACAAATTACAGGTGATGCATTCAACGCTGCAGGTACTCCTGTTGCAATCAAAATTAAAATGATAGATAGAGTTGATGCAAGACATTCTAATATCGGCGATAGATTTGCTGCAAAAACAACTGAAGAAGTTGTAATTGAAGGTAATACTTATCCTGTTGGTTCACTTGTTTATGGTGAAGTTGTTACAGTTCAAAGACCCGGTTTGGGCAATAACGCAGGAAGCGTAACTGTTAAATTTACAGAAATTAAAAATGGCGACTGTGTTGCTAAATTCCCTAAAGAAATGACTTCTGCAACTGCTGATAAACTAAAAAGCCCAAATATCGTTGCAAGAATTCTTGGTGCACCATTTACCGGTGCTGCCAGAGTTGCTGGTGTTGCCGGACGTTCTGCCCAACAAGCTGTTGCAATTGCAGGAAACGGACTTGAAGAATACGGCGACAGATTATCAGATACATTTGTTGAAACATTTACCGGTCACCTTGGACGTGGAGCTGCAAGCTTCGGTAACTCATTTGTTACTATTGGAAAAGGCGTTTATGGGCTTGTTAAAACTGCAGTTTCCGGTACATTCGGCGTAATTTATGAAGTTGGTGATGAAATTCTTTACACAATTGTTCCATCACTTTCAAATTCTTCTTCATTAAATCCAAACGAAGAATTAACAGTTATATTTTAATTGACTGTTTGTGATTAAGATAAACCCTTCTATAGAAATATAGAGGGGTTTTTTAGTATAAATTAATACGTTTTTCTTATTGTAATGTTTCAAATTGTCGGTTAAAATATTATTTATGGATAAAATTATAAATAATGTTGATTGTATAGTTATAGGTGCCGGCCCAAGCGGTATTGCAGCTGCAATTACCGTTGCAAGGAGCGGTAAAAAAGTTATTTTGATAGATAGAAGCGAATACCCGGGCTCAAAAAATATGTATGGAGGTGCTGTCTATAAAAGAGCGCTTGAAGAGCTTTTTTGTGATGATATTCAAAATATGCCTTATGAAAGAATTATAAATGATCATACCTGGGCATTTTTGAATGATGAAGGAGTATTTAATATTTCTTATAATAACCCCGCCGATTCTAATGCTTTTGCTATAAAAAGATTTGATTTAGATAGCTGGATGGTGAATATTGCAAAAAAAGAAGGTGTTTATTATATCCCTTCTACCCTTGTAACATCTTTAATTATTAAAGATAAGAAAGTTGTGGGTATTAAGACAGAATTGGAAGAATATTTTGCACCTGTAACAATTATTGCAAATGGGGCAAATACAATTCTTTTGGGCCAAGCGGGTTTAAGAAAAAAAGATTTAGAGCCTAAAGATGTTATTTTAACCATTAAAGAAACTTTGAAACTTGATAAAAAAACAATTGAAGATAGGTTTAATCTCAAAGAAGATGGAACAACGGGCAAAAATATGCTGTTTTTTGGTTCGGATTTTGGAAATTTAAAGCAGTATAATAACCTTTTTATGATGACATTTTTATTCACATTCAAAGATACGATAATGCTTGGTGTCGGATGCAACCTTGAAGATTTAAAGAAAAACAAACTGAATATTAATTATATTTTAGACGAAGTCAAAAAACATCCTGTAATTTCACAGCTAATCAAAGATACAAAATCAATTGAATACAGCGCCCATATAATTCCCGAAGGCGGCTTTTATGATATGCCAAAACTGGTTTCCGACGGTGTAATGGTCGCAGGCGATGCTGCAGGGTTTATAAATGGAGTCCATTTTGAAGGAACTAATTTTGCGCTTATTTCAGGAAAACTGGCAGGTGAAACGGCGCTTGATGCAATAGAAAAAAATGACTTTTCCAAAAATATGTTGAATAATTATATTAAAAGATTGGAAAAATCTTTTATTTTTAAAGATTTATACACATACAGAAATGTAATTAATTTACTTCATAAAAGAGCAAATTCGATATCTGTGTATTATCCAAACAAGATAAAAGAATTTTTTGAAATAATAACAGGCGCAAATAATATTTCTAAAAGTCAGCAATATAGAAAATTCTTAACAAATTTCATAAAAGAAAGAAACATTTTGGAATTATTTAAAGATGCCTTCTGTGCCCTAAGATGCGCCTTAGATATGCTTTTTGGGAAATAATAACTATGAATGACGATAAAAATAAAAAATCAATACAAGACAAATTAGCAAACATCAAGTATAATTGTGATAGTAAATCGCATTTAATCTTGGACCAAGAAAAATGCAAAAACTGCAAAGAGAAAACCTGCACATTTATATGTCCCGCAAATGTATATGAATACAATGAACAACTTGATGAAATTACGGTAGTTTATGAAAATTGTTTGGAATGTGGCGCATGTAAGCTTGTTTGCGAAAAAAAATCAATAGAATGGCATTGGCCAAAAGCTAGCTGTGGTGTGGTTTTTAAAAACAGTTAAACAAAGCAAAAGGAAAGCAAATATGGAAAATCAATATTTTTCTAGATGGTATGATAAAGATCCGGTTTTATCGATGTCTATGAGAACGCTTGCAAGTTCTTCAGATGAAAGACAAATTGCAGTTGCCTTAAATTTAATTAAAGTAATTATTGAACACAATATCCAAGATAATAAATATGAAAATGTAGAAGATATTATGACTGCTGTTGAAGATGGACGCATACAAAGAGGGCATTGCCGCTGGTATGATATAGATTCCACAGTTAGAACCGCCATTCAAATGCTTGAAAAATGCGCGCCTGAAACCAAAAAGAAAGTTGCTCTTGATATGGCGCAAATCGTAATTGAAAAAATCATTCAAGACGAAGACCGAGACGAAATCTATGAAGAAGAAAAAATGGAATTTGAAGGTAAATATATAGACCTCGACCTTGATAAAGCACTTGAAGACAAAGAAAATGAATGATAGCGAGAAATTTGAAAATCTTCAAACTACAATTAAATTAAACCCTCAAAATTTTCAAGCAAGAAGAGAACTTATTATGCTTTGCCTTGATTTAGGTTTTGAAAAAGTTGCCCTAAATCATATTAAATATCTGCTTGAAATATTTCCTGAGGATGCTGATTTATATTTTAATACAGGTATTTGTTGGGAAAAATTGAAAAACGATGAATACGCGCTAATTGCATACCAAAAAGCAGTTGAGCTTAAACCTGATGAGCCTGATTTTTTGTATAATCTTGCTCTTATCTATGAAAAAATGGGCGAAATTGATAAAGCAATGGAAAATTTTAAAAAAGTTATATTTTTTAAAAACGAAGATGCAAACGCTTTTTTTTCAATCGGAGTTTTGTATTCTAAAAAGAAAAACCACAAAACTGCTGTAAAATGTTTTAAAAAAGCAATTGAATACAACTATAGCGATTATTTTGCACATTTTTATCTGGCAGGAGAATACAAAAATCTCAAAATGTATGATTTTGCACTTGTTGAATACAAAAAAGTTCTTGAGCTTTCAAGCGATTATTCCTGGGCATATTTTAATATTGCGCAGATTTACTATGAACTGAACAGAATCGACGATGCTATCATTATGCTTAAAAAGACTCTTGAAAAAAACAGCAAAGATTTTGGTGCAATGAAACTTCTTGTGCAAATTTGGATTAAACAGGGGGAAATTGACGGCGCTCTTGAATTTTTGACTAATGTTGCGCAGAACAATGAAAATGGCGATATTTATTATCTTATGTCCAGGATTTTTGAAATTAATGATGATATGGAATCCAGGTGCGATTGTTTGGAGCTTGCACTTGAATATCAAGGAAGTCTGACTTTTGATATAGATGCGGTAAGGCAGGAATATAAAGAGTGCAAAGCAAAGCTTTTAAAAGGACAAGAGGGTGGATAAAATAAATCAACTGAAATTAGAAAAAGATAATGATAAATTGAAATATTATGCAGCATTCAGCTATCTTTTTGTGCGCCCTTATTTTAAAAGTAAATTGCTTGAATATTTTGACTATGATGTTGAAAGAGCATTTAAAGCGGACAAAAACGATCTTCAGCAAATGGCCTCTTACTATGAAACTGCGATTCCTTTAAATTATCTTAAAAAAAGAGATGAGATTAATATCGAAAAAGCATATAATCAGGCTTTTTTGGATGATAAAGTAAAAATGGTTACAATAGAAGATGACAACTACCCGCCTTTATTAAGGCAAATTCCTGATTTTCCTTTGGCGCTTTATTATAAAGGCGATTTAAAAAGAATTGATAATAATCATAATGTTGCAATAGTGGGTTCAAGAAAGGCTTCAAATTCTGCAAAAATCGGGCTTCAAAATATAATAGATGGCCTTAGAAATACTGACATTACAATTGTCTCGGGTCTTGCCTATGGAATTGATGCAACAGCTCACAGTGCTGCAATTGAAAATAATCTTAAAACAATTGCTGTGATAGGTTCGGGCTTAGACCACATTTATCCAATGCAAAATAAAGATTTATACAAAAAAATAGAAGATGAGGCAGGGGTGATTTTTTCTGAATATCCTCTTGGAATTGATCCTATGGCGCAGAATTTTCCCCAAAGAAACAGAATCGTTGTTGGCATAAGCAAAGGCACACTTGTTGCAGAAGCGAGGCTAAAATCCGGTGCTATGATAAGCGCTAATTTGACTCTTGATTACAATAGAGAATTAATGTGCATGCCAGGTGACATTTTAAACCCAAATACTGAAGGTATTTATCATTTGATTAAAGACGGCGCAGGTATAGTAACAACATATAATGATTTGTTAAATCAGCTTGGTTGGGATATTATTACAGAAGAGAAAGAAACAATTTCATTAGATGATAAACAAAGTTTTGTTTTGGATATAATTTCAATTGAGGCAAAAACCTTTGATGAAATAATGCTTGAAGCAAAATTTGAAACTCCAAAAATGATGACAATCTTGACAGAACTTGAACTTAAAGGTTTAATTAAACAAAAAGACAATAAATATTATAAATGCAGGTAAAATCCAAATGGCAGCAACTAAAGAAAAAACAACAAAAGAGAAAAAAGAAAAAATCCTTGTTATAGTAGAGTCTCCGGCTAAATCTAAAACAATAGGAAAAATTCTCGGGCCCAATTATACAATACAGGCTTCTATGGGCCATGTTAGAGATTTGGCCTCAAAAGGGCTTGGTTTTGACATAGAAAATAACTTTAAACCCACATTTGAAATAATACCTGAAAAGAAAAAGGTCGTAACAGAATTAAATAAGCTTGCAAAAACTGCAGATAGAATTTATCTTGCATCCGACCCTGATAGAGAAGGAGAAGCTATAGCCTGGCATGTGAAAGAGTGCTTGAAATTTCCGGAAGATAAGATATTTAGAATTGTATTTAATGAAATCACCCCAAATGCTATAAAAGATGCCGTTAAAAACTACCACCAAATCGATATGCTAAAAGTTGAAGCCCAAAAAACAAGACAAATACTTGATAAACTGGTTGGTTTCAAAATAAGCCCGATTTTATGGGAAAAAATGAAAAATTATAAGCTATCTGCAGGAAGAGTGCAATCTGTTGCACTTAGAATAATCTGCGAAAGAGAAGCTGAAATTGAAGCATTTGTTCCAAAAGAATATTGGTCACTTGAAGCTCTATTGAATAAAAAAGACAAACCTGATTTTGATTTTTTAGCGCAATTAAGCAGAATTATTAAAAACGGTAAAGATGAAAAAATTGAATTAAACAATAAAAAAGAAGTTGATGAAGTTTTAAAAAATCTTAAAGGCGCTGATTATGTGGTATCGAAAATAACCCCTAAAGATACTCAAAGGAAACCCCAACCGCCTTTTATTACTTCAACTTTGCAAAGAGAAGCAAGTTCAAAATTAGGTTATGGTGTATCAAAAACTATGCAGATAGCCCAAAAACTATATGAAGGTATAGAATTAGGTGATGGTTCTGTTGGTCTTATAACCTATATGAGAACGGATTCAACAAGAATTTCAAATGATGCGCAAGATGCTGCAAAAGATTATATTTTGAATAATTTTGGTGAAGATTATTATCCAAAAACACCAAATATTTATACTAAAAACAAACAAAATACCCAAGACGCCCATGAGGCAATTCGCCCTTCTTATATAGATAAGACCCCCGATAGTATCAAAAAATATCTAACAAATGAACAATATAAACTATATAAGCTTATTTGGGACAGGTTTATGGCATCTCAAATGACAAATGCCAAAGTTAAAAATTTAACAGTTGATATAACTGCAGATAAATATATCTTCAAAATGGGCTCATCAAAGATAATATTTGATGGTTTTACAAAGATTTATGCCGATGTTGATGATGTTGTGGCTTTGAAGTTTCCAAGTTTGGAAGTGGGCGATGTTCTTGATTTAAAGAAATTAAATCCCGAACAACACTTCACACAGCCTCCAAGCAGATACTCTGAAGCAAGTCTTGTCAAGCAACTTGAAGAATATGGTATCGGAAGACCTTCTACTTATGCTCCGATTATTACAAAAATACAACAAAGAAATTATGTTGAAAAAATTGACAATAAATCCTTAAAACCAACTCCTCTTGGTCGTGCTATATGCGAACAATTGGTGGAGCATTTTAAAGATATAATGGACTATAAATTCACTGCACAAATGGAAACAAGCCTTGATGATATTGCAGAAGATAAACAAAATAGCATTAAATTTTTAAATGGTTTTTGGACTCCTTTTTCAAAAACGCTTGATGATGCAAAGAAAAATATGACAAGAAAAGATATTGAAACAGATAAGCTTTGCCCAAATTGCGGAAGAAAGATGGTTGTTAAATTATCAAGATATGGAAAACAGTTTTTAGCATGTTCTGGGTATCCTGAATGCAAAACCGCTCTTCCAATGGATGATGATGGTGTAAAACCCGAAGTGCCGGCCGATGAACCTACAGATAAAAAATGTGAAATCTGTGGCGGCGATATGGTAATTAAAACCGGGCCATACGGCAAATATTATCAATGTTTGAATGAAAAATGCAAAAAAAGATTTTCAATAGTAGAATCAAGCGGCGTTAAATGCCCGGAATGCGAGAAAGCGGGAAGAGACGGCGAACTTGTTAAAAGAAAATCAAGATATGGCACTTTCTTTTGGGGTTGCTCTAAATATCCTGATTGCTCTTTTGCACTTTGGGCAGAACCAAATGGCGAAAAATGCCCCGATTGCGGCAGCCTGCTTGTAAAAAAATTCTTAAAAAGAGGCAATAAAATTGCCTGTTCAAATAAAAATTGCAAATACTCCAGACCCATGGATGAAGAATAATGACTTTAGATAAAGAATATAAACTTGGAATAATAGGTTATCCGATAGGCCACTCTTTGAGTCCGATATTATACGAAACGGCGTTTAGAGAGCTTGGCTTAAAAGGAAGTTATGAAATCATTGAAACTGCTCCTGAGGATTTGATTAATAAAATCAAATACCTGAAAAGAAATAAATATTATGGTTTCAATGTGACAATTCCTCATAAAGTTCCAATGACATTATTTTTATCCGAATATGATGAATTTGTTAATTTGACGGGTTCCGTGAACACTATTAAAATCAATGAAGATTCGACTCTGTCGGGTTTTAATACTGATGTTTTTGGCTTTATGGAAGCAATTCCAAAAGATATTGATTTGATGGGTAAAAAAGCTGCTGTTTTAGGGACGGGCGGAGCTTCCCGTGCAATTTGTGCCGGGCTTTATAAAAAAGGCATCAAAAAAATTGATCTATACACAAGAAATGCAATTAATTCCAAAAAAACATTTGAAGTCCTTAAAGAACGTTTTAAAACCGTTGAGTTAAACTTGATACAGTCTTCCTTGATGGATGGATTGAATGATGTTGATATATTGGTTAATACAACTCCTGTAGGGATGAAGAATTTTTCTGAGGACAATTCTCCTATCAGTGACAAAAATATTGAAAGCTTGCCAAATAGCGCCTTAGTTTATGATATTGTATATAATCCTTTAAGGACTGCTCTTATATCCAAAGCAATTAAGCGTAATTTAAGGTTTGTAACGGGACTTGATATGCTTGTTTGGCAGGCAGTTCGTGCGATGGAGATTTATGTTGGAATTAAGCCTGATTTTAAATCTATGAAAATAAGGGCTTTAGAAGAATTTTTGATTAATTCAAAGTAATTCTTGGGGTTTTTAAGCTGCTTTTTATATATAAGTCAGGCTCTAGAACATTTCTCCCATACCAAATGTGAAGAAGCCGTTTTTCCTGTCAATCCCTTTTGTATTTGTAAGAGGAATACCATAATCAAGATTGATAGGTCCAAGAGCCGGGATAAATACTCTTAAGCCCACACCTGCAACAATCGCAAAACCTGGTTTGTCATATACTTGGCTTCCGATTGATGTATTAAACACTTTACCTGCATCAACAAAACCTGCAATTCTTAAGTTGTTTAAGAATGAATTAGAAGTTAATCTGTCAACAAATGGAATTGGTGTTCTAAATTCGGCGCTGCCCATCATATAACCATCACCCACACCAACTTCTGAAATATTGAAACCGCGGACAGAGTATGGACCACCAAGAGCAAAGTTAGCAAATTCAGGCATATTTCCGTGGAGCTTGCCTCCTGCACGTGCAGTCAAGACAATTGAAGATTTTTTACCCACAGGAGCAAATTTTCTTATCATACCGTGAAGTTTGCCAAATGTATCGCCTGATAATCCAAGATTTTCTTCAAGAGTGATTCTGGCGAGCACCCCGTGTCTTGCATTAACTGCACTATCTCTTGTATCATACACAAGAGCAGGTGTGACTTTCAAGAAAAAGCCGCCATCAAGTTCTTTGTCTCTGTTAGCCCAGGAAATTCCTCTTTGAGCATATTTAGCTCTTATAAGAGATTCATCTCCTTCTGAAAGATTTACACTTTCAACACCAAAGCCCAATGAACCTGACATATTTTTAAATGTTGTAAATTTACGTGCAATTGTAGTCTCTAAACCAAATCTTTTTTCAATTGCAAGCGGAACCTGATAACTTCCATAGTATCTTGCAAAGCCTCTAACAGAAAGAGATTGGTTTTCGCGTTTGAACATCGGTTCTAAAAAACTGATTTCACCTTGTAAGTTGGCTTTATTTACAACGGAAGAATCATTCATCAAAACGCCGGTACCGGCAAGCAGGTTTAAGTTAAGTTTTTGGCCTAAGCCTCTAAAGTTATTTTCGCCAAAGCCGACAGAACCAAAGAATCCTGAAGCCGAATCAATACCGACACCTAATGAAATTTTACCGGTTCTTTGCTCTTCAAGAGCAATATAGACGTCATAAAGCCCTGTTTCTTCGTCTTTTTTAAGCTCTCTTTGAACATCCTTAAAAGCTTGTGTTCCCATAAGCCTTAAGATATCGGAGCGCATTGTGTTTTCATTGTATACGCAGCCGGGCTGCAAGAATATATTTCTTTTTACAATGAAATCCCTTGTTTTGTTGTTGCCATCTACAATAATATCGCCTATGACACCTTCATCGATTAAGAAATTAACATAACCATCAGGGTCATCTGTGATTTTTGTAATGCGTGCCAGTATGTATCCTTTTGTCGCATATAATTCCTGGATTTGATTAATTGCATTATTAATACTTAAAATATTTTGAGGCAGTCCTTTATATGGTTCTAAAATTGCCATAATTTCGCTTGTTGGAACACTTTTGTTCCCGACAATCCCAAAACCTGTTACAGGTGGATTTTCTTCTAGAACAATTCTTAGTTTGACATTATTTTCATCAATTCTGATTGGAACCGCTCTTATATTTTTTGTAAAAAAACCTGTGTTGTATAAAGATTTTAAATCGTTTGAAACATCCGAGCGGACATATTGATAGCCTTCTTTGGATTTTATTTGCTCTCTTATATAATTTATATCAAGCAAATTATTTCCATAGATCTCAACTTCTTTGATATAGACAATATCTGAATCGTTTATGTATGTTGTATCTTCGATAAAATCAGCATCACCTGTACCTTCTTGAGGAATTAAGATATCTTTATCATCGACTTTATTATCAAGCTTTTTTTTAGAAAAAAGTTTAGCTTTTCCTTTGGTTTTCTTCTTTTTTTCTTTTTTGGTTTTTTTGTCAGTAACTTCTAAATCTTGCTGAATAAGATTTACATCTTGCTGTTGTTGTATTTCTTGTGTTTTTGAGGCATTAGAAGATTCTTTTTTTGCTTTTGGTTTCTTTTTAAATGCGTTTTTAACTTTTTTAAGCTCAAGAACATCAACTTTGCCTGCCGTTGAAGCGTTTACTCCATAGTCTGCTCTTTCATAGCCAAAAGAACTTTGTTTTATCAACAAAGACAGTATTACCAAAACTAAAAATTTAATATATTTCTTTTTCATTAATTTTTTAATTTATTTTAAGCGACAAATCTTCTACTATTATTATATAGCCAAAAGATTATAAGTCCAAAAATATTAAAATAAATAAATAAAATGACGGATTTTTCGTTTTAATTGTTACAAAAATTATAATTTCGATGCCAAGTATAAAATTTTATAATAATATTTTATTAAAGGTTTGGTTAAATAATGGCAGAAAATTTACAAATAAGCGAAGAACATAAAGAGCTTTTAATATCTGTTATAAAAGAGTGCCCAAAGTATTTTGAGCACAGTGAACTTTTAGATGAATTTATAGTTAAAACCTATCAAAAAAGCTATCTTTTAATCGGCGCAATAAAAGATAAAGCGCGCCTTAGACGCCATCTTTTGAATATAGCCCAAGGTGTTATATCGGAAGTTTTAAAGGATAAAAAAATTGTAGATGAACAAATTCTATATAACCATATTAAAAACAACCCCGAAAAAAGACAAAATATAATAAGTCTAAAAGATGAGCTTCCTAATCAATTTAAGGTTGGCAACGAAATTGTTCAAGATATTAGAAGTGTTGATGATAACAATTATTATGATGAAGGCCAAAGTGATGTCGTAACTTTGCAGGGTGAAATCCAAACAAATGAACAATTTAAAGGTGCAAGTAAACTTGACGATCCTATAGAAAATATTGAAGAAAATGAGGTTTCATCAAATACAATTGATAAATTGCTTCATATGATAAGACTTATTGATTTAAAAAATCCTGATGAAAAATACTTTGAAATTTTTACATATCGATATTTGAAAAAGTATTCACAAAGTGAAATAGCCCAGGTTATAGGTATTACACAAATAGAACTTTCCAAAAGATTTATTGAACTTATGGAAAAAATTAAAGAATTTATTTAAATATTATATATGTTCTTAATCTCTTGAAAAGACTTCCAAAAGCAAGGAATTATCCGTTTTTATCGGGTTAAAATAGGCACATGATGCAACCATTGAGGCATTATCCGTGCAGTATTTCATTTTAGGAAGATATATTGCATAGCCTTGATTTTTTAGATTTTCCATTTTGCTTCTCAAGGCTGAATTTGCTGCAACTCCACCGGCCAGTGCTAAAGTTTTACAGTTGATTTTTTTTGAAAAATAAATAAGCTTATTTATTAAAGTTTCAGATATTCTTTCTTGAAAACTTGCTGCAATATCTTCTTTTGGAAGGGTTTCGGGAGTAAATTTTTTAACTTCTCTTAAAACCGCAGTTTTGAGCCCTGAAAAAGAAAATTCATCTTCTTTTACTTTTGCATCAGGGAAATTAAATCTTGTTTTGTTGCCATCAGGTGCCATTTTATCAAGCACAATGCCACCCGGGTATGGAATTGAGCATAATCTTGCAACTTTATCATAAACTTCGCCTACGGCATCATCTATGGTTTGAGCCAAAATTTCCCCCTTGTTATAATCCTTCATATGAATTATTTGGCTGTGGCCTCCTGAAACCAATAAACATAGAAACGGAGGCTTAAGCTCGGTTTCAATATAATTTGCACTCACATGTGCCATTAGATGATTAATTCCGATATAAGGTTTGTTGTGAATTAAAGACATTGTTTTTGCAGCATTTAAACCGACCAAAAGACATCCTGTAAGCCCGGGGCCTACGGTGGAAGCATATGCATCTATATCTTTTGCTTCTAAATTTGCTTCATCTAAGGCTTGTTTAATAACAATACCTATAGAATTCAGATGCTCTCTTGCGGCAACCTCGGGAACAACGCCTCCAAAATTTTTGTGTATATCAATTTGGCTTGCAACAATATTTGATAGAACATGCCTTCCATCTTTAACTATTGCTGCTGCGGTTTCATCACAACTTGTTTCTATGCCAAGTATTAACATTGTTTTCCTTTAATTATTAAATTGTTGTAAGTTATTTGAATTTTGCTATAATAATAGCATGAAAAAAAGTTTTATAATTTTATTTCTAACTTTATTTTTAACTTGTCCGACGTTCGCTCAAAATACAGCTAAAGACATCGAAAAAGCTACAACTTTATATAATCAGGCAATAGACTTATATGGCCAGGATGAAATCGATAAATCAATAGAATTGTTTGCTAAGGCAGTTCAATTAAATCCCGGATTTTATGAGGCTCATTATAACTTAGCTCAAATATTAATGTCTGTTGATAAAAATGAAGAAGCAATCAAATCTTTAGAGGCTATATTAAAAATTAAACCTGAAGACTCAGAAACCTTATATAACCTTGGAAGAATACAATATAAAAGAGGATATTTGTCAAAAGCGCATAAATATCTAACTGAAATTAAAGCATCCGATGCGCAGTATCAATCCGCAAAAATATTGATTTCTAAAATTGAAAAAAGGCAGGAAGAACTTAATATAGAATCTAAATTAAAAGAGCATAAAAACGTTGCAGATACACAAGGCAACAATATAGGTGCGTCTCTTGCAAATTTTGCAGCGCCATCGGGGGTTGTAGTAGATAGCTTGGGAAATATTTATGTTGCAAGTTTTTCCGATAATTGCATCTATAAAATAACCCCTCAGGGTAAAAAAAGCACAATTACAAAAGCAGGATTTTTAAAAGGGCCTATTGGTCTTGCGCTTGATAAAAATGAAAATATTTATGTTGCAAATTATAGCTTAAATACTATAGCAAAAATTACAAAACAAGGTGAAATCACAGTCTTTGCAACAATAGAAAGACCCTATTGCATAACATTTGACGAGCTTAATAACAGATTGTATGTAACGGAGCAGAATACAAATAAGCTTTATAAATTTGATTTATAAATATAAAATGTAAATCTAATTTTTATTTCGCATCTAAAAACATAATAAAATCATAAATTGTTTTAAGTAGTTTTTGGTTGTTTTTTAGTTTGTCGATTTTGTTCAAAATTGCCTGATGAGCTTTTTCAAGGGAAATTTCATCATAATTCATAAAAAGAAGATATGGCTCTATTTCAAGATTTAATATGATTTTATCTATAGTTTCGGGGGTTGGATAGCTTTTGCCGCATTCGATTTTACTTAGGGTTGATGTTCCAATTCCTATCATTTCTGCAAATTTTTCCTGGGAAAAACCCTTGTTTTTCCTTGCTTCCTTTACCCTTGCCCCAAAAATATTTTTAATGTCAACTTTATTGTTTTTCATCATTTATCTTAATTTTAAGTTTAATTTATAAACAATAACATAGCTTAACACGACAAGTACTTGTTGCATGAAGATTAGTTTTATGATAAGTTTATTTTATGGAATTGCAAAAAATAAAACAATATAGTGCCAAGTTAGCCTTTAGGAGCGTTTATGAAAAAAAATAATACAAATATAAAAGCATTTAGTCTTGTAGAATTATTGGTGTCGCTTATTATCATCTCGCTTTTAATTGGAGCATTTGCTCCGGTTATCACTAAAAAACTCAAAGCAACTGATACAACAGTCGGAA
>CANENE010000004.1 GCA_947428835.1 uncultured bacterium | reverse complement strand
TTTCTAAATACAATGTAGGAGACGCAGGTCCTGACGGGTTTGGACCTCCGATACCCGAAAGCTTCAATCAATACATTATGGCAGCAGGACAGACTTGCCCATATCCCGGAAACTGCTGTTTTAAAGGAAAAACTGCAAATGCCTGCGGTATTACAGGTAATGCAGGGGCTAATTATAGCGGCTGTAATAGAACAGTATGCCAGTATAACGCAGCAAACGCCGCTTGCAGAGAATATAATGCCTTTGGAGCCACCGCAAAAGGCGCCTGGAGGCTGCCGAAAAGCTCTGAAATTACAGTTTGGGCACAGCATCTTAACGAATTAAATAATAACAAAGGTGCAAATGGTCTTCAACTCTGTTCTCATGGTTCGGTAGCAGGCTATGTACAATGTGCATACTATAATGTATGTCCGGGCGCAGCAGGAATATCAGGATACAATGCTTGGTGCACACCTCATTTTATGTGGACGTCAACACAAACAAGCCCGGGATACTTTTTTGTTACAGGTATTACGCAAGAAACTTCTTTATCAGCAAACAATTCTCTTGCAGCAAGTGCAAGATGCGTTTACGACGGCATCACAAAAGCCGATAATTATAGCGAGGATTTAAGCGACTATGACGATAGCAACGCTCCAAAGGATGAACCAAAGTCACAAGCCGACTGCGAAAAGCTGACTGCAATTTTCGTTCATAAAAAGTATGCAGGAGGTGCAAGAAATCTTTGCGTAAGCAAATATAATGTAGGCGATAGCGGCCCGAGCGGAAGTGGTCCTACAATACCTTCAGAATACAGCAGCTATATTTTAAATGCAGGACAAACATGTTCATATCCGGGATATTGCTGCTATAAAGGAAAGACTGCAGCAACATGCGGAATGACAGGTAATGCAGGAGCAAATTACTCGGGCTGCAACAGAGTTGTTTGCCAGTACAACGCAGCAAGCGACAGCTGTTTAAGATGGACTGCGGGCGGAAAAACACAGGCAGGATATTGGAGATTGCCAACCCAAGCAGAACTTGTAAATATGACAAATTATATGAACATTATAAATAACGACAGAGGCAAGGACGGTCTCCAATTATGCACCCATAGTGCTGTAGCAGGCTATGTACAATGTGCATACAATAATGTATGTCCGGGCGCAGCAGGAATATCAGGATACAATGCTTGGTGCACTCCGCACTTTGTATGGACATCAACACAAACAAGCCCTAATTACTTTTTTGTAACAGGTATTACGCAAGAAACTTCTTTATCAGTAAACAATTCTCTTGCGGCAAGTGCCAGATGTGTGTATGACGGCGCCATAGCATTAAAACAAGACAATACTGATAACTACGATGACGATAACGCACCTGATGACGAACCAAAATCACAAACCGATTGCGACAAACTGGCAGCCATTTTTGTACATAAAAAATATGCAGGAGGTGCAAGAAACCTGTGTATTACAAGATACAATGTAGGCGACACGGGCACAAATGGCTCGGGACCTTTAATTCCTTCGGAATACAGACAATATGCAATAAATGCAGGTCAAAGCTGCGCAAAGGCAGGGTCTTGTTGTTGGCAAGGAAAAACTGCAGCTTCTTGCGGAGTCTTAGGTAATGCAGGTGCAGATTACTCGGGCTGCAACAGGACAGTTTGCCAGTGGAACGTTGCAAATGCTGCCTGCAAGGCGCATACTGCAGGAGGAAAAACCAAAGCAAATTACTGGAGACTTCCTACAAATGCAGAAATAGTCAACATGTCTAAATATATGGACATATTAAGCGAAAACAAAGGAAAAAATGGATTACAATTCTGCTCTCATGGTACAGTAGCAGGCTATGTACAATGTGCATACAATAATGTATGTCCTGGCGCTACGGGGGCATCGGGATATAATACTTGGTGCACTCCGCATTTTTATTGGACCTCTACTCAAACCAGTACCAATTATTACTATGCACCCGGTATTACTCAAGAAACTGCTTTTGTAGGATACTATACACTTGCAGCAAGCGCCAGATGCGTATACAACGGAGCAGAAAACACAAACTAATTAAACTTTATTTTTGTGTTCCGGCGTGAATGTTTTAACACTCACGCCATTTTTTTATTTGAATACAAAAATAATGTATACAAATACTAATCAAGATAAAAACAACCACAGCAGAAATACTCCCACTGTGGCCTTAACTGTCTGGAATTAAGATTTTAAACTTTTTGTCACCAAATTTTCATCTGATAAATATTTTCAAATCTATATACAAATTATAAATAATACAAAATAGAAAGTCAAATATTATATAAATAATATTTTAATACTCTGATATTAATCAAGTAATCCGCCATTTGTCGTTATTCCACGACAGCCATGACTATTCAATCTTTCGCTTTCTTTTTGGCTATCAACCGTCCATGCCTCAAAATCATAACCTGATTCACTTAAAATATCGATTCCTTTTTCTCTGACTTTAGATGATTTTATATCCAAAAAGACTTCGTTTTCATCTGTATTAATCTCATCTAAAATTTCAAGAATATCCTGATTAATCGATTTTTTTGTTAAATACCCAAGCCTTGCATCATTATCAAGATCACTTATTGTCTTTAGATAATCATCTTGATAACTAATCCAGGTAACTTTATCAGATAATCCCAATTTTTCAACATTGTCTAACAGCATTTGCGCTTTTGAATTATCAAAATTTTTAGTCTTTTTAAGCTCGATATAAAGCTCTACATCGTTATCTTTTGCAAATTCGACAACTTCGTACAAAGTCGGGATTTTTTCACCTTTGAAATCAGCAGAAAAGGAGCTTCCAAAATCGTATTTTAAAAGTTCTTCGTATGTTAAATCAGAACATTTTTGAGCAAAAAATAATCTGCTTCCATTTTCATTTCTTGCAGTACGATTAATTTTATCATCGTGAATAACCACAGGCACACCATCTTTTGTCCAATTTACATCAAGTTCTATTGCATCAAATCCGGAATCGACGGCTGCTTGAAAAGCAGCCATTGTGTTTTCCGGAGCAATTGCGCTATAGCCTCTGTGCGCAATCAGCCTTGTATCGTTAGAGTCATCTTCGCCCGTTGTTGTTGCTTGACTAGTATTTATTGCATCTAAATCTGTTTTGGCTTCGCTTGATTTATTTGCTGCTGCGACATTCGCCGAATTAAACATAGTATTACTGGTGGTTATACTATTTATCAAAATCCATCCTATTTAATCAAAAAATAACATCAATATATTTTTATATAACTTATAGATATATAAAGTATTTTTGAAACAAAAAATTGCCTTTTTAGTTGTTATGGGTTTTATGGCGGTCATTAATGCGCAGTTGTGCCGCAATGAAGTTGTTTCAGCATCTGATACATTGGATAGTAATAATTGGACTTTATGCGTTGCCACAGACTTGGTCAGACCCTGAAACGAGTTCAGGGTGACGGGTATTTAGTTCAGGATGACGGCTGTATGAATTATTGTACAGAAAGCAAAATAAAAACTGCTTTGGATTTGACTCACAAAGCAGTCTAGAAGTTATTATTCTTTCGATTAAAATGAAAACTATTTTTGGTCTGATACTATGCGACCTGTAGCTGTAAATAATCTTGGACCAGCAGTAGCACCGTCAGAACCAAGATAGATATAATATCTGTCACCGCCTGAGATTTCAGGAAGCGCATCAGCTTCAGACTTAATGCCTTCAGAACCAAGAGTAGACATTACGTTTGGTCCTTTAGTTGGTCCATTAACGTCAACTACAACTGCCAAACAAGAGTTATTAAAAGCATTTACAGCAGTAGTGGAAGCATTAATAGTAGCTTTTGGGCTGCATTTTGCAGTTCCAGGGTTATCACCGTCTGCAGCATTGGTTGCACCAGCTTTAACAACCATGTAAGCAATATTATCTTCAGAAACTAACCATGGAGAAAATTCACCTGCTTCGCCAGCACTCAAAGGAGCTGTTTGATCGCCAATTGTATGGTCAACAGCAGTGCCTCCACCAGCAGGTGTAATAGTATACTTTACACCATTGTAAAATTTCGTTGGAGTGCTAGAAGTTGTAAGAGAGCCAGGAGCAGTACCTTCAGCATAATCTTTTACAGACAAATAAGAAACTAATGTTTCAAAAAATGACATTACGTCTGCACCGGTATTATCAGCAGGTAAATTACCGGCTACACGTTCCATTGATGACAAATTAACAACTGTGTTAAATGCTTTTTTATATGCCGTTTTAAACTGAGTATCAGTTACACCACGCATTAATGATGGAATTGTCATTGTTGCGATTGCACCAATAACCATTAATACGATAAGTATTTCGGCTAATGTAAAACCTTTTTTTAATCTCATAGTGTACTTCCTTTAATAAACTACTTTACTTTTCTATCATGCCTTTTATTATAAAGGTCAATTTGTGCGTTGTCAAATAAAAAAACAATTTCATACATAAGCACTAGGTGCCTGAAATAATTTTTAAACTAACTCTCTTTTTTCTATATATATTTGAATCATTTAAATTCTTATTTTTATGCATTTCATAGATTCTACCTACCAAAGACTTAGCTGTTTGGGATTGTGGCTTATATGAAATATATTTTTTGTAAAATCGAACTGCATTTATATATTTCCCCATCTTATCAAAACATAAACCTAAACCAAGAAAAGCTCGGTAATATTCCTTATCAATTCTTAACATTTGCATAAAAATTCTTATTGCCTCTTCGTATTCTTCCCGCTCTATATAAAGGCTTGCAAGATTTGAATAGGCAGGTAGAAACTTTGGATTTTTTTCAATAATTGTTTTATATACAAGAACTGCCATCTCTTCCTCATCGGAAAGCTCATGCGTAAGGGCTAATTTGATTTGCGCCGTTATATTTTTTGGGGCAAGTTTTATTGTTCTTCTGAAGTTTTTTGCAGCATTTTCGTTATCGCAGTTTAAAAGATAATTTATACCAAGTTCATAGTAAATTTCAGAATCAAAACTATAAATATTTCTTGCTTGTTTGAGATGTTTAATTGCTTTATCGTATTCTTTAAGATTTTTATAGGCCTTTGATGCATTCACTCTTGCTTTTGCATCATTTTTGCCCAGCATCAAAGACAAAAGATAGGTTTTTGCAGCTTTTTTGTACTCATTTTTTAACATGAAAGAATCAGCCAAAGAAGAGTAAAACGCTTTATCTTTTGCTACCGGATTTGATGCAAGACTGCTTGAATTACTTATATTATTTATTTTTTTATTCTCTATTGTTCTCATTGATATAAGTCTATCTGCAATGGTGAAATTTAGAATTAATCAAAAGGTGAATTTTTGTTTTGACCTTTAGATTTATTTTTTCTATAATTTTTCCTATGGAAAACTTTTTAAATTATATAAGTCTCAATTTCTTTGAATTGCAGCCTGAATATATAAAAATTATTACCTTCTTTTGGAATATAACAAAATGCACGGTTTTGTTTGTAATTGCCGTTAAATTTTTAAGGTGGTTTTTAGATAAATTCTTTAAAAATATAACAACAAGACTTGATTCACAAGAAAGAATACAACAACTTTTGACATTAAAAACAATTACTATTCACACTTTTCAAGTGATTGTGTTTTTGATTTATATTGCAAATATGCTCTATCTTTTTGGAATAGACGTAAGACCTTTGCTTGCAACAGCAGGGGTACTGGGGGTTGCGCTTGGTTTCGGTGCTAAAAGATTTGTTGAAGATATTATCACAGGGCTGATTATTCTTGTTGAAGGACAAATTAGGGTAGGGGATTATATTGAGGTTGACAACATGTCGGGCTTTGTTGAAAAAATTACTCTTCCTATGGTCACTGTGCGCTCTGATAAAACGGGAGCTGTTTATTTTATAAGATGCGGCTATATTGATACGGTTATTAATCACACTATGGGCTATGCTTATGCGTATGTGCCTGTTGAAGTTGCGTATAAAGAAGATTTGACAAAAGTCTATCAGACAATAAAAAATGCATACAATAAACTCATTAAACACCCGGAATATAAGGCAGTCTGCCTAAATGAAATTGAAATATTCGGACTGGACGAATTTAAAGAAAGCTCCCTTTTAATCAAATGCAGAATAAAGACTGCACCAAAGTCGCAATGGAAGATTAAAAGGGAATTTAATAAAATTATCAAAGAGGAATTTGAAAAAGAAAACATTGAAATTCCATTTAACCAGCTTGTGGTAACTACTTTAAAAGAAGATTAAAATTAACAACACATATTAATATAAAAGAACAAAGGAAGGAATTTGCATGCAAAACAAGTTTGGAAGCCTTGAGCACACAATTTTGACTGCGCTATGGAAACTGGAGCAAGATGGCAAATATTCAAATAGCGTTTTAGATGTTTATAATATTTTAAAGCAAAATGAAGGCAACAAAAGAGCATATACAACAATCAAAACCGTCATGGACAGATTAACTACAAAACAACTTTTGATGCGCTTTAAACAGGGTAGAAAATTTTGTTATAAGACAGTATACACAAGTAATCAAAGTCTTTCAAAAGAAATTGACGAATTGGCTAAAAAATATTGTTCAGGAAGTATTGAACTTTTAATCAAAAACATCAATAATATTTATAAAAGCGAAAATTATATGGAAGCAAATCTTGTAAGTGCAAAATAATACCAATGAAAACGAAAAGCTGCTTGCGGCAGACATAATTGAAGATGTTATTTTAAAAAAATACTCTATCAAAGAGGGTTTGGAAAAATTTCCAAAAAACAGGGATGATATTGATTTAAAATGCGCCTTTGATGCTCTTTTTTATCTTGAAGCAGATGAAGACATCAGAAAAAAAGATGCCGATTATGCTACTATTCAAGATGAATATCTGCTGGATATTGCAGGATATTTAAAAGAAAACAAGGCAATCCCAAAAAATATAGTTGAACAATATCAAAAATATAACAAAGACAATTTAATAGGCGACTATGACACATCTTTTAAAGGCATTATGAAAAAGATTAAAAGGATGATAAATTTTTAAAATTATGGCGGATATAAAACAAAAATTTACTCACTACACTGTCATGAAAAAAGAGACAGTAGATGCACTCAACCCCGACGGGTCAGACAAGATTTTTGTTGACTGTACTTTGGGAGGCGGAGGCCACAGCGAGGAAATTTTAAAAAGAATTTCCCCAAAAGGAAAACTTGTTTCTTTTGAAATTGACGATGATGCAATTGAATTTGCACAAAATCGTCTCAAGGATTATAAAAATTTAACAATTGTCAAAGCAAGCTATACAACAATCAAAGAAAATCTCGAAAAATTAGGAATAGAAAAAATCACAGGCGGGGTGATTTTTGACCTTGGCGCATCATATCATCAGCTAACTTCAGGACCAAGAGGATTTAGCTTTATGAAAGAAGCTCACCTTGATATGCGTTTTAATCAAAATCAAGAACTTACCGCTTATGAAATTGTAAACAAATACAGTGAAAAAAGGCTTGTTGAAATTTTTTCAAATTACGGCCAAGAGAGATTTTCTAAAAGAATAGCACGTGCTATTGTTCAAAATCGCCCAATTGCAACAACAACTGAGCTTGCCGATTTAATTAAAAAATCCACACCAAATATCAAATCTAAAATTCATCCTGCAACAAGGGTCTTTCAGGCAATTAGAATAGAAGTTAACAACGAATTGTTAAATTTTGAAAATACATTGTTACAAGTTATAAAATTAATGGATGTTGATGCTATAATAAGTGTGCTGACCTTCCATTCTTTAGAAGACAGGCTGGCAAAACAAACATTAAAGCTTTGGGCATCCTCCTGCAGATGTAATAAAGAAAATCTAATTTGCACATGCGGAGGCAAAATGTTAGAATTAGTTAATAAGAAACCAATTTTAGCAAGCGAGGATGAGGTTAAAACAAATCCGCCATCAAGAAGCGCAAAGCTAAGAATAGCAAAGAAAATCAAGTGAGGCAATATTGAGACCTTCATTTAATAGAACCAATAAAACTAATAATAGATCATCAAAATATAATCAATCAAATAGAAATAAATCAAGAAATACTGCAAAGCCTTCTAAAAAAGCTCAAAACAAGCAGATTGCAACTAATCCGATTGAAAACGCACAAAGTAAACAAAATAATCAAATTATAAGCGGTTATTTTCTACCCGAAAAACCATACAAAGAGATGGTTATTCAAAGGGTCAATAATTTCCTCTACGGGGTTTTGGCATTTTTGGTTTTAGTGTGTTTGGTTTGTTATTATTTTGTTTCTTGTAAAGAAGTGCAGCTAAATCAGATTTCAAGAGAAACCCTTGAATTAAACTATGAAAATGAAGAACTGCAAAATAAAATCGACAGTTTGCAATCATACTATAATATCGATAAAGCAGTTACCAAAACAAACATTTTAGAAAGAGCAAAACATGTGGTAGAGGTTGACGCAAAGGATTTATCCAACATCAATCTAAATTCACAAAACGAATACAACAAGTCACTTGTTTTAAGCTATTAATACTCTAAATTAAAACAGGGCAGGAAAATAAATTGGCAGCAAAAGAAAAATCAAATAGCAGATTTGAAAGAAGAGTAGGATGCCTTCAATCTGTGTTTTATTTAACTTGCTTTCTTTTGGCAACATATCTTTTTCTCTTACAAGTGTGTGACATCAGACACTGCAAAAAAAAAGCAAAAAGCCAAAGAACTTCTAAAATGTATGTTTTAAGAGGTGAAATTGTAGATAGATACGGATTTAAGCTTGCAAGTGATAAAACAACTTTTATTTTATATGCCCATCCAAATTACTACGATTATCCGCCTGAAAAACTTGCCGAAATTTTGTCTCCTTATGTCGGAATGTCCATAGCAGAGCTTACTCAAAAGCTTTCACAGGATAAAAAAATTATCACGGTTAAAAAAGATTTAGACAGAAAAACCATAAGAGAAATTAAAGCAAAGGGCCTGAGAGAATTATCCTGGGAAGTTAAAAACAAAAGAGTCTATCCGCAAGGAATTCTTGCTTCTCACATTTTAGGTTTTTATAACCCCAATGCCGATACAGCAGGCGGGGTTGAATATAAAGCGAAAGACTATCTTGAATATGTAGACAAAACAATAACTTTTGACAAAACTCCAAAAGGAGATATTATCTACAATTTAAAAGTAAACCCTGCAGATGTCTCAGCGCCTCATAAAGGAAAGACTCTGACCCTTACAATAGATAGTGCGGTGCAGCATGTTTGCGAAAAATATTTAATCAAAGCAATTCATAAATACAATGCACCAAGAGCAGCTGCTATTGTAATCGACCCAAAGACAGGTGAAATTTTAGCGCTTGCAGTTGCTCCAAATTATGACCCTAATGAATATAATAAATATACAATGCAAGAGATGAAAAACTGGGCTATCACAGACGTTTATCCGCCGGGGTCTACTTTTAAAATAATCACTGTTGCATCCGGATTTATGAATAATAAAATCAACAAATATTCAAAAATCAATGACACCGGTAAAATGAAAATCGGCTGGTGGGACGTTGTAAACTATGATTATAAATCAAAAGGCGCACCGGGATTGATTGACTTGGTTTACTTATTCCAACACTCATCAAATATTGCCTCCATTAAAATTTCTCAAATGATGACAGACAGAGAATTTTATGAAAGCTTGAGATTGTTTAATTTTGGAGAAAAAACAGGAATTGACTTACCGGGTGAATCTGCAGGGCTTCTTCCGCAGCCAAGATTTTGGGACGTTGCAACCCATGGGGCCATGGGATACGGCTACGGCGCTTCAACTACCGCAATTCAGATGACAGCGGCCGTTGCAGCAATAGCCAACAATGGCGTTTGGATAACACCTCATGTTATAAAGTATTCAGAAGAAGAAGCAAAAACCAAAATCATCAAAAGAAGAATTATGGACCCGCAAGATGCAAGAGATATCACGGAACTTCTTGTAAAATCAATTGAAGTAAGTAAAAGTTCCGCCAAAATGAACGACTATTATTTGGCCGCCAAAACAGGGACTTCGAGAAAACCGAATTCAAACGGGACAGGATACTCCAACAAACTCTATACCTCTATGATAGGCTACTATCCTGCAACCGATCCCAAAGTAGTTTTGTATGTAATAGTTGATTCGCCATCAGGAGAAGGGATATGGGGTTCAACTGTCGCAACTCCCATATTTAAAGAAATTACAACAGAACTTGTAAGAATTTTGAATTTATCACCCGATAAACATGTTAAAAAATAATTATTTGATATAAAATTAAATTAAACTAAACTTGGAAGAAAAAGAGGATAATATATGGATTTGCATTCAATAATCAAAAATATAAAAGTAAAAAAAGTTTTAAATTTAAAAGAAGATGAAACTATTGATATAAAAGGAATTTCATTTAATTCAAATACTATTAATTCCCACGAAATATTTGTCTGCTTAAAAGGCGAGCATGTCGACGGGCACGATTTTGCACAAAGCGCTTTTGAAAAAGGGGCGATTGCTCTTATGTGCGAACAGCCTTTGAATATTGAAATTCCTCAGCTTATTGTAGAATCTTGTCAGGAATCCATTGCTGATTTAGCAGCAACATTTTATCATAACCCATCCCATGAGCTAAATTTAATGGGTGTTACAGGCACAAATGGAAAAACAACAGTTGCGCATTTGGTTCAAAAAATATTGGAAAAAGCACACAAAAAATGTGCTTTGATTGGAACTTTAGGATATAAATTATCATCAAATGATGATTATCTTGAAGCCAAGCATACAACTCCTCAGGCGCCAAAGATGCAAGAAACTTTGCAAAAAATATTAAAAGCCGATGTATTAAATGTCATTACAGAAGTTTCAAGCCACGCACTTGAACAATTCAGGGTCAAAAATTGCAGATTTAATCTTGCGATTTTTACAAATCTAACTCAAGATCATTTAGACTACCATATTACAATGGAAAACTACTTTAATGCTAAAGCTAAGCTTTTTAAAGAGCTCAAAGAAGGTAACAGTGCAATTATAAATAATGACGACAAATATGCAAAAAGATTTATAGATTGTATTGATAAAAAAGTTAATCTTATCACATATGGTGTTAAAAATAACTCTGATTTGATGGCAAAAAATATTGAATTTATGGCAGATGGAGTATCTTTTGACTGTGCTTGGAAAGATAAAAGATTAAATTTTAAATTGCATTTAAACGGGATGTTCAGTGTTTATAATTCGCTTGCTGCAATTGCCGCAGGACTTGTAAACGGAATCAGCTTAGAGACAATCAAAGAAGCACTTGAAGATACAAGAAGTGTTGCAGGACGCTTTGAAATTGTAAGAACAAATCCTATGGTAATTGTAGATTACGCACATACTCCCGATGGTCTTGAAAATATCTTAAGGGCAGCCCGCGAACTTACTCCAAAAAATGCTAATTTAATTTGCCTTTTTGGCTGTGGCGGCAACAGAGACTGTACAAAGCGTCCAAAAATGGGAAAAATAGCCCAACAGCTGTGTGACAAGATTATCATAACTTCCGACAACCCAAGACAGGAAGACCCGCAGCAGATTATAACAGATATTTTATCGGGTTTGAGTTTAATTAACCCAAAAACTGTCTTTGTAGAGCCGGATAGACACCTTGCAATTAAGCTTTTGAAGGATATATCAGGAGAAAATGATGTTTTAGTACTTGCCGGAAAAGGACATGAAAATTACCAAATACTTGCAGACAAAACAATTCATTTTGACGATAGAGAAGAAGTAGTCAAAGTTTTTCAATAATTTAAAATTGCAGGCAAAAAAATTATTTTACAAGCATTATAGTATAGCAATCAAAATATAATTGTAATAATTTTGCAGGTAATTTAAATGAACATAAGTAAAATAGGGAAAAGTCTGGGCGCTGTATTGTGCCAAACAATAACAACAAGCAAAAAAGCCGCACCATCTGCCGCTAAAAAAGCAGCTCAAATTACAGATGCAAGCAAAATTGCAACGCTTAAGACAATGGAAGATTTTGCAGCAATAGACACCACAAGGACTTTTCAATGCATAAACGATAAAGGAATTGAAGTCAAAGCAACAGAAATACTTGACGGTTTATTTTGCGAACCGAATGGCGAAGGCTTTAGCGGATATATAAGCAAAATTGGTCAAAATGGTAATAGAATAACGGAAAGGTACCAAGATGGGTCGTTAAGAACATCATTTGATGGTTTCTATCATAAAATATTTACCAACACATACAACGGAAAACAAATAGAGGCATATGATATAAAAGGAAATGCCGTAAATTCACTATTTATATACAAAGGAGTCAATCCTGAACGCTGCCTTACAACATATTTGCCTCAGGACGCATTCAAAAAACACTATCACTTAAAAGATACAAAAAACGGACTTATACATAATGTTATTGAAACCTGGCGAAATGGCGAACAAAGAACAACAACCAATATCATAAAAGATTTAGAAGGAAATATTTTACAAAAAGGTAAAGAAAAGGCAGTCAGATATTTTAAGCCTCAAGGACAGCTTCTTTTAGAAATTACACAAGATAATCCAAAACAAAGACATTATGTTTTTCCAAACAGAACGGGTGAATTTAATTTATACCCAATTTTCAAAAATATGGATTTAGAAAAAAATGGCTTTATAATAATTGAAGATATGGGAAATGGTATAAGTAAATTCATATCTAATACAGCAATGCAGGAACAAGGCTATATCTCAACAGGATTGAAAAAAGGCGACAATTCCTTAGTATTTACCCCATATAGAGATGACTTAAACATAAGAGGTTATGAAGGCAGCAAACTTCAATTTGAAACCTCGCTATTTGCTCTTCCTATGAAAAATATCTTAAAACTTGAAGAAGCACAAGGGGCCACAAAAAAAGGCCTAAGAAGGCAAATATACGAATTTTGGAAAAATTCAATCCCGACATTAAACAATAAAGATACGGAAACACTAAAAAGAAACGTCACAGAATGCATTGATTCATGTGATGATATCTATGGCATAAATGAAAAACTAAATTTCATGACACAAAAAACCGAAGGGTTGAGCAAAAATAATTTTAGATTTATTCTTGATATGATTAAACAATAGGCTTTTGCTAGATTTTTTCAATATCACATAAATCTATGCCACCTGCTGCTTTATATAATCCAATAGTTGAAATTATGACATTAATTTTATTTGAAACGTTTTCTTTATATGTAAGCAAATATGCTTCTTTTGCAAATAAAACATCAAGATTGCTTGATGAGCCTATTTGGTTTTTATCTTTTACAAGGCTATAGATTTTATTTTCCGTTTCAACTCTTTTTTGAGTTTCATCCAAATTTTTAACAGCTGTTTTGTAGTCAACAAGACTATTATTAATTTCTTTTACACCAATTAGAAAAGCATTCTGATAATCATTTAATGCCTGCTCGTATCGGTATTGATTAAATTTTAAAAATGCTTTTTTTCTACCCCCTGAAAACAAATCCCAATTTGGGGCAATACCGGCATTAAAAAATTGCGAAGCAGGATTAAATAGAGAACTTAAATGATAAGCGTTTAGCCCGACTTGCCCAAATATAGTAAAAGTTGGTAAAAATTCCTTTTTTGCAACTTTTATATCAAATCCGATACGCTTTAAATTTGCTTCCTGTTCCTTATAATCAGGTCTCATTTCTATAACCCGGGTTGAAAATTCATTTGATATAGTTTTGGTAAAATTACTTTTTCAAAAGTATTCCTTTTAATGTTATCCGCTGTTGAAGATAAATATGCTCTTATACTACTTATTAAAACTTCTCTTGTTTGGAGATGGAGATTATATTCTTCTTTTAGACTTGTAAGTATTTTTTCGTGAGCTAAAAGTTCTGTTATAGGACAAAGTCCCGCTTTATATTTATCCGTTGTTTTAGATAAAATTTCCTGCCGGGTTTTAATAAGGTCATTTTGAATGTCTATTAATTTATCGGCTTTGATTAAATTAAAATAAACACTTGCAAAATCGGAAGTTAAAGAAATGTAAGTTGCGCGTTCTTGCTCATGCATCATTTCCAAAGCCCCTTTTTGGCTTTTTGTTTTATATCTGTTTTTGCCCCATATTGAATTTCCATTATCGACTTCTGGCTAAATCCAAATATAATAAAGTTTATAGCTTTGATTGCAAATATGATGATATAGATACTCCAACAGAAAAAGAACGTGCCGAAATTCGAGAAATTAATTCCAGAACCGATTCTAATTATATCAATTCAGGTGTACTTTCAGCAGAAGAAGTCCGAGATATCCTAAGACAAGACTCAACCTCTGGCTATAGCACATTGTCTGAAGAAATGCAAAGCGAAGAAGACTTCAATTTCGAAGATGAAGAAAAAACCGGTAAAAACGGAGGTAGCTTAAACGAGCAAACCCCTTTCTCGAACGATGAAAACGATTTTAGAGAATCAGACCATCCCAGAGACAAAGACGGAAAATTCTCGACAGGAAATAGCTCATCTTTAAATAGTCAAAAATCTTCATATCCTAAAATTGCAGGAGTTACAAAAGGAAAGCCAATGCCGCTGAAACAAGCCCTCAAACATACAAATCCACAGTTCAAAATGGGTGGAGGCTATCAAGCTAATTGCCAGTCCTGTGTTGCTGTTTTTGAAGCAAGATTGCAAGGCTATAATATAGAAGCCCTTAATCGAGATACGAATAATAAATTTATGCGTATGCTTGCTTTAGATCCTAAGCTTGCATATCTTGATGAAAAGACTGCTGCCTATCCGGACGTAAAAACTTGTCCAAGTACAACACTTACAGGTTGCCAAGATTGGCTTAAGGAAAATATCAAACCCGGTCAAAGATGGGCGTTTGCATTTAAAACAAAAGATGATGAAAGTTCCGGTCATATTGTTGTAGTTACAAAAGATATTTTTGGCAACCTTACATTTTATGACCCACAAACAGCAGAAACTTTTGATGAACTTTATCTTAAAAATGTAGACTTTTTCTACGGTGGCGATGGGCTCGATATTATAAATCCACCGGAATTGTTCAGAATAGATGATAAAGACTTGAATATTCCAATGCTAAATAAAATATCAAAACCACACACCTAAAGATATACATGGATTATTTCTTTTATTTCATCCGGAGTAGCAAATCGGATATCTTCTTTGCAAGCATTCTTTGGTTTGGTCTTTAGGCAGTAGTTGATATCTTTGTATAATATCATATTTTTGCCCTTGCCATCTTTGCGCTGAACAGGATACACTCTGTAACCATGAAAATATCCAAAATTTTGTTGATAGTAGTTCCACTCAATATGCTGTTTAAGATTTGTCATTTGTTTTTCATTGGCAAACCTAACCACGGCAGGTGGAACAGGTGGCATATCCGGTGGCATATCTATCATAAATCTTCCTTAAAACATCTTACAACTAAAGATAGTATAGCATTTTAATTGAGAAATTAAACTTTTTGTGAAACTTTATGAAGCGCCAGCTAATTTCAAAACCCCTGTATCCTAATGCAGGTATAAAATCTTGGTATGTTAAAAAACTCCAAGCTCTTGTAAAAGAAATGTATAAAGAATGCAATTCAAGGCTTGGGAATATCTATAAAGATTTGCATTTTCAAATAACTCTTGATGAAAGTATATCATCTCAAGCTCGCATAGCGTTAAATGAATTGAGTAAAAAATACTATGATAAGTTTTCAAAAGAATCAAAGAAAATAGTTTCAGGTCTTCTTAAAAAAACAAATAGTTTTGCAACCAGACAGTTTCTTTCTGCCATTAAAGCTATGCTTGGAGATGGGGCAGATGGGTTTACTTTATCCGGTTCCATCATAAGTCCTGAAAAAGAAGAAGTAATTAAAGCCCTTCTATTTGAAAATGTATCTTTGATTAAATCAATTCCCGAAGAATACTTTAAACAAATCACAGGTGCAGTTGCTCGCTCAATTGAAAATGGCGAGGGGATTAAATATCTTGTTTCAACTTTGAAAACTTATGGTGTAAAAACCCTAAGACGTGCGCAGCTTATAGCCCAAGACCAAACAAGAAAAGCACATAATACAATTAATCTTAGAAATTTTCAAGAAAACGGAGCAAGAAAATTCAAATGGCTACATTCAGGTGGAAGCCGTGACCCCAGAAAATATCATAAATATATTTTAAACGGTCAAATATTTGATATTGATAAAGGCGCCCCTTCTGAAAAAAATAAAAATGTTTATATTTTCCCTGGACAAGAGCCTTATTGCCATTGCATAATGCAGATTGTCTTAGATAAAGGTCAGCAATATAACTGGTTTGATAGCACTTGGATATGCTGGTTAAGCGGCTTTTCACTTGTTGTTCTGTCATTTCTTATTGTGTGGGAAATCGAAAATAAAAATTCTTTTATGAAAATTCGGCTTTTTAAAGACAGAAATTTCCTAGTTGGAACAATTATAATAACTGTTGTTTCCATGGTTGTATTTACAACAATGTATCTTGTACCACAGTTTTTACAAAATGTTATAGGCTACACTGCTCTTCTAAGCGGCTACACACTTGCACCAAGAGTAGTTTCTTGTGTTTTGATGCTTTTCGCAATTCCGCATCTGATGAAAGTATATGATAGCAGGCTTTTAATTTCGATTGGATTTTTATTTTTAGGTTTTTCAACTTTTATGTATACAAATGTCAATCTTTCGGTACCTTTTATTTATGTAACCATTCCAAATATTTTGCTTGGTATAGGAGTAATTTTAACTTTTATTCCAATCTCCGCTCTTGCACTTGGAACGCTGCCCAAAGAATACTTGGCAGATGGGGCAAGCCTGCACAATTTCTGCAAGACCGTAGGAGTTGCCATTGTTGTTTCAATGTCATCTACAATTGTTGCAAGACACAGTCAAATGCATCAAAATTATCTTGTGGATAATCTTTCAAATTATAGTCTTGTATACCAAAATAAAATGGCATCTTTAATACACACTTTTTCTGTTGGCGCCTCAGGTACATTTGCTCAAAATAAAGCAAATGCCTATGTATATAAGCAAATGGTCGCTCAATCCACTTTAATGGCATATGTTGACGCTTTTGCAATAGTTGCCCTAATGGCATTTATATTAACTCCTCTGCCATTTTTGATGAAAAATAATATTGATGAAAAGTAGTTTTAGCTGTAGAATACCGACATTACAAGACTTTCTTTCTAAGAAATTCCCGGTAATTTTACTCAGTGATGTTTACATAAAACTAAAACAATTGAGAAAATGAAATATTTCAAAATCAAACAGCAAAAAACATTTTTTTAGTATTTTATATGTATATCAGATAACTTAAGAGGGAGAAAATATGAATATAACTTCAATAAACATAGGCGGGTACAGATGTGTAAATTTTGGCGATGCCCGATTTTTTTGCCCTCCTAATGCAGAAAAAGATAACAGCAGCAAGGCTGTTGCTGCTGTTGATGAAGCGTTATCTTTAAATACCGGGCTTGAAATGCTTGGTTTAATTAACACAGCTACAATGCTTGCCAAAAAGAACGGCATAAGCATTGAAAATGAATTTAGTAAAATACGCTCAAATCTTTCTGCAACGCAAGAAATGAAAGATAACGAGGATTTTCAATTAGTTGCGAAAATATTAGACACAAGATTTAACAAAGGTGATAAATATAAAGAACAAATCAACAGACAAACAGCCAATATAATAAATGATATTGCATTTATATCTGACTTTATTGAAAGTGAAAAATTTATTAAGTTTGTAGATCAGGCAAACAAAGAAAGACCAAATGGTGACGCTCGTATAAATAAGCCATATCAAAGCATAGATATAGAATTTGACGGAATTAAAGGCACGCTTCATACAAAAGAATATTCCGGCGATTATATAACAATCCCCGAAACGGATGATAGACCCGGCTTTTGCTATTATTTTCCAAATTTTTCGCAAACACACATAGAAATAACAAGAAGGTTATCCGATAATGAACGTGAAATATATACGTACCCTATTCATAACCAAGAAAGAAAATTACACAATTCATACGCTGTTAAAGTACAATGTTATTTGCCTTCAAAAGATTATATGTCGCGGAAAACAATATGTAGCAGTTATGCCTGGAATAAAGATAATAACGATATATCAGTATATTGTACGGATATAAAAGCGGCTGACTGAATATAATTAAATTTTTGACATTGCAATATAAGCAATTTTTAGCTGTCAGTTCAAAAGTTTAAACCCTCAAAACCCATATCATTCTTAACAAAAAAGCCTCCGCAGAGACAATTTGTTTATATGGGCCGGATAGTGACTCTGCTGACAGGAAAGCAAGACACCTTGCTTTCAAGGAGAAGGAAAAACCCTCATTTTGTTTCACAAAATGATTGGGCGAAGAATCCCAAACAAAAAGACCCCAAAGGGTCTTCTTTTTTTTAAAAATATGGGGCGGATAGTGGGACTCGAACCCACGCATATCGGAACCACAATCCGAGGTCTTAACCACTTGACGATATCCGCCGTAAACTTAGGCTATAAATCAGCCAAATCATTATAATCCAAACAAAAAAGAATTTCAACAAAAATGCCAAAAAGTTTGTAAGACCTTACAAAAAATTCCCAAAAAACGAGAGTTTTTACAAAAAATGTGTTATCTTGATAAAAGATTTCGGACAATTCAAATTTGTATCATCATTTAGATTGAGAAACGAGGCTGACGAAACAAAAGGAGGATAGCTGTGCGCCATTGTAACAGCGTATTTCAAGCAGAAGATATATGGTTTCTTTTAGATAACGAAAATGAAACCAAAAGAAAACTCTACCTTGCAAAATGCCCGATTTGCAACAAAGAAATGGCTCTATATACTTCAGTTAATCAACAAAGTAACGAAGCTTTTGAAAAATACTACTATTCAATGGGAGCCCATCGAATAAAACAACGCGTTAAAAAAGATATAAATTACACAATGCTTGGCTTTAAAAACAAATACAAGATGCCATCGGGGTTTATCTACGGGAAAAACCTTGAAATATATAAAAATGGTAAAGTAATTGGCACAAAACAATATGCCTGCGATTTTTTTGGCAATAAAGTTTTGGTTAAAAAAATAATTGATGAAAGAACTTGAAAACAAAACCAAAAAATCATCCCCGCCATCCCTATTAGATATTATAGAAGAACTTGATGAACTAAAAAATATCGCACTTAATTGTTTTGACAAAAACGGAAATCCCAATATTTCAAGCGCTATAAAAGCCGTTGAAGCTAAAAGCAAAATTATATCCAACCTAAATAACAACAAAAGCGCAAGCACTGTTGTTCAGATGGGTGAAGTTAAAATCGATGGAATTCAACTAAAACTAAACATTGGTGAAAATTGCAAAGAGATTTGATTAAAGATATTATTCTGCCTGAAATTTTAAATATACCACCAAAACTCATCCCCTTTATACTAAACTTCAATAATTATTCATACTTTCTTCTGGAAGGCGGCAGAGCATCCGGGAAAACGCAAAGCACTGCAAGGCTGCTTTTATACATAATGGAAATGCGGCACGTTAGAATTTGCTGCGGAAGAGAAATACAAAATTCTATAGAAGAATCAGTTAAAACTGTATTTTTAGATTTAATTGAAAAATACAACCTGGACTATGACATCAAAAGAGACAACCTTACAAACAAAAAAACAGGCTCTAAAGTATTTTTTAAAGGTTTTAGAGAAAGAGGCTCTGTTAATATAAAGGGGCTTGAAGGTATTGATATTCTTTGGATAGATGAAGCACAATCAATCACCAAAACAACTCTTGATATCATAGTCCCAACCATAAGAAAGAAAAATTCGGTTATTATCTTCACAATGAACCGTTATACAAGATTTGATGCCGTGTATAATTTTTGCGCAGGAAGAAAAGATTGTCTACACATAAATATTTGTTATTTTGATAATCCCTTTGTAGATGAAAAAATTATCCACGAAGCAAAAATTTCAAAAGAAGCAAACATAAATGACTACAACCACATTTGGCTTGGGCTTCCTATGACAAACAACAACGAATTTTTGGTTACTTCAAGTGCTATTGACAAAGCCTTAAATCTAAAATATGAAAAAGAAATACAATTCAATCAAGGTGCTGTTATGAGCGTGGATTTATCCGCCTCGGGAGGCGACATGTGCGTTGCAAAGCTTTTTATAAAAGAAAATCAAAATATTTGGCTCGAAAAAGAAACCATAAGCTGGCAAGAAGCAGACACGGATATCACAAAAGGCAAAATCATTAATCTCTTTGGAATGTGGGAAGCCAAAGTACTAATTATAGACGCCGATGGCCTGGGGTATCCTATATGGGTCAGCATTCAAAAAGTCATAAATAGTGCAATAGCATTCAAAGGAGCAAGTAAAGCAATAACTAAATATGCACTAAACGCCAGAGCAGACGGATATCTTGCATTTGCAAAATACCTGGAAAACGGTTATCTGAAACTTACAGACAAAAATACGGCTCGCCAACTTGAATACCTTAAAAAAATCTACAAACCAAACGGTCTAATTGCAATACAAGATAAAAAAGAAATCAGAAAATTACACGCACAAAGCCCTGATTACGCTGACTGCGCAATGATGGCAATTTATGCCATCAATTTTATGTCAAAAAACTTTATTCAAACTGCTCAAAGCGAATGCATAATAGAAAGCGAATTTGAACCATTCGAATAAAAAGGAGAACTCTTTGGATAATAATTACAGAAGCAAACTAATCGCTTTAATGAAGGACAATCTCACAAACGCACAAGTATTATATTCACCCATAGATAAATTAGAAAAACTGAAAAATAAATATGAAGGATTAAAAGAAAGGCATATATTTACGCTTTTTGAAGAAAATCCGGTAATAAGCGATAAACTGGATAGAATTACCGAATTTTTAAATATTCATATTGCAAAAGTTGGAAAAGAACAGGCAATTAAAGACTTACAGCTTGCTTTGACTTTGCTTAATAAAAACAAGAAAAAATCAATGTGCAAATGCAAAAATGCCCTTAAAGAAGATGGCATATTTGGAATTAAAACGCACAGCTGTCTTTTTGATATATGCAAAAACTATTCTTTTAATGTCATTAGAAGCTACATTATTAAAGCGATTTTAAATAACATTATATTTGATACAAAAAACGACCCTAATAAAAATACAAAAAATCTAATTGAAGATATTTGTTTCAGCTTAAAAAAGGAAAAATTATGACAGAAGCTTTAAAAGGCGGTGTTTCATACAACGACTATAAATATATCTGGCGTACAGAAGGTAACAACATATGCCAAATCTGTCGGTCAATGGAAGGTAGCGAATACGAAAGCGAAGAAGATATCCCAAACAGGCCGCATCCAAATTGCAAATGTTACGTAGATATTGTTAAAAACAACGAACATAACGAGCAAAATAAAGACAACGAAAATGATGATAAAGAAGATGAAATAATAAATATAATTGATGAATTAATTGGAGATATGAAAAGCCTGCAAGACGAAGTCAGTTCATTTGATACATATATCCAAATCGAAAAACAAGATTATCAAATATCAATATCAGCTTCATCTTTTATTCATAACTATTCATCCGAAATAAATAAATTAAATGATTACCTGGAATATAATATTTCCGAATTAGAATCTTTAAAATCAAAACCCAAAAAAGAAGCATTAACAGAAATTTCCAGATATCAAAACTATCTTGATATTTGCCAAACACACTTACAAAATCTTATAGAGTGCTTTAGAAAGGAAATAGAAAGAATAAAAAATAAAGAAGAGCTTGAAAACGATTTCCAAAAAAATTATAAGAAGCATTCTGAACTAAAAGACCTGAATTACTACACATATTATAAAGATAAAAAAGACCTGCTCCATGGATATGAATTAGTCAGAGAAGTTCGCGGAAAAGAAAGCGGTTTCGATGGGTATGTATTCAAAAAAGGCAAAGAAGCGGTTGTTGTCTATCAGGGCTCAAATAATCCAAAAGATTACCAGCAAGACGCTTTTGATATACATTCAGGTCAAAATCCACAGTTAAAAGATGCACAGAAATTATATGAAGAAACAAAAAGAAATCCTGATTACGATAGCATAATTATCTCCGGCTATTCGCTTGGAGGTAATACAGGAAATCAGATAGGAACAATAAACAATGAATATACCGTAATATTCAACCCATACTACGGTATAGACGGACAGCTTCAAAATGAAGCAAACAATTCAGGTAAAATCATAGAAACACACCCGGAAAAAGTTGTCATCTATAGAACCGAAGGCGATGAATTTGGAAATGCAAACAAAGAAGGACACGTAGCAGATACTATATACAAACTCCCACATAAAGATTATACTTTGCCCAGCAAGATAAACCCCTTCAAAAATCATATGTTACAAAACATTAAAAATCCTTCCAAAGAAACTATATTGCCTGAAGTAATAGAAAATAGAAATCAACAGATAATAATATTCCCCACATTAGAAAAGCAGCTTGAAAATATTTACAAACAAAACAATAATAAATATTACTATCATCTGTTTTAGATTCACATCCTAAATAACAGCACAAAGAAGGATTGCTATATATACGACAAAAAACAAAATAAGTGAAAGTGGTATATATATCTTTGCATATGAAATAATTCTTTTCTCATAATATATACAAAAATAGCAAAACAAGGCAAGTAAAAAAAACACCATTGCATAATAGAAATTACTACTTAAATTATTGTAAAAAATAAGAAAGAACCAAGTATTTAAAAGTAGTATCAGTACACTTGATAAATACAAAGAATATTTTACAGGCATTCTAATTTTCTTATATATTTTTTCTTTAAGCTTTGGAAATATTTTAAATACAATAAGCATAAAGCATTTTAAAGCAAAAAGAATAATCAATATGCATAGTAGCACAACTCCAAACAAATAGAGAAAGAACAAATACAAGCCTTGAGAACAAGGCTCAGGATTGCATAATTTAATAGAGCAAAAAATAATAAGAAACGAGGTTGTAAATATACACAATATTTGCGGACTTATGCTTGTTGTAAAATCGTCTACGAAACTACGCACTTTTTCACTTTTCAAAAAGCTTAAGAGTCTTTCTTTCAAAGATTTTTTAGAGATATCTTGTTTATTTGCTTTTTCTAAATGCTGCATTATATACGCCATTCAAAACTACATTATTATTATAACATTATTTTAGTAAATTTATAATATACTATTTTTACATTTAAATAAAACTTCACAAATACAACAACACGTATATGCTTAGTAAATTGATTATTTAGTATGATAAATTATTTATTAACTAATATTTCAGCAAAGGAAAGCACAAAAAAACACTGCCATCATCCAAAATGAATAACAGCAGTTAGATTCATCCACCCGAAGGTAGATGAATACAAAATCACAATAAGTAGAGAGTTTGGTTTGGTGATTTTGTAACAATGTTAAGGTTTTTATTTGGAATTTTTATTATTTTCATTTTTAAGATCCTTTTCTTTATAATAACACAAAACTCGTAAATTTTAAATTTATATCATCAATTTATTATTTACTCGTTACAAAACTATACAATTAACCCAAAAACAGAAAGGAGAAAAAACATGTGTTTTATTAAATCAGCACCGTCTCAACCCATTGTACAAGAGGTTCAAGAACCACTTGCAACAAGAAAACAGGCAGATGCCTCAATTACAAAAAACAACGCAAACCAGGCATCAAGGAAAAACGAAGCAATAAAAACAAGCCCGATGGGTCTTACTACAGATGCCGTAACAGAGAAAAAAACACTTCTTGGAGAGTAATATGAACGATTTTTACACAGTAGAGTACTTCCAAAGAAGAAAACGTGAAATGGAAGATATCTTCAATGTTATTAAGCCCGATTTGCAAGAACTTGCAGATTATTTTTCACCAAGAAGCATACAATTTATTGCAAGAAACACCAGAAAACCAATTGTAAAAAATAGAAAAATCATAGATTCCACGCCACTAATCGCACTTCGAAATTTTTCTTCAGGTATGATGTCAGGCGCAACAAGCCCTGCATACAGATGGTTTAAAACGGTTTTTGACAATAACGGCAGTGACAACTTTTTAAAAAAATATTGTGCAAAGCAAGAAGAAATTACAAGAAAAATTCTAAACAGCTCAAATTTTTATCAATGTCTGCCAGAAATATATAAGCAGCTTGGAATATTTGGTTTCAGTGCAATGGCACTTGAAAGCGACTATGATAGCGTGGTCAACTTCAAGGTTTTACCAATAGGTTCATATTATTATGCAAAAAATTCCAAAGGCAAAATAGACACCTTTTGCAGGTGCTATATGGAAACGGCGCAAAATATAGTTGAAAAGTTTTCGCAAGTTCCTTTTGAAATCATAGAATGCGCTAAAAATAACCCTTTTAAAGAATTTGAGATTATTCATTTTGTTGAAAAAAATAAATTTTACAAAAAAGATTGTATGCTATCAAAATATAAAAAATACATATCAGCAACAATTATAGCTTCAAAAAATGAATTTTTATCTTTAAGAGGTTTTGACAAATTTCCATACGTAATTTTTCAAGGGGCATATACAAATAGTTTCGACTACCCTATAGAATCCCCCGGAATAAATGCTCTAGCTGATGTTAAACAGCTAATGACAATGGTAAAAGAATACGCCAAAGCCGTCAAAAAGATAATTTCACCTGCTTATAAAGGCCCTGCCAGCCTTAAAAACAAAAAGATGGCAGATGTCCCGGGTGCCTTTATCGAAGAAGATGAATCCGGAAGAGGCATAAGCCCAATTTACGAAATTAATCCAAGAATTCTTGAACTAAAACAGGAAAAAGACGAACTGAAGCAAATCATTAAAGAGCATTTCTATAACGATCTTTTTGCAATGATTCTATCAACCGCACAGCGAGGAAGAACAGCAACCGAAGTTAATGAATTAAAAGAAGAAAAAATGGTGCTGCTATCGCCTTTGCTTGAACAAATTCATAGCGCCCTAAAGGAAATTTTAAAATGGATATATGATGAAGAAATCAAAGTCGGAATAATCGAAAAACTCGATGACAAATACCAAAACGATATGTTTGAAATAGAATTTATCTCTACGCTTGCCCAAGCACAAAAGGTATCAAATATATCAAGTATGGAAAGATTCACAACATTTGTTTCAAATATTGCAAATGCAATTGATCCTATTTTAAAATCCAAATTAAATGCAGAAAAAATCATTGAAGATTATGCATCTTTTGCAAACATAAATCCAAACCAGCTCGTCTCCAAAAAAGAATTTGAGAAAATAAAAACAGCACAATCAGATAGAGTAAATAATCAAGAGCAATTTGAAACAATAAAACAAGGGGCGCAAATAATTCAAAATATAGCAGGAGTAGATTCCTACGGCTCAGATTTGCTTTCAAGATTCGGTTTAATATAAAAGGATAAAAAATGGAAATCAACAATATTATAGATAGCATAAACCATGTAGAATTTTTAAATAAAATTGATAATTTAATATTTAAGCTTCTTTTTGATGAAAAAGAAGGATATTATAATTTACGCTCAAAAGAAGCAATTGAAGAAAATGAATATTATATAGAAAAATTCAACCAAGAAACAGAAAACCTGCTTTCTGACTATAAAGTAGCAGACGTAACAAATCTAATAAATGAAAAAAGAAACGAATACATTTTAAAATTAAAAGAACACTTCTTTAGACAATCAGATATTTGGGCTGATGAAGTCTATTTAAATCTTATAGAAAATTGCATTTTTATGGCGAAAATAAACAAAAATGATAAAAATGCACTTGATAAAATTTATCACAGAGGTCTTAGTGCCATATCCTGGATATCATCGATTAAAAATTTTGAACAAAAAAGCAAACAGAATATTCTAGATACCTTTCAAAATGATTTTTTAAAAGCCGTTAATTCAAAAGAAGAAAACTTAAACAATAAACAAACAAAGACTGATTTTACAACATTTTTAAAGCTGTATTTTATGCCATATGAAAATGAAGAAGAATTTCTAAAAACAGAATTAAGTGATTTTCAAGACAAGTTAAACGAAAAAGATATAACTTTTTTAAGCACAATAAAAAATAAATTTTCAACATATAAGAAAAATGAAATAAAAGACGAAATTGCACTGATTTTTGCAGCAATTGAAATATCAAAGCAAAAAGAAGAAAAAAGTAAATACAATTTTATTAATGAGATAAATAATGATTTTAAAGCATTTTATACACAAAACAAAAAACTTGATGAAAACGATAAAATCACACTTGTTAAAAAACGTATTGAAGTCTTTAAAAACTCGGCAGAAAAATACTACAAAAAAACATTATCAGAATCTACTTTTTCTTCTGGTGAGTAATCGCACAATACTTCGGATCGATTAGATATTTTTGAAAAATTTCAGCATTCGTTGTCATTTTAGCTTCAAAAATCTTATTTTTAGCAATATCTTTTTTATATTCGTTAGCAAAAGAACTCATTGAATTAGCTAAAAACGGAAGCTGTCCTTTATCAAATTCGCAAGTCAACATTTGCCAATTTGCACCTTGATAAATTTTTTCTTTATAAACACATTTGTTTACTTTTTTATCAAGAGAAATGTCAATACTGAATATCTCATTTTTGTATGGGATTGTTCCCGTTTGGGAATATTTTTCACAAGTTCTTAACGCTTTAGTAAAATTTGTTTCCGCAAAAGCAAATTCGGTAGCAGTACAAAACAAAAAACTAAAAATCATAAATGACAATAAATATATTTTTTTCATAAATACAACTAATCCCCTCTACATACAAACATTATACTACATAGGAAAGGATAAAAATGCAAGAAAATTTAAATAATAATCCAATTTGTTTACAAGACGACAGTCAAAAAATAACAGAATTTGGCTACGATTTTACAAAATACACAAATATAGATGATTTTAGACTGGACGAAGAGCTTATTTCAAAATTTTGCCCGATTGCAAAAAAACTCAATTTAAATCAGGAAGATATTGAGCTTTTGATGGAAATAGCTTTGGAGATGTCAAAAAAACAAAAATCAATTTACGAAAAGAGTGATGAAGACAAACTGAAAGAAAAAATTGAAGAATTTTCAAATCTATTTAAACAAGATGATGAAATTCCATCACACAACTATCAAAAAACTAACGAATATATGAAAGTAGCAAATGAAGCGTATAGAAAAATGTGTTCTTGCAATTTAAAAGCAATTTTTAAATCAACAGGACTTGTTTGCCATCCTGAATTAATCAAATTGTTTCACAAAATTGGAGAACTGATTCAAGAAGATACGCTCACTATCTTAAATGCGCCGGCAGAAAAAGAACTAACACCGGCACAAATTTTGTATGGCACAACAAAAAAACAACAGTAATTGAAAAGGAGAAAAAATGACACTTAAAGGAAACACTTATTTAACTTTAAAAGACAAATTTGCACAAAGAGAAAACGGAAAAATTGCAAGTGCAATTATTGAAGTTTTATCACAAACCAATTCATTAATCGAAGATGCAGTCGTTCGCGAATGCAACGAAGGCTCTACCCACAAGACAACAGTTAGAAACGGGCTTCCTGAAGTTGAATTCAGAAAATTCTATCAAGGGGTAAATGCTTCAAAAGGCGAATACACTCAAATTACGGATTCAACAGGAATGCTTGAAACTTATTCACAAGTCGATAAAGCTCTTGCTGATCTTGAAGGAGACTGCGAACAGTTCAGAATGAATGAAGCACAAGCATTTTTAGAAAGTATGAACAATACCGTTCAAGAAAATATTTTCTATGGCTCAAAAGCAACAAATCCTGCAGGATTTGACGGCCTAGCAGTGCGCTATAATAAAGTTTCAACAGATAAAAATTCAATAGGCTATAGAGTGCTTGATGCAGGAGGTACCGCTAATACAAATACATCTATTTGGTTTATAACCTGGGGTGATTTACATACACATCTTTTATATCCAAAAGGCAGCAATCTTGGTTTTGACCATGTGGATAAAGGTGCACAAACTGCAACTGATGCAGACGGAAAAATGTATGAAGTCTATAGAGACCACTATAAATGGGATATAGGTCTTACTGTCCGCGATTTTAGATCAACAGCAAGAATAGCCAATATTGACGTTACAAAACTTGGAACTTCAAGTGCGGCTAATCTTATTGAACTTATGATTAAAGCGTATCACAGGATTAAAAGATTTGCTAAAACCGGAAACACTGTTATTTACTGCAACGAAACAATTGAAACTTTCTTGCATTTCCAGGCAATTGAAAAACAAAACGTAAATTTGACAATGAGCGAATTTGCCGGACGCCCTATAGTTTCTTTTCTTGGCGTTCCGATCAAATGTGCAGATCAAATCAGAAATAATGAAAGCAAAGTAGGCTAGAAGGAGAAAAAATGTTACTAGATTCACAAAATTTATTTTCAGATAATCAAACTATCACTGCAACAGCAGCATCGCAGAACATAATTAAATTTGGAAAAGGAGATGTTTCATTTCTTCCGTTTTTTGCACAAGTCACAAGTGACTTTGATAACCTAACTTCACTAACAATTGCACTACAAACAAGCAACAGCGAAGATTTTAGCACGCCAACAACTTTAATAGAATCAAAATTATTGCTTGCACAATTAAAAGCAGGTAATAAATTCCCAATTTCGCAGTTTCCAAAGGGAAACCAAGGATATATGAGAATTCTATACACAATTGAAGGAACGGCGCCTACAACAGGGGCTATAACTGCAGGTGCAACTTTTTCAAATTTAGAATAGCCACTTCTTCCATATTATAATCTCAGGCAGGCTCTGCCTGCCTTTTTTTAATTTTAAAACAAAACCAAACATAGGAGACAAGAATAATATGTGTACACCTATTCCGGGGGCAGACCCGGTATCAATAACTTTTTTTGCCATCAGCCAAACATTAGAAAGGGCAAAACAACTTTCAAACCTTAAAAATGAAAGATCAAACGCAAAATATCAAATGCAAACCGCATATCAAAACGCACTAAACGCAAAAAGACAAGGGCAGCAAACACTGCAGGAAGGCATTGAAAATTCAAGAAAAGAAAAAATCAAAGGACTGCAGCAAGCAAATCTCGAAAAAGCAAAAGCAGCGGCAAGCGGATTTGATTCAAATAGCGGAACTAACCTGCTCAATTACCAAGATACAATTGATACAGCTAATACAAATGCAAGAATCACACAAGAAAATTCGGCCGCACAGGCAGGCAGCTATTTTAAACAAGCTAATTCATACTTAGACACCGCAAGAAACATAAAGCACGACTACAATGAAGGCTTATTTGGAAAAGCTATGAGCTATCTGCAAAGCGAAAATTCCGTTGCGGCACAGTGGTATGAAGGCAATAAAGAAGAAGGGAAATTGTATGGGTTTTTCTAAAGTACAAATTTTTAATATCGCACTAAACATACTTGGAATTTCGGCACCTGTTGAAAACACAAAATCGCAAGATTCAAGAATAATTCTACTTAACAACTACTATGAGTTAGCCAGAGACTTTGTTTTAAAAGATTTCGACTGGAATTTTGCATCAAGTTTGAAAGAGCTGTCTTTGGTCAGCAAAAATACAGGAAAATTTAAATACTCTTTTGAATATCCAAATAATTGCATTTCAGCAAGAGAAGTTTTTGAAAAAGATAATCATACTGCACAAAAATTTATGATAGCATGCGATGAAAATTCAAGCAAAATCATACTTACAAATATAAAACAACCTGTTTTAAGGTATACAAAAAGAATAGAAAAAGAAACATTCTTTACAAGCGAATTTTCAATAGCACTTGCACACTATTTGGCATCACTTACTTCAAATGTTCTCACAGGAAATATGCAAAAAGGCGAAATTGCCTATCAGAAGTACATAACTCTGTTAAAACATGCAAAAGTCCTAAATGCCACAGAAGGCACGGATATAACTTATGAGCAAGAAACTTATTTAGATTCAAGAGGATAAAATGAGTATAAGAATTACACAAAATTCATTTTCAAAAGGAATATTGTCTCCGTCGCTTCAAGGCAGAGTGGATTTGGAGCAATATAAACTCGGATTAAAAAATCTGACAAACGGAATAGTTCTACAGGAAGGCTGTGTACAAAACCGCCCCGGACTTGAATATCTTGCCAAATGCAAATACGAAGATAAAAAAACAAGAATTATTCCTTTTATATTTAATTTTAACCAAAATTATATATTGGAATTCGGACATAAATACATAAGATTTTTAAAAGACGGCGGCTATATTTTAGATGAAGACAACGAAATATATGAAATTGCCTCTCCTTATGATGAACAAGATCTTTTCGAAATCAATTACTGCCAAAATATGGATTCAATAAGTCTTGTGCACGAAAATTACAGTCCTTATGAACTTACAAGAATTGAACATAATAACTGGCAGCTCAATAAAATTGAGTTCAAATCGGCAATCGAAACACCAAATAATGTGCAAGCAATATATACAGGTTCAACATCAGCCAATACCACAGTATACGAATATGTTGTTTGTGCTGTAGACAAAGACACGCTTGAAGAAAGCACCTCAAGCCAAATCGCAAGTGTCACGGGACACAAGGAAGGCTATTGGACGACTTCCGAATATATAACAATAAGCTGGGATGAGGTTGCAAATGCCTCTCAATATAACATCTACAGATCTGTTAACGGGCTATTCGGGTATTTGGGAACGGCAAGTAATGGAAAAACAACTTTTAAAGATGATAATATAGAGCCGGACTTAACAAGCTGTGCACCAATTTTTAAAAACCCGTTTGAAAACGAAAATCCAAGCAGCGTTTGCTTTTTTCAGGAGAGAAAAATCTATTCGGGAGGCTCAAAATCACCGCAAACCCTTTTTGCAAGCCAAAGCGGAACAAATAACAACTTTAATATTTCACACCTTCTTAATGCAACGGACAGTATAAATGTCACCATACACGACAACGCACCGGGAAAAATAAAACACCTTGTGCCCTTTGATGATTTAATCGTTATGACAACTAATGCCGAATGGATTGTAAATGGAACTGATGGAGTATTTTGTGCAAATCCTGCACCTGTTGCAAAATTACAAACGTACTATGGAACATCTTCAATAAAACCTGTTATATCGGGCTCAATGGTTCTTTTTGTTCAATCAGGAGGCAATATCGTAAGGGATCTTGGATTTGATTATTATTCAAACTCCTACAATGGCGAAGAATTGACTCTTCTTGCAAGTCACCTGTTTGAAGGCAAAAAAATTGTCGATATGGGCTATCTAAAAGAGCCCAACAGACTTCTTATCTGTGTTTTAGACGATGGAACTTTAAATATACTCACATACAACAAAACTCAAAAAATTGCAGCCTGGCACACCCACAAGACAAAAGGAAGCTTTGAAAGCGTTGCAATCATAAGAGAAGGTAGTGAAGATACAGCATATTTTGTTATAAAAAGAACAATTAATTCTAAAGAAGTCCGCTACATTGAAAGATTTACTTCAAGAGTGGTAAAACGCATGGATGAAGCATTCTTTTTAGATTGTGCTCTAAAAAAGACCTTCGATAACAAGGTTCAAAAAATATCGGGACTGGAGCATCTGAAAGGTGAGAAAGTCAATGCAGTTTTAGACTATGGCGTAGTTCAAGATTTAATTATAGATGAAAATGGCACACTAACACTGCCATACAAAGCAAAGAACATCACAATAGGGCTGCCGTATGCTTTTGAAATGGAAACATTAAATATTGAAGGTCAAGGAACCCTCGGGCTTAAAAAAATAATCAACAAAGTGGAAATTAAAATTTTGGATTCCAGAGAAGAATTAAAAATCCAAAATGATAATTCGGGCTTTTCTTTAAGCGCAAGAAGTAAAGAAAGTGTGGATTTTCCCGAAAAATTATTCAACAAAGATGTAGAACTTTGTCCAATGAAAAACGCTTCAATTCAATCATCTATTAAAATAATACAGGATTTACCGCTGCCATTAACAATTCTTTCAATTGAAGCAACCATTTCGTTAGAAGAGGTTGAAAGCACATGATAGAAATAGAAATAAACAAGCAAAATCTAATTGCATTTCTAAAGGATATAAAGAAAGAAGATAAGGAAGAACTTGTATTTTCATATCCTAAAAACTACAAAGAAAAATTCATAGATGTTTGTTTAAAAAACACAGAAACAACATACTTTCTTGCAGACAATATGTACAATCCTCTGATAATAGGCGGCTACATAATAACCAATGTCAAAACATCGGTTATATGGCTTTTGAGCACAAATAAAATTGAACAGCACAAAAAAGAAGTTTTTAAATATATTACAGAAAAAATAAACATATTTAAAAAAGAAAACGATATTTTATATAACTATATTTATAAGTCTAATTTCAAAGCATTAAAATGGCTTGGCAAACTCGGTTTTGCGCAAAAAGATATTATGGGCAGATTTGATTACAAAATATTTTACTATACAAAAGGAGAAAATTTTGATATACGACATATTACCTGTAAATAATTACATAGGGAACAATTCAACAAAAACTTTTGATTTTGATTTTTACATTGAAGACTATGACCAGCTTAGTGTCAATTTCTTTGATGAAAATGGCACCAAAGAGACCTTAAAACTAAATTTGGACTATGCAATAAATGAAATAAAAAACAGAAACGGAAGCTATATAACATTTCCAATAGAAGGTTCCAAATATGAAATACTAAAAGAAGGTCAGAAATTATCAATTGAACTGGTATTGCCAATCGCACAAGAAATTCAATATAATAATAGTTCTCTTTTAAATCTTGAAACGTTAGAATATTCACTTGATTATTTGACAAGGTTAATACAAATACTTGCAAGAAAAACATCACTATGTCTAAAAGCAGAAGAAAATAGCGACATCTCACTTGATGATATAGTTCGAAACATATATGCAAATGCGGCGGACAGCAAAAAAAATCTAGATAAAATTATAGAAATTCAAACAAATATACAAGATAGCAAAGAACAAATTAAAGCTATTGAACAAAATATAGTAAGCAAAAATGAAAAATTTGAAACTATTGACGAAATACAAGAAACAATTCAAACAAAAGCTGACATAAATCTAGCCAATACCATTCCTTCGCAATCTTTTGCAGATAAAACAATAAACTGGTCAATGCCTGATTACACAGCAGGGGTAGATATTTGGGCAAGCTTACCCTATACAGCCCCTACTAATGGATACATATGCGGCAGCTGTGCGGGCTCTAACAGTTACTTATATCTATACATAAACGAAGAAGTTTTATTGAAAGTAAGCACACCAAGCGCTCAACAAATCTCTATTATTCCTGTCGCCAAAGGTGATGTTATAAGCCTATATATGAGAAGCGGCAATGTAAGCACAATTTTCTACCCTGTAAAAGGAGCAAAAACAGATGATTAAATATGCAAAAGTTATAAACAATGAAACTGGACTTTGTGAAGTTGGATTAGGTACAAACAATTCCTTTTATTCTTCAATTGGGATGACAATGCTTAATGTAGCTCAATCAGACATTGATGGCGGCTGGTATTTAGCGGAAAAATGCCCTATGAAAACGGAAGATGAAAAAGCAATTGAAAAACGCCAAAGATTAGACTTGCTTTCTTTAACAAAAAGAGAAGTATTTTTAGCACTTTTCAAAGACAAAGGAATAACACCTGAACAACTAAAATCACAAATAACAAACCCTGAAGCTTTAATAGAATTTGAATATGCAAATGACTACTTTAGAGGAAACCCTTTAATCAATCAAATCGGGGCATTATTAGGCTATACGGCAGATGACCTCGACTATCTTTTTAAAAACAAGAAGCTGCCTATTAAAGAAGAAGGCGAAGCGCAAAATGCTTAAATGGTATGAAGACAAACACCTTGCAATATTATTTTCAAACATTCCCGATGTCGGTTTCAACTATCCCAAAAACAAAGAAGAAAACTGCGAGAAACCTTTTATCTTAAAAAACGACATTGAAGTCACACTTTGGGACTACAAGAAATTTGAAGTATATGAATTTACGATTAACAAAGGTTATTGCTGGGATGGAGCCACAATTCCAAGACTATTTTGGAGACTAATCGGCTCTAAAACTGAACCCAAATTTTTAATCGCATCATTAATCCATGATATCTTATGCGAAAACCATCACTATGTAGACAATGACAGATACTTTGCAGACAAAGTCTTTGAAAGGCTTCTTTATGTTTCAGGGGTCAATGCTATAACACGCTGGATGATGTTTCACACTGTAGACAACTTTCAAAAATTCTGCAACTGGAAAAAGGTATAAAAATGATGAGCTATGAACTTCTTGGCATTTTAATAACTGTTATAATTCAGGCTTTATACTTTGCACACAAAATGGGAGTAATAGAAAAATCTATTTCATCCCTTGAAGAAAAGCAAAACAAACACAACAACTTAATTGAAAGAACATTTTGCATTGAAAAAGACATATCCGTTTTAAAAGAACAAATCAAAGTCGAAAACCACAGGATTGAAGACTTGGAGGAAAACTACAGATGTTAAAAAAAATAAAACTCAACTTTAAAATATCAGAACTTATTTATTCAGATACTGCCATAAAAAACGGTATTTATAATATGCCAACTGCTAAAGAACTGGACTGTCTTCTAGAACTTATTACAAATATCTTGCAGCCAATCAGAGAACATTTTAATTGCCCCGTCAAAGTAAACAGTGGTTATAGAAACAAGAAACTAAATAAGCTCCTGGGTGGTGTTGATAATTCCCAGCATACCCTGGGGCAAGCAGCAGACATTATAGTTCCCGGGCAAAGTATTGAAAATGTGATTAAATTTATAAAAAACAATCTTATTTTTGACCAGGTTATAAATGAACACAACAGATGGGTCCACGTATCATACAACCCTAATGGGAAAAACAGAGGCCAGGCACTAAAAATTAAATAAAAAAGAAAAGCTCTTATATTTTTATAAGAGCTTTTTTAATAAGGTTTTTTAGGAGTTTATACAATTTATATATCTGGAATCAAGGCTTCCTTTTGTACCCATATCATACAAAATAGCCTTAGCGCAAATGTCGCTTATTGCCTTTTTATAAGGGCGAACTTCTTTGAGCGCACAGTAAACATCAGCAATTGTAAGCGCCTGATTTTCAAGAGTCCTAACCAATTTCCCGTTATAGTTATGATGTTCAAAAGCAAGCTTTGCAACTTGTTTGTCAAGATCAGTTGTTTTTAAAATTTCATAGCTCAAAGTATTATGAAGCTCAATAATTTCGCGTTCTTTAGAAGTTAATTTACCTCTTTTATTTAAAATTTCTGACGGAATAAATACTTTTCCGATATCATGTAATAATGCCGCTTGCACAAGATAAACATAATGTTCATCAGTTTCTGATTTTCCCATATTTTTGTAAATTCTTTTTGTCATATTCGCTGTTGGAATTAAATGAGACATAACAATTGAAGTTACATTTTCGATATTAAATTTCAAAGAAAGTTTATTTTCTTCAAGAATTCTTTTTATATTAGGATTAACTCTAATTGCATTTTCAATAACATCCGCTTTTAGATATTTTTGAATAAATTTAATTGGATAATTCAAAGCAAGTTCATTTTGATGCTGAATATGTTCAGGCTTTGAACTATAAGAATTTTCTATAAGACCACTTTTCGCACCAATAAACTGCTGCAATAGATTCATTATTCACCCACTACTAAAATAATACTAACACTTTTTCCTTATGTAGTAATAAAGTATTTATTTAGATGAAAATTGCCTATATTTTTCAAATATTAACTTTTGTTAACATCTTTCTTATCGTCATCATAGTTTGCAATACCCGTGAATTCGTCTTTTCCGGTTATTTTTTTGGTTACTGCAAATGTTAATTTAGGAACCAAAATTGCAAGACCTATTATACTTGACAATAATCCGGCTCCTAAAGCCAATGCGTTTGCTTTGTTTACCTTTCCAATTACATCTTTAATTGTTTGTTCATCTATTATTCCATCTTTAGCAGCTTCTTTAATTTTTCTAAATAAACTTAAAACATCGCTATCAATCTGCCTCAAATCAGAATCTTTTACAAACTTGTTAATTTTTCCATATTTTCCATGGGTCGCTTCTTTATAGATATTTTGAGCCAAACCCTCCAAATCTTTTCCTAAAATTTGCACTAAATCTTTAGGATTTTGAATATTTAAAGCAGCTTCAATTTCATTTGGCTTCAAATTTTGCAATAATTCGGCAGCTTTAGGATTAATAGAGGGCATTTTGGTTATTTTGCTTCTAATGAAAGATTGAACATTATCTTTGCAGAAATTATAAAAATACATACTTCCAAGATCCATCATCAAATATTCCAAAGCTTCATATTTGTTTCTTGAAGTAACAACTCTTCCTGCCTCCATCGGCCCGTCTGTTATAAGAAGTCTGAATCTGTTACTGTTTTCAACTTTATAGGTAATATAATCGGCAAGCCCCCCTGTAAAAGATAAACCATCTTTCTTGGCGGTATCTTTTTTATAATCATCCATTGAAATAAATAATTTATTATTATAAGTATCAGAATTTTTTGTTTCATTGAGCTTTTTTGCAGTTAGTGTCTGATTAATTTTTGGAATAATTACACCCATAGCAAGACAGTTTAAAACAATAGCGGCAATGGATGTCACCTGTTTTGCCCCTCTTGTTTTTTTTATTAAAGCATCGAGATCCTCCTTGCTTATATTTTCTTTTCTAAATTTAGTGCCATACTTTTTTAAATCACCGACATCAAGATTATCAGGATTCAAACCTTTAGTCAGATAATTAATAGAATTTGCAATTGAATCTCTGCCTTCTTGCGGATTAGAATAGTCTATATTCATAGGGATTTTAAGTATATTTTCACAAAACAAATTTCCAAGTTTATTAAATACCGGAATCCCGAATATCCAAACAACAGCGCCCATTAATTCTTTTCTTAATTTTTCGGCACCTTCAATTACGCCCCCTCTTTTATAGCCGGCCCAACTTCTTCCAATATCTGTCGGAACTTCCTGAATTAAAGTGCCTGTTTGAATATTGGGGTTACTGATATGACTTACAATTTTTGTAAGTGTAGAATAGTTGTTAACAATTGACAAAGTATTACCTTAAAATTTCCATAATTATAAAACAACTGAAAAAAATTTTTTGTTAACAAGTTTAGAGAAAGTTAATTGTTTTTATTTTCATATCCACTAAGCTTGGATACTTGCTCAGCCCATTGTTTGACTATTTCCTGTTCATCAAGTTCATATGAAATAGGAATACCTGCTTTTATATCTACTTTCTGCCTTCTAAAAGGCTTCCAGTTATAATTTTCAAGCCCCGAAAGTGCAACAGGCACAATATCAACTTTATTTGTCTTTGCGAAATAGATAAAACCGGGGTTTATATTTTCGATTACTTTATTTTTTCTAATTCCGCCTTGCGGAAAAATACAAAGATTATAACCCGCTTTAAAAACTTCCTTAACAGATTTAATTGTAGAAAGTCCGACTTTTTCACGATTAACTGCAAAACCGCCAAGCCTTAAAACGTTTCTTGTAACCCATTCTTTAAGCCAGGTACCTGTTTTAAAAAGTTCCTGCTTTGCCATATATGCCATTGGTCTTCCGATAACATGATTTACTATAAATACATCCATATAAGATATGTGATTTGGTGCAATTATATATGGTTTCTTTTCAAGATTTTTATTTCTTACAAAATTAAATTTATAAAAAACCAAGCTAAAAAACGGTAAAAATAAGATATATAAAGCATAATACTGATACAATCGGGTCAATATGTTAAAATCGCCTGCTCTTCTTTGGGCAAAGTTTATTTTTTCTAAATTCATCTATATATCTTCCCCTTCTGTTAAGGCCACAATTGTATGGCTCCAACGCTCGATCATCTCTTCAATATTATCGTTATATGGAATAGGCTTTCCAATTTTCACTTTCATTTTGCTCTTGAATACTTTTCTTTCGCCTTTTGCAAATCCCGTAACAGCAACAGGGATGATGTCGCATTTTAAAGTTTTTGCAAACACGGCAAAACCTTTATTAATATTATCCATATTATTGTCTGTTTCTCTTGTGCCCTGCGGAAAAATTCCCAAGCACCAGTTTGTTTTTTTAAGAGCTATTACAGTTTTTATTGTAGAAGGAGAAAGCTTTGCTCTATCCACTGCAAAAGCACCCAGCAAATTCAAAAAAAGTCTTGCAATTCCGGTTTTAAAAAGTTCAACTTTCGCCATATACGCAACATTTCTTTGAAGAGCATGAATAATTAAAAATGGGTCAATTGCACTCATGTGGTTAGAAGCAGCAATAAAAAAGCCTTTTTTAGGTACGTTTTCCCTGCCTTCAATTTTTAAGCCAAAAGCAATTTTATAATATGTTCCATACACTAAAGAGCAAGTAATCCACTGAAAAATACCTCTTATAAAGTTATATTCATTTGCAGTTCTTTTTTGATAGTTTCTAGACATTTTGCTTTTCCCAAAAATAACTTTTATGTTAAAATTATACTAGATAAATTTTAATTGTGTTATAATTTTTACAAAAAAAGGAGTTTATAAATGAAAAAGACACTTGCAGTACTGACATTATTAGTTTCACTTTGTACTCTTTCAGCTTCTGCTGAAGTAATCGGGGTTGTTGATTTTGATAAAGTAATTGATAATTATACAAAATATAAAAGCGCAGCTGAAGAAATGTCAGATAAATATTCCGAAATTCAAAGATACGGTCTTGACAAAGAAAGAGAATACAAAAAGATTACAAGCCCCATAGAAAGAAAAAACTTTGAAGAAAATACAGCAAAAGAAATCTCAAAAAAGCAAGAAGCTTATTTTAAATTAAAACAAAGAAGAGAAACTGAAATCAATAATGCAATTTTAAACACAGTTAAACAAATAGCTATAGCAGACAAAATTGATACTGTAGTTGATAAATCAGTTGTATTCTTTGGCGGAATCGATATTACAGACAAAGTTGTCAAAGCTTTAAATACTTCAAAATAAAAACTTTACTTAATATATTTTTTTGGTACTATTATATAGTACCTATTCGGAGGAATGCCGGAGTGGTTGATCGGAGCGGTCTTGAAAACCGTCGAACATGCGAGTGTTCCGTGGGTTCGAATCCCACTTCCTCCTAATTTTAAGAGCTTGATTTTCAAGCTCTTTTTTAGTGGAATAAGAACCCACGTAATAGCAATAAAGAAGAGACTAACCACATACTTATTAAATGCTGATATTTATTTTACACTCAAACCTTCATCTAAATATTTAATCAAAGGATAAATAAAGAATTCTATTATTCTTCTCTTGTTTACTTCAATTTCAGCATTTAGCGTCATACCTGTGGTGATTTTTTGTTCCTTGCCTTCAACAAGCAAAGTATCTTGTTCGGGCAGTATATATACTTCATAAATTAAACCCAGCTGTTCATCATTAATGCTGTTTTTAGAAATTGACTTAACTTTACCTTTTAAAATACCATATTTTTGAAAATCAAATGCATCTATTTTAATTGAAACAGGCATGCCGGCTCTGATAAAACCAATATCTTTATTTAACACCTGAGCTTTTATTAAAAGCGGCTTTTCAATAGGAGTTAAGGCAATCAACTGTTGAGCTGGAGTTACAATACCGCCTATTGTATGAATATGCAATTTATCAATATAACCATCAGTCGGCGCGACTATTTTCTGATTAACATTATTAAATTCAATTTCTTCTTTATTTGCCTCCAAATCCTTGATTTGCTTTTGAGTATTTGCCAATAAATCAAGGTTTTTTGTCCTAAAATCAGCTTTAATTTGAGTAATTTGGCTTCTGACTTGTGATTGTTGGATTTTTAAGCGCAATATTTCAGAATTTGTTCTTTGTATTGATTCATTTAGGGAATTAACTTTATCTTCCTGCTCTTGGTATGTATTATATGCAATTATATCAACAACATTTTTTAATTATGCAAGTTTATCTTTTGCATTATTCAATTGAATCACATAGTCCCTTTTTTGAGCTAAAGCTGCATTTACTTGGTTTTGGATTTGAGAAATTTCCTGTGATTTTGCCCTTATTTCACTATTTAAAAGTTTTAGGTTTTCATTATATAATTTTTGCTGAATTTTAAATTCTTCATTGTCATAAGAAGCATTAAATTTTTTATCAGTACCAAGTGACTCCAATCTTTCAGCCTCAAGCTTAGATTGTTCGATATTTTTTGTAATTGATTTTAACTTTGCATCAGTCGTTTTAGAATTAATTGTAATCAAAAGCTGTCCTTTTCTTACAAATTCACCTTCTTGCACCAGTATTTCATCTACTACGCCGGTTTCAAAAGACTGTATTATTTTTGCTTCACCATCAGGAATTACGACACCTCTTGCATTAATTACAACATCAATTTTTCCCAAAGTCAGCCACAAAATTGTAATTATAATAAGAGCCGTAACAGTCCAAAATGTAAATTTTCCAAGAGGACTTACAGGTGCTTCTTCAATTTCTGATAAAAGAGGCTTAAATTCGTAAGAATCGCTTATGTTTTTAATTCTTTCTCTTAACTTAGTGAACATTTATATTTCCTTGTTGCCCTTGCCGGCTATGTAAAAACCTATAGTAACCTTTTTCGTTCTTCATTAATTCCCTATAGCTTCCGGCTTCAATTATTCGGCCTTTGTCCATAACCAAAATCACATCACAATTTCTAACCGCAGACAGTCTGTGGGCAATAATAAAAGTAGTCCTTGCCTTTTACAATTTGTTCCATATTATTTAAAATTATTTTTTCAGATTCATAATCAAGAGCAGATGTTGCTTCATCCATTATAAAAATTCTTGGATTTGTAATCAAGGCTCTTGCTATTGCTATTCTTTGTTTTTGACCGCCCGACAAAGTTGAACCGCGCTCACCTACAACCGTATCGCAACCTTGAGGCAATTGTGATATAAACTCATGAGCGCCTGCAACAGCTGCAACCTTTATAATTTCTTCAATAGGCGCATCGGGTCTTGATTGAGATATATTTTCTCTAATTGTGCCCGAAAATCAATAATTTTCCTGTAAAACCACACCAATATTATACCTTAGTCAATAAGGATTCATCTGTCTTATATCTATACCATCTATATATATTGCACCAAGCTGTGGCAAGTAAAACCTTTGAATTAATTTTGTAATTGTGCTTTTGCCACTGCCGCTTCTGCCTACTATGCCAACACTCGTTGCAGGCTTAACTTCATAAGAAAAATTGTTTATAGCATTAGGCAAATCAACATTATATTTAAAGGAAATATTATCAAATTTAACGCTACCTCTTTAATATTAGGCAAAGTTATTGAATTATTAGACTGAAGCTCAATTGGATTATTTAAGATGTCGCCCAGTCTATCTATCCCTAACAAACACTGTTGAAATTCATTCCACAGATTAACAAGCCTTAAAATAGGCGCGCTAAATTGATTTGAAAACATCTGAAAAGCAATCAGCTGCCCGATTGTAAGTTTATTTGCTATAACAAGTTTTACTCCAAAATATAATATAGTGATTGTCATTCCTTTTTGAAGCATATTAGATAATGCCGAAGCAATATTACTGATATTTGCTAATTTGAAAGAGGAAGTTACATATTTTGCAAGATAATCTTCCCACCTTTTTTGCATAGTAGCTTCAACAGCCAATGATTTAACTGTTTGAATTCCTGTAACAGATTCCACAAGATACGAATTGGATTGCGCTCCCATTTGAAACTTATATTCCAATCTGCTTCTAAATTCAGGAGTAATAATTAAATATGAAGTGCAATTACAACTACAAAACCAATTACAATAAATGACAACAAGGGACTGTACAAAAACATCATAATTATAAACACAAAAGAGAAAAAGACATCCAAAATCACAGAAATTGATTTATTTGTAATAAATTCTCTGATTTGGTCTAATTCGCGTACTCTTGTTATAATATTTCCGACTTTTCTGTTTTCAAAATATGTAAAAGGCAAAGAAAAAAGATGTTTAAAAAGTTTTGAACCAAGCTTTGCATCAATTTTGCTTGCCGTATGAACAAAGATATACTTTCTTGAAAAATTAAGCAAAAGTTCAAATATCAGCACAACAACAAATGCAAAAGCCAAAACATCAAGAGTCATTATGCTTCTGTGGACAATAACTTTATCTAAAATAACCTGGGTAAATAAAGGGGGTCACAAGCCCAAATAATTGAACTATGAAAGAACCCAACATAACCTCTAAAATAATTTGCTTATACGTCAAAATTTCATTGAAAAACCACTTAAAACCGAATTTTATTTGAGAATTAATTAATTTATGAGACAAAACCAAAAAATTATTACTGCATAGTTCTTGAATTGCCTCATAGCTCAATTCTTTCGTTTTATTTTCTTCAATGTCATAAATTAAGCAGTGTTTATTTTCCTTGCTTATTTTCAACAAAACGCCATATGTATTGTTATTTTTAAGAATAATTGCAGGAAGGGGGGTATTTTTCCATATCCTCTAAAGGCAAATTTTTTATTCTCGTTTTAAAATCGAAATTCTTTGCAATAAGCTGCAATTTTTCAATTTCAATTTCATCATCAAGCGCATATTGTCTTACCACAGAGCGGATATCTATATTAATTCCATTTATCTTTGCAACGATATCTAAGGTAATTAAACCTGTAATCATTTTACTTCCTTGGTTTTTGGCAATCTTTTATTTTTTATTTTATTATAATATAAAAGATTAGAATTCACCCATTTTCAAAATTGAACTTACTAAGCATTAACTAATGTCATCAAATCAGCATTGTTTCTATTTTCTTCAAATGCATTTAATACAATTCCATTTTCAGGAGCATAACCTGACATATCCTGAATGATTACATTAACATCATAACTATTTATTTCGGGTAAATACAAACTATCATCAGTATTGCCACTGAGTAACGTTGTTTGTATATTTTGAGAAGCATTTTTCTGCTGGCTTATGATATCTTTAACTTGACTATGACTTAGCACAGTTCCATCAGAGAATTTAAAGTTTTCGATTCTCTTAATTACATCAAAACCGCGTGTAAGACGAATTGAGCCTTCACTATCTTTAAATTTAATAATCAAATCATCATCTTGCCCTGTTACTATTAAATCATCCGCCAAAATACCTTCACCAAGTTCAAGAACATCATCACTTCCGCTTGCATAAGTACTTATTGTATCGTTACCGTCTCCAAGGTTATAGACAAATACAGTTGCTGCGCCAAAATCATTATTTATACTGTCATCTCCAAGGCCACCATAAACAATATCATCGCCCAATCTTGAAAATATTGTATCATTTCCTTCGTTTCAATATATAGCATCAGCTGTAGTGGTCTCTGATATAAGTTTATAATCTTCTTATTTCATAAGTCCAATCGGCACTTTAAATGCAAATATTGTAAATTATAAATTTATCCATTTTACAAAAAATACGCAAGTATAGTCAAAAATTAAAGCAGGCACTAAATCAGCCTGCTTTAATAAAGTTGTTTTAATTTAATTTATCACATTTTAGATAACCCCTCAACAATAGTCTCATCATACATATCAAACTTTTTAAGCAGTTCAATTGCATGATCTTCATCTCTGATTTTTCTTACTTTGCATTTTTTCATAGTTTTAAGCAAAGCCAACAACTTCTTTTCACCAACTTTGTATGATGAATTTTTGAAAATAATTTTAATTTTTCGTCGTACTCTTGAATCATCAGAATCTTTCATAAAAAATTTCCTTCCCTTGTTTGTTAGTAATGTGTGTACACCTTGAAAGTGTAGTTCAAACACTTCCAAAATAATTATCGGTACAAAATTTTTCAACTTTAGGGTAAAAGTTGAATTATTTACAAAAGTTTACAAAAAATTTGAAAATTCGCCGTATTTAACAAAGCGTTCATGGTAGAATTATTAAACATTAAAGGAATTAACGAAAGCAAGTTTGGAATCACCGGTTAGCGTATGAATGCAAAATTTAAAACAACAACGGCCATATTTATGGCATTATTAATCTTTCAATTACCATCAAGAGCAGAAACTTTGAATTTTAATTCTTTTTTATCCGACACACTTAAAAATTCATACAAACTTAAAACCTCAAAAATTGACACACAAATCTCCCAAAAAAGCACAAAAGAAGCAAGGGCAGATTATTTCCCAACAATTGGAGGTTACGGGGTAACTGAAAGATATAATGATTTATCAGATGGAAAAAGACAAATAACTGCTGTCGGCAACGAAATTATGCTAAATCGCAATTACTATCAAGATGTTATCGGAGGGATGATAAACTATAATCTTTTTGATTTTGGTACAAGAAAAAGAAATCTTGAAATAGCAAAAACCGACAACAAACAAAAGGAAATACTTCTGCTTAAAAATACAAGGGATTTAAAACTGGACAGCGTTGATTTATATAGTGAAGCATTAAACCTATACAAGCAAATCCAAATTAAAAATGAAATAATTAATTTAACAAAAGAACTTGTTGATATAAACAAGAGGCTACAAAAAGCAGGCGAAAAAAGTGAAATCGAAGTAGTTAATTCTCAAATTGCAATTGCCGAAAATATAACAGAATTAACGGAATACAACAACAACCTGGCCAAAAGACTGACAGAAATTTCCTACATACGCAGAAACCATATAATATAAACGATATTGAAATAAAAGATTTTGAAACAGACTTAAAAGAAGCTCCTTTAGAAGAAAATGGGATAATAAAGCTTTCGGCGTAAAAAACAAATATTGATATAAATAATTCTTATGAAGCGGCAAATTATGACTATGAAATATTAAAAAAACAAAAAGAATATGAAATTCAAAAAAGAGCAAATTACCCAAAACTAAGCTTTAGCACAAAATATAATCTGTACGGTTCTGATACAAATAATTTCTTAGACAGTTTTAGAGACATTGAACAAAGAGGTTTGACATTTAGAATTTCAACTTCTTTTACAGTTTTTGACGGTATGAAAAATATTAATACAGCACAAAAGAAAAAGCTTGAAATAGAAAAATTGCAAATTCAAAAAGAAGAAGAGCTTGCACAACTAAGAAAAAAATATGACCAAATTCAGCTTGATGCTCAAAACTTGCTTTTACAAGAAGAGAACAACAAAAGAACCCTTGAACTTGTAAACAAAAATCTTGATATGCTTGAAAGAATGAATGCCAATGGTTTTGTCGCGAAAGCAGACTGCATAACTAAAAAAAATTAATCTTTTGGAAAAAAAGCAAAAACTGGAAGAAAATAACATCAAATGTTTTGTCGCAAACTACAAACTGAAAATTCTGAGCGAAAACCTGCCAAGCTTATAAAGTCTGCTATACAGTCATATTTTTAATAACTTCTATATGTTTTGGCAATAGTTTTTTTAAATCGTATTTTTCAACTATTGTTTTTCTTGCGGCATTTCTAATTCTTTGGTTTGGCTCTTTATTATCCAGCAAATTTTCAATTTTCCAAGCAAAACCATCTACATCATAAAAATCAACAAGAAAACCGTTTTCACCATTTTTTATAATCTCTTCAACGGGTTCTGTTTTTGATGCCACAATAAGACAACCTGTAGACATAGCTTCAAGAATTGACCAAGACAAAACAAAAGGATATGTCAGATAACAATGAACAGATGAAATTTCTAAAACCTTTTTATAATCCATATAAGGAAGGTCACCCGTAAAATGAAGCCTTGCCATAACCGGGTTGAATTTTTTAAGCATTATTTCCTTATATGTTCCATTTGCAAGCTTTGGCCCATAGCAACCCCTGTCTTCACCAACAATTATTATATGAAGATTAGGTCTTTTTTGAAGCAATATATCAGCTATTTCCATAAACTGCGCAAAGGCTCTATATGGCTCCATACCACGGGCCACATAAGTAATTACCTCATCATCTTGTGTAAGTATTATATCAGAATTTGGAATTTTAAAAGATGCATTTGAATTAGGCATAAAATAATCCGTATTAATGCCATCGTGAATAACTTTTATTTTATCTTGAAATATTTTTGGAAATTGTGCTTTTTGGTAATAAGTCGGGCTTATTGCCATATCACAGGCAAGCAAATCCTGCAGAAACTGAAAATTATTGCACCTTGTCATAGCAAGCCTGTCGCAGTCAATATTTTCCTTATTAAATCCGATATCCGCTCCTTTAGGATTATAATACCACTCGCAATAATTAATCAAAGGAACATCGGGGAAAATATCTTAAAAAACAAAGAATTTCCCTAGCCATGGGCATATATCACATCGGGTATAAAACCGCCGTTTTTTAGTTTTATTAAACTTTCTGCAGCAGCTTGTCCGTGAATGATGCTTTCTTCGTACATTCTTAAGTATCTATGGCAATTTTTTGGAACCTGTCTTTTAAATCATAGTAAATTTTTTCAACACCTTTTATTTCAACAGAATTTCGCGTATTGGTTAGAAAAACTATTCTATTTTGAGGATTTTTGGCAAGTTCAGCTATAATATGTCTAAACTGTGCCGGAAAATTTCTATGCGAAAAAAGGAAATTTATAACTTGCTCCGCTTTTAATTGCAAACCATATTATAACGATAATAATAAATAATTGGGTAAATGTAAAATTAAATTCATAATTCATTATCACAATTAGAAGGCTGGTTTTTATACAACAGGCTTTTCGGCAGAATTTAAAAGTATAGGCACCACAAAAGCAATCCGGCTTTACTTTGCTTACAGCAGCAGGTTAGGGAAATTGCAAACAACTTTCATTGCATTGCATTTAATCTATATCCTTGTAAACTTTTGTAAACAATACAAATAAAACATTAAAGTTCAAATATTTTTGGCCGATAAATAAACTACAATTATATATCGCACACTAGTTTTTTATAAGGAAGGAAGAAGGTTTATATGTTACTTAACGATACTGAAAACAAAATTAAAATCATTTTTAAAAACATTGAATATGAAATTAATACCACAAAACTGCTGTTTATTTTGTCTCTATTAGAAGACAAAAAAGAAGTAAAAGCTGAAAGTAAAGCAGAAATATGTACTCTTATGGAAAAGCATAAACTTTTTGATGAAAAGTTTTTAATTGGGATGCAAAAACTTTAAAATAGCAAATTATCTTTAATAATCTATTTATTGAAATTTCTTGCAGTAAAATCAGCAATTGCTAGTTTTAGGTTTTTTAGTCCTTGTGCAAAATAAATCGGCAAAATAATACCTGCCACAAAATAAAAGTATGTTGTTTTTACAGGGTCATAAAACCAATATATATCAGCATTGTTCTTAATATCAAAAGGAATTCCTTTGATTGCAAGAATAACATAGGTTAGAAAATTAAAGACCAAAAGATGGTTTGCCATTATATGATAGCTATTCTTGCCAATTTTGTGCAAAAACTTCCAATCGCAAATTTTATCATAAGTAATTTCTATAATAAATAAACTCACCCAAATGCCTGTTATGGCGGTAAATATCGGCACAATACAATTATTATATTGTCCCCATACAAGCAAAAAATGCAAACCGATACCATCAACCGCACTATAGTCTTGATTTGTAAGCCACAACAGTGCCTGAATTATTAAAACCGAATACAATGCTTTGCTTGAAAAAATATTAATATTTCCTTCTACATGTGTTCTGTATAAATAACCTAAATGCACAAATGCAAGTGCAAACATAGTTCTAAAAAGCCAAAGAATATTTATATTTTGCGCATATTTTTGATAATACATAGCAAAAAACGCCAAAAACAAATAAAATACAAGTTTTAATATGTTTGAACACTTTATATAAGAAAATATTTTATAAATCATAAGAGTGATAAAAAGACAAGGAACAAACCACAAAGGAGATATCAAATCAAGCTGATGCCCGGTTAAAAAAGGGGTAATCAGTTCATTAAATAAATTAATTTTCAAACCCCAAAATTTACCTATAACGGGAGCTATGAGCATTGTTATTCCCAAATAAAAAATTGCATACGAATAATATGGCACAAGTAAGCTTTTAAAACGTCTTTTAAAATATTCAACAAGTCCGTATTTCTCATTAAAAAGCATTCCTGATATAAAGAAAAATAACATCACCTGAAATGAATACGGAGGAAACATAGGAATCAAAGAAAATTCCAAATGTCCTGCAACAACTACCATTATTGCAAGCGTTTTTAAAAGATTGATTTTACCGTTACAAATCGTATTCATATGCTTTATGGTAACATAAAAAATTAAAATTCCTGAATAGCAAAATTACCCATATCATCGTAGCCGGTTAATTCGCCCTTTTTAGTATCATCATTGACTATTGCCTCATAAGCACCAAGATATGAAAATACCGCAAAATTCGAATATTGCATTTTTAACGTTTGAATATATTCATCAAGCTCTTCTATATTATCTGTTTGTTTATTGATTTCATCAAGCTCCTGCGCACGTACAACCCCAAGCAGCGAATAATTTACAAGCTCTATCAAGCGCCTTGTTCTCATTGATCTTACAAGCTTAAGGTTTAATTCTTTTATTTCATCAAGTTTTTGAAGTATTTTTTTATCGGCATCTTTTATTTTGAGCTTCTCGGTAGTGCCTGCTATTATCGCCAGAGGGTTTAAAAATCCAACATCATCATAATTAAATCTTTTTGTATAATTTGGTTTAAAATTTTCATCTATATGTTTTGCTATATCAACAACATTTCCAAATTTATTAATATCTATTTTTTCGTTTTGAAAATTAAAAAGCTCGCCTTCCCATTCATATTTTAGTTTATTTGCATGCCTTAAAGGATACATAAATGCACCATCTGCCCAGCTTTTTACCTTATCAAACCAATAGTCGCCGAATTTTTCCATGGATTTTAGATAAATAATAGTATCAAAATCGATATCTTCTTGTTCTTTTTGTTTTTGAATTTCATTTCGAAAATCTTGAATAGTGCTTAATGTATATAAATAATATGCACCTGCAGGAATTATATTTTTATTTTCAATACCGCCATCAACTTTAGCATAAGCATCTCTAAAAGCGTGTAAAAAGTTAATCTTTTTAGCTTCAATTTTCATTAAATCATCACTTGGATTTTTAAATAAATTTGCCCGAGATTTTTCAAAAGCAATAGATTTTCTTATTGTGGCAAGTTCATCTTCATTTTGCCAGTTTTTAGTCGCTTGACTTAGAAATTCGCATCTGTTTTGGTGATACTGCGCTTTTTGGCTTAAATAAAGTCTAAAGAAATCTTTTGCCTTGCCGGAATCTTTAATGTCCAACAAATATTCAGTAATGGCCGCTTGTTCATACATTAATGCATTTTCATTGTAGATAAAATCAGGCGTTGTGCTTATTTCTTTCTCTTTAAACCACTTATCTTCCGGTAATTCATAAGAATATTGAAAATCGATTAAATTTGCATTTCCTTTATTGTCAAGCAAAATATTGCGAGCATTCAAATCTCCATGGTAAAAAGCGTGCTTATCCATTATATACATACTATCAAATAAGCTTTTTAAATGTTCTTTCGTCCAAGGAGCCGCAATTGGATCAGGAATATAGCCATCAGCTTTAGTAGATAAAAGATAATAGCAATCATTTCTTTTATTGTATATTCTGGCAACAAATCTTTGAGTGTGTTCAAGCTCATTTGGAGCTTTTTTAAGATTTTTTTCTTCGCTGGCAAAATCATCTTTTCCGTTTATAGATTCTTTTATAACAATATCGGGATATTTTTTAAAAACATAAGCATTAGCACATAAACCTTTACCTATAAAAATTGCATTACTTTTATCAACCGCAAACTGTTCTACTTCTTCTTTTAAAGCCTTGTAGCGCAGGATATCCCTATTTAAAATTGGGCCATTTAGGTTTAAAGGGTGGGGTGATTGTTCATCCGTCTTTCGTTTTTGAGCAAACGAAATCATATCAAGACGACTTACATTTTGAACCTTGATATTTTTTAAATTGTTAACACTATTTAATTTTACTGTATTTACCAACATTGATATTTTTTGAAAAATGCGCAAAATATTATACTGTATCTATATAATGCTTCTCAATATAAATAATTGCGCCTGAATTTATAAAATTATGCCGCACCTTTTGTAAGCAAGTCGTGAATATGTATTGTACCTATTGGCCTGCTTGAATCATCAACTACGAAAATATTTGTAATCTTCTTTTCATTCATAATTTTAATTGCTTCCGTTAAAAACAATTCCCCGCCAACAGTTATCGGATTTTTTGTCATTATATCTTTTGCGGTTACTCTTTTTAAATCACTATTGATGCAGCGCCTCAAATCACCATCTGTAAACATTCCGACAAGTTTGCCGCTATCATCAATAAATCCGACACATCCTAAACGTTTTGAAGTCATCTCAAGAATAATTGCATTGATATCAGCATCATCATTTAAAAGTGGCATTTCATCATTTTTATGCATTACGTCTTTAACTTTTTGTAAAATTGAACCCAATTTGCCGCCGGGGTGTCTTTGATTAAATTGAGATGCCGAAAAACCATTTCTTTCAATTAAACCGACTGTCAAAATATCCCCTAAAACCAAAGTTGCAGTCGTAGATGATGTTGGAGCAAGCCCCAAAGGACAAGCTTCGATTGAGTTTGGAAGTTTTAGAATAATATTTCCCGCACGACCAAGAGAGCTATCCGGATTTTTTGTTATTGATATGAGCTTAATGCCGAATCTTTTTGAATAATTCAAAATATCAAGCAGCTCTTTTGATTCACCGCTATTTGAGATGGCAATTATAACATCATCATTTGTTACCATTCCAAGATCACCGTGACTTGCTTCTGCCGGATGCATAAAAAATGAAGGAGTACCTGTTGAAGCAAGAGAAGCTGCAATTTTTTTAGCTATATGGCCCGATTTTCCCATACCGGTTAAAATAACTTTTCCTTTAGCTTGTTGAATAATATCCAGGGCTTTTGTTAAATTGTCATCAAGAAGATTTTTGAGTTCATCTAAAGCACCAATTTCCGTATCTATTGTTTTTATAGCCGTTAAAATATCAGAATTCTGTAATTTATTAATCATCAACTTGCCTTTCAAAAGCACCCTTTACACATAAATATAATATAATAAAACATAGAAAAAGTTAATTTTTTTTACTTTATTAACAATTTTTTATTCTTATTTGTTTTTACTAATATATAGAAAGTGTTTTTATTGTTTTAGTATGGTGCAAAATTATCCGATATCTCAAATATATCCAATAACAACAGGTGTTAGTTACAAACGCCCCGATAATTTTGGCGTGGCCAACCCCACAAAAAATTACAGCCGGACAAATATTTATAATTATAATGCATTGCCTGAATACAATTCAGTCGTTACAACACTTTCACCACAAGATACAGAAAAATATATATATTTGGTTAATTTTATTAAAGATATCCCAATTAGTTTAAATTCCAATAATACCAAAGCAGCTAAGCAGCTTGAAATCCTTTTAAGAAACGGAAAACTCTTAAACAGGTCACCCCATGACAGCTCAACAACATTGGATAATCTTTATAATATAGCTGTAAAACCAAGAGTATATGGTTTAAATGCTCAAAATCTTATTTCAAATGCACTTGATATTTTAAATAATCCAAAATTTGTTACACAAAATTTTGGAAATATTCCTGATTATGAAAAACAAAGAATACTTTCAAATATTGACCCGTCAGGCCAAATTGCAGCCAATCCAAACAGTATTGATATCTTTAATTCAGGCGTATGTCCTGCAGCTTCAAGCGAAGTTAATATGGCTGACAAATACCCAAGCGAATTTGTACGTTGGCTTGAAGGATTATCGGGAGAAAATAAATCTGTAATATTGAATTGTTCAACAGACAGCATCTCTGAAAACAATCCTCTTGGCGCACTTTCTATAGTAAATTTATTTAAAACCGAAAAAAAATCATTTAATTTTAACAAAATGCAGCTTATAGCAAAACCTGATGATAATGCTTATGTAAGAGCTTGCATTCAAAACAATGATTGGGACTTTGGAGAAAGAAATGTTGCAGACGTACTTATTCAAAGTGCTATTATGCAGCTTGGAACACAAAATACTTATAATTCTCTAACAGACACTCGCGCAGGGGAGTTTAGTGCATCCGATAAAGGACTTATTGAACTTGAAAAAACCTATGTTGAATCTTTGATTAAAAACAAAAATATAACTTCTTTGATATATCAAAATATTGACGATAACAAAAACATAATAAGCTATAATTGCCCGTTTGAAACAATAGAAAAACACATTAAAGATACAATAGATTCAGGCGACGACGTTATAGTAGGAATTGTTTTAACTAATCAAATGTCAGGTATTTGCAGTGAGCCTGATTATAATCCTCTTGTTCATGGAGGGCCAAACGAAATTATAAATGGCCATGAAATAACAATCGTTGACTATAAACTGAATGAAAATAATGAAACAGTCTTTGTATGCATAGATACAGATGATGATAATCCTGATTTTGTAGAATACAAAGCAAAAGAGCTACTGCCAAGAATTCATCATGGCGGATATCCAAGCAAAATTGTCGAGACTGATTTAAAAAACTATCCGGGACTACTTCAATACTAAAAACAAAAAGGCGACACCCAGATTCGAACTGGGGGTAAAAGCTTTGCAGGCTCCTGCCTTACCACTTGGCCATGTCGCCATTTCAACCGTAAAACATATAATGTTCAATATTCATAGTATTAAATAAAGATTTATTGTCAAGTAAACTCTTATCTAATTATTTATCCAAAACCTTATGGGTTTTTAAATTGGCACACACCCCGCAATTGTTGCATTTTACTTCACAGGGGATTGTACTTATTACTTGTTTTGATTTTTCATATTCATTTAAAAGCCAGCTTTTATCAACACCGTAATTAATCTTGTCCCAAGGTAATATTTCGTCACTTTTAAATTCTTTTGTTGCAAGCTTTTCTATGTCTAAACCAAGCTTATTTGCAGTTTTGTAATACATATCAACATCAAGATTTTCATCCCAGGAGTCTAAATACGAGCCATTTTTATATAGTTCAAATATAAATTCCTGAATATCCTTGCCTCCCCTTGTCATAAAAGATTCCAACTGCGACATAACGGGATTATGAAAATTGAACTTAACATTTTTTACTGACGATTTTAATTGTTTTAAATATTCAATTTTCTTATTAATTTCTTCAATTGTATTTTGTCTTGCCCATTGAAAAGGAGTATGAGGTTTTGGAACAAAAACAGAAATCGAACAGGTAATTTGAGGATACTTTAAACCTTCGAATCTGCAATTTTCATTCACTTTCTTTATAAGTTCAACAATCCCGTCTAAATCTTCATAAGTTTCAAAAGGCAAACCTATAACAAAATAATATTTAATTTTATTCCAGCCGTTTTTAATACAAGAAATTGTAGCATTTATAATTTGTTCTTCAGATAGATTTTTATTAATCCTGTCTCTCATAATCTGTGTTCCTGCTTCAGGCGCTATTGTAACTGTTGCCCTTCTTTCTCCTTGAGCGAGATTTGCTAGCCCGGATGAAAATTTATCTGCTCTTTGAGAAGGAAGCGAAACACTTATTCCTGTATTTTTAAAATGACAATTTAAATCTTTAAGTATTTCTTCGATTTTGCCATGGTCATTAGATGAAAGAGAAAGCAGGGAATATTCGTCATATCCTGTATTTTTTATATACTCTTTTGTCAAATTTACAATATCATCTTTTTTTCTCTCTCTTATCGGAAGATTTATATGAGATGCTTGGCAAAATCTGCATAATCTCCCGCAGCCCCTTCTAAGTTCTATTGTGGCTCTGTCTTGAATAGAAGCAAAATGCGGAATAGGAGACATCGTAGGGTGATTTTCATATGTTAAATCTGCAATTCTTTTTGTGGTGTTATTTTCGATTAACGGAACATAAACACCTTGAATTTTGGACAATTCTAATAGTATTTCATTTCTTGAAAGCTTATTTTCTTTTTTTAATTGAACAAACTTTTCTAAAATTTCAATACTTATGTCTTCTCCGTCACCTATCGTAAAAGCATCTATAAAGGATGCCATGGGAGCCGGATTTGAAGTGCAGGGGCCGCCTGCTATTATCAGCGGATGAGATAAATCTCTTTGGGACGAACAAATTGGAATATCACTCATTTCAAGAAGTTTTAAAACTGTAGTATAACACATTTCATATTGAAGCCCAAAACCAACAACATCAAACTCTTTTGGACATCTTTTAGTCTCAAGTGCGTATAAGGTTTTGTTATTTTCTTTTAATAAATCTATAAAGTCTTTATCAGGCGCATAAAGCCTGTCACAAAGTAAATCGTCTCTTTTATTTATTAAATCATAGATAATTTTGTGCCCGAAATTACTGATGCCAATTTCATATTTGTCAGGAAAAACCAATAGAAATCTTTTTTTGCAGCTATCAAAATCTTTATTGCAAGAACCGAACTCACCGCCTATGTATCTTGCAGGACGCTCTGTTTTTCTTAATATTGCACCATATTCTCTGTAAAAACTGTCTTGTTGCATATTTTAATTAAACTATAAAATTCAATAAAATAAAATTGTTAAGATTTGTAACATAAATCAAAGCAATTAGGCAATTAATAAACAAAAAAATACTTTATTATATTGTAAAGGTTAGTTTAAAATTTAATTAGGTTAGGAGTGTACTATGGCTTGGATTCTTATGAGAATGGAAAGGGCTGCAACGACCCAGCGTCTCAACGAAAACATTCTTAAAAAAACACAAATCAAAAGATTATTGACAAAACTTGGCAACTTTGCTTCTGCAATTGGTGATGGCCAAATCAATCCAACAGAAATAGGTTCTGTAGGAAATGAGCTTTTTGGTGATGCATTGGATTTTATGGGCTACGGAAGAGATGTAGCTCAAGGCGAAGCTCAAGACAAAACTATGTTATATGAACAAGCATACAGCGATGTAACAGCAGAACAATACTACAATAATCCTGCTCTTGCATCTCAAGCAAGTCTTTACTTCGATGAATCCGGTTCATTAAATACCGATAAAATGTATGAAGAATTCTACGAAGAATCACTAAAAGAATGGGCAGAAGAATATATTAAGCCAATGCTAAATGAAAAAGAAACAGAATTACAAAATGAATTAGATAGTATCACCGCTGAATGCGAAATGGATCAAGCATACTTAGAACAACTTGAAAGCGCAACATCAGCACAAACTCCAAAAATAAAACTATCTTAAAGCCAAAGAATATCCTAATTTAAATTTTAACTAACTCTCTCTAAATCCTAATTAAACTATAACCAAGAAATGCCCGAATATATCGGGCTTTTTTTTGCAAAAAATTAATTTATGCCTATGGGAACCGTAACATAGATTATTTTTTTCTCTTTGCAAAAAAAATTAATCTATGTTAATATAAGTTAAAAAAAGTAAATATTTTGTAATGTTAATTAATATTTGAATAAGTAAGGAAGTAAAATGACCAAAGACGTACAAGGCGAACAAGCTGATTCTAAACAAAAAATTCTTGTAGTAGATGATGAAGCAAGTATCAGAAGAATTCTTGAAACAAGACTTAAAATGGCAGGCTATAACGTAGTTACCGCAGAAGATGGCGAAGAAGCAGTTGAACTTTTTAATAAAATTAACCCCGATATTGTTATTTTGGATGTTATGATGCCAAAAATGGACGGATATGGGGTGACAAGAGAAATTAGAAGAGTTTCAGATATTCCTATCATCATCCTTACTGCCTTGGGCGACGTATCAGAAAGAATCACCGGACTTGAACTTGGTGCAGATGATTATGTAATTAAACCTTTCAGCCCAAAAGAACTTGAAGCAAGGGTTAAAGCGGTCCTTAGAAGAACAGTAAGCAAAGATGTAGTAGTACCGACCGGAAAAACGACTAAAAATGTTATTACAACTGGAAATATCAAAATTGACACTGCAAGAAGACAAGTTTATCGTAAAAATGAAAGAATCCGTCTTACAGGTATGGAATTTAGTTTACTGGAACTCCTTGTTAACAATTCCGGAACTGCATACTCCAGAAACGAAATCTTACAGCATGTTTGGGCATATCCACCGGATCACAGAATTGATACACGTGTAGTTGATGTCCATATTTCAAGATTGCGTTCAAAATTAGAAGCTGACCCTGCTAATCCGGAATTAATCCTTACTGCAAGAGGTATTGGTTATATGTTTCAACGTATAGGTTAACAAATGAACAATAGCATAGAATTAATTAAAAGAAACTCCAATTATAAAGGTAAAAACATCCTTGTAATTGGAGTTTTTCATGGTGATGAACCACAAGGAAAATATTTTATAAATTCATACTTGAAAACAAGCGAGCAACCTTCAAAAAATAATGTTTATTATATTCCAAGACTTAATTTTAATAACAGCAGAAAAAATAAAAACGGTGTAGATTTAAACAGGAACTTTCCAACAAAAAACTGGAAGCTTAACGAAAAAGAAAGCGACTATTTTTCAGGCCATGCGCCAAAAAGCGAATTTGAAACAAAATTTATTGTAGATTTAATGGAAGAAATTAAATTTGATGCAATAATTACAATCCACAGTCCCTATAAAGTCGTTAATTTTGACGGACCCGCCCAAAGCCTTGCAGATGAGCTTTCAAAAATTTTAGGATATCCAACTTCAAACGACATAGGATATCCAACACCCGGAAGCTTTGGAACATATGCAGGAGTAGAAAGAAAAATACCAACTGTCACTATAGAGATTGATGAAACCGAAAATATTGAAACATTGAATGAAAAATTCAAAGTAGTATTTGATTTTTTAGAAAATAAATATTAAAGGCTTAAGAAAGCTCAATTTTTCTTTTTTCGAGCATTAATTTGTCGTAAATCCAGTCAGGTACAAAATTTTTACCCATTAAAATCGTACCATGGTTAATAGATGGAGCGTGAAAATCAGAACCACCGGTTACGATTAAGCCGAATTTTTCAGCAAGCGTTGAAAAATGTTCAACTGCAGCAGGAGAATGCTTTCTGTGATAAGCTTCTATTCCTCTAAGGCCACAATTTACAAGCTCTTTTGTGAGCGTATCTGCAATTTCAACATCAATCGGATGGGCAAAAACAGGAATTCCTTTGGCTTCTGAAATAATTTCAACAGCATCGTGGGGGGTTACGGTCTTTCTTTCAACATAAACATCAGAAGAGCTATTTATATACTTAGAATAAGCTTCCATTATATTGGAGCTTCCGCCTGAAGTAGTTATAGCACGGGCTATATGAGGTCTTCCAATAGAGCCCATTGGCGCGACCAGTTTTTGGACATCTTCAAATTTAATTTTTATACCTTCTTTCTTTTGAAGAAGTTTTATTATTTTATGAGTCTGTTCAATTCTTGCCTTTTGCTGAAATTGAAGCATACTTTCAAAATCCGAATTATCTTCTTGCATAAAATAGCCAAGAATATGAACTTCAAAACCTTTGTAGATAGTATTTATCTCAACCCCGGGAATAATTTCGAGTTTTAAGCCATTTTCTTTGATATAATTTATTGCAACTTTATGAGATAGTACATTGTCATGATCAGTTAGTGCTATAACATCTAAGTTGCAATCAAGCGCCGTATCGACAATTTGTTTTGGAGAAAGTATACCGTCAGAATAAGTTGTGTGAATATGCAAGTCAATTTTCATTACTTATTCACCTCCACAGCCGCAGCGTTTTCTATCACAGCACTGTCATTTTCATACTTAAAATTCAATCTTTCTATTTTAACCGCTTTGCAGCCTGAAAATTCCAAACTTACAGCATTAAAAACATAAGGATAACTTGTTTCAACTTCAAAGCGTTCATTTATAGAAGTAATGAGTCTTTTTGCAGATGTCTCATATTCCATACCTATAATTCCATTAGCACTGGCGCAAGAACCCGCATCAGTCAGATATGCACAACCATCTACTATTTCTTCGTCTGCAGTTTGAACATGGGTATGAGTACCAATAAGTACACTTACACCAAGATTAAATGCAAATTTTGCCAAACACTGTTTTTCTGCAGTCGCTTCAGCATGAAAATCTATAAATATTATTTTGTCATCCAAATTAATCTCGTTTTTTAATTTGTTCATTAAATTTTCCAAGGCATTAAATGGGCAATCAATTGGCGGCATAAACGTTTTACCGAGCAAATTAATTACAACAACCTTATCATTATAAATTCTATATCCGACACCGGGAACTGACTTATGGTAATTGTAAGGACGAATCAACAAAGGGCTGTCATCTATAAAAGACAGTATTTCTTTTTTGTCAAAAATATGATTACCTGATGTCATAGCATCAATTCCAAGCGCCAAAAGCTCATCATGGTTTTTTTTGGTAAGCCCGAAACCATGACTTGCATTTTCAATATTTGCTATAATAAAATCATATTTATCTTTGTTGTTTTTGTCAGATAAAAACCTTCTGACGGCATCACGTCCCGGCCTTCCAACAATATCACCGATAAACAATATTTTGTAATTTTCTTGCATTGCCCTTTAGTTTTTATTTGGCAATTTCGGTAACCCTAGCTTCTCTAACCACCGTTACTCTAATTTGCCCGGGATATTCAAGTTCATCTTCAATTCTTTTTGCAATGTCACGTGCTAATTTTGCACTTGCCACATCGTCAAAGACATTAGGCTGAACAACAACCCTAACCTCTCGACCTGCTTGTACTGCAAATGTCTGCTTAATTCCTTCATAGCTGTTTGCGATTTCTTCCAGCTTTTTAAGGCGTTTGATATAGATTTCAAGCGTATCTCTTCTTGCTCCGGGACGACCTGCTGAAATCGTATCAGCAATTTTAACCAGTGCATCAGTTAATGTTGTACAAGCAACATCATCATGGTGCGCTTCAATTGCATGAACAATTTCATCTTTTTCGCCAAATCTGCGGGCAAGCTCGGCACCAAGCTGAACATGGGTGCCTTCTTGTTCCTGGTCAACTGCTTTTCCAATGTCATGCAAAAGTCCTGCTCGTTTTGCAAGTTTAGCATCAGAACCGAGTTCAACTGCAAGCATACCTGCAATCTGTCCGACTTCTATTGAATGCTTTAAGACATTCTGACCATAGCTTGTTCTATAATATAAGCGTCCAAGTGTTTTTGTAAGCTCTCTGTTAAGGTTCATAATTCCAAGGTCAGCAGCTGCGCGCTCACCTTCTTGTTTGATTTTGTTTTCAATTTCTTTTACAGCTTTTTCGTATACTTCTTCAATCCTGACAGGATGAATTCTGCCATCTTGAATAAGCTTTTCAATGGTAATTTTGGCAATTTCACGTCTCACCGGATCAAATGAAGACAGTACGACGGCTTCAGGAGTATCATCGATAATTAAATCAACACCTGTTAGTGTTTCAAGCGTGCGGATGTTTCTTCCTTCTCTGCCTATTATCCTTCCTTTCATTTCGTCAGATGGCAGAGAAACTACCGAAACACTTGTTTCAATTACCTGTTCTATCGCACATTTCTGCATAGTTTGACTGAGAATCTCTCTTGACTTCTCTTCTGCAGATTCTTTAATTTTTAATTCATTTTCTCTGATTAATTGCAGTTTTTCGTTTGCAAGCTCATCCTTTAATTGGTTTAAAAGAGTTGTTTTAGCTTCGTCACGAGACATTTGAGCAACGCGCTCCAATTCCGAGATTTGCTTTGCAATTGCTTCTGCTAAATAATCTTCTTTTTTTTCTATTTCTTCTTCTTTTCTATCTATAGAAGCTTCTTTATCAACAATTTGCTGCTCTTTGGATAATAGAGTTTCTTCTTTTCTTGATAAATCAGCTTGAATTCTTTCAAATTCAAGTTTTTTATCTCTTTGCAAATCGTCAAGTTCTCTTCTTTCCTGGTGAAGCTCTTCTTTAGCTGAAATCAATGCTTCTTTTCTCAAGAACTCTTCTTTTTCTTTAAAATCCTGAATATACTTTTGCTCATTCTTTTCAAGAACCTCATTTTTTGCTTTTTGTCTAACAAAAAGCATGCTCATAGCACCCGAAAGTAAAATCAAGAAAGTTACAATTAATGAAGTTGAAGTACTAATTGTTCTAATCCTCTTTTAATCTATATCTGCATAAGAGAAGACTGTAACATTTAATTAATCTATATATAAAAAATGAATTTAGTCATCTAATTAATTAGATTTTATCATAAATTTTGAAATTTGAACATATTTATTTTTTTATTTACACTCCAAATGTTTGATTTCACAATATATAAATTAATGTTAAATTATAATTATAGTTGACTTTTTTATAAAAAAACATTAAATCAACAAAAAAAGCCAAATTAAAACCAGAAAAAGGATATTTTATGTTAACAAATTTAGTTTCTATGATTAGCAAATCATTAAGCTCTGCTAAAGCTCCACAAAGCCCTGCCGTAGCTGCAATCAGCGTTAAATCAAACAACCCTTTTGAACAAGGTAACAACAATCCTTTTTTAACAACTACTTTTGGTTCCGGCAATGCATATGGTAAAAATCAGCCTGTTCAGGGAGGATATTTTGCAGGATATTATAACGGAAAACCAAATATAGTCGGAAGAAAGCTATTTATAGAAGTTTAAACTATCATATCGGCAATATTTACTTGTTTATAAAGCTCATTTTCCTGCTTAACTATTGCAGGGTTTCTATTGTCACCATTATTCAATATTTTTCTCATAAATATATTTACTTTTGGCTGTAAAATTCCCATCGCCCAGGCAGCAAGCGCAATATTTCCAAATATACTCACAAGCTTAAATCCTTTTATTTTCGAAATGTTTTTGATGTTATTTTCCAAAGAAAGAAGATTGCCCAAAGTCTGTTTAATATGGGGGCTATTCAATGCTTTTTTATAACTAATAGCGGTGATATTATTATTTTTATCTTTTATTGTTTTAATAGTGCCATTTTTGTCCAAAAGCTCAATGAGCGGATTTTTAACATCTAAATTATGAATACTGCTTACCACATCATCAGATTCCATTAATGATTGAATTGTATCTTTTGAATTTGATAAATTTTCTTCTAAAGATTTATCAAATAATACTATAGGATCAAGCTCGATTGGCATATTTGCCTTTTTGCCGATAAATTCAAATAACATCTGCGTTGGCTTTGCAATTCCATATATAAATAATATTTGAAATAATTCCTTTAAAAGAATTTCTTTCTTTTCACCTTTTCTACCTTCTTTTAATCTGGTTCCGGTTATAACACCATCCAGGATAGAAGTATTTAAAATATCATTGAACATAAACATTTCGGCAATTTCTTTTACACCTTTAAATGAAAGATTTTTAGAATCTTTCTTACCTAAAAATGTTTCAAATACTGTATTTTGTAATTTAAAATCTTTAATATCTTTATTCAAAAGAGTTCTTGAAGCGATATTTTCCTTAAATTCATTTTCAATTCTTTTTTGGGTTGTTTTTTGCTTGTATTTTATAAGCTTTGAAAGCGCTATAGCACTTAAACCTGTAGCAATAGCAAATTTTCCTATAAATAATCCTTTGTATAAATCTTTGTTATAGAATTCTTTCAAAACTTCATTTTTATTGTCCAAATTCAAGAACAATTCTTTTTCATCTGTTAACGCTTTATTTTTAGTATCGGCAAGACTTTCTTTAATAGCTGATAACCTTTTTTCGTCCTCTAAAACTCTTACATCGAAATCAGATTTCAAATGAAGCAAAGGGTAAATAGTCTTATCCATTAATTTTTTAATTAAAGGAATACCAAACAGCCAAACAACACCTGTACCGAACTCTTCTATTGCTCTTTCCCTTGCATCGTCTTTGCCGCCTTCTTTAGAATAAGTATGCACAATAGCACAATTAGACATTGTATCCTTAACAGCCATCGGAATTATTGAATCCGTGTTATTGGATAATCCTGATAAAAATTTTAATGAAGTTGTTGTTATGATTGAAGGTATCGGCATATTTTTTCCTATTCAAATAAAATTATAGTCCCCAAATTAAGTTCATTAATCTTTGAACTTGTGAATTTATCTGAAATTTTCGGCGATTTTTTTTCATAAATATTCTTTCACTCTACTGTTAACAAACTTAAATAAAAATTATTGCTATTTTTTAAAGCATTATTTACATTAATTAATCTTGGCAAATAAAAAGAGCCTTGAATTAACAAGGCTCTTTTGAAAACTTATATTATTTTATCCTAATTATCTTTTTCAACAGGAATACATACGAGCCTTGCGTTTGAAAATTCAAAGCTGCGTCGAATTTCGTTTACAATCTGAAAAATTAATTTAAGCATAAATTTCCTTTTAAAAAATATCAACGGTCTACATAATATACTATATTTAAAATTTTGTCCAGTCTTTTTTAAATATCCTGAAGGTTCTTGACTTTATACGTAGAGATTATTTTTGAAACAAGAGTATTTTTTTGCATGTCATTTAAGAATTTAATTCTTTCAATATTTTCCTGAATTTTTCTTTGGATTTCATCGTCGATTTCCAAGTTTTCAAGCTCCGCATTATCTATGCTTTTTGGTAAATTTCCCGCGTCATTGGCACTTTGAATAGGATTTGTCACATTAAAGTTTTTATAACTAAAAACAATGTCTGTTATTTCAATTCCCAAAGGAGCTGAATATGAATTTATTTTGTGCAAAAGCTTGTTTTTGCACAACGAAAGTTCCTGCACTATTACAGGACTTTTAGCACTCACATATAATTTTGAAGCATTGAGACCTGTTGGCTTTGTAAAATTTGCAAATTTTTTGCCTACAATATCATTCCAAAAAGAAAAAATTGTCGATACTTTAACCACTTTTCCTATCGTTTTATTTGATTTATGCTTTGCAAAAACAGAATTATCTAAAAGCTCTGATAAGGCCAAGGTTTTTCCATGCCTGTTGTTGTGTGGATACATTAGTCTCTTTTAACTCTTTCTATCTTTAAAATTTCAGCAGGTCTGTTTATATAAACCTGCTGAAAAAAAATTTTACACACTTGCTAAAACACCTGCTTTTTCTTGCAAAGTTTCAACCATTTGAGTCTCTTCCCAAGGTACAAAGAAATCTTCCCTGCCAACATGCCCGTAACTTGCCAGTCTTTGATAGAATTTGCCGTTGTTTTTGGCCGGCAGATTTCTCAAATCAAAGTTGTTTATAATTGCAGCGGGCCTCAAATCAAATGTTTCTCTGACGATTTGAGACAATTCTTCATCAGGTAATTTTCCGGTGCCAAAACTATCTACCAAAATAGATACAGGCTGTGATTTGCCTATTGCGTAAGCAAGCTCTATTTCACATTTTTCGGCAAGCCCTGCTTTTACAATATTTTTAGCTACCCAACGAGCAGCGTATGCAGCAGATCTGTCTACTTTGGTTGGATCTTTTCCTGAAAAGGCACCGCCTCCGTGACGCGAATAGCCGCCATAAGTGTCCACAATAATCTTTCTTCCTGTAAGGCCTGCATCTCCTTGAGGACCTCCTATAACAAATCTTCCTGACGGGTTTATCAAATATTTTGTTGTTTCATCAGGCTTTATTTCATAATCAGCAAAAACAGGATTAACAACAAGTTCTATCATATCTTTCCTGATTATTTGTTGGATTTTCTTATTATCTGAAATTCCATCAATAGCAGGGTCATGCTGGGTAGAGATAACAATTGTATCGATTCTATACGGCTTTCCGTCTCTATATTCTACGGTTACCTGACTTTTTCCATCAGGTCTTAAGTAGCTGACCAATCTTTCTTTGCGAACTTGAGCTAATCTGTATGCAAGCTTGTGGGCAAGAGAAATCGGAAGAGGCATAAGCTCTTTTGTTTCATTACATGCAAAGCCAAACATAATTCCCTGATCGCCAGCACCTATATCTAAAGTTTCCTGACTTGAAGTATCGGAAGAATAGTTTCTCGCCTCAAGTGCTTTATTGACACCTCCTGCAATATCTATAGATTGTTCATCTATGGAAGTTAAAACCGCACATGTTTTATAATCAAAACCGCCCCCTTCTTCACCATTATATCCTATTGATTTAATAGTATTCCTTACAATAGATGGGATATCGACATAACAATTTGAAGTAATTTCTCCACAAACTAAAGCCATGCCCGTAGTTACCGTAGTTTCAGCAGCAACTCTTGAAGAAGAGTCTTTTGATAAAAATTCATCTAATATCGCATCTGATATCTGATCGCAAACTTTATCAGGATGTCCTTCCGTAACAGATTCGGAAGTAAATAAAAAATTTTTTGGTGCCATTAATTTATCTCCTTAATTTCTATTTCGCCGGTAAGGTTTTTAATTCCGACCCGGCACAATAAATATTGTATTACAATAAACCAATAAAACAATAAAATATATAGATTTATTAATTAAAGTTTATTATATTCATAAAAAAATTAAAAAATTTTGTTAAATTAAATTTTTATTTTATAATTAGTTTACAAAAACAGTTATTACATGAGGAAAGTTATGGAACTAGCGTATAAAAAACAAAATTGCACACAATTAAATGAAAGCAATATAGGCTCTGATGCACTTCTTGCCGGATGGGCAAGCACAATTAGAGATCTTGGAGGAATAATTTTTGTTGAATTAAGAGACAAATCCGGTCTTTTTCAAATTGTTGCCGACCCTAAAATCAACCCTGAAGTTCATCAGGTGTTATCAAAAATAAAACCTGAATATGTTATACAAGTTGAAGGAAAGGTTTCAAAAAGACCCGACGACACAATCAACGAAAAACTTCAAACAGGCTCCATTGAAATGTATCCTGCAAAAGTCAATATTCTTTCAACCGCACAAACACTTCCTTTTGTTTTGGATGACGATAATGTATCAGAAGATGTTCGCCTTAAATACCGCTACTTAGATTTAAGACGCGAAAAAATGGTTAATAACTTTAGACTTCGTCATAATATCGTAACAGCTATAAGAAATTACTTAAACAGCTTGGATTTTATGGAAGTTGAAACTCCAATTTTAATCAAAGCTACACCTGAAGGCGCAAGAGATTATTTAGTACCATCCCGTATTCACGATGGCAAATTCTACGCTCTTCCGCAATCACCTCAAATTTTTAAACAGCTTTTGATGGTTTCAGGCTTTGAAAAATATTATCAAATCGCAAAATGCTTTAGAGATGAAGACTTAAGAGCAGACAGACAACCCGAATTTACACAGGTTGACATGGAAATGTCTTTTGCAAACCAAGATGATGTCATTAAAATGACAGAAGGACTTATTGAAAAAGCATTTGAAGCTGCAGGAGTAGAAGTCCGCGCTCCATTTAGAAGAATTACATATAAAGAAGCAATGGACAGATTTGGTTCAGATAAACCCGACACCCGTTTTGGATTAGAATTATTTGATGTTTCAGATATTATGGAACAATCTACATTTGAAGCATTTAAAGCAGTTATTAAACAAGGCGGCACAGTAAGAGCCATAAGAATCCCCGGTATTGCGAACTATTCAAGAAAAGAAATGGATGATATAAGAAATCTTGCAATTTCGTTTGGCGCAAAGGGTTTGGCTTGGATTACTTATATGGAAGACGGATCCGTTAAGTCCCCTGTTTTAAAATTCTTAAACGAAGAACAAATTACATCAATTCAAAATAGAGCACAAGCACAAAAAGGTGACATAGTATTTTTTGTAGCAGATTATCCTCAAATTGTTTTTGATGTACTTGGAAGATTCAGATTATACTTTGGCGAAAAACTTAATCTAATTGATAAAAGCATCCATGACTTGCTATGGGTAGTGGATTTTCCATTGTTTGAATATAATTTTGAAGATGGCACATATAAATCCGTTCACCATCCTTTCACAATGCCTGCAAGCGAAGACATGGATAAACTTGAAAACGATAAAGGCAATGTAAAATCAATAGCTTATGACATTATCTATAATGGAAATGAGCTTGGAGGCGGTTCAATTAGAATTCATGATGCTGAAATTCAAAGAAAAGTATTCCACGCCCTTGGGTTAACAGCTGAAGATATTCAGGAAAAATTTGAATTTATGATTGATGCATTCAAATACGGAACACCTCCCCACGGCGGTCTTGCAATAGGTTTAGACAGGCTCGTAGCACTTCTTTTAAGAGCAACATCCATAAGAGAAGTTATTGCATTTCCAAAGAATTCTGCCGCAAAAGATTTGATGACAAATGCACCATCAATGGCATCGGAAGAACAACTTAGAGAACTGCACTTAAAGCTCAGGAACATTCCAAAAATATAAAGCTTTTTAAATAAATATACTTTTTTTTATTTTATGAGATAATATATAGTATATTAGTTCTGGAGAGTTTTATGTCACATATAAAAATAAACGAGGCAAAATGCAAATCTTGTTATTTATGCATCGATGCATGTCCGAAAAAACTTATCCAAAAAAGCGATAATATTGGTTCTATGGCACAATATACCGTAGAGTTTAATGATACAAAAAACCAATGCTTGGGCTGTGCCATTTGTGCAATGGTTTGTCCTGATATGGCAATAGAGGAAGTAGTAAATGACAAATAAAGTCCTTTTAAAAGGTAATATTGCAATCGCCAAGGCTGCTTTGGAAAGTGGCTGCAGCTGCTATTTTGGCTATCCTATTACTCCGCAGAGCGAAATAGGAGAATTTTTAAGCAGCGAAATGCCAAAAAGAGGACTAGGCTATGTTTGTGCTGAATCTGAAATTGCAGCAATCAATATGGCACTGGGTGGTACTGCAACCGGCACTAAAGTCTTGGTTTCAAGCTCATCATGCGCTGTTGCCCTTATGCAAGAAGCGCTATCTTACGCTGCAAGCGATGAACTCCCGATTGTCCTTGTAAACGTCATGAGAGCAGGTCCCGGACAAGGATATATTTATCCTTCACAAGGAGATTATAACCAAGCGGTAACAGGTGGAGGAAATGGCGATTATCACACAATAGTCCTATCTCCGGCTTCGGTACAAGAATGTGCCGACTTCACCCAAAAAGCTTTTTATCTTGCCCAAAAATACAGAAACCCTGTAATTTTACTTGTAGATGGTCTTCTTGGACAAATGGCAGAAGGTGTTGAAATTAATACGAATCCATATCAGGAAATTGATAATTCTTCCTGGAGATTAGATGGAAACAAAGACAGAACCTCAAGAAAAATTCATTCATTAGAACCAAATGAAACAGCATTAAATAAACACATTGTCGAAATGCATAAGAAATACAGGTATATTGAAGAAAACGAAGTCCAATGCGAAGAATACATGCTGGATGATGCCGATATTATTTTAACTGCCTTTGGCTCACTGTCAAGACATGCAAAAGCTGTGTGCAACTACTACAGGGAACAGGGGGTTAAAATGGGAGTATTTAGACCAATTACCCTATATCCTTTCCCTAAAAAGCGACTTTCAGAATTATCTTTACAGGCAAAACAAATTATAGACATTGAAATGAATATGGGTCAAATGCTTAAAGATGTGCAGTTATCAGTATTATCAAACGCTCAAATATCATTTGTCGGAAAGCCTGTCGGAAGCTGGCTCAAAAAAGAAGAAATAATAAATATTATAGATAATATTATTAAAGGAGGCGTTAATGCAGGTATTTAACGTTCCAAAATCGATAAAAAAAGACTGTACCTTTACATTTTGCGCAGGATGCGACCATGGAGTTGCAATAAAACTTGTAGCACAGGTCATTGATGAATTAAATATACAAGATAGAACTCTTGCTATAGCATCATCAGGATGTTCCGTATTATTATATAATGTTTTAGATGTCGATTGTATTGAATCTCCGCACGGAAGAGGATGTGCTGTTGCAACAGGAGCAAAAAGAGCATTTAGTGCAAATGGCAAAGATAATATCGTATTTACATATCAGGGAGATGGCGATTTTGCTTCAATTGGACTTGCAGAATCCATGCATAGTGCCTTAAGAGGTGAAAAAATAACAGCTATATGTATAAATAATACAAACTATGGCATGACAGGCGGTCAAATGGGACCCACAAGCGTACTTAACCAGGTTACAACCACAAGCCCTATGGGAAGAAATGAACAATACCATGGCTTTCCAATTAAAACCGCAGAACAAATAGCACTTTGCGATGGAACTTGTTTTAGCGCAAGAGTTGCCTTATATGACTACAAAAACATAATTAATGCAAAAAGTGCAATTAAAAAGGCTTTTGAGTATCAAATTAAAGGCCTGGGTTTTTCTTTTGTTGAAATCTTATCTTCCTGTCCTACAAATTGGAAATTAAGCCCGCAGGATTCACACACGAGAATAAAAGAGGAATTAAGCAAAATATACCCCGTCAAGGTATTTAAGGAAAAATAAAATGAATTTCAAAAAAGAAGATGAAAATTACATAGTATGCGGAGCAGGAGGACAAGGAGTTTTATCTTCAGGGTCATTTTTGGCCTATATTTTTATGTTAGACGGCAAACACGTTACATTCTGTTCAAGCTATGGCGCAGAAATGAGAGGTGGAGCAGTTAACTGTGAAGTCAATTGCTCGGACGATGAAATCCTTAATCTTCAAAATGACAAAGCAGACTATATCATAGCTTTAAACCAAACTTCTTTTGATAAATTCATTTCTAAAGTAAAACCAAATGGCACAATAATAGTTAATTCCTCCATGGTGCAGGAAAACAGAGTAAGACAGGATATAAATTATATCTTTGCACCATTAAGTGAGCTTGCAATGAATTTAGGAAACATTAAGGTTGCAAACTCAATTGCACTTGGAATATTATCCAAAATTACAGGTAATTTTTCTATTGAAACCGTTAAACAAGCAACGCAAAATGTATTAAAGAATAAACAAGAGCTTATACAAAAAAATATTGAAGCATATCAAACAGGCTTCAATTACACTCAAAAGGGAGATAACTAAACTAAACTTATGAACAAAATGTATACAAAAATAAAAGCAATAGATTTTGCTGTTGCAGATAACATAATAACAAATGACGACTTAACACAAATACTCGACACTTCAGATGAATGGATTAGCACAAGAACAGGCATTAAAGAAAGAAGAGTCATAGGAAACGATGAAACATCAACGACACTAGGGGTTAAAGCAGCGAAAAAGGTTATTGAAAAAATTAATTTTAACCCTATGGATTTTGATTTAATTATATCAGCCTGTTCAGCACCCGAAGACATCTATCCTTCAACGGCTTGCATCATACAAGATGCAATCAATGCAAAAAATGCAGCAGCATTCGACCTTCGCGCAGCTTGCAGCGGATTTATATATTCTCTTAGCGTTGCAAAAGCATATATAAAATCAGGTATGTATAAAAATATCTTAATTGTTGCAACAGATACAACAACAAAATTCACAGACTGGCATGACAGAAGTGTGTGTGTATTGTTCGGCGATGGCGCAGGTGCAGCCATTATAAGTGCCGATGAAATTGAAGAAGATGACATAATTAATGTAAAACTTATTTCAGATGGCTCTGTCGGACATTATATCACATTAAAAAATCAAAAAGAAAACTGTCCTTTAACTGAACAAACCCACGAAAATTACAACGGCTTTATAAATATGAAAGGTAAAGATGTATACAAGTTTGTAATGCAGGCTATACCACCCAAAATTGAAGAATTGCTTGAGGAAACAAATCTTAAAATCGAGGATATTGATTATTTTGTACCACATCAATCTAATCAAAGAATGATAGATTCTTTAGCCCAAAGGCTAAATATTGATGAAAGCAAGGTAATATCAAATATCAAAAGTTATGGAAATATGTCAGCAGCCTCAATTCCCGTTGCAATAACAGAAGCAATCAGTGCAGGCAAGATTAAACTTCCCGCAACAATATTAATAAGTGCTTTTGGAGCAGGAATGACTGGAGCAAATGCAATTATAAAACTGGAAAAATAAACATAAATAGAATACTGGAAAAATAGCTTAAGGAGATAATGAGCAAAATGAAAAGACGCGTTGTTGTAACAGGCATGGGTTGTGTTACCCCATTTGGTGTCGGGCTGGATATTTTATGGGATAATTTAAAAAAAGGTAAAAGTGGTATTCGATATCTTAACTTAGATAAAGAAAAACACCTTGTCCATATCGGAGGACAGATACCCGAATTTGATTCAAGCCAATATGTTGACGCTAAAGACGCACGTCGCATGGATAAATTCATTTTGTGTTCAATGGTTGCTGCAACAATTGCTATAGAAGATTCAAAACTTGACCTTGAAAAAGAAGATTTAACAAGATTTGGAGTTATCGCAGGCTCTGCTGCGGGAGGACTTGAAACAATACAAAAAAACCATGAAGTAATGACTGTCAGAGGTTATCATAAGTGTTCACCCTTTATGGTTCCAATGATGATATGTAATATGGCAGCAGGCAAAATTTCAATTAAATACGGGCTAAGGGGTCCTTCTAAATCTATTGTTACAGCTTGTTCTACAGGAGCGCATTCAATTGGAGATGCTGCAAGACTTATACAGTACAATGAAGCCGACATTATGATTGCAGGCGGTGCCGAAGCCGGAATTTGCGATCTTGGAATAGGGGCATTCACATCTGCTAAAACCTTGTCAAAACATAATGAAGAACCTACAAAAGCATCTCGCCCATACGATATTAATAGAGACGGCTTTATCATGTCAGAAGGAGCCGGAATTTTAGTTTTAGAAGAAAGAGAACACGCTATTAAAAGAGGTGCTAAAATATATGCAGAACTAACAGGTTATGGACAATCATCAGATGCTTATGATATGGTAGCTCCCGATCCTAATGGAAATGGCGTAATTTTAGCTATTGAAAATGCTCTTAAAGAAGCGAATTTAAAACCTCAAGATATTGACTATATCAATGCGCACGGAACATCCACCCACGCAGGCGACATTGCAGAATCAAAAGCAGTTGAAAAACTATTTAAAAACAAAAATGAAAATAAAAAGCTTCTTATGTCTTCAACAAAATCAATGACAGGACATATGTTGGGAGGCGCAGGATCAGTTGAAGCAATAATATCAATTATGGCATTAAATGAAGGTATTGTGCCGCCTACAATTAACCTTGAAAACCAAGATCCTGAATGCGGAAACCTCAATTATGTTGCAAATGTGGCGCAAGAAAAACAAATGACACATGTTATGTCTAATTCTTTTGGTTTTGGCGGACATAATTCGGTTTTAATTTTCAATAAAGGCAACTAAACTTCTTGTTTTATAACCTATAGGCCAAGCCCTATTAGAAGTCTGATGATGATATTTCTTGCAATTGAAAGACAAAAAAATGCAATAATTGGAGAAATATCTATCATTCCGATTGGAGGAACTATTCTTCTAAATGGGGCAAAAAATATCTCGCTAAACGCTCTTAAAGAGCGAAATGGTTCATTATACCAATTGATATTTGGAATCCAAGTCAGTACTATTGAAATAAACAGCACAAGGAAACATAAATCAAAGATTTTTGCAACCACATAAGCAAGTCCCATAAGACAATCTCCTTTTTATATTTTATTACCACTTGGCAGCATTATCGCAAGCACACGTTTTATTTTCATCAATATTTTCTACAATAGAAAATAACAATTTTTGAAGCTTAGTTATATTTTGCTCAAAAACTTTCATAACAGCTTCATGGCTCACAGGTTCAACGTCGCCCACCAACCCTGCATCATAATCGGTAATTAAAGAAATATTTAACGGGCACATATTTAATTCTTTAACAAGATGAGCTTCAGGATACTGAGTCATATTAATGACTTCCCAACCTTGTTTTGTAAAAAATGCACTTTCGGATTTTGTTGAAAATCTGGGCCCTTGCACAACTACAACCGTTCCTGTTTTATGATATGAATAACCAAGCATTTGTGCGCATTCTATCGCAATATTTCTAAGCTCGGGACAATACGGTTCAGCCGCAGAAATGTGTTGAATATCGCATTCATCAAAATAAGTATCCAATCTGCCATTTGTCCAATTTATATATTGGTCGCAAAAAACTATATCGCCGGGTTTTACATGTTTTTGCAAGGATCCTGCAGCACAAGGAGAAATTACTCTTTTACAGCCAATTTCTTTCATTGCCCAAACATTTGCCCTATAATTTACTTTATGAGGTGCAATAGAATGGTTCCTTCCATGGCGCGGCATAAAAGCTACTTTTTTAGATGCAATTTTTCCTATCATCAATGCATCAGATGTTCTGCCATATGGAGTTTCAATATTTATCTCTTCGATATCATCCAAAAATTTATAAAAACCTGAGCCGCCAAAAATGCCTATTTCGGCAATATTTTCTGCCATAATCTACCTTATATTCTATTTAACTAATTTTCTTTTTGAATTGATTTTTTGATATATTCTAATGTTCTTGTACTTGGAAGCATTTTTCCATCAGCACGAATGCCATAACCAAAAGAATCTATGCCATCTTCCAATTCGTCAACATCAAAGCATACTACCTTATAAGCTGCATCAAAGCCATTGTAATCTTTTACGTAAGGCTCTTCTTTTGAATTCGGATCGCCAAAAATCCTTACGTCTGCAGAATCTTTTTTTGTTTGCTGACCAAAAGTTGTACCCGGACTTGCTTGGAACCAAATAACTCCATCTGAAGTTACAAGTTCTGCTCCAACTGATTTTTCAGCGGCTTTACACCACTCATCAATTTCATCAGTTTTTACTTTATATTGAGCTTCGGTATAATCTTTGGTTAATGTAGAAAGGTCAATATAATCATGGGAAGCTTCAACCTTATCACTGCAGTCTTTTTTCTTATAAGTAACTATCTCGGAGAAAGTTTCACAAAAATATCTTTTGTTATCAGTTTCATCAACCAAGGTGCCATCAGCCTTTTTGCCCAAATCACCTTCGGCATAATATTTATCGGAATATACTAACTCTCTTATAACATTACCTAGTGTCGTATTTGCTTTTTTAAATTTTAATACACCCTCATCCGGTGTAATTTGAAAAGCGCTAGGTAAAAGTATTGCGGTAAGTACACCGATAACAATAAAAACTATCATAATTTCAGCTAGTGTAAAAGCTCTTCTCATTTAAACTCCCTTTTAATAAAAACTACCAAGCTTATATTATATTAAGCCTAATAATTTTAATTCTTGTGCAATTTTGTTATCAAACATGCTTGCCCATGCAAGGTCAGCACTAACATTTCCTGTATATTTGTGATAAGGTCTGCTTTGAATATTATTGTTTTTGCTTCTTGTAAACTGCGCCGGATGCGTATTACCATTTTTAACTAAACGACATGCTAATAATACCGGAACGATTTGCATTTACATATCCTTTTAAGCTACTTCACCAATATATTCTAGCACAACAAATCCGACGTTGCAAGACAACTAAAGGCTATAATTTTTAGCAAATGCAAAAACGATTGAAGCGCATACACCTAAATTTAGGGATTCCACATTATTTGCCATGGCTATTGTCAATTTTTCATCAGAAATGTTTAATATTTTTTCGCTTAAACCGCATGCTTCACAGCCAAAGGCAATAACATAATTTTGCTCAAATTTGTATTTTGTAAAATCTTTTTTGGAGTTTACAACAGTTGAAATTATTGTATGTGTTTTTTTAAGCACTTTTAAAAAATCCATATCATCTGTTAATAAAATCGGAATTTTGAAAATATTTGAAGCAGAAGCCCTAATTGTTTTTGTAGAATACAAATCAACGCAATTTCCAAATAAAATTATTGCATCCATTGAAAAAGCAAGCGCACTTCTTATTATGGTGCCAAGGTTTCCCGGGTCTTTTATATCTTCAATTAATGCTATTTTTTTATACTTCAAAAAATCTTCTTTATTGTATTTTTTTTCTTTAACAATTCCTGCAATTTGAGAAGCTGAAACTGTTGTAGATATTTTTTTCAAGATTTTATCATCAACCAAGACAAGGTTTTTTATTTTGGTATTCTTAAATTTTTCAAGCTCGCTTTCATTTTTTATGAATAAATATTCGAATTCTAAACCTGCTTCAATAACCCCTTGAACAGATTTTTCGCCATCAAGCAAAATTAAGCCTTCTTTTTTTCGAAAAGAAGAATTTTGTAATTTAACTGCATATTTTATTAAATCATTTTGAAGGCTGGTTATTGTATTTTTAATCATTTAAGCACCCAATATTTCATAGCTTCTTTTTCTTTATCATCAAGCAGGCTATAATCTGTTAAAACCTCTTCGAAGGGAAATCTTGAAAGACTTATTTTATTATAATCAATATCATTGTATACACAATTTTCTATTCTAATTCCAAAAGTAAGATTATTTTCTAAATTTGTTCCATATAACCCTGGTTCAATAGAGTGGGTTTGGTATGGTTTAATAATATCATTTGAAGTCATAGAAAGCCTTGGTGGATTTTGATGACAAGAAGTGCCTATCCCATGGCCCAATCCGTGATTAAAGAAAAAGCCTTCTTTTTCAAAAGGTTTAAGATAATTTCTTACCATCAAATCTAATTTTTTGGCATTATTTTCTTTTGACATAAAAGCGAGCAAAAAAGCCTTTAAAACGTGTGTATAGATTTTTTTATAATAAGGATTCGGGTTTTTTCCAAAATAAAATGTGCGCGTTATATCGGTTGCAAAACCACCTTCATAATATCCGCCGCAATCAAGCAAAATCAAGCTCTCGTCTTTTAAAATTTTCTTTTTATCATAGCTCGAATAATGTATCGAAGCACTATTTTCATCAATTGCTAAAATTGTCTTAAAACTTGGCACCTTTGCACCATTTTTAATCAAAGAATCTTCAAAGATTTTAACAAGTTCATATTCGGATAACCCGGCTTTGAGCTTAGATTTGAATTCTGCAATTGCATAATCAAGCCTTTTTGATGCTTCTAAAAGATGTTCAATCACACTTTTTGGTTTAATTGATGCATGAAGCGGAAGTATTGCAGCTTGTTTTTTATCCATTTCAACAGGATTTTTAATTAAAAGATAATTTTTTAAAGTAATATCATCTGCATCAAGCCAAATTTTATCTTCAATTTCCATTATAAATCTATCAAATTCTTTTAGACTTTTAATTTCTAATTCTTCAATTTCAAGGTTTTTTGCCCCGTTTCTATTTCTTTTATCTAAAAATAAAATATTAGTGTTATCAGCAAAATCAATATATAATATAGAGCGAAAATTAGAACTAAAATTAGTTTGAAAGCTTCTTAAATTTGTTAAATAAGAAATAATATCCAAATCAAATATTAAAAGTCTTTCTGCATTAAGTAATGATTTCAATTTCTTTAATTTATAAGAAAAGCAATGAGTATCTATTTTTTTATCTATTTGAAATATTTTTTTCAAAATCTTAAAATCAGAGTTTTTGTTAAATTCCTTTTTTAATTTGTATTTTCTTAAATCAAAATAAGTATCATATTTTAAATAGTCGTTCAGCTTAATCGTATCTGCTACGTGCAAGATTGTATCTTTTTTATACTTTCTTTTGAAAGCATCAAAAAAAGTCTCACCAAGTGGCATCTTATAAATTTCAACATCAACAAAAACCTGTTTTTCAACAAGAATATGATATCTTGTATCAACAAAAATTGTAATTTTACCATTTTTATCAATAACAGCTTCACCTTCAGAACCTGAAAAATTAGTTAGTACGTTTAATGGAGAAGAAATATAGTGGTTATTAAAAAATTCATCACTCGATTTTAAAAGCAGCAGCTCGCCTTCTTTTAAGATATTTTTATAAAATTCAATTTGTACTTTTCTTTTATCTTTAATCATTTTGCTCAATTTCCGATTGTTCGTATTGTATGTTTTTGGGTTCTTCAATCATTAAAACATAGTGTCTTTTTAAAAGATTGATTTTCTTTTCGTCCAAAATAGCCGATATGGTTCCATTTATTGAATTTAAAAGTTCTTTTGATTTTTTGGATTTGCGCACAGCAACAGCATAAAATTCCCTAGAATACGCATGGTTTAAAATCTTATAGTTTTTATTATTATTCAAACCGGAAAGTATAGATTCATCTCCAAGCACTGCATCAACCTGTCCTGCAAGCAAGAGTTTATAGGCTTCTATGTATGTTTTAACGCCAATTATTCTGGCATTTGGCGCATAATATCGAAGATTCTTTTCACCGGTAGTTCCCACAATAACAGCTAAAGTTCCATTTGTGTTGAAATATTGAAGACTTGTAATTTTAGAAGTTATCGGAATAAGGATTTTTTGGCTTGTGACATAATATGGTTTTGAAAAATCCATAACCAACCTTCTTTTGTCGCTGATACTCATTGTAGCAACTAAAATATCAACTTCTTTTGAATTTAGTTTTGAAATTTTATTTTGTGCAGTAACCGTAACAAATTTAATGTTTGAAGGATAATCATTTTTAAAAATATCATTTGCAATTCTTTGGGCAATTTCAATATCAATCCCTTTTAAAATACCATCCTCATAGAATCCGAAAGGAGGCGAATCGCTTTTTACGCCTACTGTTATATAACCTTTTTGTTTAATTAATTCAAGCTCGCTAAGTTTCTTGTCGTTTTTTGAACATCCGCTAAAAACAAAAGCCGAAATCAGTAAAAATAATACTAAGACTATATACTTTTTCATATATTTATTCTATCATAAAAATCATGAAAGAACTTATTATAAACATCATTTTTTGTACCATTGGCGCAATTATAGCTGCTTTTTCACTTGAATATTTTTTAGTCCCGAATAAAATCATAGATGGCGGAGTTGTTGGTATTTCAATAATGCTAAGCTACATAACGAAAGCAAATCTTGGGTTATTTTTGACAATTTTAAACATACCCTTTTTATTGCTTGCTTTAAATGAATTTGGCAAAAAATTTATATTGCTTGCTTTTTACAGCGTTTGCGTTCTTGCATATTTTGTAAATATTTTTTCAAATGAAGATTTTGTAACCCACGATATGCTTCTTGCTGCCTTATTTGGCGGAGGAATACTGGGTATAGGTGTTGGTCTGATACTAAAAAATAATGCCTGCCTTGATGGAACCGAAATTTTGGCTATGAAAATTGCTAAAAAAATACCATATTCCGTCGGCGAAATCATAATGTTTATAAATATTTTTATTTTTATGACAGCAGGATTATTATATGGCTGGGAAAGTGCTATGTATTCAACACTTGCTTATCTTGTTGCATATAGAGCTATTGATTTGATAGTTCAAGGCTTAAATGAAGAAAATTCCATCAGAATTATTTCAGACAAAAAAGAGGAATTAGGGCAAGCGATTATCAAAAATTTAAATAGAACGGTCACATATATTGAAGCTGAAGGCGGATATACAAATACAAAAAAAACAATGATTTATTGTATTGTTCCAAGAATAGAACTATATAAATTAAAAGAAATCGTAATGGCAATAGATGAAGATGCTTTTATGTCTATTGGAAATGTCCACGAAGTCTACGGAAAGCGATACAAAAAGAAATAATTTACAACTTTTGGACGAATTTAAAATAAAAGTGTTAAAGATTTTAGATTTGGGGCCGATATTTATAATATAAATACTTTGAAGAGGGAAAACCCTCATTCAAAACCTCCTCCCCAAGTCTAGTAGCCGCCTTATGACGGCTTTTTTTTATTTATAAATTTCTAATTCTTCAATTATTTTTTTTGCGTCAGATACTATTTTATAGTCTGCATATTTAAATATATCGGCATTTTCATCTATATTTATTGCAGCAATTTTTTTTGAATTTTTCATCCCTGAAATATGCTGTATTGCTCCTGAAACTCCAAAAGAAATATATAAATCAGGATTTATCGATATTCCTGTTTGCCCTATTTGATAGTCATTTGAGCATATTTTATTATCAACAACTTTTCTTGTAACACCAAATTCGGCCCCTATTTTTTTAGCAAAATCTTTTAGTTTTTTAAAATAATCCACCTTTGCATCCATTAAGCCAAATCCTGCGACAAGAACAATTTTTGCTTTTGCAAGTTTTTCTTTTATGTTTTCCTTATTGTCTGCCATAATGGAATTTAGGAATTTAATTCTGTTTTCAATATAATCTAAGTCCGACTTGTATTCAATAAAATCAATATTTTCAGGCCTTTTTGTGAAATCTGCCCGGAAAATTCCTTTCCTTACAGTTGCGCATTGGGGATTTTTTTTGGACAAAATCGTTGCCATAAGCTCTGAACCAAATGTAGGACGGGTCGAAGCGAGCTTTAGCTCATTATTTTTTAATATAAAATCAAGTTCAATACAATCTGCAACAAGCCCCGTATCAAGCATAGTACAAAGCCTCGAAGCAATTATTCTTCCAAAATACGTTGCAGGAAATAAAACCACATAAGATGGGTTTTCATTTAAATATTGTGCCATATTTTTAGCACACAAAATATCCGAATTATCTTGCTGTTTTATTAATACTACCCTGCTGCATCCTGCGTTATAGGCTTTTTCAATACTGACTTTGTCTAGATTTTGCCCAAGTGCAATTCCTTCAACTATAAAATCTGCTCCGTTTAATTCATGCGCAGTTTTTGAAAGAGCATAAGCTTTTGAAATTAATTCGAAAGATACATCTTCAATAACATTTTGACGGTTTGTTTCTAAAAAAATTGTAATTTTATTCATGTTTTGCTCCATTAGTTAATAGCAAATCCGAAACAAATTTTGCAAAATCCAATTTTACCTCAACCGCTTCTTTTGTAAATTCAGGTCTGAATGCCCGATAAACCATGGTAGGCGACCCTATTATTCCAACTTCGCTTTTATCAAATTCAAGAGAATTTGCATCATAAATTTTAATTTTATTATTCTGTGCTCTAATGTAATCATCGATTTTCGGTACATAATTAGGCTTATTAAATTCACACACGGAAATTAAGGCAGGAAGTATCAATGATATATCATTGATACTGTCTTCAACTTTTTGAACAACTTCAATTGAACTGTCATTAATATTTTTAATGTCACAAACATCAACAACTGCTGCGATATCTAACAGCGTTGCAACAGCAAGGGGCACTTGCCTTGTATCTCCATCAGAAGCAAGCTTTCCTGTTATAATTAATTTATAGTCAGGCACATATTTCTCAATTGCTCTTGATATTATTTTTGATGTAATTAATGTATCAGACCCTCCAAAAGCTCTGTCAGAAAGTAATATAGCTTCATCAGCACCGCAGGCAAGGGCATAATTTAAGATATCCTGCGCTTGATTTGGCCCCATAGAAATGGCTGTTATTGTAGAGTTATTTAATCTTTTTTTGATTTCAAGGGCATAATTCAGCGCCATAACATCATATGAATTAATTTTAGAGAGCATATTTGCTCTATCAAGATTATTTTCTTTGGTCCACTTGATATTATCAACATCCGGAACTTGTTTTATGCAAACAACAATTTTCATTAATTATCCTTTAAAACATCTTGTATGACTTTATTTAAGCCCACAGGCTTATCTACGTCTTTTTTAAGAATAGTTGCAATATTCAGTGCAAGTTTTTGTAGTGTAATTATCATATTGATTATTGTTATGGCTTCATTTTTTGCCTTTTTGACTTTAATTTGGTATTCAAATTTTAAATTCGAATCCGTAATTACAACCATATTTGGATTATATGTCGATTGGATTTTTTCAAGAAGCTTCTTTTCAACATCATTAAAACCGTCTTTTAAAAACGCAAGAAGTACTTTTGATTTATTTAATATCGCAAAATGACCATGGATAAATTCTCCTGTAGGATAACTTGACGTATTAATATAGCTTGTCTCTTTGATTTTTAGGGCAGCTTCAAGCGCAAGCGGGTATGTAACATTAAACCCGCATAGCGAAAAATCATTTTCATTTGCAATTAATTCAGACGCTCTTTCAATGCCAATCGGCTCTAAATCAATATCATCAACTATATTTTTTAATTCTTCAAGTTTATTTTGAATTGAAACACCTTTGTTTTTTGCAAATTTCAAAGCCATTAAATAAAGCACAAATACAGTTGAAGAAAAAGTCTTTGTTGCAGCAATTGCCTGCTCAATTCCTGCCATTATATCTATTTTAAAATCAGCAAGCGCATTCATTTTAGAATTCAAATTATTTGTTATACAAAGTGTCTTTATATTTTCAGCTTTTACTTTTTCAAGTGAAAGCACAGTATCAACACTATTTCCCGACTGACTTATAAAGATATAGAGCGTGTTTTTGTCAAAAGTTCTAAGCTTTGAATTTGCAAATTCGGCGGCAAATTCCGTTGAAGAAGCAATATCTGAGATGCTTTCAAAAAAATACTTGCCAACCAAAGCAGCATTGTGCGATGAACCGCTTGCAATAATTTTAATTTCCGAAACTTCTTTTGGAACATCCAAAATAATGTCATCACCAATAATATACTTATCTGCCAATTTTAAAATGATATCTTTTTGGCAGTTTATTTCATTTTCCATCATCGTCATTTCCATATTATAATATATTTTATGCAAGACAACATTAACTTCATTTATCTTCATATTCCTTTTTGTCTCAAAAAGTGCAATTACTGCGCATTTTGCTCATATCCGCTGTTAAATTATGAAAACATCTATATTGATAAATTAGAAGAAGAAATTAATCATTTTTATCAAAATAACCCCATTGAAACCCTCTATTTTGGTGGAGGAACGCCAAGTCTATTGAATATTAAAAATATTGAAAGATTAATCAATAAATTCAATTTCAAAAAAAATCCTGAAATCACCCTTGAAATGAACCCTTTTAATATCTCGAAAGAAAAAGTAAAAAATCTGAAAAATATTGGCATAAATAGAATAAGCCTTGGAGTGCAAAGTTTTAATGATGATATTTTAAAGGCAATCGGAAGAAACCACAGCAAAAAAGATATCTTTAATACAATTGATTATCTAAATAAAGCGGGTTTTGAAAATTTTAGTATTGATTTAATCTATGGCCTTCCAAATCAAGACATAAATAACTGGAAAAATACGCTCAATACAGCGCTTTTATTAAACCCCAAGCACATTTCTCTGTATGGTTTAAAAATAGAAAAAGGTACATATTTTTATAAAAATCCTCCAAAAAACATTGCAGATAATGACATACAGGCTTTTATGTATGAGCTTGCAATGGAAAAATTATCTGAAAGCTACAGTCACTACGAATTTGCGGCATTTGCAAAAGATGAAAACTATTTTTCAAGGCATAATTTATGCTATTGGAAAAGAAAAAACTACTTTGGTTTTGGCTTGAGCGCATCAGGGTTTATTGAAAATAAAAGATACACAAATACCTTTAATTTTAAAAAATACCTTGAAAAACCGACCAAAAAAGACTATACAATTTTAAGCAAATGCCAGGAAATTGAAGAAGAAATATTCCTGGGGCTAAGATTAGCTGATGGTATTGAATTTGAAAAATATGAAAAAAACAAGGATTTTAAGGCAAAATTTGAAAAATACATAAGTCTTGGTTTTATGGAAAAAATTGAAAACAAAATAAAACTTACCAAAAAAGGAATTTTAGTTTCAAATGAAATTCTTTGCGATTTTATTGAAGCTTAACAAAATTGCCTATTTTTTTCTATTCAACTAAAATAAATTTATGGAAAATAAAGAAAAAATCATAGAAGATATGCAAGCTGTAATTTATCAAATGAAGCTTGACGATATTGAAGAAAACCCCGATAGCGGATTTGAAATGTTTGATTGTTCTGCTTGTGCTAAATCAGCACCTCTAGCCGGTTCCATCCAATATTCAAAATACAGACTCTGTAATGATTGCGTGCTTTTGTATGAACTTGGTCTAAAGCTTGGCAAAATCAAAAATATAGAAGAATTTATGCTAAAAACAGAAGATAATCGCCTGGAACATATGTGCGATTTTATAAAACAAGATAGCCAAAGGGAGAACAACTAAATGCAAAATTTGGTTATTTTAGGTTCAACCGGTTCAATCGGCACCCAAACTCTTGAAGTCATTGACAAATTAAATGGTTTTAATATTTTTGCACTGTCTGCAGGAAAAAATATAGAACTTTTAAAAAAGCAAATTGAAAAATATAAGCCCGAAATTGTCTGCATTCAAGATGAAAAAGATATCAAGGAGCTTAAAAACTATAATGTCAAAGTTCTTTTTGCAAAAGAAGGCTTGATGGAGCTTGCAAACGACGAAAAAGCTGATATTTTCGTTGTTGCAACAAGTACGACGGTTTCTGTTGAAGCAGTTATTGCAGCTATTAAAAATAAGAAAAAAATTGCTCTGGCGAATAAAGAAACTCTTGTTATGGCAGGCGATATCGTAATGAAGACCGCAAAAGAAAATAATGTTTCAATTATCCCCATAGATTCCGAGCATTCTGCAATTTTGCAGTGTTTAAATAATCTTGAAAATGAATACGCAAAAAGGCTTTGGATAACGGCATCGGGCGGACCTTTTTTAAATAATTCGAGAGATGAAATGCAAAATTTCAAAGCCAAAGATGCCCTAAATCATCCCAAATGGAATATGGGCAAAAAAATTACTGTTGATTGCTCAACCCTCGTTAATAAAGGCTTGGAAGTAATTGAAGCGCATCATCTTTTTGATTTTGATTATGATAATATAAAAGTTGTTATCCACCCGCAAAGCATTGTACATTCTTTTGTAGAATTTGTCGACGGTTCCTTTCTTGCGCAAATGGGTGTTGCTTCTATGCATATACCTATTCAATACGCCCTTACTTACCCAAGCAGATTTGAAGGGATAAAAACGGACAGTTTCAATCCGATAGGAAAAAACTTGGAATTTTTAGAACCTGATTTAGAAAAATTTCCTCTTTTAAAGCTTGCAATAAATTGCGGAAAACAAGGAGGCATTATGCCTGCTATTTATAATGCGGCAAATGAAACAGCAGTTTATAAGTTTTTGAATAATCAAATAAATTTTTTAGATATTGAAAAAATCGTTTTTGAAACAGTGGAAAATACAAATAATATCACAAATCCAACACTGGAAGAGATTTTTGAAATTGATAAAAAAATAAGAAAAGATTTAGCCTTTATTGCAGAATAAATTATGGAAAAATTTTCAACAAATAAATTAATTGGCAAAAAGATTAAAGCCTTAAGAGAAAAATCAAAGTTGACCCAAATTCAACTGGCAGAAGAACTGTCAATCCATCCTAAACATCTCAGCAACATTGAAAATGGAAGAAAATCAGTTACTATAGCTATTTTGGATAGATTATCCGCTTTTTTCAATGAACCGCATTTTTATTTCTTCGATTTTACCAAAGAAGCTGATTTGGATAATGGCAGCCTAAATACAATCAACGCAATTGTTCGGCTTTTAAAATCAACTGATGAAAAAACAAGAAAGAATATAGTACAGATTATTGCCATTTTGACTCAAAAATAAATTCAATATTTTACTAAACTTTCTTTTTCCTGCCTCTTTTTTTGGCTTTTATCGCATTTTCTTTTTGTTTGTTTTGGTCAATTGATGCACTTGCAGCAAGCCTGCTCATAAATTTGATATAATCTTTTGGTTTTATTTTCTTTTCTTGCAAAAATTCAAGAAATACTTTGACACCAGCTAAATTAAAGCCTAAACATTGAGTCATATACAAAATAGCTTGTGCTACTTGTAAATCTGTCATACTATATTTTCTTCTGTCTTTATTCGTTCTTGTAGGTTTTAACAAACCTTCTTTGTCATAAATGCGTAATGTTCTTGGGTGAACTTTTAAAAAACTTGCAGCATCACTGATGTCCAGTGTGATTTAGGAAATATCAATTTCATTTTTTTTCATATTTTTTTCCTTACATAAAATGTATACTTTTTTTGTTTAGAATAAATAAACTTTTATTTAAATGCATGTTTATTACCATTTAGTGCGATAGTAATAGATAAAAAAATTATTATCATAATGTGTATGATAGATAGCAATGAACTAAAAAAATTATTTGGCAATGCAGTTAAAAAACTAAGAGAGCTGAATAAACTCACACAAGAAGAACTTGCCGAACGTGTAGGAGTTCAAACACAAACTATAACAAGAATTGAGACTGGAAGAAATTTTGTTTCAAGCGAACTTTTAATTGCTTTATGTAACGTTTTTGAAGTTGAACCAAATATTTTTTTTAGTAGAAGATTGGAGAATTTCTCTCAAAACGATATAGATTATATTTCTAAAATTAAAAGAATGCTTCCAAGTTTTGAAAACGCAAAACTGCAAGAAATTTATAATATTTTACTCGCTATGAAAAAATAGTACCATTATTACTCCTTTAATTGTTATGTTTATATGCCGAACTATTTATAATAATAGCAACTATTATGTTTATATGCAACATCGAAATGAAAATTCTACAAAACTTAGCTTAACACTTGGCGCGTTGGTTGAAAAATTGCGGCAAGATACGGGCATTTCAAAACATAAATTTTCTTGCGAATATGAAATTGATTCAGGACACTTTTATAGAATTGAAAAAGGTACAATTGATTGTAAAGTTATAACTTTTTATAAAATTGCTCAAGCATTTGGCTTAAAGCCATCCAAACTTATGAAAATGCTAGAAGACGAGCTTGGCGAAGATTTTACTTTGATAGACGAATAGATTTAAAAGGGCAGTATAACCCTTCTTGACTCAGACAATACACTAGGTATGGTTGGAAAGGATGCTTCAATTATTTATATGCAACGCCATAGTAAAGAAACTTTACAAATAACTAAACAATTGGGTGAAATTGTCCGAAAAATAAGAACAAAAAAAAGGGCTTTCAGGAAGAAATTTTTCGCATGCATACGACATAGATGTAAGTAATCTAAGTAGGGTTGAGCGTGGGCTTATTGATTGCAAAATTACAAGTTTCTATAGAATTGCCCAAGCACTTGGCTTAAAGCCATCCAAGCTTATGAAAATGCTAGAAGACGAGCTTGGTGAAGATTTTACTTTGATAGATGAATAAAAAATTAAAAGGGTAAGCGCCCAACCCTCCCCTAGCACAGACAATTGTGAAGAATTGGCTAGGAAGGAGGCGAATATGACAAATGAACAAATAAAAATTGCTATAAAGGCAATTATAGCAATTTTAACATTTATTTATTCTTTGTTATAGGGTGTGAAGTGAAGCCTCAAGGAAGTCTTGTTTCTTTGGAGCTTACCCCTATATTCTTATTATAAATCATTTTCATGATTTTTCAAGACTAACTTTTACATTTTGCATTTCTCTTTCTCAACTTTGACATCTTGTTTAAAAAATACTCATCATATAAATTGTGCCTGTCCATCAAATTAAGAATGTCTCTGTTGCTTTTAATTCTTGCTTCGCATCTGCCTTCTCTGATTCTTTCAAGTGCTTTAAACAAAAAGGTTAGTTCTTTTGTTCTGATTTGATAATCCAAATTTCTAAATCTAATCTTAATCATTCGGCTTGCATCGTTTTCCATAATTTTCCTTTCCTTATCTAGTTTGGTGTGTATCGTCAGGAAATGTATTTTAAACACTTCCAAATTAGTTATCGGCTGAACATTTTTCAACTTTAGGATAAAATTTGAATTTTTTACAAATGTTTACAAAAAAGTTTATCATAAGTTATAATAAACCCAAAAAGGGTAAATACCTAACCTCTCCCAACACAGACAATTTATGAAGAATTGGTTGGAAAGGAGGTGAAATTATGAATAAATCAGCAATAAAAATTGCTATTACGGTCATAATAGCAATTTTAAAGAATTTTAAAGATTATTCTAATTTGTTTATAGGGTATGAAGTGAAGCCTCGAAGAAGTAATGTTTCTTTGGGGCTTCCCCCTGTATTTTTATTATAAACCACTTTCTTGATTTTTCAAGACTGTTTCTTGGATTTTTTAGCTCTCTTTTGCAAACTTGACATTACCTTAAGAAAATCTTCATCGTATAACTTACATTCTTTGAAGAGTTTTAAAATATTTTCCTTTTTTCGAAGTTCAAGTTTTTGGCCGCTTTTTAAAGTTCTAAAGACATTGACCAGCTCTTTTGTTCTAATCTCATACTCTGCTCTTTTGAATGTAATTTTAATTTTGCGGCTTGCATCGTTTTCCATAAAATTTTTCCTTCCTTTGTCTTGTTAGTGTGTATCGTTAGAAAGTGTAAACTAAACACTTCTAAAATTATTATCGGCTGAACATTTTTCAACTTTAGGATAAAATTTGAATTTTTTACAAATGTTTACAAAATGTTAATCATATTTGCTCAAGTTATAATAAATCAGCCTGCAAATAGGTGCACGGAAACCATGCACCTATTAAATAATTTATTTTATAATTTTGAAATCTCTTGAAGAAAAAGTTCATCGTATATTTTATGCTGCTTAAGTATTTCAATTATGCCTTCTTTGTCATTTACATCAATCTTTTTGTTATCCCCTAAATATTTAAGTACGGAAACCAAATTCTCCAAATTAAATTAGTACTCGACATTTTTGTACATGATTTTAATTGTACGGCCTGCATCGTTGTTTTTCATAAATTTTCCTTCCTGGTCTAAACTTGTGTGTATCGCGAGGACATGTATCTTAAACATTTCCAAATAAGTTATCGACCCAAAATAATTCAACTTTAATGTTTTAGTTGAATTATTTACAAAAGTTTACAAAAAAATAAGAAAATGCCTATGAAAACTAGACATTTTGTGTTTCATCATATATCTGAACACCAAACTTTGCCCTGAATAAATGGCGGACAGCTTCGGATTGAATTTCTGCCATTAGTGCATTGAAGAGATTGTAAGCTTCTTTTTTATATTCAATAAGCGGATCTTTTTGCCCATAAGCAACAAGACCTATTGAATCTTTCAAAGTGTCAATATTTCCCAAATGGTCAATCCATTTTGCATCCACCACCTGCAAAAGTATATCTCTTTCCACATGTCTTAAGATATTATCATCTTTGAAGGGTTCTTGAACTTTGAAATCATTTGCATAATACTGAGTCATAACGGAATTAAAGTCATTTATTGTTTCAATTTCAAAATCTCTGTATCCTTCTTGGGCAAGCATTTGCAGCTTGTTATTTATTTCTGATGGTCTTAAATCTTTTATGCTTTCAAATTTTACTTTATCCTTAAGCTGCGGGAATATACTTGTATATTCTTTAACAAGCATATTAATGTCATCATATATATATTCCTGAGGTGACATATCCTTGCTTACATATTGACCAATCAGCCTTTCAACTTCTTTTGTAATCATAAATTCAATGTCGTTTTTGAGGTTTTCTTTTGCCAAAACTCTTCTTCTTTGATGATAAAATTTTTCCCTTTGAATATTCATAACATCATCGTATTCCAAAACAGATTTTCTGATATCAAAGTGATATGTTTCAACTTTCTTTTGAGCAGATTCAATTTGGCGGGTAATAAGAACATTTTCAATTGCAGTATCATCATCAACATTTAGCATAGTCATCAATTGTGCAATTTTTTCGCCGCCAAAAATTCTCATCAAATCATCTTCCAAAGATAAGAAAAATCTCGTAGATCCGGGGTCTCCCTGACGGGCAGCACGGCCTCTTAATTGATTATCGATACGGCGTGACTCGTGTCTTTCGGTACCTATAACATGCAAGCCTCCCAATGCAACTACTTTATCGTGCTCTTGTTGGGTAATTTCTCTAGCTCTTGTTAGTGCATCATTTTTAATATTTTCATAATTGGGATTTTCTTTTGTAATTCCCATTTTATCAAGTTCTTCTTTTGCAAGATATTCAGCATTACCGCCAAGTAAAATATCGGTACCGCGCCCTGCCATATTAGTTGCAATTGTAACTGCTCCAAGTCTTCCTGCTTGAGCTATAATATATGCTTCTTTTTCGTGATGTTTGGCATTTAAGACATTGTGCTTAATTCCCATTTTTTTTAGCAAAGAAGACAAATATTCTGATTTTTCAATAGATATAGTACCTACCAAAATTGGTCTTCCTTCTTTTGAAAGCTTAGCAATTTCTTTTGCAACATATTCATATTTTTTAGCACGTGTTTTATAGATAATATCAGGATAATTAACTCTTGCATCTTCTTTATTTGTCGGGATTTGGGTAACCTGAAGATTATAGATTTTTCCAAATTCGGCTTCTTCTGTCATGGCAGTCCCTGTCATGCCGGATAATTTCGGATACAGTCTGAAAAGATTTTGAAATGTAATAGATGCAAGGGTTTGTGTTTCATCTTGAATTTTAACGTTTTCTTTAGCTTCAATTGCCTGATGAAGTCCTTCCGACCAGCGGCGCCCTTCCATAATACGGCCTGTAAATTCATCTACAATCATTACTTCATCGTTTTTAACGACATAATCCGTATCTTTTATAAAAAGTTCCTTTGCCTTTAGCGCTTGAAGAAGATAGTGTGCATACTGCGTTTTCATATCAAAGAGCTCTTCAACCCCCAAAAGCTTTTCTGCCTTAATTACACCTGCTTCTGTATAGATTATGTTTTTATTTTTTTCATCTACTTCATAGTCAACATTTTTTTCAAGCTGCGGCGCAATTTTTGACATTAATTTATATGTTTCTGCTGATTTTTCAAGACGGCCCGAAATAATCAAAGGCGTTCTTGCTTCATCAATTAAGATAGAATCGACTTCGTCGATAATAGCGTAGTTATACGGCCTTTGAACAAGATTTTCAACATCTGTTGCCATATTATCTCTTAAATAATCGAAACCGAATTCGTTGTTTGTTCCATAAGTGATATCACATCTGTAGGCCTGTTTTTTATTTTCATAGGAATTATATTCGCCGCTTGATAAAATAACACCGACGGTTAAACCCAAAAATTCATAGATTTTACCCATCCAGTCTCTATCACGTTTTGCAAGATAATCATTAACCGTTACTATATGAACACCTTTTCCCGTAAGCGCATTAAGATAAGCAGGAAGTGTAGCAACCAGGGTTTTACCTTCTCCTGTTCTCATCTCCGCAATATGACCATCATGCAGAAAAATACCCCCTATTAATTGAACATCAAAATGACGGAGATTTAAAACACGTTTTCCTGCTTCTCTGACTGTCGCAAAAGCTTCGGGCAAAATCTCATCAAGCGCCTTTTTTTCTAAAATTCTATCTTGTTCAATATCGTTTGAAGTTTCTCTTTTTGACAGGATTTCTCTAAATTCCGATGTCTTGGCTTTAAGCTCGTCATCTGTAAGTTTTGAAAATTCTTCTTCAAGCTCATTTATCCTATCAACAATAGGCATAATTTTATTAATTTTTCTGACATTCGGGTCTTTGAATATTTTTAAAAGTATATCAATCAGTGCCATATTTGTTTGTCCTCAAACTCCCTTGTTTTAAAATAAAAGATGTGATGTATAAAATAATGTTATCATAAAAAAAATTTATAGTATAATAATTACAAAAGTTACAAATAGAGGTATGAAATGGCTGAAGATAAACAATTAAAAGATACACTTAACCTTCCAAATACGACACTGGCCATGAGGGCTAATGCGACTGTACGCGAACTTGAAATTCAAAAATTTTGGGAACAAAACGATATATATAATAAAATGCTTGAAAAAAACAAAGACAATAAAAGCTTCGTTTTACATGACGGCCCTCCATATCTTAGTTCCGATAAAATTCACGTTGGAACCGCTTTAAATAAAATTTTAAAAGATATTATTATAAAATACAAAACCCAAACACGCTACTTTGCGCCTTATGTCCCGGGGTACGATGCCCATGGTCTTCCTATTGAAAATGCTGTTGTAAAAAACCTCAAAGGCGGAAGACACTCTATAACAGAAGGTGAATTAAGACAAAAATGCAGAGATTACGCTCATAATTCCCTAAAAGGACAAGAAGCGGCATTTAAACGCCTTGGCGTACTTGGCAACTGGGAAAATCCATATTTGACAATTGCCCCAGGCTATGAAGCAGAGCAAATCAGAGTATTTGGTGAAATGTATAAAAAAGACTATATTGAAAAGGGCCTAAAACCTGTTTATTGGTGCGCAGATTGCGAAACGGCTCTAGCAGAAGCTGAAGTTGAATACGCGGATATCTCTTCTGATTCTATTTATGTAAAATTTGAAGTCAAAGATGCTAAAAAACTATATGAAAAAGCGGGCATAAATTCAAATAACAAATTATATTCAATAATATGGACAACAACTCCCTGGACAATTCCATCTAATAATGGTATCTGTCTAAACCCGAGATTTGATTATACAATTTTTGAATATAACGGCGAAAATTATTTTGTAGCTTCTGATTTGCTTGAAAATTTCGTAAAAGATGTTGAATGGCAAGGAATTAAAAAGCTTGGAACTCTAAAAGGAGCTGATTTTGAGTATGCAAAAGCAAAACATCCTTTATATGATAAAGAAAGTTTATTAATCCTAGGCGACCATGTAACACTTGACGCCGGTACCGGTTCAGTTCATACAGCACCCGGCCACGGTCTTGAAGACTGGGAAGCAGGTCAAAAATACGGTCTTGAAACATTCTCTCCATTTGATGCTAAAGGCTGCTGGACTTCTGAAGTTGCCGATTTAGAAGGAGTTCCTTATTATAAAGGAAACAAAATCGTAATAGAAAGACTCAAAGAATGCGGTGCTTTATTAAAATCGCAGGAAATTATGCACTCGTATCCTCACTGTTGGAGATGCAAACACCCGGTTATGTATAGAAGCACCCCCCAGTGGTTTGTAAAAGTTGATAAATTCAGAGATAAAGCACTTGAAGCCATAAAAAATGTTAAATGGATTCCATCTTCAGGCGAATCGAGAATTGGAAATATGGTACAAGGTAGAACCGATTGGTGTATTTCAAGACAACGCGCCTGGGGTGTACCTATTCCGATATTTTACTGTGAAGATTGCAATGAAGTTATAGTAAATGATGAAACAATTGAAAATGTAGCTAAAATCTTTGAAAAAGAATCCTCGGATGCCTGGGTAAACCGCAGCGCAGAAGAGCTGTTGCCTAATGGCTTTAAATGCCCAAAATGCGGCAAAACTCATTTTAGAAAAGAAAAAGATATTATGGATGTTTGGTTTGATTCAGGTGTAAGCTGGAAAGCAGTAGTCGAAAAAAGAAGCAATGAATTAGGCCATACCCCTGTTGATATGTATCTTGAAGGCTCAGACCAGCATAGAGGCTGGTTCCAATCTTCTCTTCTAACTTGCGTTGCAACAGTTGAACACGCTCCATATAAACAAGTTTTGACTCACGGTTTTGTCTTTGGAGAAGACGGAAGAAAGATGTCTAAATCATTAGGAAATTATATTCGTCCCGATGACATCATTAAAAACTATGGTGCGGATATCTTGAGGTTATGGGCAGCAAGTGTCGATTATAGAAACGACATTAAAATCGGAAATAATATCATAGGGCAATTAAGCGAAATCTTCAAAAAGACAAGAAACACGGCAAGATTTTTAATCGGAAACCTATACGACTTTGACCCAAAACATGATTATGTAGAATACGACAATCTTGAGCCGATTGATAAATTTGCTCTTTCTAAACTTGCAAAATTAATCAAAAATGTAGATGCATCTTTTGAATCATATGAATTTTATAAGTATTTTCAACACCTTCAAAATTTTGCAAGCACGGATTTAAGCTCATTCTATCTTGATATCGTAAAAGACAGATTGTACACGCAAGGCAAAAAATCACATTCAAGACGCGCATGCCAAAGTGTATTATATGAAATATTACATACGTTAATCAGAATTCTTGTACCTGTTATGCCTCATCAGGCAGAAGACATTTGGCAAAATATGCTTGAATGCCACAAAGAAGTTGAAAGCGCCCTTTTGACCGATTGGGCTAAAGTAAAACCCGAATGGGAAAACGACAGCCTGGATAATGATTTTGAAGAACTTTTAAAAACAAAGGATATTGTTTCAAAAGCAATTGAACCTTTGCGCTCGTCTGATCCTAAAGTTATCGGTTCATCACTTGAAGCAGATATTATAATTACAACAGATAACAAAGAAAAAAATGAATTATTGAACAGGTATTCTAACCTTTTGGGGGATTTATATATAGTTTCTCACGTTTATATTCAAAATAACGACGAACAAGTTCTAAATGTCTATCAAAAAGACGATTATGTCGTTAAAGTGTTAAAAGCAAAAGGCGAAAAATGCGCACGCTGCTGGAAATACAGAGAACTTAACGATAATGGAATTTGTTCTGATTGCAAAACAGCAATTGAAGGATAAACAATGAAAAACTTACAAGGTACGCTTACCGAACAAAACCTTTATGAAGCCCTTAAAGGCGAATCTGTTGCACGCAACAAATACACATATTACGCTTCTCGCGCAAGAGAAGACGGTTATGAGCAAATAGCAAGAATCTTTGAGCAAACCGCAAATAACGAAAAGGAACATGCCAAAATTTGGTTTAAGCTTTTAGTCGGAGGCGAGATTAAAGATACAAAAGAAAATCTAAAAGATGCCGTATCAGGTGAACATTACGAAAATATTTCAATGTATCCTGAATTTGCAAAAATTGCAAAAGAAGAAGGATTTAATGATATTTCAAAACTTTTTGAAATGGTATCTCATATAGAAGGCTTTCATGAAAGACGATACAGAGCTCTTCTAAAAAATCTTGAAGAAGGAATGGTTTTTAAAAAAGAGCAAAGCGTCTGCTGGGAATGTTCCAACTGCGGATACAGCATAGATAGAGATAAAGCCCCTGATATCTGCCCTGTTTGCCAACATAAACAAGCATACTTTTTTATCAAAAATAATGATTTTGCTTAATTATAAATTATTAAAATACAGTTACAATATTGCCTCTTGGTAGATATATCTTGTATATTAATGATATGAAGAATAATAGAAGGAAGATTGGAATAGCAACAACAAGCATTTTGTTCCTCATTGTTGCAATTTTCATTAATTACAGTGTAAGGGCTGCAGCTAATGTCAGCGCCGGAAGGCTGTATGAACAAGGCATGAAATTGTATGAAGAACAAAAGTATTCTGATGCTTATTTTAATTTTCAAAAAATAAGCAGGCTGTCAAACCTATACCAACTTTCCCTTCTTAAACAATATCAATGCGCTGTATATTTGGCAGATAAAAAAAGTGCACATGCCAAAATAAGCGAATTATCAAGACTCGCTAAAAACCAATACATTCGCCCGCTTGCTATGTATAATGAAGCAAGCCTTGCAAATGAATTAAGGCAGGTAAGTGACGGAAAAACATTTCGCAAATTCAGGCGTATAAACAGCCTTTTTCCAAATACAGATTTTGGAATAGCAAGCGCATATAAAATGGCAAGGCTCGCCCAAACCAGAAATCCAAAAATTGCAAAAGACAAATATCTTGAATACATAAAACTTGCCCCGACAGGAAAATTTATTACATACGCACTTGATAACGTATTAAAAGTCAAACAAATTACCCTGACTCAAGATGAATATGCCTTAATCGGAGACGCTAATCTTTTAAACGGAAGGTATAAAGAGGCCCTTAATGCATATAGAAACGCTTCTTTTTCAAAAGTTTGGTATAACGTTTCAAGATGCTACAGAGGCCTTGGCGCAATTGCACAAGAAAAAAACATGATAATAAAAGGTATTGAACTATCTTCATCAGAAACAGATGAAAAAGACATAGATGCTGCGATAGAAAGATTAATTGTTATTCAAGGCTGGCAAAAAGACAGAGCCTATGAATATCTGAAAACAAGATATGATGAAACATATGCCTATCCGACCATTCTTTATAAAATGGCAGAAAATGTTCAGAAAAAAGAAAATGCCATAAAATACTATAAAATTATTAAAGACGACTATCCCGCTTCCCTTTGGGCATCTAATTCATTATGGGAAGTATTTTGGTATAATTACAACCTGGAGCAATATGACACATGTTTTGAACTTGCCAAAATCCATAAAGAATTATATTCAAAATCTCAAGATGCACCAAGAATTATGTACTGGAGCGCTAAAATTTATTCTAAAAAACACAGAAGCACAAAAGCAAAAGAATTATATAATAAAGTCATAGAAAACTATCCTATGAGCTATTATGCATTTTTATCCGCCAAACAGCTCAAAATTTCAAAATCTAAAAAACGTTTATTAAGAAAATCAATAACAGATTATGATATAAGCAATATTGATAAATTCCTTTTCAAGGACAAAATATTATCTGAGCTCATAAAAAGAAAAGATTATAAAACAATAGACGAATTAAAAATCAGTAATGAATTTATTAAGTCAAGAACAGCATATGAAAAGAAACAATACCCGACAGCGATAAATTATGCAAAAAAAGAAATCAACAAAGCCATAACAACAAAAGAATATGAAAATGGCGATTTAGAAGCAAAAATTAATTATGCTGATTATGGTTTGAAACTTTCTTATCCGATTTTATACGAAAAAGAAATCAACAAATACGCAAAAGAAGTTAAACAAAGCCCTTATTTGTTTTTAAGCTTGATTAGGGAAGAAAGCCATTTTGATAAAAACGCAAAAAGCCCGGCCGGAGCTGTTGGTTTAAGTCAGATTATGCCGGCAACTGCTAAATTCATTGAAAAAAGAGAAATTACAAAACAAGCCCTATTGGATCCTGATGAAAATATAAGAATAGGCTTAAATTACTTTAACTACCTTGTTGATTATTATCAAAACAATGAATATCTTGCAATACTTGCTTATAACGCAGGTCCCGGAAGTATTGATAAATGGACGGTTAACCCGGAAATTGCAAACGAAGATATTGACGCTTTTGTAGAAAATGTTCCTTATCTTGAAACCAAAAATTATATTAAGAAGATACTGTCTTCGTATTGGTCTTATTTAAACATCTATTCACATGCAAATAGATAAAAAAGAATATAAGTGAAATAGCTCTGAAAACATTTTCAGAGCTATTTTTTATATATGAACTAATTAATGATTCTATTTTATTTGTTTTATGCTGCTTGAGCAGGTTGTTCAACAGCATTAAACATATTTAATGTATCTGCTGCCGTCTGTTTAACTGCTTCATCTTGAGAATTTTGAGCATTTTGCAGTAAACCTGTAATTGCTTCTTTATCTTGCGGCTCAGCTACATGTTGAAGAGATTGGATAGCGGCAACTTTCAATTCAGGTCTTTCGGCATCATTGTTGATGATATTGGCATAATCATTAAATCCTGCTAAATCTTGAATTTTAAGAGGTTCGATTGCCTGACCGCCATTTGCTTTTTGAGTTTCAATATACTGATTTAATTCATCTCTTTGTAATTTCTGTATCATTGCAAGAGTATACATTGCAAAAATTCTGTTTTTGTTTGCTGCATCTCTTGGAGATAATTGTTCAGCAAGAGCTTCTTCTTCAGGGGTTAATTGTGTTCCTTTTGCAATTTTGTCTGCAATTTCAATTTGTTTATCTGTAGGTCCTTCTAAAGCTGAAGTGTCTTCATTAATTACGCTGATTAACGCATTCATAACAGGTTCAGATACAAGTTGAAGAGCTGTTTCACTTGGTCCTTGTACATATTCTGCGATTTTATTGATTGCAGCAGCTTTTTGGTTTACATCGCCTGCTGTTAATTGTTGTATTAATTCATCAGAATTTACCGTTTCAGGCACTTGTACTGCCGGAGTTTGTTCAACAACAGGAGCTTGAGCTTCTGCTTGGGGCGTAATAACACTTTCAGGCATTACTTCAGGCTGCGGCATATATACAGGAACCTGTTGAGGCATTGGTGTTGGTTGCTGCGGCATCATCATTGGTTGCATATACTGTTGATAATAGCCCGGTTGCATTCCTTGTTGATTATATGCAGACACTTGCGGCATTTGGTATAGTGAATTTGTATAATCATATGGTACTTGCTGCATTTGCTGCTGTGGATTTGCTGCCCCGTATGCTTGAGGGTTGAAGATATTAATTGCTACTGCATTTGCTCCACCTGCTTGAGGAATTGGCTGTTGCGCATAATTTGGTTGAATCATTTATTAGTTTCTCCTTTTGTGTAATCTCCACACGAGAGATATAACGTTTATCAATAAAAAAAATTGCCATGTTTGTTAAGAAATGTTAAATAAACTTAATAAACACTTTATTTTAAGTAGTCAGTTCTTTGCCCAAGGCTTGTAGAATGCTTAATAAAATCATAAGCTTCATAAACAGCCAAACCAATTGTTGAAATGTTTGCCGCTTTTTTATTCTTACAAAGCAAACTTGCACCCGATAAAACAACTTCGGGTAAGTGCTTAACAACACCTGTTGCAAAACCTTTTATATACCCTCCTATTTTTGCAAATGTCTCTTTTATGCCTATAAAGAAGGTGTTATTCCTTAGCCAGTTTTTTCTTGCAGCATCTCTTGACGACAACCTGTCTGTCTTTTGAGCATTAATATCGCATGCGATATAAGCATCGCTTGAAGCTTTGGCATAAGCATTTTTTGAATATATAACAGCAGTTTTATGTACATCTTTAATCAAAGATGCTAAACACAAACCACCTGCTGTTTTTGAAATAATTGTCATTATTTACTGCTTTCTTCTACTTCAACTTTTTGAGGAGCCGCAAGCTTCAATAGTATCTCTGTTGCAAGTTGCGAATCTTCGCCAAATTTATCCTGGCTTGATGTTTGAATATCTTTCAATATTGCAATTGTCTCATCATTTCCGACACAATAGCCTGTTTGGAGCATTGTCAAACCGATAAATCTTACTGTGGCAGAAGTATCTTTTAATATTTTATTTACCAAAGGAACCAAGGATGGATTGTCTGCCCTGTCAGGGCTTTCTTTAAAGCGCTCCATAAGCTCTTTTGCACCTATAAGACGAACTTTTGCATTGTCATTATTCAAATAATTTTCTAAAGATTTGACATAATCATCCGTTAAAGGTGTTATCAGTTTTTTTTCTGCTTCTTTATTTTCTTCCTTGTCTGTTTTTTCTTCTGTTTTGTTTTCTGTATTTTCCACAGGTTCATTTGGAGTCTTTTGGTACAAAACTGTATCCGTGGCAGCGTTTAAACCTTGCTGCATCTGCTGCTGCGGAACAAAAATATTATTATAATTTTGAGGATAAATTGGCATATTGCCCGAATTTTGTCCATACATAGGATAATATCCCTGCTGCAGCTGCTGCGTTTGATTTGGATTAGATGCATAAGCCTGCGGTGCAATTATATTGATATTAACTGCATTTGGACTTAAATTATGCGGTATATTTTGATATTGATAAGGATTAAATTGCTGCATAGTTACCCCTTTATATATTTAAAGGCAAATCGGTTAAAAAAATTGCTATTCGAATTTAAAATTTATTAAGCAATATTAATCATGACAAAATATTTATGATAGAATTAAATCAAACAAAGGAGATAATAATGTCTGATTATAAAGATAAATATGAGATGGTCATTGGCTTGGAAGTTCATGCACAGCTTAAGACAAAAAGTAAAATTTTTGGAAGAGAAGGCTGCGAATTCGGACACGAACCAAATACCGAAACAGGCCCTGTTACATTAGCATTCCCCGGGGTTTTGCCCGTTTTAAATAAGGAATGTGTTAATATGGCCATATTAACAGGCCTTGCACTAAATTCAAAAATAGCTCCAAGGTGCAAATTTGACAGAAAACAATACTTCTACCCCGACCTTCCGAAAGGTTATCAAATATCTCAGTTTGATGAACCGATTTGTATAGGCGGCTGGGTTCAAATTCAAGATAAAAAAATCGGCATTACAAGAGCGCACCTTGAAGAAGATGCAGGAAAGCTTGTCCATGCAGGTGCAAGCGGAATTTATGGCTCTACTTATTCTCTTGTAGATTTAAATAGAGCAGGAACTCCACTACTTGAAATCGTATCCGAACCTGATATGAGAAGCAGCGCTGAAGCCAGAGAATACGTAGAAAATTTAAGAAACATATTAAAATATATAGGCGTCTGCGACGGAAACCTTGAAGAAGGTTCAATGAGAGCAGATTGCAATATTTCAATTCGCCCTTTCGGACAGAAAGAATTTGGAACACGTGCCGAAATTAAAAATGTAAACAGCTTCCGCTCGTTAGTAAGAGCTATAGAATATGAATTTATCCGCCAAGCGGAAATTCTTGAAGAAGGCGGCAAAGTTATTCAAGAGACAAGACTTTGGGATGATGCGGCAGGTATAACTTCTTCTATGAGAGGCAAAGAAGATGCACATGATTACAGATACTTCCCCGAGCCTGATTTAATGCCTCTTGAAATCAGTCAGGAATGGATTGATAAGATCAAAGAAACCATGCCCGAACTTCCAAACCAAAAAATGGAAAGATACCAATCCATAGGCTTAAGTGAATACGATGCAGGTGTTATTGTAAATCAAATCGATATGGCAACATATTTTGATGAACTTATTAAACTTGATGTTGACCCTAAAACCGCATCAAACTTCCTTATGGGCGAAGTTGCAGCATTTCTTAAAGAAGAAAAAATTTCTGTCGGTGAATCAAAATTATCGGTTGAAAATTTTGCAAAATTGCTTGGTCTTTTGAAAAAAGGAACAATTTCAAATAATATTGCAAAATCTCTTGTAATCGAAATTTTAAACACAGGAAAAGATGCCCAGGCTCTTGTTGAAGAAAAAGGATTATCCGTTATTTCCGATGAAGGCGAACTTGTAAAAATTGTACAAAAAATAATCGCCGATAATCCAAGCCAGGTTGAAGCCTACAAAGGCGGTAAGGATAAGCTTTTTGGCTTCTTTGTAGGTCAAGCTATGAAAGAAACCAAAGGAAGAGCCAATCCTGCGCTTATAAATAAACTTATAAAAGAAGAGTTGGAAAAATAAGTTTGTTTGTAGTAGACTTTTTGTATTGATAATCGAATATTTCATTTGCTTTGTGCGAGTTTGTATAATATAAAGTAAATACATAATTTCGCCCGCAGAAGCAAACCTTGATAATTGAATATTTTATTTGCCGATGTGAGCCCGTTTGTGTTTTACGAAGTAAAACCAAACAAATAAGATAAATTGGTTCTACCAATTTCGCCCGCAGAAGCAAACCTTGATAATTGAATATTTTATTTGCCGATGTGGCGAAATTGGTAGACGCACCAGACTCAAAATCTGGCGTGGTTCACCCCACGTGCCGGTTCGACTCCGGCCATCGGCAAATATTTTTTATACATTCTAAAATTAATTCCAAGAAAGATGTCCGGAGCAATCGCTTCGCTTATGCCCTCTCAAAAATATGCAATTCAATGCATATTTTTTCGGCAGAGTGGCCATCGGCAAATATTTTATAATTAGTTCATTTTCATTTCGGAGTCTCACCGGTACCCGGTTCTTACCTCTCCTCAAAAGCAAGGTGTCTTGCTTTTTAGTTGGCCCAGTGGCAAGATGGCAAATATTTTTTTATATACATTTAAAAAACTTACGAAGCAAGTTTATCAATCATATCATAATACCATCTCATAGACCCTTGTTTTTGGTTCATTTGATATTTGTCAATTTCTTCTTTTGTCATTTTCTTTGATGGCATAGCAGTTAAAACACGAGACATAATATCAGTCAAAATTGTGCTCACCGCAACAATTACGGCAGAGCCCAAAAGTGACGAATTATATTGTTTTATAAATATGCTGTTCAAAGAGCCTGAAATTACAACCTGAACCGTCATTCTAAAGAATTTATTAATTCCTCTAAGCCTTGCATCTTTATTGGCTTCTGCCTTAGTAGAGCCGTTTCTGATTGAAGCGTTGAATTCATCATTCATATTAAACCACATACCGGTCAGCGTGCCCAATGTCTGCGCTAAGACTGCAATTTTGGAATTGTCGCCCTTTGAAGAAGTTACTTCGTTATTGGCTTTTAAAATCATTTTATTAACGTAGTCGCCAAATTCTTTTGTAAGTTTTGCATCATCGCCATTGGATTTCTGTTCAAATTCAAGGAAGGTTTTATACAGGTTTTTAATTCCGTATTTATCATCCGTAAGTTCAGGTTTTTTGGGGATTTTACCGCCGTTTTTGATTATTTTGGAATTTCTTATGGCTTCTTCCAATTTAGCTGCAATTTTATAAGGATAAGATACAAGTTCTTTTATGAAATTAATTGGAGCCCATTTTATAGCTTTCAGGTCTTTTACTTTAACTTCAAATTTGCCGAATAATTTCTTTGTTTTAAAATCTGTTCCAAGAGAAATTTTATCCGCTTTGTCGTTTTTGTTTATAATTTCTTTGATGTGATTATAAAATTCTTCATTTTTATTTTCACGTAAAGTATCTGCCAATTTCTTAAGCTTATCAGGTGTTGCAAATGTTTCTTCAATAATTTTATTGTTATATTTTTCCTGATAGCAAGCTATTGCATCAGCTATGCTTTTACCTATCTTGGTATGGTTTTTACCAAATCTTAAAGCGTAGCCTCCAATTATACTTGAAGCGCAAAACAGAGCTATATTTTTCAAATTCAACAGCGGTTTTTTATCTTCTTTTTTTGCATCTTCTATATTTTTTTGCTGTTTTTTGTGCATAAGTTCATCAGTGTCACCACCTTCTGCCGATTCAATAAATTCATTTATGGATGGAATTATTCTATTTGGCTGCTTTGATGCATCAATTCTTGTTAAGCGCATACCTGATGAAAGTCTTGAAATAATTCTTGAAACAATTCCGATTCCTGCCCCGATTATCGCAGGCGCCCAAGGACTCTTATTGATTGTCTTTGAAAAGCAGGCAAATACTGCAAATTGGGTTATTGCTTCACAGATATTTTCTTTTATTTCCTGATTTTGTTTCAAGCGCTGTTCTTTAGCTGCTTCTTCTTTGGTTTTTCCTTTTTGAATTGCTTTATTAAAAAAGTCTTTTCCTAAAAATATTGCAGCAGTGAACCCTGAAACAAGCCTTGTTACAAATCTTTCTTTTTTGGAATCATAGTTTCCGACATTTTCTGCCATTGTATCATTCAGCTGCCTGATAAATTTTTTGGAAACAAAATCCTGAATTCCTTTAGAGTGTTTTTTATCGGCTCTGGTTGGAAGTTTATCAAGTTTGTTTTCCAACATATATTCTTTTGCAAATTTGGCTCCGTTTTTCTGCAAACCCTGCAGAGCGTGGATATTTTCTTCAAACTCAATATTATTTCTGTGTTTTTTTAAAAATTCGGAATTATTTAAAGAAGAATTTGGAAATTTCTTTGCAATAGAATCTATAATATCAATAGGCATTGAAAAGAGGCTTTTTGAAGAAGATGCAAGTCTTTCAAAGGGTGTATCGTTTATTGCATAATAAATACCATCAACATTTTGAATAAGATTTGGTTTTTCTTTTTTAATTGAATTTGATAGATTGTCCCAAAGTCCGTTTAAAGTGGAATTTACAAATTTTCTTGAAATATTTAAATCATCAAAATTTGCTATCTTGCCTTTAAAAGATAGCTGATTGTGGTTTTTTGGATTTTGAGGATTTATAATCATCATTTAAGCGCTTGTTTTTAAGTAATACTTGAAAACATAAAAACAAAACACTAAAAAGATTGCTTAAAAATTTGAATTAATTACAAAATATTAACCGTGATACGCTTCTTCTTCTGCGCGCATTGCAGCATAACTGTCGTGTCCGTTAAAATGATAGGGGCTTTCATATGAACTATCAGCGTCTAAATAAGCAAAGGGGTCATTTCCATCGAGGATTTCCTGACAATTTTCCATACAACGAACCAATATCTTTATATTTCCCAATTCGCTTAAATCATCGAAAATACCATCATCTTTCATAGAATTTATATAAGATGCTGCCTTTTCGTTTTTTTCATATTCGCCATCAGTCTGACATTTTACTTTAGCAGTTTTTTCATCCGTAAAGATTTCAAAATGCTTTTCATTTTCAAGGGTTTCAATGTAGTATTCCACATCTTCTTTATCGAGATAGCTGTTTTCAAGGGTCTGCCTTGTTACACGCCTTGCATTATCATCATCTTTGCGATACACGCCAAAGGAAATATTTCTGTTATAGCGACTATAATGATTAAAATTATTTATCGGGGATATTCTCATATCTTGCACCTCACTTGCCCAAATCTAACCGGGGAACTAATTATAAACAAAACAAAAACAAATTGCAAGTGAAATTAGAATATTTAACTTGTTGTCGAGAGGCTTAATCAAGCCGCAGCAATCAGAAAAACATGAATGAGTCCTATCAAAACCTTTAGCCTGCCTATCAACTACAGAAATTTTTGCATTCAGGGGTTGAAATATTGTACCAAATTTGGTACAATAATATTATGATGTTATAAGGTATGTAATATGATTGATAAAAATAAATTAGGTTCCAATTTTGATAGTTTTCTTGAAGAAGAAAATATACTTCAAGAATCAGAAGCTGTTGCATTAAAAAGAGTTATAGCTTATGAATTACAGCAGAAAATGAAAGAAGAAAATATTTCCGTCAATCGTCTTGCAAAAGAATTAGAAACCTCAAGAACAGCCGTAAACCGTATTTTAGACCCGGAAAATACTTCTATAACATTAAACACGATTGAAAAAGTTGCTAAATACTTAGGCAAAAGAATTATTTTATCTTTTGCTTAAATCCTTAAATCTTTTAATTGCAACATCTAACTCTTTTTTGGGAGTTTCTTGGGTTTTTTTGATAAATGCGTGCAAAAGCACCATTATATCATCTTCAACATAGAAAATAACTCTGGCTATACCATTTGATATATTACAACGGATTTCTTCAAGTCCGTTTGTTCCATGTAACACCCGCGTTAAAGGCATACCAATTGGATAACCATATTGAACGATTTTAATATCGAAACCGATTGTTCTCATATCTTCTTTTGGTAAACTTTTTAACCATTCACGAACAGGTTCGTTGCCTAAGCTTGTTTTATAAAAATATACTTCCAATGCTTTTGTTCGTTTTACCATAAGGATATTGTAGCATAAATTTTTAAATCAGATTTGAACAAAACACTAAAAAGATTGCTTAAAAATTCGAATAAATTACAAAATATTAACCGTGATACGCTTCTTCCTCTGCGCGCATTGCAGCATAACTGTCGTGTCCGTTATAGTGGTACGGGCTTTCATATGAACTATTCTTGCCTATACGGTCGGAAGGATCATTACCTTCAAGCACATCTTGACAATCTTCTATGCAACGAACAACTAATTTTAAATTTGTTAGTACACTTAAATCATCAAAAGCGTGCATATCCTTCGTCCAATTTATATAAAATGCTGCATCTTCATTTTTTTCATATTCGCCATCAGTCTGACATTTTACTTTGCCTGTTTTACTATCCGTAAAGATTTCAAAATGCTTTTCATTTTCAAGGGTTTCAAGATAGTATTCCACATCTTCTTTATCAAGATAACTATTTTCAAGGGTCTGCCTTGTCACACGTTTTGCATTATCATCATCTTTGCGATACACGCCAAAGGAAATATTTCTGTTATAGCGACTATAATGATTAAAATTATTTATCGGGGATATTCTCATATCTTGCACCTCACTTGCCCAAATCTAACCGGGGAATTAATTATAAACAAAACAAAAACAAATTGCAAGCTTAAAATTACAAAATATTTTACACAAATATTCCATTGCATAATTTTCTCGGATTGCCGCATCGGGCAAAGCCCTCCTCGCAATGGCAATAGTGTAAATTAATGCACAGAGTACATCATGCTGAACTCGTTTCAGCATCTGAGGTATTAACGTATAATAATGGTTTTATGTATTGTCACAAGCCTGATAAGACCCTGAAACAAGTTCAGGGTGACGAGTGTTTATTTATTCGAAGCGGCGAATTGAAGCGTAATTGCAAACAATCAAGCACTAATCATTCTTTGTTCTCAACACAGAAAACAAAAGTCCAAATGCCATAAGGGCAGGGTAAAACATACCTTTTAAAATAGTAAAAGAACTTGCACCGATTGATGTAGCCAAACTTGTTGCAATCAAAATCTGCGCTCCATAAGGAATTAACCCCTGAACAATACAGGAGGTTGTATCTAATAAACTTGCACTTCTAACAGAATCCACACCATATTTTTTAGAAAGCTCTTTTGCAATGGAGCCTGATGTAATAATTGCAACGGTATTATTTGCAGTAAATAAATTTATTATTCCTACCAAAAAACATAATCCAATTTCACATGTTCTTTTGTTTTTAATCCATCTTCCTGTTTCTTTGATAATATAAGTGACTCCGCCATTATACCTGACAAGAAGCAACAATCCGCCTGCAAGCATTGCAACAATTAATGTAGTTGCCATACTGACTGTTCCATCGCCTACATAGCTAAATGCTTCAAAAATATCGAATATTTTATAACAAAGACCTATAATAATATTTAAAACCGAACCAAAAAACAAAAGAAACATAACATTAACACCCGATATTCCAAGAAACAAAAGCAAAATATAGGGGCTTACTTTAATATAACTATCAATTGTTAATACTGTTTGAAATACATTTTCATTGGAACTTGAAAAAACAGGAAGACAGTAAAGTATTATACATAAAATCGCAGGAATGGTTATTATTCTTAAATTTGCAAGCATTTCATCCCTGATTTCAACATTTTGCGTTCTGCTTGCGGCAATTTTTGTATCCGAAATTAAAGACATATTATCGCCAAACATAGCGCCGCCTACAGTTGCACCAAGCACAAAAGAAGGGTTAATTCCAAAAGCCTCGGATATTGTAATTGCAATAGGAATGATGGCTGCAATTGTTCCGCAGGAAGTTCCTATAGCAAGAGAAATTAAAGCAGAAACTATAAATAACCCTAAAACCATAAATTGAGCGGGGATAAAATGCTGCGCAATCATAACAGCTGCTTCAACGCCTCCTACTGCCTTGGCGCTTGCCGTGAATGCACCCGCCAATATAAATATAAGGCACATTATCATAATATCTTTGTTTCCCATTCCCAAGGCAAACAATTCGATTTTTTTATTTAATTTTTCTTTATGATTTAAAATCAGCGCGGCAACGGAAGATATTATAAAGGCAACCGTCATTGGAACTTTTGAAAAATCCCTTGTCCACAGAGAAAAACCAAAATAAAACAATATAAAAACAATAAAAGGTATTATTGCCTTAAAGCTTGATTCGCGCCACTGTATATTATGCTCATCATTATTTTCCATAACACCAATTATTACACAAAACAAAATAAAAAACTTATTTAGCAAAATTTTTTATTTTTATGGGTTATAGCAATATCATAAAAGTTATGGTTTAGATTCTCAAATGCAAATTTCACCTGTCTGTTTAAAATTCCCGAATCACAATTATAAAAGCGAAAACACAAAAAACGTTTCCGCAAATTTTACATATGCGACAAACAACCTTAGTTTAAATAAAGACACCTTCAAAAGAAGAAATTCCAATATTCATTTTGGCTCAAACGATACATTCACCGAAGGGTTAACAGAATTTTTAAATACCCTTATTGAAGATGAAATTCACAATTATATGAAAAAGAAATTTCAACTTGAGGCAAAGCTTAAAATCATAATGGATGTATCCAACCGCCACAGACAAGAATTAACAACTTCAAAAGGAGATTCCGAAGTAATTGCTTTTCTTGCTCGTTGTTTGAGACATACTGATGAAAAAATTGATGATATAAAAACGGTTTTTAAAAGAAATAATATTAAATATGTAAGCGATTTTACAAAATTTTTAAGCGTATTTTACAGCATAAAAAATCCGGATATAATATTTGAAAATAACCTTGAAGAAGCTATTGATATTTATGGCATACTGGAAAACAAACAAAATTTAATACAAGCTCCGGAATTGCTTCTTGAAGCATATGCCGATTTGGTGATAAATGAAAATTTGTCAGAAGATGAAATTATACAGGATTTAAACAAATATGCAGCCGCTTTAAAAGATTTTAATATAAAAGATGAAAAAGGCTTTAAAGAAAGGTTTGAAGCAATATCGCCGTATTTTAACGACTTTGAATCTGCAAGCGACAAATTTATTGCACTTGATTATATGTCAGAAACATATGAATACAGAATAGATGCGCTTGAAAGATTTAAAAAACAACATCCTGATTACCAAATTAAAGACCCTAAAAAGACTTATGAAGCATTCGGGAAATATATTGATTGGGCATATGAAGCAGACGAAGATAATCTTGAAGGTCTTCAGGATTATTATAATTTTGCAATCAAAGAACATAAAACTAGCAATTCTACACTTATGCCGTACAGAAGTTACTTTAATGATTTTCAAAACATAGGTGACAAGATTGCTTTTTGGACATTTTTAACCAAAAATAACATAGACTACAGTGAGCTTGGCGATTTTTCTAAAGCGCCGTCAGTTGAAGGTGCTGAGCCAATTGATGCAGTTAAAGAGAAAGGCAGAATTTTAAAAGTCTATTTTTCAGACAAATTCAGCAGCAGTCAAGCAACCAACTATTACAAAAATAATTATAAAATTCTTATTTCATTAGACAAACATCAGGAAAATAACGGATTTGACGCTATTTCGTTTTATATTGATTTTTCAAAAAAATATAAAATAAATTCTTTCAATGAGTTTCTAAAACTATATAATTCGCTGACAAATTCCAAAGTAAAAACACTATCAAGCAAAGAAATATATGATTTTGTTGAGCTGTTCAGATATGAAACCACAGGCAAAACAACAAACAAAGAAGGGTTAAATGAGCTAAAAAATAAAAAGCTTCAATATTCAAATCTAAAATCATCAATTGAAAACTATCTTGATATCTGCAAAAACGACTTTTACTTAGGAAATAGCAGCCTGGATATATTCTTAAGATACTATAATTCTTTAGCAGAACAAAATCCAAGCAGCATAGAAGCCATACTTGATACTATCAGCACACAATCAAAACCTGAAGAAAACAGCGAAATAAAAAAAGAAATAGCAAAATTTTCAGCCTATTTTGACAGCGAAGACGACGCAATAGAATTTATCAAAGAAAACAAAATTCAACTCGAAGCACAAGGACAAAATTCTGCTTGCTTAAAAGATATCTATAGAATTTTAGATTCCCTTAAAATAATATATAAAGACAAAGATTTATACAGAAAAGCAATTGATACTTTAACCAACAACAAGATTTTATCAACATCGCAAAATTCCCTGACGGCTTTTTTAAAAAAGAAAGAAATCAATGCAAATTTTAATGAAATTGTAAAAATAATTATAGAAAAAAATATAGATTCCATTGAAGAATTAGAATCGTTTATAGATAAATATTCAACCGATAAAATCAATCGCATAATAAAACATATCTTAAATTCTCCTGAAAATATGGATTTCAAGACATACAAGGAATTTATAGAAAATTTTGAAAACAGAGCAAAGTGCCTTAGGAAAAATTTCAAAATAACAGATAACAACATATCAAAAATCGGATTTGGCAGGATAGATATCAATATTGCAAACTTCTTTAATTCCGATTCACTGCATCCTTTAGATATTTTAAAAGGAACAAATTTAAATAGCCCTCTTGCCATAAACAAATATGATTATATAAATGATCTTACCAAAAGAAACCGTTTTGACCCTGCGCTTGAAAATCTTATCGGTATTTTAAACATCTCTAAACCAAACCCGAAAAATACAAGCTTGCAAAATATATATGTCGAAGCGCTTTCTACACAAATGCCGGATAGATTATTAGAACTGCTTGATTATTTCAACTATGCACTTGAAAATAAAATCCCGAATATATCGCAACATGCAAAGCTTAGAATTCTTGCCAGATTTATATTGACAGATAATACCCCAATTGAACAGATTGATATGCAAAAAGCAAAAAATGACATAAAAAATCTGCTTGAAAATATTTATTGTAAAATGCCTGAAAGCTACAAAATAAAAGAAGATGACAATAGAATTTTATTTAAATATAAAATACAAAATCAAGACGTCGAATGTCTGTTTTCACCCGATGGATGTATGGTTACAATTTATCCTAAAGATAATTTTTTCTTGACAAAATAAAAGCAACTTAAATACAATTATTCAAGTAAATAAATAGGAATTTGTTATGCAAAAATATAATATTCAGCCGGATGAAAATGGTTTTTTTGGAGAATTTGGGGGCATTTTTGTTGATGACAATTTAAAAAAAGAATTTTTAAAAATTGCAGATGAATTTTTGAAATTAAAAGACGACAAAGCTTTTAACACAGAGCTTGACTATCTTCTTAAAAATTTTGCAGGCCGTCCAAGCCCAATTTTTCACTGTAAAAATCTTTCAAGAGAATATGGTTGCGAAATTTATCTAAAAAGAGAAGATTTAAACCACACAGGCGCACATAAAATCAACCATAGCCTAGGCGAAGCTTTACTTGCAAAACATATGAGAAAAACAAAAATCATAGCAGAAACCGGCGCCGGCCAACACGGTGTTGCAGTTGCAACAGCAGCAGCCTTAACGGGCTTAAAATGTGATATTTATATGGGCGAAGTTGATGCCAAAAAAGAAGAACCCAATGTTCAAAGAATGAAAATTTTAGGCGCAAATATTATTATTGCAAAATCAGGACAAAGAACGCTTAAAGAAGCAGTTGACGAAGCTTTTAGGGCATACTTAAATGAATATGAAACCGCAACTTATGCAATAGGCTCTGTTGTAGGTCCGCACCCTTATCCAATGATAGTTGAACATTTTCAATCAATAATCGGAAAAGAAGCAAGAAAACAATTTCTTGAGCAGACAAATACACTTCCTGATTATGTTATAGCCTGTATGGGTGGTGGTTCTAATGCTATTGGAATATTTGACGGATTTTTAGAAGACGAAAATGTTAATATTATTGGAGTTGAACCACTTGGAAAAGGTGAGGCTTTAGGGCAAAACGCCGCAAGTATGGCATATGGAAAAATTGGAATATTGCATGGCTTTAAATCTTATGTTCTGCAAAATGAAGATGGAACACCATCTAATGCATATAGCGTTGCAAGCGGACTTGATTACCCGGGAGTCGGCCCAAAACATTGCTATTTAAAAGATATAAAAAGAGTCCAATATGTAACAGCTGACGACAATACAGCAATTGATGCTTTTTATGAACTATCTAAAAAAGAAGGTATAATTCCTGCTCTTGAAAGCTCTCATGCAGTCGGCTATGCCCTAAAGCTTTCAAAAAAGCTCGATAACGGTTCTAAAATTTTAATAAATTTATCAGGACGAGGGGACAAAGATATAAATTATATATTAAAAAATTACGGCAGAATTTAAAAATATGTTATAATTTTTTCAATAAAAATACTAGGAAGTATGAGGAAAACAAGTTTATGAGTGACTATTTAGAAAGCGTTTTGGCAAAAGTCAAAGAAAAGAATGCACACGAAAGTGAATTTATTCAAGCCGTTGCAGAAGTATTGAAAACAATTAAACCATTGGTTGAAAAAGAACCGATTATGAAAAAAACTTCTCTTATTGAAAGATTGGTTGAACCTGAAAGAATTATATCTTTTAGAGTTTCTTGGATGGATGATAACGGTAAAATCCAAGTAAACAAAGGCTATAGAGTGCAATTCAACGGAGCCATCGGTCCATATAAAGGCGGTCTTAGATTTCACCCAAGCGTTAATCAAAGCATTATGAAATTTTTAGCATTTGAACAAACATTTAAAAATGCCTTGACGGGTCTTCCGATTGGTGGCGGCAAAGGCGGAAGCGATTTTGACCCTAAAGGCAAAAGTGATGCTGAAATTATGCGTTTTTGCCAAAGCTTTATGAATGAATTATACAGACACATAGGCCATGATATTGATGTTCCGGCTGGAGACATCGGAGTTGGCGCAAGAGAAGTCGGATATTTATTCGGCCAATACAGAAAAATCAAAAACGTTTATGAAGCAGGAGTTCTAACAGGAAAAGGGCTTGAATATGGCGGCTCTTTAGCAAGAAAAGAAGCAACAGGGTATGGCTTAATGTATTTTATGAGAGAAATGCTAAAAGCAAACAATCTTGAATTGAAAGATAAGATTGTAACCATATCAGGTTCCGGAAATGTTGCAATTTATGCAGCTCAAAAAGCTTTTGAATACGGAGCAAAAGTCGTTGCTATGTCTGATTCTACAGGCTGCATATACGATGAAAACGGAATTGATTTAGAAGAAATCAAAAGACTAAAAGAAGTTGAAAGATTAAGAATCAAGGAATATCTGCAAAAACACCCAAATGCACAATATATGGAAAATACTGAAGGACAAACTCCAAAAGTCTATACAATTAAAGCAGAAATTGTTTTGCCTTGCGCTACACAAAATGATATCAATCTTGAAACTGCAAAATTATTAGTTGAAAACGGCGTAAAAGCAGTTGGCGAAGGAGCCAATATGCCAACAACAATTGATGCTATAGAATATTTAATCAAAAACGGCGTTATACTGGCACCGGCTAAAGCAGCTAACGCAGGAGGCGTTGCAACATCGGCCCTTGAAATGTCGCAAAATTCTATGAGACTATCCTGGACTTTTGAAGAAGTAGACAAAAAATTAGACTGCATTATGACAAATATCTTCAAAGCCTGCAGTGATACTGCAAAAGAATATAATTTAGGCATAGATTATGTTGCAGGCGCAAATATTGCAGGATTTAAAAAAGTAGCAACTGCAATGCTTGCTCAAGGCATCATTTAATAAGGTATTAATTTTTTTAAAAAATAATCTCAATTGTAGAACCCGCTTGGCTCTTGGTTGAGATTATTTGATTTTGAATTTTATTTCTTAATTCTTTTACATGGGAAATTATACCAACAAGCCTGTTTGTAAGACCGAGTTCGACAATAACTTCCATTGCAAGATCTAAGCTATCCTCATCCAAGCTTCCAAAACCTTCATCTATAAATAATGAATCAATGTCAATTACACCTGATAAATTAGATACACAATCTGATAAGCCAAGAGCTAATGATAAAGCAGCTTTAAAAGATTCGCCTCCTGATAGCGATTTTACACTTCTTTTTTTAAATGTGTGAAAGTCCATAACCTCGATATCAAGCCCTGTTTTAGACACAAGTGAATCAGTATCTTTCTTTCTTAAAAGCTGAAATTGTCCGTTTGTCATGATTTTAAAGCGTTTATTTGCTTCATTTAAAACCAAATCCAAATAATAGCCCTGAATATATTGTTCGAAAGCAATTCTTGGTTTTCCTCTTAAATTGCCGCAGGCCAAATCATTCAAAGTTTTATATGTGGAATATTTCTTTTCAATTTCAACAAATTCATCGTATTTTTTACTGATTTGTTCAAATAGCTTTGTATTTAAATCAAATCTTGAAAAAACTTTTTTCAAATCGTCATTTATAATATCATTTTTGCCCGATAATTCATTGATTTTTGCTATTATATCATCTTTATCTTTAATTGAAATATCATTTATATTTTGAATTTGTTTTAATAAAAGCTCTTTTTTAGATTTAAGCGCACTTATTAGAATACTTTGTTTTTCAAAGTTTTCTTTAATATTATTTATTTGATTAGACAACTCCTCTATCTCTTTATTTAACTGAGTTTGTTCTTTAATTATTAAATCAATATCAGCTTCGTTTAGATTTTTTGAAAGCAGCTCAATTTTAGAAACAATTTCAACAATTTCATTTTCAATTTTTAAAATCGCTTCAAGTTTTTCTTTTTGCAAATTATCTAAAGATACTAAATCAAGCTCGAAGTCAAATACATTAACTTTTTCAAAATCAAAGTTATCTTCAATTTGAAATCTTTTTTTAAATTCTTCTATGTCTTTTTCTTTTGACGTAATCAGGTTTTTTAAATCAGCACAATCAGCAGATACCTGATTTAAATCATTTTGGGCTTTGTCTGACATTTCTTTTAAATTATCAACAAAATTTTTATCTATATTTTTATCAACTACTTTTGCAATATTTGGATGTTCAATACTTCCGCACACAGGACAAGGCGAATTTTGTTTGAGTTCTTTTGCTAAAATTCCGGCCTGCATTGATAAAAATAGATTATAATTTTCAATATATCTGTTGTTTGCATTATTATATTCGTCTTTCAGTGCTTCAAATAACACCTGTTTTTTATCTAGCTTATCTTGCAATTTTTGTAGCTGCTCATTTAGAATAGCAAAATAAGAATACTTTAAATTAATAATATTATCTTCAATTCTTACCAAAGCGCCTTCAAATTCTTGTTTGGCCGTTTTTCTTTGTTCAAGCACTTTTTCTAAATCTAAAACAGTAATTGCGTTTTTATAATCCAGTTCTGTTTTTGAAAGTCTATTTTTTAAGTCTTCTTTTTGTTGTTCCTTATTTTCGATTTCCAAATATTGTTTTTGAATTTCCTTTGAAATTTCAGCTTCTTGCATTAATTCATTTGAAACAGTTTCCATTTCTATATTTAGAGAAATTTTTTGGTTTATTTTTTCTATAATCAAATTTAAAGAATTAATTTCTGTTTGATTTTTGTTTATTTGTTCAGATAATTCTTTATTTTGTTTCTTATCCAAGTCATTTTGGCTGTTTAGCTTTTGCAAAAAAACATCCATTAAAGCAAAGCTATCATTATTGATACAAGTTTGTATTTGTTCTTTTAAGAAGTCATCATCTGTTTCAATTTGACAGATATACTGCAAAATCGCTTTTTTATAATCCTGCCAATCATTTTTATAATTTATCAGTTCGTCTTTTATTTTTAGTTGAAGCGTTGAATAGTCTTGGGTTTTAAAAATATTTCTAAAAATTTCACCTCTTTTTTGAGAATCTGTATTTAAAAGCTTCAAAAATTCCCCTTGAGCCAAAAGTGCAATTTGCGAAAACTGCGCCAAATCAAGTCCTAAAAGCTCGATTATATATTCATCAACCTCTTTTGTACCGATTATTAATTTAGAATTTGGCAAGGTAAGCTGGGCTTTTCCTTTTTCTTTTATTGTTCCTTCGCCTTTTAATTTTTTTCTTTCAAAAGGCGGTGTTCTTTGAATTTTATATATTTGGTTTTTATGCTCAAAAGTTAATTCCACAAAGCTTTCAACGTCATCTTTTGCAAAATGGCTTCTTAAAAAATTATTGTCTTTAAAAGAACCCGAAGTCGAATTAAAAAGTGCAAAACAAATACAATCAAAAATTGTGGTTTTCCCGGAACCGGTTACACCGCTTATCAGATATAATCCGTTATTTTGAAGTTTATAAAAAGGAATTGAAACTTTCTTTGGATAAGGTCCAATTGCTTGGAAAATTAATTCAACAGGCTTCATAAAGTCCTGCTTTCATTGATTGTGGAAATTATATCAGATACAATTTCAGCTTCATCATTAGAAATTTCGCGCCCCATTTGAAAACTGTAAAAATCCGAAAAATGCTCAAAAATAGATTTATCTTTTGCAATTTTAAAGCCACTAACATTATCCATATTTCTTGTAAACGCGTTGTCAAATTCTAAAATCATAATATTTGGATAAATGAGGCTCAATTTCTTTTTGGCATCAATTACACTTTCGTCTAAAAGCGTAAACATCATATAATCATCTTTGTTGATTTTTGAATAGAATTTTTCATCTAAAAATTCATCAATAAACCCTCTGAATTTTTGAAATTCCCTTTTATATTGAATGTCTTTAAATTTGATTTCGATTTTGTTATTTGTAGTTGTTTTTAGGATGGTAAATCTTTTTTTCTGATTAATCTCGCTAAATGAATATTTTAAAATAGAACCTGCATAGCGGATGTACTCAAGACCCGCCTTTTGAGGGCAATGAAGATGACCAAGAGCCACATAAGTGAAGTCTTTAAGAATTTCATAAGATATATTATCAAGCCCTCCAACGTTTTTTGCTTCACTATCGGTTAACATAGGTTCATTTATACCAACTACAAATTGGTGCGCCAGCAAAATATTTGTTTTATTTTTATCTGCTTTTATGTTTTCTATTATTCTTTTAAATCCGTCATTATAATCTAAAACATCATTAAAATATTTTTTAATTTGAAAAATATGCAGATATGGCAGAAGATAAAAATTTATATCATCAATTGTAATTTTTTCAATTTCGCCTTCAAAAGGCTTTGCAAAATATATATTATGTTTTTTTAAAACAGAAGAAAGATAGCTTAATCTATCAGAATTGTCGTGGTTGCCGGGGATTATTAATACATTCGTATTTAAATCATTCAAATCATTTAAAAACTTGGAAAATAAATTTAAAGCACTGTTGGGGGCAATGTCTCTATCAAAAACATCCCCTGCAATCATCACAGTATCAATTTTTTCATCTTTTACAAGTTCAATTGCCTGATTTAAAACATTTTCTTGTTCATCAAGCATAGAAAAACCGTTAACTTTTTTACCTATATGCAAGTCTGCAAGGTGAAGTATATTCATAGAATATATTAAAACACCAACCAAAGAGTTATTCAATTTTGTAAACTTAAAAGCTGAAAACGCCGTAAAAAGTGTATATTATACCTTATTTAGTTTTGTAATAATTTAAATATATTATAGAAGTATATAAAGAAATCTGATATAATAAGTATATTAAAGGTTGTGTTGATAAAAAGAAAAGAGAGTAAGGATATGAGAGTTCCTTCTGTTTTTTTACTTGGTTTTGGTAAATCAAGGGCAAAAATGCTAAACGAGAACAACTGCGCTGCGCCCTGCAAGGATGATTTGTCCTTAGAAAAGCTCCCCAAAATTATCCTGGATTTAAATAAAGATACAGTGTCTTTTACAGCATCAACTGCAAAATATATGAAAAAATACGCAACCCTGCCCGATGATATTAAACAGCATCTTTTACCAAAAGATGGTATGGATATGTTAAAAGATATGGAATGGGTAGCAGCAGGAAGAATAAAAAGGGCAAAAATAGAAGATGATTCTTCAATTGTATATGTAAATCCCTGGCTAAAGGATTATTACGTAATGGTAATGAAGCCTGAAGGTGATAAAACCTGTGCATTCTACGGAGAAAAAATTGTAGCTGACGTTATTTGGCAAGATAAAGATAACCCGGGTATTCATATTATAAAAAAGAATTACAAGTAATCAACTTAAAATGTAACAATTTCTTAACAATAGCATAAATATCCTCAACTTTTATAAAGAAAATGCCGAATAAGAAACTGTAAGGATAATTTGACATTCTTGGTTATTTCATTAAGGTGTGGAAAGTAAAGGGATATTATGACATTAAGTTCTGTAAATTTAGGATATGCCGCCCAAAGTATGGCATCATGGGGTGCATATAATAAAAAACTTACCTCTCAAACAAAAGCTGAATTGGATAAACTTGCAATTCCATATAGCCAGGATATAACAGAAGCACAGGCAAAAAGCCTTATTGCAGCATACAAAAAGACGCAGGAAACCAAAAAAAATGCGAAAGAAGATAACACTAACGGCAAAAGTGATTTATTGCAAAGAGCAAAAGATTTAGCTCAAAAACTTGGAATAAAAATAGATGAAAATGCCGATTTTCAAGCAATTTTAACAAAGATTGAAGAAATTATTAATCAAAAAGCACTTGAAAACAAAGATAATATAAATGTTTTAGAACAATTGAAATCTTTGAATTTTGAACTAAATTCAATTCAAGCACAGGCTACAGGCTCTATGTCTTATAGCAATGTCAATCAAACTCTTATGGAAAGCTTAGAGATGCTTTCTAAATACAACAAAACTTTTCTATAGTTAAAAGAAATAAAAAGTTGTCGAAAAATTGATACTTTCGCTATGATTTCCACTTGGCGTTTTAGATGTTGCGGCGTATACTCCAAAATCAAGCGCCTTAGATTTAAGAGGCGATATACTAAGCTCTAAATCACAATCTTGAATATGACTTTGAATATTAACTTTATTGTGTAATTTTATTGCAACTCTATCTGTTATATTTAATGTCGGAGTAAGGTAGAGTTTTCTTGATTGGGGATTTTGGTCTAATCCCCTGAAATTGGTTTCCAAGCCGCTTGCAACAGAAACATATTTGCCAAAACCTGCTTCAGCTCCGGCCAATACCTTGTAGTCCGTACTGTTATATTTATTTCTTGATTTTTTTGTATTTTGATAAAAAGAAAAATCACCGCCTACAGGGATAACTGTTTTTGTATCAATTACTTTAAATGTTTGACCAAATCTGCCCACATTAACATTTTCTTCTATTGCAAGTTTAAATGGCGCAGTATTTTCAATTTTAATATCTTCTTCTTCTAATATATTTTCCAAAGAAAGTTCTTTTTCCGCTTGTTTTGCTTTTTGCGTTTTTTTGGCTTTTTGTTCGTTAGCTTCAATGGAAGCACATTCTATCAAATAATCAAAATATTCCTGCGAATATAATGCATCATTTTTATATTCTTCTTTTTGGGTTTTTGCATCGGCAATAGGCAGTAATAAAACCATAATCAATGCAGCTAAAATAAATCTTTTCATACTAACATATTATAGGTTCAAAACTAATCTAATTCAAATCGTAAGTTTGTATTATTTTTTTAAACAAATCCATAGCTTCAATTATATTATCAGCTTTTTTAGAAATGTATAAAGAAAGTGCACAATTAATCATAACAATTTCAAATTTTTCATCTTTTAATTTTGAAGATAGAATTTCGCGCACAATAAAATCTGAATGCTCTATATTTTCGCATTTGATTTTATCCAAAGAAACTTCTTTTATCCCTAAAACCTTGGAATTTACCGTATAAGAAAATATTTTATTCTTCCAGGCTTCCGCTATAATGCTTTCTTCGAAGGGACAAAGGAATGGAAATTTATCAGCACCATTTACAACAATCGCATTTATAATACCTTTTTCAATTGCACAATTGGCAAGTTTTTGAACCCGCAATAGACTATCAGCTCCTATAAAAATATTTTCAACATCCCAATTTAATGCTTTATTATCTAAAACTTCAAGTCCAACTGCTTTGCAGATTTTATTCATAATATCTGAAATATACAAATAAGAATCGGAACAATTTAATAGGATATTTTGAATTGAATTATTAACCATAGATTATAATATAACATAAAAGTACTTGCAAAATAAATATGTTTATAGTTTGATAGATGTAAAGTACAGTACAAAAAGGAATTAACAAGTGGTCAAAATTAGACTTAAAAGATTAGGTTATAAAAAGAACCCAAGTTACAGAATAATTGTTATAGACAGCCGTTCAAAAAGAGAAGGTGCTCCAATTGAAGAACTTGGATACTATAATCCTAAAACAAAAGAAATGAAATTAAATGTAGAAAAAGCCAAATCCAGACTTTCTCAAGGTGCACAAGCAACCGAAACTGTTATGTATTTGATTAATAATGCAAATGCTGACGGAAGTTTAAACTATAAAAAATCCGAAAAAACAAAACTTTCTAAAAAAGCTCAAGCTAAATTAGAAGCACAAAAAGCTCAAGAAGCGCAAGCAGAATCAACTGAAGCAGCTGGCCAAGAAGCAGCGGCCGAAGAAGTAAGCGCATAATTGAGGTTAAAAAAATAGAAAATTAAAAAAGCCTCATTTATTGAGGCTTTTTTATTATAAATAGAGGGAAAAATATGACAAATACAACAGATGCAACAAATATCACAATCACACCTGCAAAAAGAATAAGCACTCTTCCAAAATATATTTTTGCATCTCTTGCGGAAATGAAACAGAAGGCAATCAATAATGGGGTTGATGTAATTGATATGTCCATAGGAAACCCTGATGGCTCCACTCCCGATCCTGTTGTGCGTGTAGCTTTGGAAGCAATTCAAAATCCGGCTAATCACGGCTATCCAAATTTCAGAGGAAAGCCCGAACTAAGACGTGCAATTGCCGACTGGATGAAAAGAAGATACTTTGTTGATATTGACCCTGATACAGAAGTTCAAACTCTAATCGGCGAAAAAGAGGGTCTGGCTAATATTGCAATGACATACACAGACCCCGGTGACATAAATATCATCCCTGACCCATATTATCCGGTATTATGCAGAGGCACTCTCATTGCAGGCGGAACACCTTATTTTGTTAATTTAAAAGAAGAAAACAGGTTTTTGATAGATTTGTCCGAAATTCCTAGTGACATTGCAAAAAAAGCCAAGATGTTCTTCATAAATTATCCAAATAACCCGACAGGCGCTGTTGCTCCAAAGAGTTTTTTAAATGATATTGTAAATTTCTGCAAGCAATATAATATTCTTTTAATTTCAGACCTTGCTTATGGGGAAGTTTGTTTTTCAAATTATCGCCCGTATTCAATATTTAATATAGAAGGCGCCAAAGATATCGCAATGGAATTTCATTCGTTTACCAAAACATTTAATATGGCAGGCTGGAGATGCGGCTTTGCAGTCGGCAAACAAGAATTTATATCAAATCTTTATGCAATGAAATCTAACATCGATTACGGTACTTCAACAATTGTTCAAGATGCATGTATTGCAGCACTAACTATGGATGATAGCTACGTTAAAGGCATTATGGATAAATATGATGCAAGAAGAGAAATTGTCGCACAAGGCTTTAATGAACTTGGTTTTTACGCCCCAAGAAGTGACGCTACTATGTATTTTTGGATTAAAATTCCTCCAAAATTCAAGTCTTCAATGGAATTTTGCAAATACGTTTTAGATAAAGCAGGGGTATTAATTACACCCGGAAGTGCTTTCGGGCAAATGAGCGATGATAGATTCAGAGTGTCTTTAGTACAGCCCATATTAAGACTTCAGGAAGTATTTAAAAGATTTAAACAAGCCGGCATTAAATTTGATATGCAATAAAACCAATAAGGCTATTTTAAATAGCTTTTAAAGTCTTTATTGATATCAAAATAATATCCGCAATTATCAAGCATAGTAACTCCGTTGTATATTAAATTCGGATTGATATCGGGGTAGTCTCTGCAGAACAAGGGTCTAAAGAAATATATTTTACAACGATTATCTTTTGAAATAAACTTGCATTCAAAAGTCAAAGCGCCGTTTTGAAAGTCTTTTTTATCCTGAATAACTCCTGAAATTTTAAAATTTCTATAATATGGATACTTTTTTTGCATAGTTTCAAAAAGTTCTTTAGATTTTATGTAGCCTTCTTTTGTTGAAAAAAGAATATTCCTGCAGCAATTTCCACATCTTTTACATTTTCCTTTTAATATATATTTTGATGAAAACAACTTTGTTTTAATATCAAAAATTAAATCTTCTATAAAATTTTTAAAACTGTATTTCATAAATATATTTTTTCTAATTTAATTAACCACCATAAAAGATGATATCTTAAGCCATTGGTTTAAATTTGTTATATCAAAAATTTGTATATAATATCTGCCGCCTCTGCTTAAAACAAAATAGTCAGAAAAAGTATATTTATCATCAAGTCTTTTTGTGACATTCATAATTCTGGCATAACCGCCTGTATGAGCATTATCATCCTGTCTTACTATCTGATATTTTACATAATCACTTTTGAAGCCGTCTTCTATATGGAAAGTAAAATATATTCTTTCATTGATTTTAAAAACATTTGCCTTTTGCTGTGCTTTTTCAACATCAGATACTTCAAGCGGGTTTTTATCAGATAAAATCAAAACAGGCTCGATTTTATTTTTAAACAGATTAAATCCGAAACAAGCAGAAAAAATACCGGTAAGAAAAAATATGCTAATCAGTTTTTTCACTTACCACACCATCATATAATGATTTAATTTTCTTTTCCAAGCTCGCTTTAAAAGTATCATCATCTGTCATTTCAATACATTTTTCATAAACTAAAATTGCATCTTTTGTTTTTCCTTGAACTTCTAAAATTAGGGCTTGAAGATAGATATAATCTACTTTAGAAGCTGCTTTTGATGCTTTTAAAACATATTCATATGCCTTATCGTATTGTTTTAATTCATAATAGCAAAGTGCGATATTATACAAATAGCCGTCATTATCTTTTGAATATTCTACAGCCCTATCTAAAACAGCAATAGCTGTATCATACTCTTTAAGCTCAAAAAGAACTTCAGCGTATCTGCTTAAAACGCTTGTGTCGGTATTGTCTATCTGAATTGCCTGTTCATAGTAATGTTTAGCATATGTAAACATCTTTAGGGCATAAGAGCAGTCTGCAATACCAAGATATATTCTATAGTCATCATTTGTTTCAAGCATTTTTGCATAAATTGCCCTTGCCTTCTTATATTGCGCCTTTTTGTAAAGGTCATTTGCCATCAAAAGTCTGTTTTCAAATTCATCTTTTTTGATATCTTCCAAAGCAATATTATTTTGCTCCAATGTTTCAGAGTCAATTTTTAATAAGTCATTATATATATCTAAAGCGCCTTCAAATTGCCCAAGCTGAGTCAAAATAACAGCCTTATTATATAAAGCGGAAAGCTTAGTGTTATCGTCTGCAATAATATCGTCATAATATTTAAGAGCATCATAATATTCTGCATTATTTTGGTATGCTCTTGCCAATTCCATTTTGACATTTATATCATCAGGATTGGCTTTTTTGGCTATTTCAAGCTCATTTATTGCATTTTTGTAGTCTTTATTTTTGGTATAAATACCTGCAAGTGCTATATAGGCATCAGAGCTTCTCGGATTTTCTTTGAGATATGTCTGCAATTCCTGTCTTGCCTGAATTGGCATATTTTGTTTATTTAATAAAATTGCATAATTATACCTAATTGAATTTAAATCAGGATCAATTTCTAAAGCTTTTTTATATGAGGCAAGGGCTTCAGCATCAAGTCCCTGTTTTTGCTGTGCATAAGCTAAATTTGCCATACTTACGGCATCATTTTTATTAACCGAAACCGCACTTTTAAAAGCAATTTGTGCCTTATCATAATCGCCTTTATTTAAAAGAGCAACACCATAATTTGAATAATCCCTAAAATCATTAGGGTTGCTTCTTAATGCAAGAGCAAAATTTTCAATAGAATTATCATAATCATTGTTTTCTAAATATATGTTTGCAATTGCACTTTGAGCTTCAAGATTATTCGGATACGCCTCTAAAAATTCCTTATATGCGTCGATTGCACCTTTAGAATCTTTTAAAAGACTTTTTGTATTTGCGATATTGATTAAGTTATACTTATATTCAGGCATTAAATTTTGAGCTTTTTCATAATTAGTTAAAGCAAGGGCATAATCGTATTTTTTCAAATAGAGATTGGCCAAGCTTATATATAAAAAACCGTCTTCGCTTCTTAATGAAATCGCTTTATTATAGGCTTCTATAGCATTTTCGAGTTGATTTAAAGTCTGATATAAACCTGCAAGCTTTATATTCAAAACAGCATCATCGGGTGAATATTGAATAGCTTTTAAAACATGGTTTAAAGCTTCTTTGTAGTTACCTTCCTGCTCTTGAATAATTGCGCTGTTATAAAGCTTGTTTGCCTGCTGGCTCATTTTTGCAAAACAGACAGATGTTGATGATAAAAGTATAATAGACGATAATACAGTAGTTAAAATTTTCTTTTTCATAATACAATATTATTAAACTTAAAGGAATAAATTGCAACTAATTTAATTTTGTTTTATTGCTTTATTTTAATTCAAATTTATATTAAAATTATGATAACAAAGTGATTAAAGGTTCAATTTTGCGCATCAGACGATTTAAAAAGCTTTTATTAGAAGCAATAATTATAAGTTCAATGGGATTTAATTCTGTTTTAAGCTATTCAAATATGGATGAAATTGACTATCTCAGACAAGAACTATATTGCTCAAAAAGCAAAACAACCACTGCATACTACAAAAATCAAGGCAGATTAAAACACCTTCTTAAAGAACAAAATATTGACTACAGCACCGAATATAGATTAAAAGACGTCAAAAGACTCATTTCGGAAGGAAAATTCAATGCCGCAATGTATGAACTTAATGATTTAATAGAAAAAAGAATCAAACTAAGCCTTGCAAATGAATATATTGCAGATATCTGCGAACTTACAAGCAAAAACAGTAAAAATTCAAAATATTATTATGAGCAGGCGGTCGAATACGACCAAAATAATGCAAATGCAAATTACAAGCTTGCAAAAATATATTTAAAAGAAGGCAGCAGCGCAATTGCTCTTGAATATCTAAATAACACAGCATCAGCTACAAAAGACAAGGATGTTCTATTAGAAATTGAGGATATTGTTCAAAACAAAATCACTCCAAAAAATAAAAATGAAGCCAATATCTCATATGAAACCTTAGGCAAAGTATACTATAAGCTAAATCGCACAAAAGAAGCATATCAAAGTTATTCAAAAGCACTGCAAATGAATCCTGATGATATTTATATAAAATACATTCTCGGAGATTTATTTTTTATACACAATCAAAATGATAACGCAATTGCAATATATAATGCTATCTTAAAAGAAAATCCCTCTGACAGCCAAATTAGAACCTCAAAAGCAAAATCTCTTGCAAGAAACGGAAATCTTCTTGGCGCAAACAAAGAATATGATGAAATTCTAAGCAGATACCCAAATTCTATGCAGGCAAAATACGGTATTTATAAAATCTATGAAAAGAAATTACCGCTAGATAAGATAATGGAAAAGATGCAAGGCTCAAATGCCAATTACGAACAAAACTATAGAGACTACATTATCTTTTCTGAATTTTTGGCAAGCATTGGAGACAATAAAGGAAGAAATGCATTTTATAACTATGCAAATAAAATTAAAGATGAAACAATTATCGCAAAAAGCAATCAGGAAAATGCATTTAATAGTGCTCTTGCATCTAAAAATAATCTGTCCGAACCTAAAAATCGCCCCATAAAAGGCAAAAAAAAGCCTCTTGTTAAAGAAGATAATATAACCCTTAAAGAAAAAGAGCAGGAACATAAAGCTCTTCAAGATCGAGCTTATGAAGAAAAAAGACAAATAAAAGCTAAAGTAAATGAACAGCAGCAACAGCTGAATGAAGATGCTATGATTGCAAAAGAAAGAGCACAGGCAATAAATAAAGACCCTAAAAAATATAAAGAATATAAACTAACTTTAGAAAATTATTTAAAAATAGAACCTAAAACAACTGAAATTTATATTGCAATTGCAAATACCGCAAAATTAATGGGCGAACCTACAAGTGCTTTAAGATATTACAGAGAAGCTATTAAAACAGACCCGACTAATTCCGAATTATACTATAGCGCAGGTCTTACATATCTTGAACTTAACTATGAACAAGAATCAAAAAAATACCTTCAAAAAGCAGTAGACTTAGATCAAAACAATAAAAAAGCAATTACTCTTCTTGCTTTTGTAAATCAAAAAATTATAACTCATGTATTAAATCTTGCATACAGCAAATATGAAAACAAGCAATATATAGAAGCTTTTGAAATTTTAGATAAAAATATAAAAATTTATCCCAAAAATGCACAACTATATTATTATAGGGCTTTGATTTTTGACGCTATGAAAAGAAATGCTGCCCAAATTGTCGACCTACAAAAAGCAATAGAACTTGATCCTACATATTATATGGCATACTATCAACTAGGACTTGCTTATGAAAAAATCAAAGATGAAAGAAGTGCGCTTGTAATGTACGAAAAATTCCTTTCAACCGAACCCGATGAACCCGATTTAGTTAAAGAGGTTCAAAGAAAAGTTGAAATGCTTGGAAAAAAATTCTATTAAAGGGAACGAAATGAATAAAAAGACCGTAATTGTAATACCGGCTAGATACGCTTCAACAAGACTACCGGGAAAACCTCTTTTAAAAGTAAATAATAAACCGATTATTCAATATGTATATGAAGCTGCTCAAAAATCAAAACTTGCAGATAGTATAATCGTTGCAACTGATGATGATAGAATTGTTGAAGCTGTCAAAAAATTCGGAGGCAGCGTCGAAATGACTTCAGCCGAACATAAATGCGGCTCTGATAGAATAACGGAAGTTATCCAGAGACATCCGGAATTTGATTATGTTCTAAACTTACAAGGAGATGAACCTCAAATCACACCAAATATTATTGATAAAACAATATCCGCTTTGATTGAAAACGATGATACGGATATTTCGACCCTGGTTAGAGAAATAACTTCAAAAGAACAAATAAACAATCCAAATTGCGTTAAATGTGTTTTTGATAACAATAATAACGCTCTTTATTTTTCAAGATGCCCTATTCCATACGAAAGAAATGAAAATCAGGCTCCATATTATGCCCACATCGGCATATATGGATATAAAAAGGAATCTCTAATAAAAATGACAAAGCTGCCTCAATCTGTTCTTGAAAAGCAAGAAAGCTTAGAGCAGCTCAGGGCATTACAAAACGGAATGAAAATAAAAATTGCAATTGTAGGTTTGAATCCTGTCGGAATAGATACAATTGAAGATTATGAAAAATTTAAAAGCCAAATCGAAAACTAATTTTTAATTTTCTACTACAAAGTTTCATCAAATTCTTCAACAGGTTTTACCTGTTTGTAGAAATCTTTATTTTTCTCTCTTTTTCTGCCTACATCTTTTGTAATTAATTTTTCAAAATCTATTCTTGTAGATTTGCTTCCAAGCATAAACATAAAATCAAAATGTCCGATATCTCTCACAAAATCATAAGAAACAGAAAATTTCAAATCCTGTGGCCCAAAAATCACATAAAATCTTGATTCTGTAAGCAAATCATTTTCAGGGTTATCTTTTTTTGGAGTAATGTTTCCCGTATAACCTATTGCAATTTTATCAGTTATATCAAATCTTTCGTTCAAGTATATTGAAGATCTGCCATAACGATACTTATCAAAATAAAAGGGGCTGTCGCCGTGCAGACCTGATAACAGGTATCCGATTGTAGAATTCCATTTTTTGACTTTAGTAGACATCTGAGGACCGACTCTTACAATTCCCATAGTCTGCCCTGAACCATATACAGTCGCTGCAGCTTGGGCTTGCCCATAAAAAGAAATCGCCATATCTTGTTCTTTATTTTCAAAAGTCAAAAAGCGTTTACTTAAAGATGCCATATATCTAAATCTTGATGTCGCATAAACATCTTTTTCCTGATTATGTTTTTTATAATCACTAAATAAACCTGCATAAACTCCATTAAAGAATCTTATCTGATGTTCATTATCATAATACTCTTTTGAGTATTGAAGTTCGGCAGCATAACCGGAACGTCTTGCGCCAAGGAAGTTTTCAGGAATATATGCATGTCGGCCATATCTTAGCTCAAAACCTTTTCCAAACTTATATCTTCCTCTTGCAACAAGATTTTGACTTGAAGTATTATAGCCTGCTTCCAATATCCCGTTTTGACTCCGGTATTTACCAAGTATACCAACGCCCAAGCCACCATCACCATAAGAGACAATCGGGGAAACTTTAAAAATATGACCTTTTGGAAGCTTAGAGACAAAACCATAACCTGCGTATGTACCAAAGCCCCTGATTGCACCCATTTCAAGAGCATTTGTTTCAACTATCTGCATTTCTTTATCGGATATCATCTCTAAAGTGGTATTATTTAGGACTTTATGCTTATTATAGTATACATTTGCACCTTTTAAAAGCAGCGTATTATGGTCTTTGTAGCTTGCAACAACAATTTCTTTTGCATCTATTTTATATGTTCTTTTTCTGCCTTCTTGTTTTACATAGTTTGAATAATTTTTCAGTCTGGCTTCTCTATTGAAACCTGCTCTATCTATTCTTAAAAAGCCTCTGGATTCAATTTCATAATCAAAGTCTCTGGTTGCACTCATCGTCCCGTTTAACATTTGTATGTCATTTGCAATCAGATAACCTTCCTGCGCCTTTATCTGAAAAGAATAAGCCTGAAAAGTCGGATTATCCATCAAAATATTTTGTTCATTCAAATCAATAAACATATATTCGCCAAGCATTTCAGAACCATCTTTTATGACCTTCACATGACCTTGCATTTTTATGGTTTGATTTTTTTTATCTAAAATTGCCTCATCAGCTTTCAGTGCAACCTTTTGAGCTTTTGCAATAATTTCAACATTACCTTTTGCATATACATTTTCGTCGCCATCATCATAGCTTAGCTTGTCTGCATTTATTTGAAATTTATTTCTGTCATCTATTGTTTCTTCGTCATTTTTTTTAATTGGTGCACCTTTTTTAACAATTTCTTCTTCTATGGAATCTTCAAAATTGAGAAGTTTGTCTTCACCTAATGTTTCTTGAGGCAAATCTCCTTTTTTTCTTTTAAATTTGCCTGTAATTTTCTTAAAAACCCTTTCGGCTTTTGTTATAACAGCACTATCTTCCGAAAAATCAGGAAGGTCAGGATCGTTATACGTCGGAATATAATCATTTTTTATCTCTTCTTTAGGCAAATTTTCGTTTGTAATTGTCTTTGCTTTAACTATCTCATAGGCAGCATAAGATTTTGAAGTTATTGCCTGCACTAAAAATATGCAAAAAGCAAAAAATAATATCAATTCCGTATTTGTTTTTTTATTTGTTTTACACATTGCAAACCTTAATTGCTACCTTACAAAATTTAAAGGATTTACAGGATTACCCTTTTGTCGCACTTCAAAGTGTAGATGCGGACCTGTGGCATAGCCTGTTGTTCCTACCCGACCTATTACTGCTCCTTTTGCAACATTCGCCCCTTGTCTTACAAGTGTTTGGGACATATGCGCATATAAAGTAACTGTAGGAATTCCGTTTATATTACCATGGTTTATGATAATTGTTTTTCCATAGCCGCTGTACCAGCCGACAAACATAACTCTTCCTGAATTTGCTGCCCTAATCGATGTGCCATATGGTGCTCCTATATCGACTCCTGAATGATAAATTTTTCTTTTAAATATAGGATGTACTCTTGTTCCGTAAGGAGAAGTGATTTTACCGGGAACCGGCCTTATAAAACCACCTGTTACTGAAACTCTGACGCTACCGTCTTTGCTTGTTTTTCTTAATTCTGAATTAATCATATTTGAAATTACTCTTGATTGACGCGCAAGGTCTTTTTCAGCTTTTTCCCAAGTAGCTCTGTCAGTTTTTAATTTTTCAATTAATTTCTCATTTTTTGAAATAGCATTTTGAATTTCTGTCTGCTGGCGATTTATTGTCGCAATTGAAGATTCAAGGTCGCGTTTGTGCATTTCAATTCTAGCCTTAACCGCAAGCACTTCTCTTGCACATGCTTTGGTTTCCCTAAGTTTCTTTTTATCATGTGCAATTACTATATTTTCAAAATATAATCTGTCTAAAAATGCATTAATGTCGCCTGAATTAAACAAAAATTCTATATAGTTATCTCTTTTATGCTTAAATATTTGAATAATTCTTTTGGATGCATATGTTTGATATTTTCTATGCTCAACAAGCAGCACTTCCAATCTTTTTTCCAACGATTCGACTTCATTTTTAGCATTAGTATATTGTCTTTTATTTTTTTGCAGATTTGTTTGCGTGTGTTCTAATTTTTGTTGATTTTTATATAATCTGTTTGTCTCGATTTTTTCTAACAGCCTAAGCCTGTGAATTTGCTGCTTTGCCTGGCCCCTTTTTGCCTCTATCTGATTTTGCTGTACTGTTAATCTTGGCTGTTCAACGGCAAAAACATTTGCACATAAAGCAAAGTACAAAAGCAAAGCAGTTTGTACCAATAAAACTTTATTTATTTTTTTGATAAATTTATGTTTCATTCAGTCTAATCTATATTAACTATTGAAAAGCAACAACACTTATAAAAGCCCCAATGCCAACCATCCAGGCAATCAAAAATATTGAAAGCAAAAAAACTATAACTCTTCTATGTTTTCTAAAAAATTCCATTTTATAAACCTCATTGAAAATATAAGTGTATAATACAATATCATAACAAAAACATTATTCATGTGGCAAATTTTTAATAGATTTTACAGCCGATATCTTCTTTATCAATTTTGCCGTCAAAATTATTGTCAATTCCATCATCACAAGAACCGATGGATTCAAAACTCTCTGCTCTTGGAATGAATTTTAAGTATTTTTTGTCTATTGAATTAAATAAATACAAATAATAGTCTCTGTAAAACTTTGCAGCTAGAGCGTTTTTGATAACCAAAATATTTTCATCATTTTTATAAAATGCACTTTTTGAAAAATTAGCACTGCCCGTTATTAATATATTACTATCTATCATTATTGTTTTTTCGTAGTTTTTGCCGCCCCAGTTTTCTGTAATTACAGGAATTTTATTATCTTTCAAAAGCTTGATTCTATCTTTAAAATTAATTGCACCTAGTGCATCTATCATAACAAGTACATTTACGTTTCTTTTCTTTGCGGCAATTAATTCATTTATAAAATTTTTATCCGTTAAATAAAATATGGAAACAAAAATCTCTTCTTTGGCACTTTTTAGAAGTTTTGCAATAACATTATTATAAATATCATCATTTGGGGAAAAATAGATTGCAACTTTAGAATTTGTCAAATTTATTTCATGTTTATCGTAATATTTTTTATTTTTAGAAAAATGACCATTATACATTTGATTAAATTCTTGATTATAGATGCTTGCAGCCTTAGAAGAATTTATTATTATAACAGAATTGGAATTATAGCTAAAACCGGTATTAGTTAGATTTGTTGAGCCTGTCATAACTTTTCTATCATCAAAAACAATAAACTTATTATGCATTATAGAACTTTTGCTATCTCGTTTTGCACCAAACGCATTTGCGAAAGTTTCTTTATTTATATATTCATTTGTTGCGCTTTTATCTACAACTGCCTTTACAATAACACCTCTTTTAATTGCATTATTTAAGGCACTCATAATTTCTGCCTGATTGTCAATTTCAAATAAAGCAAGATTGATACAACTTTTTGAAGCATTAATTTCTTTAACTATTCTTTTACATATATCAGTTTTGCAGGAATTTAAAGGTTTAATATTTTCATAAGGATTTATATAATAAAATTCAATATCAGAAAAATTCTTATAAATAGATTTTCTATAAATGCTTTTTGATTTTGGAATAATATAGCCGTATTTATTTTCATATATTGACTTAGTCTTGGTTTTAATAACACAGGAATGACAGGGTTTAAGCTTAACATCAATTTTATTTTTTAAAACTAATGCACCATTTGAAATTGAAGGCAAATATTCGCAGTTCAAATTATGATAAGTGTTATTTTTCAAATTTAAAAATATAAATGCATTATCATCAATCAGCTTTGCATTTTGTTTTGATTTATTATAGTTTCTGTTTCTTAAATATTTTATATTTTTAGACTTTGCATAAAGCTCTGCAAGCCCATGTTTTAAATAGTATTCTCCCAAATCTTCGTTATTATAAATAATGCTTGCAAATTTCAAATTATCATTAATTTTATCTTTTGTAATATTATACAAAATGACTTCTTTGTTTTCCAAATTCTCAATTGCCCAAAGTCTTGCAACATAACCGAGCTTTAAATATTCATCCAATGATAAACCAAGCTTATTGAGTCTTTGATTGATATTATAAGATTTAACAGGTTTAAAAGCTATTATGTCTTTGAGCTTAAAATTTTCGTCCGCATCAATTTTGTTGTTTTTATTTATATCTATATAAAATTCATCAGCTTCCAAAACTTTTAAAATCTTATATTTTTCAACAGGTGCATTCGTTTTGCCAATTTCTAAAATAATTAAAATTAACAAGAAACCAAATAATATACCAACTGTTATTATTTTATTTTCCATAATCCTTATGTTTAATTATCTCTTTTTAGTCAGTAAAAGGCGATAAATTTAAAATTCTTCATAAATCTTTACTTTTAATACTTGTTTATTAATTTTGTTTAATATATTATAGATAATGCTAGAATAACTTAACAAAGGGTAAAAAAATGAATCCTATAATTAGTGAATTAGAAAAAGAATATACAGGTAAAGAGCTTCCTGAAATCAACCCTGGAGATACTGTTAAAGTTTTCGTCAGAATTATCGAAGGAAACAAAGAAAGAACACAGGCATTTGAAGGCACTGTTATTAAAAAACGCGGCGGTTCAATCAATAAAACAATTACAGTTAGAAAAATCTTCCAAGGCGTTGGCGTAGAACGTGTTTTTGATGTTTACTCTCCAAGAATTGAAAAAATTCAAGTTCTCAGAAGAGGTGACGTAAGACGCGCTAAATTATACTATCTAAGAGAACGCTCAGGAAAAGCTACTCGTATTAGAGAAAAAATGGAAAAGAGATAAACTCTGTTTTCATTTAAAAATTATTTATAATGCCTTGGTTATTTATTTAATCGAGGCATTAAAATTATAAAAAGGATAATATGACACATATACATTGGTACCCGGGACATATTGCAAAAGCCCAAAGACAATTAAAAGAAAAGTTAAGTCTTGTTGATGTAATTTTGGAAATAATAGATTCCAGAATTCCATATTCCAGCATGTATAATAATACAAACGAACTTTGCAATAACAAACCAAGGCTGATTTTAATGAATAAAGCAGACTTATCTGATAGCAAATATAATAAAATTTGGCAAGAATCTATTTCTAATATGACAGGTCAAAAAGTCATAGCCACAAGCCTAAATTCCAAAAACGACATAAACAACATTATTAATAATGTAATTGAAATGTCAAAAGAGATTATGGAAAAAAGAAAGGCAAAAGGGCTTCTTGAAAGACCGGTCAGGGTTATGGTAATTGGAATGCCAAATGTCGGAAAATCTACTATAATCAACAGATTAGTTAAAAGACAAAAAGCAAAAACCGGAGCAAAAGCAGGAGTTACAAGAAATCAACAGTGGGTTAGAATAAACAATAAAATTGAACTTTTAGATACCCCGGGCATTATTCCAACAACTCAAAACAACCAAGCACAGGCAATGAAGCTTGCAATTGTATCTTCCATCGGAGAAAATGCCTACGATAATGAACATGTTGCAGACGGATTAGTCAAAATACTTTTAGATCTTTATGAAGATGAAATTAGAAAATATTTTGATTTTACAAAAGAAGAAACAGTAAATCTAGAAACTATTGCATACAAAAGAAATTGGATTTTAAAAGAACAAAAACCCGACATAATAAGAACATCCGGAGTTATATTAAAATTATTCAGAGACGGAAAAATGGGAAAATTCACTCTTGAAAGAATTGAAGATAATAAATAATATGAATTTATTTGAATTTGATAAGGCTGAAAAAGTAAATGGAAATTATGATTTTATTATAGGAACAGACGAAGCAGGCAGAGGTCCTGCAGCAGGTGGGGTTTGGGCAGCTGCGGTGTGCTTTAGAGAAAATATTGATAAAGAGTTTTTTAAAGAACTGAATGATTCAAAAAAATTAACTGCAGCAAAAAGAGAAAAATTATTTGACATAATTAAAGAAAATTCAATATATTCAATAAAAATGATAGATATAGAAACAATTGAAAAAATAAATATTTTAAATTCATCGCTTCTTGCAATGAAACTTGCAATAAATGATGTCAAAGAAAAATTAAACAATAATATTTGTGTTTTGGTAGATGGAAATAAGCTTATAAAAGATGCCGGTTTTAAACAAAAATTTATTGTAAAAGGCGATTCAAAATCGGCGAGTATTGCAGCTGCAAGTATTTTAGCCAAAGTCGAAAGAGACAGATTTATGGATAAAATCGCACTTGTTTTTCCAAATTATGATTGGAAAAACAACAAAGGATATCTAACCAAAAAACATATTGAAGCTATTAAAAAATATGGAATTACAAAATTTCACAGGCCTTCATTTTTAAAAAATATTCTTGAAACCAAGCCGACTCAAATGCAATTATTTTAGATAATGTTTTTTAACCCAATTTATTTCATCTTCTTTTGTGTAATTTTTTGAGTTGTTTTTAATTTTTTCCAAAAGAAGAGAGTCAAAAATTTCTTTAAAAATTCTTCCCTGCGCAATACCAAGATTTATAAGGTCGTCTCCTTTAATGTTTAATTTTATATCTTTAATTTCATTAAAATACCATACACTCTTATCACAGGTTTTATAAAGATAATAGGCCAAATTAGCTTTGTTGAATTTTAAAAAAGTATTATAAATTTCAAGCTTGTCTTTAAAATTTATGGTTTCTATTTTATTATTTTCAAGAACTTTCAAATAAAAATGAGCAGTTTCATTACTATCTAATTTGAAATTTTCCAAGATTTTGTTAATATTTTCTACATCAGGTTTTAAATCATCATCTGAAATCAACTTATAAATATTGTTTTCAATGATTTCTTTAAAAATCAATTTTGAATGCTTTGATAAAAATGTTTTATAAAACACGCTTTTTATTCTATTAATACTGGCTTTTTCAAGATTAATACAATTCAGTGTCTTTTGAATTAATATTTTATCGCCGCCTGAAAAATCCAAACCAAAACGATATTTGAAATCAACCCCCCTTATAATTCTGGTTGGATCATCAAAATAGCTTTCTTTATGAATAACTTTTAATGTCTTTGAATTTATATCATCTTTAGCATTTAATAAATCAATCAATTCAAAAGAAAGATTATTATCTGTATTTTTGATTTTTAAATACAAAGAATTTATCGTAAAATCTCTTCTTATTACATCATCTTCAAGAGACACTCCAAGCTTTGTAACAGTTGGAAGAGCACCATTTGCAAGATACTTTTCTTTTCTTGTTGTTGCAATATCATAAATATTATCTTTATATGCAACTTTAACTGTGCAAAATTCCTTATGCAAGGATTTTGTTTCTATATAAGATGGCAGTTTTGAAGCAAAATCAATAGCATTACTGTCTATAATCAAATCAATGTCTTTTATTTTTTTGCCGAGCAAAACATCTCTTATTGCACCACCTACAATATAGACACCGATGTTTTGTTCACTTGCGCATAAAGATATGATTTTTAAAAAATCATAAACATCTTTAGACAAATGCTTTGTTATTTCAAAATTCATAGGTTTTATCCTAATTATTTTTTAGATAAAACTTCGGGATAATTGGTTTCAATAAAGCTTGTGTTGAAATCACCCGAAATAAAATTATCGTTATTTAAGATTTTTTTATGAAAACCTATTGTAGTTTTAATTCCTGTTATAACATAATCATTCAAGGCGCGAAGCATTCTTTTCCTGGCTTCTTCCCTGTCTGTTCCCCAGCAAATTACTTTCCCGACTAAAGAATCATAATAAGGAGGAATTTTATACCCCGGATATACGTGAGAATCTATTCTTGTACCAAAACCGCCGGGCGCAATATACCCTTCAATTTTACCAGGACATGGCATAAAACATCTTTCGTAGTCTTCTGCATTAATTCTGCATTCAATTGCGTGTCCTTTGAGCTCAACGTCTTTTTGGCTGTATGAAAGCTTTTCACCCTGTGCAACCCTGATTTGTTCTTTTACAATGTCTATATTAGAAATCATCTCTGTAACGCAGTGTTCAACCTGAACCCTTGTATTCATTTCCATAAAATAGAATTTTTTATTTTTAGGGTCAGATTCATCCAAAAGAAATTCAATTGTACCTGTTCCTTCATAATTAATAGATTTTGCAGCATTAATTGCAGCTTGGCCCATTTTTTCTCTAATATCTTTAGAAATTGCAATGGATGGGGCTTCTTCAAGAAGTTTTTGATTTCTTCTTTGAATAGAGCAATCTCTTTCACCAAGATGAATTACATTTCCGTAACTGTCTGCAAGAATTTGAACCTCAATATGTCTTGGGTTTTCAATGAATTTTTCGACATATACTTCAGGATTTGCAAAAGCACTTTGTGCCTCCGCGCGGCATAAATTGAAAGAATCATCAAGTTCTTCATCTTTTCTTACAATTCTCATGCCCTTGCCGCCACCGCCCGCGGTAGCTTTGATGATAATAGGATAGCCAACTTTTTTTACAAATTGTCTAATTTTATCAGTGTTGTCAACAATACCTAAGCCGGGAGTAATTGGCACCTTGTTTGCTTCCATTGTCTCTCTTGCTGTTGCTTTGTCGCCCATTTTGCGCATAGCAGACGAGCTTGGACCAATAAATTTAATGTGATGTTCTTCACAAATATCAACAAAATCTGCTCTTTCAGATAGAAAGCCATATCCGGGGTGAATTGCATCAGCCCCTGAAGTTAAAGCAACGGAAATCAAAGCAGGAATATGCAAATAACTTTTTGCACTCTGATATGGCCCTATGCAATATGCTTCATCTGCAAGTAAAACATGTAAACTTTCAGCATCAGCCTGCGAATACACTGCAACTGTTGCAATTCCAAGCTCCCTACATGCTCTTATTATTCTAACTGCAATTTCGCCTCTATTTGCGATTAAAACTTTCTTAAACATAACTTTATAACCTTGTGCCCCAAGTCTTTGGCACTTTTTACTTTCTTTACTTTCTTTTTATTTTATCCAAACCATTAACTACTCTACGCGCATTAGAACTTGGCCATATTCAACGCTTTGACCATCTTCTACACATATTTCAACAATTTTGCCTGAAACTTCAGATTCAATTTCGTTCATAAGTTTCATTGCTTCAACTATGCAGACAACTTGTCCTGCGCTTATTGTGTCACCAACCTTAACAAAAGGTTTAGCACCTGGTGCCGGAGCTGCATAAAATGCACCAACCATAGGAGATGTTATTGCGCTGCCTTTAGCACCTGCAGCTTCCTGAGCAGGTTTTGCCTGAATTGCAGAAGCAACTGCGGAAGGTTGTGCAGTAGCAACATTAATAGGAGCTGCAGCAACAGGTTGCGCTACAATATTATTTGCTGCTTCTTTTCTAACTGATATTGCTTGTTCTCCATCTTCGAGAACAATTTCTGTTAAATTATTATCTTTAATGATTTTGGCAATTTTTTCAATATATTCTATTTCATATTTCATTTGATTTCAATATCCTTATACTCTGTCTAAATATTCGTTTGTACGTGTGTCTATTCTTAAAACATCACCCACCTGAACAAAAAATGGGACATTCACAACAGCACCGCCATCCAATGTTGCAGGTTTAGAGCCGCCTTGTGCAGTATTTCCTTTTTCAGCAGGAGGTGTATCAATTACTTCTAATTCAACAAAATTAGGCAAGTCTATGCCTATAATTTTAGATTCATGCATTAAAATTTGAACAGTCATATTTTCTTTCAAATATTTAATTCCATCACCTACTCTATCCGCCGGAATTGGCATCTGTTCATAAGATTCAAGATCCATCATAACAAGGTCATTGCCTTCTTTATATAAATATTGCATTTCGCGTCTATCGAGCATTGCTTTTCCGACTTTTTCGCCTGCCCTAAATGTTTTTTCAACAACTTGTCCTGTTTCAACGTTTTTAAGCTTTGTTCTTACAAATGCTGCACCCTTACCCGGTTTTACATGTAAAAATTCAACAACTGACCATAAGTTGTTATCGATGTCTAAGGTTAAACCTGTTTTTAAATCATTTACTGAAATCATAAAATAATCCTGTTTAATCTATTTACTTTTTCTCATTCTATCATAAACTTGCATTTTTACATAAAAATTTTGGTCTATGTTTGCTTTTTGTAATAATTCATCAGGCGGATTGTCCATCAAAGAAAGTATTTTCGCAGTTTTTTCGCGTATTGTATAATCACAAAAATTAATTGTTACATTTAATATTTTAAGAATTTTTTGTGTATTTTTTGGGCTTTGGCAAATAGAAAGTGCTTCTAATAACCAATAAAGTGCAAACATTTTTTTATTTTTTGCATGACTTTTATTATTTTGCAAATGCGCATTTTCCCCTGAATTAAGCAAATCTTCAAGAATGCTTTCTATTTTTAATATAATCTTGTCTTCAAGCGGGGTGTGAAATTCTTTATTCTTAGAAAGTATAGAACAAATTGCCCTTGAAACATTAGGATTAATGTCAATTATTGCATCATTAATTTTTTGAATTGAAAAATCATCCAAAAAATAGTTAATATTGTCTTTTATAATATCTTCTAGTTTTAATGCAACAGCTTCTCTGGTTGGAGTTGAATGATTTGTAAGCTGATTTATAAATTCGTGTGCATGATTAAAATCAGCAAAACTATCTGTATTAATTATTTCAAAAACATTATCCATAATACTAATTTAACCATAATAAAAATAATGAGCAAAAATTAAATATAAAATTTTATAATTTACTTATCAAAAATAATCATTAAGTTAATTTTGGAGATAAAAAATATGAATATATTAAAAAAACTTTTTAACATTTCAAATGATGACGGATGCGCCATAGGACTTTGCAAATTTCAAAGCGAAATAGAAGATTTAACCTATGAACAATCCAAAACAAGAGCAAAAATGCGCCTTAAAAAGGATATTTCAGTAACTCAAATGCTAAGACGTCCTGTATAAAACTAAAATATACCTTGAAAACTATGCACTATAAAAGGCACCAAAATTCCTAAGAGCATGCCGCAAAAAACTTCCAAAGGAGTATGCCCTAAAAGCTCTTTTAAAGCTGCATAAGGTTTTACTTCCTGGTTTTTTTGAACAAATTCATCCACAAGGCGGTTCAAAGTTGCGGCCGTTTTTCCTGCAGCACGACGAACCCCTGCAGCATCTTGCATCACAACAAGAGAAAAGCCAAGACACACTGCAAAAGTCAAAGAAGAAAGCCCGTCTATTATTGCAACCGATGTAGATAGCGCAATAACGCCTGCAGTATGCGAAGATGGCATTCCGCCCGTTGTTGTGAAGATTTTAAAATTTATTTTTTTATGAGTACAAATATAAGCGATAACTTTGATAAACTGGGCAAGAAATGCAGCAATCAAACCGCTGAATAACGCTTCATAACCGGTATTAAAAAAAACTATATCACCCATTTGTCAATTATCTTTCTACTTTTTCTATCAAAGAATTATTTATTTCATCAAAAAGACTGCTTTTTAAATTCAGTGAATTAAGTATAGCACAATTTTCATTTATAAGGCTATAGAAAATATTTTTAGCCTCATCCGGTCCATATGCTTTAACATAAGTCAATTTATTTGTTTTTTCATCCTTTCCTGCCGTTTTTCCAAGCTCATCGGAACTCAATTTACAGTCTATAATGTCATCATAGATTTGAAACAAAAGTCCAAAATTATCCGCATATTTTTCAATTTTTTTGATAACAAAATCATCAGCATTAGCTATTTTACAGGCAGAAACAAGCGAAAATTCAAATAATTTAGCGGTTTTATATTTATGAATAAATCTTAAATTTTCTATATCAATATTATCTTTTTTCTCTGCTTCAATATCTGCAACTTGTCCCGCTATAATGCCTTTTACACCTGCACATATAAGATAATCGCGCACAACATCCAAAATAGTTTCTTTTTTAATGGTGTGCGGAGTTTTATCAATAATAATTTGAGCACCAAAGGATATCAAAGCGTCACCTGCTAAAAGTGCGATAGCTTCACCAAAGACCTTATGGTTAGAAGGTTTAAAGCGCCTCATATCATCATCATCCATACAAGGAAGGTCATCGTGAATTAAGCTATAGGCATGCATAATTTCAATAGCACAGGCTAATGGCATCAATTCTTCCTTTTTAGCTTGCAATATCTGCCCGATTTCAAGCGCCATAGCAGCCCTTAATCTTTTTCCGTCTAACAATGGAGTGTATTTCATAGCATGCCAGATTATCTTTTCATAAGAAGCACCTTTTGAATACCCGCTAAAATATTTTTCAAGCTCGTTTTGGATTTCGGTTTTATATGTATTTAGCACTTATTACTCCTTTTGTTTATCCGTATTTATTTGTTGATTTATAGTGTTTCTAGATGCCAGCCTTTTTCTTTTTGAAATTTTAGTCAAGGTAATATTTCCTGCCTGCTTTTTAAAATCTTCTTTTTTAATACTTTTTTTCGAAATTTCTTTTTTGTATTCCAAAGCCTCATTCAAAAAACAAAGATAGCTTTCATATCTTGTTTTATCAATTTTATCCAAATTATTAATTATACCACAGAAGCTATTGTCTTGAACATTATGAAGGCAGTCCGAAAACTTGCATTCGTTTTTATAAATTTTAATATCATCAAAAAGCTCAATTAACTCATTTGGCAAAATAAAATTAAATTTCAGTTTCGAAAAACCGGGAGTATCTATTATTCTAAAATCATCGTAATCTATTATTTCACTATGTCTTGTTGTGTGAGTACCTCTTTGGGTTCTTTTGGAAACTTCTTTTGTTTTTCTGTGGTTTGTATTAGTCAATGTATTTAATAAAGTAGTTTTACCTACTCCCGACAATCCCAATAAGACTATTGTTTTTTGCTTAATGAAATCTTTAAGTTCATCAACATTCACATTATCTTTTGCACTTATATAAAATACTTTGTATCCGAGTTTTCGATAAATCGAGTTAATTTTGTCGATTATATTATTTGGGCTTTTTTCAAGGTCTTCTTTATTAACGCAAATTACACATTCAATATTATGGTGTTTTAAGTAAGTTAAATAACGGTTTAATTGTACAAAATCCAAATCAGGCTCTTTAAAAGAGCACATAACAACTGCTACATCAATATTAGAAGCTTTTGGGCGAAGAATGCAGTTTTTTCTTTCTTTATAAGAAACAATAAAATTGTTGTCTTCGCTAAGTTCTACAATATCACCGACTATAATTTCTGTTTTTTGTTTTTTTAAAACATCTCTTAATTTGCAGACAAATTCGTTATGTTTATAATCTTTAACATAATAAAAATCAGAATGTATTTTATATACAATGCCTTGCATAGAATAATCATAGTAAGAAAAAAGATAAAAGACAATTAAAACAATGCCGCAAAATTATTTATTAATAATTATTTTTCTTGACCATCAGAATTTAATGAATCATTATTCTTGGCCTTAGATGATTTAATAAGATGCACAATACCGCCTATAATTGAACCTGCCGCAGCAAATCCTAATGCGCATTTACCTGCAAACTTAGGAACTAATCTTTTGACTTCCGCTATACTGTTTTGTACATCCTTTGCATAAGAAGGATATTCGGATATTGCTCTTTCCTTTATCATTTCAAGCGCTCTTTGGGGAGCATTAGCATTTTTAGCATTTTCTACAGCTTGTTTAACATATTCATCCTGAGTTAATTGCTTTGGAGGAGTAAAAGAATTCATAAAAACAGCACCGCCGACTGCTCCGATTGCACCTGCAATTCCGGCACCTATTAATGATTCTTTCGGCATTGAAACTTTCTTTCCGAAACGATTCGTATATTCAACCGTATTTGGTTGTTCAACCTTAATATCTGACATTTTTTCTCCTTAAAAAGCTTATTTATATATACAAAAACCGTTTTTGTTTTTTTTTTTTTGATATTTGCATTATTGCATTTTTACAAAAATTTACATATTTAATTTGCCTGTTAACAATGTTTCATTTTGTTACATTTTGCACTTATGGTTTTTTATAATATAATTCTATTAACTGTTTATTTTATTGGTGAGGATATTAATTATATGACTTTAACCGATTGGTTTAATAAAAGAAAAATTCAACAAATTGCAGCCAGAGATAATGATGTTCATATTGATGATTCCATAGGGAAACTTTGGACACTTTGCTATAACTGCTCAAGTCAATTGCCTAAAAAAGACCTTGAAAACAACCTTATGGTATGTCCTAATTGCGATTATCATTTTAGAATAGGTGCAAGAAAAAGAATAGAACTTATAAGTGACGAAAATACATTTGAAGAAATGTTTTCAAATATTGTTCCCTGTGACCCTTTAAATTTCGTAGATACCCAAACATACAAAGCTCGTCAGGAATCAGCAAAGAAAAAATCAAATCTCGATGATGCAGTTATTACGGGAACCTGCAAAATAGACGGACAAGAAGTTGCAATTGCCGTTATGGATTTTGAGTATATGGGAGGCTCAATGGGCTCTGTCGTCGGCGAAAAAATCACCCGTATTTTAGAATACGCCCTTGAACATAAGCTTCCATCAATTGTCTTTACCTCATCAGGAGGTGCAAGAATGCAAGAAAGCGCGCTTAGCCTTATGCAAATGGCAAAAACAAGCTGTATTGTTGCAAAATTAAATGAAGCAAAATTATTGTACATAACAGTTTTAACAGAACCTACATTTGGCGGTGTTACAGCTTCTTTTGGAACAATAGGTGATATTATTATTGCGGAAAAAGGTGCCAGAATAGGCTTTGCAGGAAGAAGAGTAATAGAACAAACCATAAGACAAAAACTGCCTGCTGATTTTCAAACAGCAGAATATCTTTTAAAATGCGGACAAATAGACTTCATTGTTGAAAGAAAAGAAATGAAAGAAAAACTATCTAAATTAATTTCTTTTCATAGCAAAAAATAAAGGAATGAAAGTAATGAGTGATAATAAAAAAGTGCAAATACTTGAATTTGAAAAACCAATATATGCCATCCAGGATAAAATTGAAGAATTAAAACTGACAAGTGCAACAGAAAATATAGATTATAAAGACGAAATTAAGAAATTGGAGCAGCAAACCAAGGTGTACAAAAAAGAATTATATGAAAAATTAGAGCCATATCAAAAACTTCAAATTGCCCGTCATCCTCAAAGACCCAATTTTATGGATTATGTTCAATTTATGTGTGATGATTTTATAGAACTTCACGGAGATCGCCACGGAACAGATGATAAAGCAATTATGGGCGGTATTGCAAAAATTGCAGATAGAACAGTTATGCTAATTGGTACAATGAAGGGCAAGTCCACAAAAGAAAATCTTGAATATAATTTCGGCATGCCACAACCCCAAGGATACAGAAAAGCTCTTCGATTATTTGAACATGCAAATAAATTCGATTTTCCAATTATCACTCTTGTTGATACCATGGGGGCATACCCTGGAATGATGGCGGAAGAAGCAGGACAGGGTGAAGCTATCGCATTTAATTTAAAAGAAATGGCAAAATTAAATGTCCCGACAATCGCCGTTATCACAGGAGAAGGCTGCTCGGGAGGTGCTCTTGGACTGGCTGTTTCAAATAAAGTTATGATACTTGAACATGCATACTACACTGTAATTTCTCCTGAAGGCTGTGCTTCAATTCTGTGGAAAGATGCATCAATGGCACGCATTGCAACAGATGCACTTAAAATCACAGGTGATGATCTTTTAAAATTTAATATTGTAGATGAAGTAATTAAAGAACCAACAGGCGGGGCTCACTATAACGCAAGCGAGATGGCAGACAACCTTAAAGAAGCTCTTATTCGCTCTTTAAAAGAATTTGACAATATGACAAGCGATGAAATTCGCAACGGCAGATATTCAAAATTCAGAAATATGGGTGTTTTTCTTGAACAGAAATAAAATATGCCATATAATAATAAATGTAATAATAAAATAACAAGGATAAAAAATGAGAGAGCTAATTAAATCAGCTAAAGATTTCAAGATAATACCTAATGATTTTAGAAGTTCAGGGGTTTTTAAGTTACTTGAAATCGCAGAGGATTATGTCCAAATTGAGCTTATTTTACCGGAGGCTGCAGATATAAACGACTACAAGGTAGATTCTAATGTAGAAATTTTCGGAGTCAATGATCTTGGGCTTATATATTTTGAAACTAAAATCCTAAAAAGAGAAGGTAAGATTTTAAATCTTGCAATTACACCTGATTTCAGTATTATTCAGCGAAGAGAGTACTCTCGTGTAGGAATTGGAAGCGGAAAAGTTGTTTTCAAAGACCAATCTGATGATTTCGTTATGTATGTCGAAGATATCTCGGCAGGTGGTATCAAGCTGATTTCAAAAAGCCCTCTTGAAACAGATAAACATTATGCGCTGACTATTAATTTATCCAATAACATGCAAATAAATTGCGAACTTCAGCCTATAAGAGTTACGCAAACACAATATAGGAACAAGCTGGGTTACATAATTTCAGGCAGGTTTGTTAATCTTGAAAATGCGGATAGAATAGTACTTGTACAGTATGCATTCAAAATTAAGATGGAAGAACAAAATAAAGAGCACGATTAAAAAATAGAAAAGATGGATAGCGCAAATGAAAAAGAATAACTTTGATTTTAAGGCAAAGCCTCTTAGATTAAGTATATATTTTGCAGTAGTAATGAGTATAATTATTATCATCACTACAACTCTTTTTGCAATATATGCATTGTTTAATACAAAAAACTTGGCAGGTGAATACGAATCAGAAATCTATAAATTAAGATATTCTTTATCAACAATTCTTGTCCAGTCTCTAATTTCAGACACCAAAAAACAAGATTTCACATCTACAAATAACATTATAAATATTTTAAGAGATGATAATCTGCTTGCTTATGCCTATGTTAAAAATAATCAAACAAACGATATTGTATTAGGCTCACAAAATAATGCTGCAACAAACATAGGAAGCCAAGGTGAAAATGTACAGTCATTATCCAGAGTAGTAGATAAATATACAGTATTTTTCGGAATTCCGGGAAAAACAGATAAAAACTTTTTCTATAACAGTTTTTATAAAATGATTTCAAATATCCTTTTAATATTTATACTCTTTGGCATGGCGGCAAGCGTTATTATGTCAGGTATTATTTCAAAACCGCTGGAACAATTATCAAAAGTTGTAAAAGAATTTTCAAACGGTAATTTTGATGCCAAGATAGATAATTCCAATTTCCAGGAAATTAATGACCTGATATATTCTTATAGCGAAATGAGCAAACAATTAAACGAGCTTTATACATCTTTAGAACAAAAAGTTGAACAAAGAACAAAAGAGCTTGCCGAAGCGAATTATCAGCTTCAAGAAACCCAGGCAATGATGGTGCATTCGGAAAAAATGCGCTCCCTTGGCGAACTTGTTGCAGGTATTGCCCATGAAATAAACAATCCTGTTAATTTTATCCACGGAAACATCATGATTCTTCAAAATTACGTTGATGATATGTTGAGATTAATAGATCTTTATGATGAATATTCTATTAATTATCCGCAAGATATTAAAGATAAAATTGAAGCTCTAAAAAAGGAAATTGATCTTGATTTCTTAAGAGACGACATTAAAGACTTAATTAAATCTTGCACTGAAGGCACCCAAAGAACAAAAAATATAATCATCGATTTAAAAAACTTCTCTCGTATGGAAGAACATGTTTTAACGGAACTTGATATTCCAAAAGAAATTGATACAACATTAAATATTTTAAATAACAAATTCAAAAACAGAATTAATGTAATTAAAAATTATGACGAAGGCGTTCCTAAAATAGAAGCATATGGCGGACAATTAAACCAGGTATTTATGAATATTTTAGATAACGCGCAAGATGCTATGCAAGATAACGGCGAACTCACAATTAACATTGCAAGGGCAAGAGGGGACGTCAAAATAGAATTTATAGACAACGGAAAAGGAATTAGTGAAGAAAATCTTAAAAAAGTATTTGATCCGTTCTTCACAACAAAAGCCGTAGGAAAAGGTACAGGTCTTGGAATGAGTATCTCATACAGAATTATTACAAGTCATAACGGAACAATAAATGTTGAAAGCGAAGTTGGAAAAGGTACAAAATTTACAATTACTCTGCCAATTAATCAACCTCGAAAAGATGAATACTAATAATTAATACGCAAAAAGTCTAGAAAGTTTATAAAAATGACAAAATATAAAGTCCTTATTGTAGATGATGAAGCAGATAATTTAGCCTTAATGTATAGAACATTGAGAGGTAAATTTGAAATAACAAAAGCCCAAAATGCAATTGAAGCACTTGAAATATTAAAGCAAGAACAGTTTGACTGCATATTATCAGACCACAAAATGCCGATTATGGATGGGGTAGAATTTCTAAAAAGAGTATATGAAATCCAACCAAAATCAATGAGGCTACTAGTCACCGCCTATTCGGATGTTAAAATCCTAATTGATGCAATTAATTATGCAAAAATCTACCGCTACATTAAAAAACCATATAATCCTGATGAACTTTTAATAATTGTAGAAGCTGCTCTTGAAACATATCAGTTGAAGATAGACAATGAAAAGCTTATTGATGATTTAAAAGAACTTTTTGCAGGCACAGTAAAAGCAATTATTGAAGCTCTTGACGCAAAAGATTCATTTACACTTGGAAGAAGCAAACGTGTAGCATTTTATGCCCTAAAAATTGTAAATCATCTTGCTCTTCCTGCTACAGAAGCAAGTCAAATAGAGCTTGCAGGACTCCTTCATGACATCGGTATGATAGGTGTTGCTGAAGACATTTTAAATAAAACTCAAAAACTCACACCTGAAGAATTTGAAAAAATCAAAATGCATGTACAATATAGTGTCAAAATTTTAGAAGATATTAAGCAGCTTCGAAAAATTACAGAAATTATCAAATATCACCACGAGCACTATGATGGAAATGGCTATCCTTACGGTCTAAAAGGAGAAGAAATTCCACTTGGTTCAAGAATTATTGCTATAGCAGATGCTTATGATTCTATGATATCAAACAGGGCATACAGAAAAAGCCTAAGCGTACAAGAAGCACTTGATATTATAGAACAAGGAGCAGGAAAACAATTTGATCCTGCTCTTGTACAAGTATTTAAAAACATAATTCCCGGTATTACAGAAGAAATTATCCAATTTGCAAATAGTAATTAATTACTATTTGCTTTCTTCTCTTAAAGGAATGTATGTTCTAGATGGTGTTTCGGGTGTAAAATAGCCGGAATTTATGACTCTTGTTCTAAAGTCCATTTTTTCTTCCGGAAGAATTGTTGTATCTTTAGCTTCTTCGAACTGCTCATCAGTGATAGTAAACATATTATCATTAATCTCTAAATCATCAAATCCTTTGAGTTCCTGCTTTGCTGCATCGTTAGAATTAGAAACAGCTTTCTTTTCAGCACAATATGCTTGAACATTTATAAGTAACAAACTGAATAATAATAGAGAAATTATTTTTTTCATTATATACCTCCTAATATAAAAAATACCATTTAAAGTCTATTTTTCAACAAGCATATATCATATCTTAACAATTTTTAATTATCTATCTAGCTATATACTCAACATACTTTTCAAATGCTTTAAAGCCATCTTTAAATTCGACAATGCTTGCATTTGTAATAGCAAGCCTTAAATATTTTAATTCTTTTATTCTTATTTCAAATAATTCATTTGCGTATGCTTCGAGCAAAATATCACCACCGTTTGACCATGCTTTAAGCTGCTCTATTTGCCTATTCACCTGAGAAATAGAAGTATTTTCCAAAGGCAAAAAACCGTGACGGGCAAGAATAGATCTGTCTGTCCTTGTAATTGGAATTGCAGCAGCACTAAATCCAAATATCTTTTTAATTAAAACATAATTGTTCGCAAGCTGCTTATGTTTCATTGGCACGTGGAGCTTTGCAAGTGCAATAGATGTATTTATATTTGAATAAAATTCATCTTCTCTAGATTGCGCATTTAATACTTGGTTTTGATTAACTTTATAAGCCTTATTCATAGCTTTATTATATTAAAAATGAAAATAAATTAAATGATTTTTAATAAAAATTTACTTAAATAGCAATGATTTGAAAAAAAAACATAATTATGCTCTAATTAAATAGTATAACAACATGTAAAGAGGAAAAACGATGGAAAGAACATTCGTAGCAATTAAACCCGATGGTGTCAAAAGGGGTTTAATTGGAAAAATCATTACCAGATTTGAAGAAAAATCATACAAAATTGTTGCACTGAAAATGATGAATGTAACTGATAAAATTGCAGCAAAGCACTACGAAGAACATTACGGAAAACCATTTTATCCTGAATTGATTGATTTTATTACATCCGGACCAATTGTTGCAATGATTATTGAAGGAAGAAACGTCATAAAAGGTGTCAGACATATTGTTGGCTCAACCCGTCCGGATGAAGCTGACGTTGGTTCAATTAGAGCCGACTATTCAAGCTATTCAACAACAAATCTTATTCACGCTTCAGATTGTGAAGAATCGGCAGAAAGAGAATTACATCTTTATTTTGACGAAAAAGAACTATGTGAAAATTATAAAACCATGTTTGAAATTATCATAAATGAACACGGTGGTTTTAAACAATAAAAAATGAGCTATAAGGACTTTTTTAATTTTGAAGTTTTAAAATCAATTAACAATGCTCGTGCGGGACTTTTTTCAACCCCACATGGGATTATTGAAACACCAATTTTTATGCCCGTAGGGACAAATAGTGCCGTAAAAATGCTTACAAATGATCAAATTTTAAATACCGGCGCACAGATAATTTTGGCTAATTCTTATCACATGTATCTAAAAGCCGGAACGAAGTTAATTAAAGAAGCAGGCGGACTCCACAGCTGGATGAATTTTCATAAACCAATTCTAACAGATTCAGGCGGTTTTCAGGTATTTTCACTTTCAAAATTAAGAAAAATCACGCAAGACGGGGTTCATTTCCAAAACCCAAAAGACGGCTCAAAGCATTTTATCTCACCTGAAATTTCAATGCAGATACAACAGGACTTAGGAGCTGATATAATTATGGCATTCGACGAATGCGCACCTTATCCTTGCAACTACGATGAAGCAAGACACGCTCTCGACAAAACAAATTCCTGGTTAACCAGATGTTTTAAAGCGCATAATAAGGACAATCAGGCGCTTTTTCCTATTGTACAAGGTGCCTTTTTTGACGACTTAAGAATAGAAAGCGCCAATTTTGTTAAAAACTTTGATGCGGCAGGATATGCCATAGGGGGTGTCTCTGTTGGAGAACCAACAGAAATCAAAAATCATATAACCCAAATTGTAGCGCCGATTTTACCTTTTAATAAGCCAAGATACCTTATGGGAGTGGGAACGCCTATTGATATAATAAATGGCATTAAAGCAGGGGTTGATATGTTTGACTGCGTTCTTCCTACAAGAAACGCACGCCACGGAACATTTTTCACCTATGAAGGAAACAAAATTATCAAAAATAAACAATTTGAATATGATTTCAGTCCCTTAGATGAAAAATGCACTTGCTACACTTGCAAAAATCATACAAAAGCATATATAAGACACCTTTATAGAAGTCAGGAATCGACTGCCGCAACGCTTCTTAGTATTCATAATATCCATTTTCTTTTAAATTTGGTTAAGGATTTAAGGAACTCAATTTTAAATGGGACATTTGAAAACTATTCAAATGAACTTTTAAAAGGATTTGAAAAGCAATAAATATTATAAAAGTCCCCTGTAATACGGTTCTTCAAGGTCAAAGGGAATAATAGCCGCTTGTCTTCTCATTTTATCTTTATCAAAAATGAGTCTTAAATCATAAACATTTTCGCGTCTTTTGAGCCAAAGAATTATATTTTTTTCATCTTCTGTCGGAAGAGAACCTGATATTTTTTCGTATGTTCCGATAGAAAAATCAGCTTCAAGCCCGCCAATTCTAACTGAAATTGTTTTTTCCTGAGTTCCCTCAACATAACTTGGGGTAATATTTAAACCCTTAAATCTGAAAGCCTCGGGGCTTGCAACTTTTTCAGGATCAAGCTTGCACATTTCAGCAACCAAAAAATTTGATAAATCGTGCTCAAGTTTTTCAATTAATCTTCTTGTTTTCATATCTATATAATACCATTTTTTTACAAAAATTAATACTAAAATCAAATAAAATATTGACTTTGAAGTTTGTTTATAGTGAAATATTAGGTACAGTTACTACTATTAAGGGGAAATTATGCCTACTATTAATCAATTAATTAAAAAAGAAAGACAAAAAATTAAAGATAAAACTAAATCACCTGCTCTTACAAGCTGTCCACAAAGACGAGGCGTGTGCACAAGAGTTTATACAACAACTCCTAAAAAACCTAACTCAGCTATGAGAAAGGTTGCCCGTGTGCGTCTTACAAACGGATTTGAAGTTACTTCATATATCCCGGGTATCGGACACAACTTACAAGAACACTCCGTTGTGCTGATCAGAGGCGGAAGAGTTAAAGACCTTCCCGGTGTTAGATATCATATCATAAGAGGTACTTTAGATACTCAAGGTGTTGCAAACAGAATGCAATCAAGATCTAAATATGGTACTAAAAAAGCTAAAGCTAAAAAATAAGTAATTTTTTGAAAGAAAGGTTAAATAATGTCGAGAAGATCAAAACCAGCAAAAAGAATTCCTTCACCGGATCCTATATATAATAACGTTGATATTGCAAAATTTATCAATCGTTTAATGAAAAAAGGCAAAAAGTCAATTGCACAAAGAATTTTTTATACAACAATGGAAAAAGTTCAAGAAAAAACCAAAACCGAACCGATTGAAATGTTTAAAAAAGCTCTTGGCAATGCAACTCCTCTAATTGAAGTCAAAGCTCGTCGTATTGGCGGTTCTACATATCAGGTTCCAATTGATGTTAAGCCGGAAAGAGGCCAGGCCCTTGCTTCTCAATGGATAATTGAAGCTGCAAGAAAACGTGGCGGAAAATCTATGATTGAAAGATTAACAAACGAAATCTTAGATGCTGCAAATTCAACAGGTGCTGCCGTTAAGAAAAAAGAAGATACTCATAAAATGGCAGAAGCAAACAAAGCGTTTGTTCACTATAGATATTAATTTTAAAAAAATATTAAATAAAATAAAAAATCGGATTAGTATAAATCCGATTTTTTATTTTGTCTTAACATCTAAAAGCCTATTTTTGATTTTTTGCTATCTTTGATATATTCTTTTTCGTCTATTTTTTCCAAATCAGCTTCACTAATAGCTTTTTTGATATGTTCAAAAGATATATCAGAGCGATTATCATTTTTTGCAATTTTTGAGGCGCTATCAATGATAAATGTAATAGATCTGTTAGAATAACCATGCAGCAGCTGTGTTAATTTTTTTATGCTTTCTCTGTCTTGCGCTAAATTTTTTCCTTTTAATCTTCCCGATAATAATTTTATTACAAGGCTTTCAATCTGTTCATCTTTTGGAAGAGGAATATAATATTGACCATCAAATCTATCCACAAAAGCGCCATCCAACATATCATATTTATTTGTTGCAGCAATCGGAATAATATTTTGTTCTCTTGCTTGTTCTATCATTTTTAAAAGAGTAGTTGTAGCTTTGGTATTTTCAGTAGATGCATTATTGCTTTTAGCATCTCTATTTATTGCAAGTGCATCAACTTCATCCATAAAAAGTAATACCGGTTTGCCGTTTTTCTTTGCAATTTGAGCTAAATACTCAAATGCATCTTGAATATTGACAGATGTTTGGTTTATATAACAGGAGCCTAATTTTGAAATATCCATTTTGTATAAAGACAAGCCAGTTTCTGCTGCAAGTGCTTTAACAAGCATTGTCTTGCCGCATCCTGGCGGACCATAAAATAAAAAACCTCTTGGTGCTTTTAGCCCATATTCAATATAATTTAGTCTGGCAAACTCGGGGCTATTAGCATATTCTATTATATCTTCCTTTAAAGCTGCTTTTATATTATCAAGCCCGATAACATCTTCAAACCCATTTGGAAAATATTCATTTGGAATTTCTAAAGTAAGATAGCTTTTGATTGCCTCATCTACAAAATCATCATCAAAATCTATTTCAGATTCACCTGCGGCTACTGGTTTTTCTGATAAGTCAGAAGGGGGGGGTAATTTATCTGCACTTGATTTTGAAGGAATATTAAATTCGTTAAAATATTTCACAGAAAATGAAGATAGATTTTTGCATACCGAATAGCGCCAGCCATCTTTATCTTTACCCTCATCAAATTCTTTTTTATATTGTTCAATTTCATTATCACAATATTTCAACTTCGGAAAAGATGATTCAATGTTATAAGTAACTGAATTTTTTAAATCTATAAGACAATTAACAAGTTTATCAAATTTGGCCGTATTTGTTTTCTTACGGTTTTCGAGTTCTATAATATCATCTTCCATTTTCATTGAAATTTTATCAAGTTCAGCAAGATGAAGCGCAATATCTCTGTTTTGTTTTACGCCTGTTAAGTAGTTTTCTACTTTATCATGGTACTCTTTATTGTAACCAAAAGAAATTCTTGAAATCCCATTTACATTCATTTTTTCATCTCTAGAAATTAAAATATGTTAATACAAAACACATAAATTTTGATTTTTGCTTTTTTATTGGTAAAATATATATAGATTGAAAATTTAAAACTAAATATAAAAACAAATTCGGGACGTAGCAGGGACCCCATTCAATCAAAAAACTACCACTATTGAAATTATTAGAATAATAATGGGGGTGCGCAAGTCCCGAGGGTAAAATTGAAAATTTTAAACTAAATATAAAAACAAATTCGGGACGTAGCGCAGCTTGGTAGCGCACTACCTTGGGGTGGTAGGGGTCGCAGGTTCAAATCCTGTCGTTCCGATTTTTTTTATCCAAGTATAATGCGCTTTTTAGGAAATTGTATTACATTATCGGTTTTGGTTTTTTATTTCTTGCTCACATTTTGCTCACATTTTTTACACTAACACTAAAAGTTTAAAGTGTATAATTTACATTTTTTTACAATTATGCAATGTTTATTAATAATAGGTACTGCAAACCATTTTTGCTAAATTATGTTTCTATAAAAACTACTTTTTTGAAATATTATAGCAATCTTTGATATATGTATGTTTTTATTAAAAGCGAATAGCTTAGAGGTCAAAATGAATACTAATGCCATCCTAAACATTCCGATTATGGCGACCTGCGATACAAAAAATACTACTAAAAACAGCAATATCCCCATTGAAGAAGATATAAAAGGTAATCCGACAAATCTCGGGCTAACTCTGCTTGGACTTGCAGTTATAGGAACAAGCAGCATTATGTTTGCTAAAAAACAAGCTGATTTAGCTAACGCAAAGATTTTTTTTGATAAATATATACAAACCGCAGTAGGCAATAATAAAGCACTTACAAGCTTTGCACAAAACATAAACAATGAAACAGAAAAATTTATTTGCGAAAATGAAGATTTGTATACAAAATTGCAAGAATTTACTTCGCAGATAATTGAATATAAAGAACTTCCCGAAATTGCAAATGGTAAACACCTGTATCATGGCACAAATACAAAAAATGCAATTAGTATACTTCAAAACGGAATTACTCCTTACGCATTAAAAGAAAATTTCAATATACAAGAGGCAGGAAATTGCATACATTTCAACCTGGATACCAATATGGCAAAAAATGGCGATGATGGAATAATTTTACCATATAAATTTGAAGGGAATCTTGCACAGCTCAATCAGAAAACTAATTTAAAAGAATTTCAGAATCATATCTTTACAGAAATACTTAAAAGAATAAATTTTACAAACAATAATAATCCTTCCAACAGGAAGACAAATAAAAATAAAGCCTCACAAATTACTGCACAGATAATCAATAAATTACTGCAAGATATAGGCTATGACGGTCTATATTACCTTAAAAAACTCCCAAATAATATTACATCGAGACAAATTGCAGTTTATAACGGAACAAAACTTGTATTAGATATTGAGGAATTAAAAAATATAAATCCTATTTCAAACAACAATTGCAAAAAATTTTTGTAAATTAATATTTTTCTAAACAAAAATACTATGTGCATTTATAAATAAATGTATAATATATTTACACATTTTAAAACTTCAAGTATAATTAGAGGCAAGAGGTAAAGATGGAATTTAAAAAAGGGTTTACATTAGCAGAAATACTTATTGTTTTAGTATTAATGGGCGTTTTAGCCGTACTTGTCGTACCTATTTTAACTATAAATCTGCAAAATGCACATTTCAAAACTGCATACAAAAGAGCGTTTAACATCATGGCGACAATTATGTCTATAGAAACATCTCAAGGCGACTTTCCTCATGTAAATGCATACGAATCCGATGAAACCTATCTTAGAGCCATGCATGATGCATTGGTTCAAAATGTTAGTTTTAAAGATTATTGGGATGAATCAAATGAACAAGTTCTTAATGAGCTTCCTGAAAATCCGGATTATTCAGCTCTATGGATAAATACAGAAGACGGATTATCCTATAAAATACAAGGGCAGCTAACACAAGAGATTAAAAGAAAATCGCAAATTAATACCTTTTCAACCCTTGATGAACTTACCAATAGCTCATTATATTACATATTTGTTGATACAAACGGACGCAACAAAGGACCCAATTGTATTGATGAAAAAATCACTGCAGGTCTACAGGAAGGCGAGGATTTTGAACCGTTGAAATGCGATAGATATCCGATATATATTGCTTCAGATGGTGTTGCCGCAGGAGATAGGACAAAAACTATTACAGGGCACATTTTAGCGGAAAAATAAAAATATATAGATTTCGTACTTTTCAACCATGTTAATTCAATATAGCAAAGCTATGGTGTCCAAAAATATGATAATTATCAGGAAAGATTTACA